>JBGCGF010000070.1:0-19067 GCA_045110575.1 Saprospiraceae bacterium
CGAGAATTACCTTTCTCATCAAAATAATCTTCTGCGACGCAGGTGACAATATCAAAAAAGTGCTTGTAAATTGCAGGTAGGTCATGCATGACGTCGTAGCTGTATTTGATGTTTAGTACCTTTAAAATACTAGTTTACAGCTGATTGCGTGACCTGTTTAAGCAAAAACTTTAACCAAAGTCAACCGTGCAACGGGTTAGTTATATGAAAGAATTTCTACATTTTTTAGTGGCCTTCATCGCACAGATTGCATTCCTTTCTCAACCTGTTTGCGCCCAAGTCCCCGCCCACCACATGACGCAAGGCCTCCCTTGGACGGTCGTCGATGAATCAGAACTGCCTCCTGAAGCACTCGATAGTACTTATCGCAACATTCTCATTGATTACGTTGGTGACAATGCAGAAATCAGGTATTTGTTCCGTGTCTATTTCCATCCGGAACTTACTGAAATTATAGACGACAAAATATATGCAGAGTTACCACGTGAGCCTGGTATCACTGAAATAGTTAATTGGAATAGCGGTCGAATTGACTCCAGCCAAATAGATGGTACAGGAAATAACGACTACATATATTATAGGGGAAACGAAAGCTCCCATCCAAGCATCTCTCCCAGTTCCTTTCTCAACCTTAGTTATGTAATTGGATTAGACTCTTCATTAGGGTCTTATCCTGAAGCTTACTATGGCCTAATTAACTTTGCGCCTGCTTCCTATGAACTTTTCGGAGGGCCTCCTGGCTCAGGGGCGCATCGATACGGTTACTTCATCCAAGTCGTTGATTCCATTTACCATCCGCAAGTTTCGAGCGTACGCGAGCCATTGTCTAAAGTGCAGGTATCTGCATACCCAAACCCCTGTACGAATAGATTTACGATAGACATCCCAGAATTATGGCGTCAAAAACTTAGTACAGTAACTATATTCCAAAGGAGCACTGGACAAATGGTAGTACAAAATCAGCTTACACTCGGCCAAGAGCAAATCAACTTTTCCGAGGAGGTCATCAGCGGGCTAACGCCTGGGATATATACCGCTTTCCTGCGCAGAGAAGATGGTGAAGGCGGCGTGGCCTTTACAAATTTTGTGAAGCAGTAACGTGAGATGCGGGATTTACTCTACAATTCCCGAATTCGAATATTCCTGTACCATACTGGATCACTGTGATCTTGTAGTCCGATCAAACCAGAAGTAGACTTACCGAAATCAGGGAAGTCTTTGAACTTCGACTTGCTGATCATTTCCGTCCAGGAAGCACCTTGAGGAGTGTACTCCACTACTTTTTGACCGTTCATCCAGTGCTCGACTTTATCCTTAGTCACCACGAGACGGATCTTGTTCCACTCGCCAGCAGCATTGACAGCTGTACTATCCGCTGCGATCATATCGTATAGATCACCAGCACGGTGCTTGTAAATCTTCCCATCAGGATGACACGGGTCTAGTACCTGCATTTCAGGTCCAGTGAGCCACATGTAATCGTTCTTTTCGGTCTCTACGATGTTGTAGATGATACCGCTATTACCACAAGGGCCGATCTTCCACTCAAGCTCAAGTTCGTAGTCGTTGTAAACTTCGTCGGTAACAATGTCACCGCCGCCAATGATTGCGCCGTTATCGTCTTTCTTACTTGCGTCTAGGTGCAACATCCCATCCTTGATCGTCCACGCTTCACCAACATCATCACCACCGTATTTGTGCCAAGCATCTAGGTTAGCGCCGTCGAAAAGCACCTCCCAACCGTCTGCTTCAGAAGCAGTATCGGGCGCAGGAATGACTTCTGATTCTACTTCGGCCTGCTTACCACCGCAAGCAAAGATGAAAAGTGCAAAAGCTGGAAGTAGGAGGTATTGAAGACGCATAGCAGTACATGTTTTCTAAGAGTGAAGGAACAACAATCAATCAAATAGCCATGAAGTATTTTTGTAATCTCATTACTCGTTCAATGAGACGCTATCTACCCCTCGACATTTGCAAACACTCATAGATTTTCTATCCAAGCCTACCAACAATGCTCCACTCGTCGTGTGGCGCATCTGTTTCGGTATACTCATGCTCGCTGAAAGCTGGGGAGCCATGCTGACAGGTTGGGTTCACAAGAACCTAATCGAGCCCGAGTTCACCTTCTCGTTTATGGGCTTCGAGTGGTTGCAACCACTCCCCGGATACGGCATGTACGGTTACTTTTTCGTGATGGGCCTTGCAGCCTTGGCTGTCGCATTAGGCTGGCGATACCGATGGAGCACGATTGCGTTGGCGCTGCTTTGGTCAGGCGCGTATTTCATGCAGAAAACGAGCTATAACAACCACTACTATTTAGCCGTTTTGCTATGTTGGTGGATGGTGGTTTTACCGGCTAACCTCCGTTTTTCCTTGGATTCGGCTCGCACGGGAATCACCTCGATGGTTCATCAGTACTGGATTACAGCTTTCGCCAAAACCCAATTGTTGATCGTCTTCACCTTTGGCGCTTTAGCCAAGTTCTACCCAGGATGGCTAGAGGGAGACTTTATCTCACAAAGCTTTGGAGGCAAGGCAAGTCTTTGGCTGATCGGACCACTGCTTCAAATCGATTGGTTCCAGTGGTTCATCACCTATACGGCAATTGCTTTCGACGGATTGATCATTCCATTGCTTTGGTGGAAGCCTACGCGCAATTTGGCTTTTATAGGACTCATTGCCTTTAACCTCTTCAATTCAGCTGTCTTTCAGATTGGCATCTTCCCGTATCTCGTATTGGCATTTACGGTCTTTTTCTATGCGCCTGACTACATAGAGCGCTTGTTTCGAATTCCGAAATCAGGAGAGGGAAACCTTAAGAAAGGTTTTGTCCTCAGATCCTCGCATAGCGGGAGCGAAGGTCCCGCCGTACCCCGAGGATCCCGAGACGGAAAACTTGCCCCGTTGAGCTCGCTTGCAACTACTGCGCTGCTACTCTACTTCATCGTACAACTTTCACTTCCACTTCGTCACCACTTCATTCCAGGCGATGTTAATTGGCGCGAAGAAGGTCACCGGCTTAGTTGGAGAATGATGCTCAGGGCGAAAGGTGGATTCATCAGACTTGAAGCGGTCAACCCACAATCTGACAAACGCGAAACAGTTGACCTTAAAGCCTTTCTTACACCTAAGCAGCGGCGCCAACTAGCAGCAAAACCAGATTTCTTGTACCAGTTCACGCAAAGACTAAAAGCGCACTATGCAGCAAAAGGCTGGGAAGAATTTGAGCTTTATGTGACGACGAGCCGCGTCTACCTCAATGGCAAAGGGCCTGCTCCATTGTTCGCCAGTGATGTCGATTTGACGAAGGTGGATTGGTATTACTGGGGAAGGAATGAATGGGTATTGGATCCGGAGTAGGAGCTCTTTTTATTCGGGGGACGGGGTCCGCCGGCCTCTCGGGCCGAGGCTGGACCCCGTCCCCCGAATAAAAAGAGCTAGTCACTTACCTTTCCCCCATGAGCACCAATGTGAAAATCGTCAACAAGTCAGTACATCCTCTTCCACAGTATCAAACAAAGGGAAGTGCAGGCATGGATCTACGCGCAAACCTAGAGGAAGCGATCACCATGCAACCGATGGAGCGCCGCTTAATTCCAACGGGACTTTTCATTGAACTACCATATGGATACGAGGGGCAGATCCGTCCGCGCTCAGGCCTATCCATTAAGCGTGGTCTCACCTGCGTGAATGCTGTTGGCACCATCGATTCGGATTACCGAGGAGAGCTTCGCGTACCGATGATCAACCTCTCTACCGAAGCGCAAGAAATTGCACCCGGCGAACGTGTTGCCCAGCTCATCCTAGCCAAGCATGGCCATATCGAATGGAACGAAGTCGAGACACTTGAGACAAGTGATCGCGGAGCTGGAGGCTTTGGAAGTACGGGCTCGTAAGGATTACAGGCCACATCCATGAGCACGGCGAACTGTCAGTTCATCCTTTGATATTAAATGTGATAGGTCCATAAAAATAAGACCATCAACTGCTCTTATTTCTGCGAACTGACAGTTCAGCTGCTATACCTCTAGCCGTTGTCTTTCGGCAGAAAGCGCACTAGAAGTGCCACCTACGAAACGCTTCAATCGCTTCGTACTCAGCCATTCCTAGATCATCGTATGCTTTTGCTGTAGCTCGGTTGCGTTGCTCTGCGCGTTGCCAAAACTCGCGTGCATCATGTCCAGGGAACAGCGGACGGTCCTTCTGGCTCTGGTGCTTGAAGATCGCGCGACGCTTACGCAGTAATTCGTCTGGGCTGATCGGGACAGCCATGTCCGTCTCATGAAGTGCCCACTCTTGCCATGCACCTCGGTAGAGCCACATCCAGCAGTCATCACTCCAAGATTCTTTTTTACAAACCTCCATTGCCTGAAAGACAGCATTCAGACAGGTACGGTGCGTGCCGTGTGGATCTGAAAGGTCGCCTGCAGCAAATACTTGGTGCGGCTTGACTTTGTTTAGCAGGTCGACTGTAATTTGGATATCCATTGGACCTAGTGGAGACTTGCGAACCTTACCCGTTTCATAAAACGGAAGGTCCTGAAAGTGCATTCTATCATCAGGAATCCCGACGTATCGACAAGCTGCTTTTGCCTCTCCACGTCGAATCAACCCTTTTATAGACTGAACAGAAGGAGAGTCCACCTCTCCTGGTATTTTATTGGCAATCGCCTCACGCACTCCTGACAATAGATCGGCTGTACGAGCACCTGCAAGGTCAAAAGCTTCGGTATAGTCAGCCGCAAAATCAGCGAAGCGAACAACGTCTTCATCGAATACTGCAATGTTACCGGAGGTCTGATAGGCAACATGGACTTCATGGCCCTGATCAACGAGTCGGATAAACGTACCTCCCATCGAGATCACATCGTCGTCTGGGTGCGGACTAAAGATGATGACGCGTTTCTTCTCAGGCTGAGGACGTTCTGGAAATCGATTCTTGTCTGAGTTTGGCTTGCCTCCCGGCCAACCTGTGATCGTCTTCTGGATATCTCCGAAAATGCGAAGGTTGATATCGTATGCTCCGCCTTCCTCTAGCGCAAGAAGGTCACCCATTCCATGCTCTGCATAATGGCGATTGGTAAGTTTGAGGAGTGGTAATTCGACAATTCGACTCAACCAAAGAACTGCCTTATGAGTGATCTCTTTGGTCCACTTCACCGTTTGAATCGTCCAAGGAATATCGATACGAGTCAACTTCGCTGAAGAAGCTTCGTCGAGTATCACTTTGACGTTATTATGCTCTTGGAGGTAAGTCGCTGGAATACTATCTGTTAGTGGACCTTCGACTGCTTCCTTTACGATTGGAGCTTTACCCTCGCCCCATGCCATGAGAACTAATTCACGTGCATCGAGAATCGATCCAACGCCCATCGTGATTGCCTTTCGGGGAACGTTCTCTTCGCCGAAGAAATCGCTCGCTGCGTCGGTGATCGTAATGTGATCTAGCGAAATAAGACGCGTTCGACTACTACGGCCTGAGCCTGGCTCGTTGAAGCCAATGTGTCCTGTTCGTCCAATTCCAAGGAGTTGAAGATCAATTCCTCCTGCATCCTTGATGCGCTGCTCGTAAGCGACACAGTACGCGTCAACTTCATTACGCGGAATAGTGCCGTCTGGTACGTTCCACTGGTCGGTAGGAATATCAACGCGATCAAACAGATGCTCACGCATAAACCGCACATAGCTTTGAAGCTCTCTTGGATCTACAGGATAATACTCATCTAGGTTGAAGGTTACTACGTTTTTAAAACTCAAACCTTCTTCTTGGTGCATACGCACCAAGTGCTCATAGACACTGACAGGCGTTGACCCCGTAGCTAGTCCTAGTACGCATTGCTCACCCTTTGCAGCTTTATCTCGAATAATCTCTGCTATTCTTTCTGCAACAGACATGGATGCATCTGCGGAACTATCGTAGATGTCTAGATCGATGCGCTCGAGGTCGCTTTTCTTTATTCGGACTGGTGCTTTTGTGATTGTGTTGGAGCTCTTCATATGCCTAAATGTAAATTAAATTGAATGTTCGGCAAATTCCTGTTAGACTTACTTTTGATTTGCCTTACGCTATAAACCACAAAAATTTCGCCATGAATTCACCGTTTGCTTGCGTTATAGAATGGTAGAGGTCGAAAATTTCAGAGACGCTTTTCTAAGATATTCCTGACGGCTCGGTCAAGTATTCGGGTACTTCTGCTTCCGCAAAACGTCAGGTTGGTACGTCGACCATCTAGTGGACTGATAAGATTGATGCGTTACAGAGCGCAGTAAGGGGATTCTAATGATCGGTTTGACGAAGAAATGGAAACCAAAAAGGTCGTCACCTTTGATATTCCAAACGAGTATTAGTACAATAATCTCTTACTCATCGAGATTACAGACGACGAAATTCTCGGAAACAGCTGTCCATAGAAGCGCTGTAATTCCATGCGCGTGCAATACCTTTCCGCCATGAATACCATCTATCTCCTTCCTTCTTGCAGTACCTGCCAACGCGTTTTAAAAACGGTAGAGCAAGTAGGAGAATGGACTGTTCGTGACATTAAATCGGAACCACTCACAGGAGCGGAAGTAGACGCAATGGCAGCTTCAGCAGGCAGTTATGAAGATATCTTCTCGCGTCGCGCTATCCTTTATCGTCAGCGTGACCTTAAGAATCAGACGCTCACCGAAGAAGACTACAAGGCGTTGATCCTCGAGCACTACACGTTCCTGAAACGACCGGTCATGCAAATTGACGACAAGTACTTCGCCGGAAGTGCAAAGAAGGTAGTTGAAGAAGTTGTAAGAGCTGTATAAGCTAGTATGCCACTAGTATCCTGTGGTCCGACCGTTGTGCGGTCGGACCACAGAGCTATTCGTTAGGCTGACTATAGAGTACCATCCGTAGGTATCCATAACCATACTTCCCATCGAGCAGTTGGAACATCGCGTTGAGTCGACCATGCCCGCTCTCTGATTCAACATCTGTTGTTTGCTCAACAGCAGAGGAGATTTCATCGATCGCGGTGGGACTTAGAAAATCTGACACAGGAACATCACCCTTCACCACAAAGTGAGCAAGATGACTAACGATGGTGGTCTCTTTTAAGCCACGCTCTTCAGCAACTTTAGCAAGAGACATTCCTGACTTGAAGAGGTTGTAGCTCTCCTGCTTGGTTTCGGTAGTTCGACCGACGCCCTCAATAACTGGAGGCTTAGCCTTTCCTTTTCCATTCTTGATCGCGATGTCGCCTTCTAAAGAATACTTCGTGCAATAAGCCTGTACGATTTTCAGGATATCCTCTCCGAATTTAGCTAGGGTTTGCTTGCCGACTCCTTTCACCTTTTTCAAGCCATCGAGCGTGATAGGCAAGTCATTACTCATCTCGATCAACGCTCGAATTGAAGTCACCTTTGAAGCCGTCGGAAGCTCGTCGTCTAGTGCGCGTTGCTTGCGCCAAACATGAAGCGACTTATACAACTCTGGGTAATCACTCACCGGCAGGTCCTTGACACTTCCCGATGAACTGCTAGTTGAAGAAACAGTGAAATCCGCTTCTCCTAACATGGCCTTCGCCCGGCTCCGGACATACTGTTTAGGATCAAAATCCTGCTTACAGTAGGCTAATCCTGAAAGCGCAACACGAATAAACTTGTCGATATCCTTGCGGTGTGACGTCGCTCTCGTTTTGGTACTCTGATTGTCAGTCGCGAAACTGATCTTATTCAGACCAGCCTTCAATTGGTTTTCAAGCTTCACGATGAAGTATGTCGCAGCGGCGGTCGTGCGTTCATTAACGGGCACCAAATCTTCCGTAAAATCTTGATCGTTTTGAATCTCCATCAAGAAGGGAAGGAAGTTCTTTGAGTGCTGAAAAATCGACACTTCAGTTTCTGCGACTAAGTCTTCAAACAGCTGAACTGTAGGACTTGCAAAAGTCTTCTCGTTCTCAATGTAGTAGCGGAGTAGTTCGTGTAATTCACGCAACAACGCGTTGAGATCAAACGCATCGCGGACGAGTTGCTTGTGATACGTCAACCGAGCGGTATCTAATTGAGTCTCTGTCGGAGGGTTGTCTTGATTGGCTTGCGTGTAGCTATTTACATCGCTATCAGTACGAACACTTCTACCCTTTATCTCCGAAAGCAGCTGGATTCCTTCGAAGGTTCGGCAACGACTCAACGCTACATACACTTGGCCATGCGCAAACGCAGACTGAGCGTCAATGATCACCTTATCGAAAGTAAGTCCTTGGCTCTTGTGAATCGTGATGGCCCAAGCAAGTCGCAAAGGCACTTGATTGAAGCTACCCTCTAGCGCTTCGTCAACTTCTTTGGTCTTCTCGTCGACCTTGTATTTTTTGTTCTCCCACGCAACGACGCCCACTTTGATCGGAAAGGCATCACCCTCGCAGTACACATGTACGTTGCCTTCAGAATCAATCTTCTCGATGACACCAATTTTGCCATTGAAATAGGCTCGTTCCGGTGGCGGGTCATTCTTCACGAACATGACTTGCGCACCAACTTTCAGCTCAAGCTTGGCTTCTGTCGGATATGCATGCTCGGGAAACTTCCCATTCACTTTCGCCTTGAACGTATGCGTTTTAGTGATCAATGAAGAGAGGCGCTCACTGTTGAGTTGAGTTGCCGAATTCCGGTGTGAAGTCAACGTAATGACACCCGCATCTTCACCAGGTTTGATGTTTTCGCGAAAGCGTGAATTGAGCTGCGCCAATACTTCAGGCGTCATCCTGTTTTCACGAACCTCATTGAGCAACTTCACAAATACATCATCGCGTTGGCGATAGATTTTGAGGAGTTCAATCGTTTGGACACCTGCTTGCTTCAAGGCTAAGCAGCTGAAAAAATAAGGCGTTGCATAGTGCTGACGCATCACGTGAACATCCTGATCTCTAACGACAGGTGGCAATTGATGCAAGTCTCCGATCATGAGAAGCTGCACTCCACCAAACGGTTTTCGAGGGTTTCGATAACGCCTCAGCGTCCAGTTGATCGCATCGAGCACATCTGCGCGCACCATGCTGATCTCATCGATAATAAGCAGATCCAAACTTTGCAGTACACGCTGCTTTTCCTTGCTAAGTTGGCGTTGACCGAGCAGCTTCGTATGCTGGTCGGGCATGATATTTCCAAACGGCAGCTGAAACATCGAGTGGATCGTCACCCCCTTGGCATTGATCGCTGCGACACCAGTTGGTGCGACAACGACAAGTTGCTTCATGCATTCCTCACGTATGCGGTGTAGGAAGGTAGTCTTACCCGTTCCAGCCCTTCCGGTCAGGAAGACATGCTGATTGGTTTCTGTGATAAAACGAAACGCTAACTCCGCCTGGGGATTAGACTCAATGGTAGAATCCACACGATGGGTTTTGTCCCTAGCCCCTCGCAAAGCGAGGGCAGAAGAAGGATGAGATGAAGAAGGCTCAGACACGGGCACTAAGGTGCGTCGCGCTGCCGAACTTGAAAGGGGCGCAAGGGCAAAAGGCGTCATTTTATATAATTGACGTCGTGCTTGCCTGTGGTGGGTCTTGCTGGCGCAAATGTAACACAATTTGTGTTACCGTCCTGCGGATTGCCAATTCGCAGGACTAGACATACGGATTCTCCTTATCCATTTCACACACCTCGAGCATAAAGGCACCAACCTTCTTTGTGACCGCTTTAAAATAGGCCTCACCTTTCTCCGCTGTCGAGGCGCGCGGATCGCCTATCCCAGTATCTGCAGTCACTTTAGTCCACTGACGCTCGGCCCATGCCCACGGCTCCTGAAATCCTTTTACTTTCCATGTTTTGGCCGCGCCATCACCCCATTCTTCACGAGGAACGGTGATTAAATCTGGACGTAAATACAGCATAACACTCGTTTCCATCTCATCAGCATGATCGCCTGAATGCTCAAAGAACTGGGTTTTGTCGACAGACTGAAACCAGTTGACAAAGCAGATAAACAGGCTTGGATAGCGCAGGCCCAATTCACGTACGAGTGGCTTAAAATTATTGCCCCCATGACTGTTGAAGATCATCAGCTTGGGCACACCATGACGCACCAACGTTGCTGCGACATCATCGAGAATCGCAAGCTGCGTCGAAGGATTCATGTTGATGTTAAAAGGAACATCGGCCTGGCCTGTATTCACACCAAATGGAATACCAGGTAGCACCATGACACGTCCTCCGGCAGTATGGCATTGCTTAGCACATTCAGCGCTGAGGTATGCCGACTCGTAAACATCAGTACCGTAAGGCAAATGATAATTATGCGCTTCAGTAGCTCCCCAAGGCAATACCGCTAAGTCAATCTTTGCGGCTTTAATGTCTTTGTAGTTCGCTTCTGCAAGTATGTATGGACGCATGGGAGAAAGGTAGTCCTGCGGATTGGCAATCCGCAAGACTATCAATCCGCAGGACGGTCAAGAATAGTAGTGAGTAGCTCCGCTACTCTCCACTCTTCAGCAAGTCAACAACCTCCGTCACACTCAAGCTACCACCGACATCGGTACCACTCAAAATCTGATCGGCGAGGTCGCGCTTCTCGGCGTGCAGGGCGAGAATTGATTCCTCGATGGTTCCTGTACTCACGAAACGATAGACGGTTACCGGACGCTCTTGACCGATACGGTGCGCACGGTCAGATGCTTGGTCCTCTGCAGCAGGGTTCCACCACGGATCGAGGTGCAACACGTAATCTGCTGCAGTAAGGTTGAGTCCTGTACCACCTGCCTTGAGGCTAATGAGGAAGACATCGGCCTCACCTGCTTGGAACGACTCTACTTGCTTCTGACGCTTACCACCTGGCGTACTTCCATCGAGGTAGCAATACTTAAGACCAGCTGTTTTCACCCACTCTTCGACGAGCTTCAAGTGCTGCACAAACTGACTAAAGATCAAAGCCTGGTGACCTGTTTCTACCAATTCTGAAACCGTACTAGCTACCAATTCAAGCTTCGCACTAGAGAGCGTACTTGACTTGCGGACGAGTTTCGGGTGACAAGCCGCCTGACGCAAACGCGTCAATTGCTTGAGTACCATAAAGCGCTGCGCTTGCGCATTTGCGTTCTCAATTTCGTCGACAGCTTCGCGGCGAATAGCCTCGTACATAGCGCGTTCTGGCTCACTGAGCTCAACGGCCAAGTTGACTTCTGTTTTTGGCGGAAGCTCCTTGAGTACTTCTTCTTTTCGACGACGCAAAATGAACGGGCGCACCAAGTTTCGAAGAGACTCAGATCTAACCTCATCGTTCTCACGACGGATTGGACCTGCATACTTCTCATTGAATGCACGACGGCTGCCGAGTAGTCCTGGGTTGATGAATCGGAACAAACTCCAAAGCTCACCAAGGTGATTCTCGATAGGTGTACCGGTAGTAGCTAGTCGCATCTCAGCATCCAACTGGAAGATGAGCTTCGCACGTTTGGTTGCCGGATTTTTGATGGCTTGCGCCTCATCCAATACAATGGTCGCAAAACTACTGCTGAGCAATTGCTCCTCTACAAACGTGAGGAGTCCGTAACTGATCATGCATAGATCGCCGGCTTCCAATGATTCGAGCACACCGATGTCGGCGCTCGTCACAAGAAGCTTTGGAGTCAAGGTTGGCGCAAAACGCTTTGCCTCTGCATACCAGTTACGCGTCACACTTGCAGGTGCGATCACGAGTGCAGGTCCGCGAGATTGACGTGCAATAAGTAATGCCAAGGCCTGGACGGTCTTACCAAGACCCATGTCATCGGCCAAACAACCACCTACACCCCACTCTGCCAATCGACGTAACCAGCGGTAACCAGTTACCTGATAATCACGCAGTTCGGCCTGAAGGTCAACTGGAATAGCTGGGTCGAATTCTTCTGTCTTCGTGATCCGAGAGATGTTCTCTTCCCACGCTTCGTCTGCCTCTACATCTTCAAGATCTTCGGTCAGTTCGGCAAATGCCATGGCTGCAAGTGGCGGTAATTCTACCCCTGCACCACGTTGGTGAAGGAAGCCTTCCATCTGCTCCAAGCGTGCACGAAGCTCGCTTGTGATGGCAACAAATTCTCCTTCGCTGAGCTCGACAAAATCACCTCCACCATTGCGGACGTGCTCGAGGAGTTTCTGGAAGTTGACTACTGCACCTTCGTCAGCGACCAACTTTCCGCTTACCTCAAACCAGTCGCGCTTCTTGCGCAACTCAATCTTCAGGTCACCCACACCAGCTGATGCGATGAGCTTGATCTTTTCTCCTTTCGGATGC
This sequence comes from Saprospiraceae bacterium, assembly GCA_045110575.1. Lineage (GTDB taxonomy): Bacteria > Bacteroidota > Bacteroidia > Chitinophagales > Saprospiraceae > CALDTK01. The sequence goes on from JBGCGF010000070.1 coordinate 12,236, forward strand.
TCGACAGATATGCGTCCTTCTTGTTGTAGCGATCGCAACTCGAGAAGTACGCGAAGCGCTACAAAATCATCGTCAAGCGTCCACTCGTAGTTGACATTGCCTAATTCACGAAGTGTAGGGCAATCAGCAACCATCTCGTCTGCCGTGAACACCTCCGTTTTGAGGTCGCGGGTTACGAGAATACGTTCAGGTCCATCGGGGGTGTCCTTAGCAACAACGACTTTTTCCATGCCTTCACCGATACGGAAATACGTCTCCGTTCCAGGAATCGGACGTGCATACAATTCAAGCTTGTAAGCGCCTCCGTATGGAAGTAGTTGCGCACATGGATTTGTGTCTCCATGTACCTCTGGTAATTCTTCAGCCTCTAAATCTGCTGTTGAAATTACGCGTACTTGCTCGCGAAGTCGCTCTACATACTGATCGACGCGTTCACGCTTTTCGAGCGGAATTCTAGTCTCTGATCCAATCGCGCGGGCTAGACGTGCTTGCTCAACACTGATCGCATAGATGCGATAGCGGGTTGGCGTTTGCTTCTCCCAGTGAAATCCAGCTTGCGCTGCTCCTGGAGGAACGAATTGCAACTTCAGGTTATCACCGTCTTCTCCGACGACCATCTCTGGTTTGGCGCGCACCACTTCAAGAGGAATGCGCTTGTCGTTATCTAATACAAGATGCGGGTGACCGTCTAGGTAGAAGAGCGTTCGCCCGAAATCCATCACGATACCCTCTTGGCTGTAGCGACCGCCAAGCGTAACCTGTCGACCGTCCTTGCGGACAAGCGAAGTGATTGCGCGTTCGTCTGCAGGAGAGAAACGTCCTTGTCCCGTATTTTCTACGAGCTCTTGTGCTTTGATTTGGCGCCCTTTGCTCCAACCGCGGCTTCCTTTCTTTTGCTCTCGAACGACAAGTTCTGCTTTGTCAAAATCGACGATCCACATGAGGCGTGTATCCTCAGCTTCAACGCGTTCTACAGGAGCATCGGCCTGTGCGACTTGCTCTAGAATACGAATGGTGTACTCCCAAGGTGCTGGAACAGGAAGAAGACGCAACAGGTAATGAAACCCATGTTTTGCCGAAAGGCGAAGAGACTCCTCCCTCCAATACTTTGCTCTCGGATCACCTGGAACAACGTTGGCAAGGGTATGCATCAACTCGCCGAAAACGTAGGGTTGATTTGCAAGTGGATGGTCGCTATCGTGCCAGTCCTCGTCTCGCAATTGCGGTGGGAAAAAGCGCACCAACTCCTCAATGTGCTGTGGATTTGGCTTGAGGCCAGACCAAGCGTACACCCAAAGGCCGACCATGAAACTGATCGGTTGCTTTTGTACAGGAATTGGATTTTCTTCAGTAACCGATGAGAGTGCCGCTTCTAGCTGTTGCTCACCTAAGTCCACGTTGTGCATTCGAAGGTGCACGAAACCTTTATATGCTTCTAATGCTCCTGCAACTGGACACTCCTTAAATAGGTGTAGTTCTGCACCGAGTTGCTGCGGTGTGGTCGATCCATTGGCGACACCACGAAAACCTTTCACGATATCCGCAAGTCCCATCGAACCGAGTCCCGGAGTATTGAACTCGTCGGTCAATTGATCGGCCGCTTCTTCTTTACCTGCGATGAGTGCTGTGATGTAAGCGACTCTCGGTCGGTGGACCACCTTAGTAAGGTCCGTCCATTCTTCGGTGCTTCCGATGCTTAGGCTTTCGCCAAAACCCATTGCGGCAACGTCGAAAGTGGTCTCTTGACGCTGATCGAACTCAGTATCGCGCAAGAACGTAGCCAATTGGGCACTCGTTTCAGGCGTCCATGGTGCATCTCCATTGAGCGCCATGTTGAAGCAACGTAGCGAGAAGTATGGATCGAGGTTGCGATAAAAATCGTAGTCGAAGTACTGGTATGGCTGCAGTGATTCGTCTTGAACTTCTCTCTTCTTCTCAGGTAGTCGCCACTCATTGTGACGTCCGAGACCTCTAATCTCGAGGCGGTAGCTTTTAACGTTGTTGGCGAGCATCAACAAAAGCGTACGGTGCGTGAACGAGTTGTAATCGAATACAAAGTTCCAATTCTTGCGTTGACGATCTTCCGTCTCTGCGCTCAACATGGTGTAACCACAGAGTCTAAAGAGAACATCGGCCAATTTGCTTGCAACTTCAGGAGCTCGAGCCGCCGTGTTCATGGCTACGAAGAGCCAGTAACGAGGAGAAACGATCAATTGCCCCTTCTCTTCGAAGAGGAGACCTGTTTCTCTTAGCGTTTCGAGGTGCTCTTTGATTTCGCTTACGCCAAAACCCACGCCTTCACTATTGAGCACCTCCGCATCGCGAAGCACTGCTTCTGAGCGAATTGCACGTGGCGAGGCATCGAGCACCGTCGCCAAGAGAATAATATTTACGTCTGGCGTTAGCTCAGCAATCATTTTCTTGACTGCTAAGTAGGGCGCCGAACCTGTGAGGCCGCCTGGCAAAAGCTCCTCATTTTTTTGGGTATTGGACATTCGCGCGAAGGTAGTGTTTTCGCCTGTTCGAGCGTGACTAATTAGCGTTTCCAGAGGCTTTTTTTTGTTTGAATTTATAAGGCACTGGTTTCCTCCTATTTGCGTCAAAGAGGCTGAATAAACGGCCACTTTGTGGCGAAAGTCAGCTGAATTCGAAGGAAGACGAGGCGAAAAGCAAAGTAATCGCAAGGCGATTACGAGCATTTCCCACTCATTCGGCTACGCTCAGGGCAAGCTGAGCGTTTGGTTTCCACGATTTTTCAGTCGACAAGGGTTGTTTTTTCGGTACTACACAAGCGAAAGTGGAGTTCATTTCGTTAGACAATCGAGTGATTTCTCTCAGCTTCGTAGTAATAGGCCTAGAAGCTCTTCAACCAGACCATTCAATAATGATTCTACTGCGAATTTGAAATGCCTTCAACCGCGGGCACATGCGCGAAAATCTGTCCTCACCCTAGCCAGCTAGGTTTGCAGATGATTTTACGCGCGAGCACCCGGGTTTTTGACCTTTAAAAATCTCGCTACGAATCCCATCGAATGAACTGGGTTCAATTCCGTAACTTTGCGCGCTTTATGAATCTAACCCTCCGCATTTGCTGCATCGCCAGCATCCTTTTTCTAGCCATCGGCTGCAAGTCCGAGTTTGAGAAAGTCCGCACCTCTGGTGATCCGGATAAGATTCTGGAATTGGCTGACGGCTACTACGAGAACGGAAAGTATGCCAAGGCGCAAGCCTTATACGAACTAGTCGTCAACGCCTTACGCGGTGACCCTCGTTTGCAGGATGCTTATTTCAAGTATGCCAACACCTACTTCGAAACAGATCAGTACATCCTGTCTTCTTACTACTTCAAGAATTACGCAGAGACGTATACGGTAAGTGACAACCGCCCTCAGGCACAATACATGGAGGCGATGTCTTATGTAGAGCTCTCTCCTGTATATCGTCTTGACCAGCAGTACACTGAAAAAGCGATCATTTCGCTCGAACAGTATATCAATACGTATCCTGATACGGACAAACTTGAGGCGATCAACCAACTCCTTGCAAAGTTGCGTGTCAAGCAAGAGACCAAAGCTGTCGAGGCTGCGACCTTGTACTTTGACATGTCTCAATACCAAAGTGCTGTAAAAGCCTTTGAACGTGTGTTGCAAGACTATCCAGACTCGGATCGCGCACAAGAAATACGCTACCGCATCGCGGATAGCTACATCCGTTTGGCAGACAACTCTGTGGTCCTAAAGCGTCGCGAGCGCTATGACAGCGCATTGGACGCCATCGGTATTTACGAAAAAAAGTATCCCAAAGGGGAGTTCGCACGTTCACTACGTGAGGAACGCAATCGAATCAAGAAGCTTCTCAAAACAAAAGACAACTATGTCAGATATTAAAGCACAAGCACAGGGCCTAAACCCTAACGCAGAAGCGCGTGACCTTTCTACTCTTGTCAACAAGACTGGAAACATCTACGAAGCACTTGCAATGATTAGCCGTCGCGCTAACCAGATACAAGTCGGTATCAAAGAAGAACTTGGTGGCAAGCTTGCAGAATTCATCGAGACGGGTGAAACCATCGAGGAAATTTCTGAGAACAAGGAGCAGATCGAGATCTCTAAGAGCTACGAGCGTCTTCCAAACCCTGCGATCATCGCAACTCAAGAGTTTATCGAGGATAAGCTCAAGGGTGAGTACCGTGGAACCAACCGTGAGGTAGGAGATTTCTAGATGTTAATTGGTAATTGATAATTTTTAATTGTCAATGATCGCGACGCGAGCTAGACGCTATGCTACGAGCTAATACTTGCAGCGTTTTTCCTTACGAGCGAAGTGAGCAACATCTCGGCATTATCAACTGACAATTGACAATTACTCCTTCAGCCACCATGGCTATTCCAACTAAGAGTCTATCTGGCCGTCGAATCATCGTCGGTGTCTCGGGCAGCATCGCCGCATACAAGGCGGTGCTGCTCGTTCGTTTATTGGTCAAGGCTGGCGCAGAGGTTCGGGTCATCATGACTCCTTCTGCGACTGAATTTGCCAGTACACTAACGTTCTCTACCCTTTCGAAGCACGAAGTCCTAACTTCTGTGATCAGCGAAGAAGGTTGGAACAACCATGTAGAGCTTGGGCTCTGGGCAGACGCGTACGTTGTTGCCCCAGTCACTGCCAATACGCTCGCCAAACTGGCGAATGGCATCTGCGACACGGTTCTCGCAGCCGTTTACCTCTCGGCTCGTTGTCCTGTCATGTTCGCTCCCGCGATGGATGTCGACATGTGGCACCACCCGAGCACACAGGCGAACATCAAGCGACTCGAGAGCTATGGCAACGCTATCATCCCCGTAGGAGAAGGTGAGCTTGCAAGTGGACTTTCAGGAGCAGGCAGACTCGCCGAACCTGAAACGATTGTAGACGCAATCGCTCAAAAACTAAAGGAAACCGATGCTGCCCAAGGGAAAGTCCTTGCTGGCAAAACGGTTTTATTGACTGCAGGTCCGACGCATGAGCCGTTAGATCCGGTTCGTTTTATCGGCAACCATTCTTCTGGCAAGATGGGCATTGCGATTACCGCTGCTCTCCTTCAAAAAGGAGCTCGGGTCGAGTTGATTTTAGGTCCAGCGAGCGCTAAGCCTGCTGCACACCCTAATCTCACCGTCACTCACGTGAAAACGGCCATGCAAATGCACGATGCATGTGTTGCGCTTTGGCCAACCATGGATGCCGGCATCATGACTGCTGCCGTAGCAGATTATCGTCCTCAGACTGCAGCAGATAAAAAGATTAAGAAGTCAGGCAATGAGCTCAGTCTCACGCTCGTCAAGAATCCAGACATCGCTGCCGCCCTCGGCAAGGTGAAGCAGGCCCACCAGCGCCTCATCGGATTCGCCCTCGAAACCAATGATGGTAAGAAGTACGCGCTCGGCAAGATGCAGCGTAAGAACTTCGATGCCATCGTCCTCAACCTACACACGCCGGAAGCGACTGCTTTTGGTGGTGATACCAATCAGGTCACGATCCTGAAAGCGGATGGTGAGGAGTTGCCTTTTGAAAGGATGAGTAAGGTGTTGGTTGCTCAGGAGGTTGTGGAGGTGTTGGTAGCTCTGGGATAATTAGATGTCGGATGTGGGATGCTGATAGGGACGCAAAGCCAGCGGTTGACATGCTCTGCATGTGCTGGCTGTCAATCAGTGAACAGCCACAGATCAACACAATCATAAGATATCCTACGGTCGATAAATTTATGTTTAATAAATACCAATGAAACACACCCGAAATCCATACAATCATGCCGCTCAAGTTATTGAGCAATACTTTCAAAAATCAGAAGAATCGGACGATTCAGTTTGGTATGAAAATTCAGATCTGAAAAAGAAGATTGATGAAAAATATCAAGACGGACCACCGCAAGAAATCCTAGACCTCATAACAGCAGTTGAATCTACTTTCGACATTACTTTGGTTAACCTCTCCGTTACCTTTCTACCGTCATGGAGATTCGAATTCTCAACTGCAGAGCAACTTTCTGAAGAAATCACCAGAGAAGAATGCATTGGCATTCACTTTTCATGCTTATCAAATTTTTATACATTTTACAGAGCCACTTCCTTTCAAGTTCCTATTCAATCGACAACGCATAAAAAAACCTGGCTGCCTGCAATTGTCCATGAAAAACACTTTGCCCCAATAGGAATTGACTACACAGCATTTGAAGGGTTGACTGAGAAATTTCTTTCTAATTTCAGGTATCTACACCCTTCACCCTGTGTCAGGCCAATCATTGGATTTAAAGCACCTTACGTACTTAAAGAAGCGCCAAGCCTAGCCAACTTCCTCTTCCACAATTCACATTTATCTCATAGCCCGATCTTCATGTAGAAGTCGATACTTGACTAGTACTTTTCGACAACTGCCCTAGGTTAACCCAAGACTAGTGATAGACGCCGCTATGCGGCTTCGATACAGATGACGCTTTCGACATGCATGGTGAAGCTGCGTAGCTGCGTCTAATCTGGAGCACAGGGTTTACCCGTGCTGATTTCAGGTATCTAAAACGCAGCACACTCAGAGCGTGTCAACCGCTGCTCGAGGAAACATAAACGAACAAAATTGCGAGACGCCGCGTAGCTGGCTGGCGTGGCAATCTCTCCTATCATACTGCCAGATTGCCGCGCCAGCCCTTCGTTCCTCATAGCGTCTCCATTAGACTTGCAGCAACAAGTGTGACGATTGTGCAGATGTGTAACTGAGTACAAACAGCTAGCTTGTTTCAATTCTACATTTCGTTTTCATCAGCTTTGGTGAAGACACCCCTCGGATAGGTAATCTAGTAGCGACT
>JBGCGF010000071.1:0-122380 GCA_045110575.1 Saprospiraceae bacterium
GCCTTCGGTCCAGTAACGGTTGAGGTGGAGCAATTGAAGGCGAATTATAACGTAGCTCCGACACAGCAATCGATTGTGATCACCAATCGGGATCCGCATCAAATACAATTGTTTGAGTGGGGGCTCGTACCGCCTTGGAGCAAAGACGCTAAGAATATAGGTCGCATGATCAATGCACGCGCTGAGACGATCTTGATCAAACCGAGTTTCCGAAAGCCCATCCGTGAACAACGTTGTCTTGTGATTGCCGACAGCTTCTATGAGTGGAAGACCGCAGGCAAGTCAAAGCAACCTTACCGCATCTATGCGCCTGAGCAAAAGGTGTTGGTGTTCGCAGGAATTTGGGAGGTTTGGCGAGATCCAAGTAATTCTGAACTCGAGAAACGCACATTTTCCATCGTTACGACCGTTCCCAACGCGGAAATGACGCCGGTTCATGACCGCATGCCGGTGGTTTTGGCGAAAGCGGAACAACAAGCCTGGTTAGAAGACCTCTCAGATGTGGAGATCACTGCACTCACGCAAACGCCCAGAGACGGGATTCTAGAGATGTATGCAGTCGAGCACCTGGTAGGTAAAGTGCGGAACAACGGCCCACAGTTGCATGAACCCAAGCAGCAAGGGCTTTTTGGGTGAGGTATTTAGAACCGTCAGATCTACCAGAGTTTTAAAATCTACAGTGATTTCTATGTACTGTTAGAAATTCAATAGATCCTGCGATCTGACGGTTCAACGCAAAAGCTATCAGTTCTTCACACCCTGTATCCTTCATCTCTTACTCGCGTAGAAAAGAGCTTCTACATCTACACGTGGTTCTTCACATCGCGTGAGCATTTGGAATTTACTAGCCCTAGGCAAACACTTACTTTAGCGGCCCAACCACGACGAATGAAATTTACGATCTCTTCAGGCAGTTTACAAAAGCACCTCAACCTAGCTGGTGGTGCCATTACAGCCAATCCAGTAGTCCCAATTCTCGAGAACTTCCTTTTCAAAATTGAAGGCTCGTTACTTACACTTTCGGCTACAGATTTGGAGACGAGTATCGTGACAAGCACAGAAGTGCACGCAGACGGTGACTTCGCAGTCGCTATTCCTGCCAAGTTGATTACCGATACACTCAAGCAATTGCCTGAGCAACCGATCACAATTGATGTGGACGAGCAATACGGAATCCAGATCACCAGTCAGTATGGTAAGTACAAGCTTGCAGGTGCAGATCCGGCAGACTACCCGAAGCTTCCACAAGCAGAAGACGTAGAAACGATCAGTGCAAGTGTTAGTACACTAGAACGTGCGATCAACAAGACGCTTTTCGCTACAACGACCGACGAACTTCGTCCGGCGATGATGGGCGTATTCTTCGAAATTGAAGGATCTGAGATTAACTTCGTAGCAACCGATGCACACAAGCTTGTGAAGTTCACTGCACGTGAGCTTACTGGAAGTGCTTCTGGCACGTTCATCGTTCCGCGTAAGGCCTTGACGCTCCTCAAGAATGCGATCCACGGATCGGATGAGGTGATGATGGCCTTCAACAAGAAGAACGCGTTCTTCGACATCGGTACAACGCACATCGCTTGCCTACTCATCAACGCGAACTTCCCGGACTACAACAACGTGATTCCTCGCGAAAACCCGAAGTCACTCAGTGTTGACCGTGGTGACTTGCAGAGTTCACTAAAGCGTATCGCGCTTTACGCCAACAAAACAACAAATCAAGTTCAGCTTGACCTAGATGCAGGTAGTCTCACGCTCCAAGGACGTGATGCAGACTTCAACAACGAGGCAACAGAGCAACTTACTTGTAGTTATGAAGGCGAGCCACTCAAAATCGCGTTCAACGCGAAGTTCCTCGTCGAGATGCTCAACGCTATCGATTCAGAAACGATCACAATGAAGTTCTCTGAGCCAAACCGTGCAGCCATCATGTTGCCAGGCACGGAAGAAGAGCATGAGGAGACGCTGATGTTAGTAATGCCGGTAATGGTGCATTACTAGAGACAAGAGATATGGGATGTGAGATTTGGGACAGGCATTGAGATAAGTGTCCGCTTAAATTTATGTTGTCCTTCTGTTCCACTTCACATTGTAGCTGATTTCTGTGATCCATCATATCTCCGCCTATTATAGGCGTCTTACATCTCAGATTTCACGTCCCATATCTCTTTATGACTGCTCTTTTCTTCGGCTCCTTCAACCCCGTCCACATTGGGCATTTGATCATCGCGAATTACTTCGCTGAAGCATTGGGGGAGACGTGGATGGTGCTATCGCCACACAATCCACACAAGGAACGGAAGACCTTGGCCAACGATTACGATCGTCTGACCTTACTAGACCTGGGCATTGGAGAAAGCGAAAAAGTGCGATCGAGCAACGTTGAATTTGCGTTGCCGAAGCCGAGCTATACGGTCGACACCCTAGCCTACCTGCGTGACAAGTATCCGAAGCGCAAGTTTGCGCTCATCATGGGGGGCGACAACTTGGTCAGTCTTCCGAAATGGAAGAACGCCGAGGATATTCTAAAGCACCACGAAGTGCATGTGTACGTCCGCCCAGAATACGATATCACAGGGGCCGAATACGCCAATCACCCACAAGTAACTTTGCATACCGATGCGCCGCAGATGCGACTTTCGAGTTCGTATATCCGTAAGTCAATCGCTGAAAACAAGAGCATTCGCTACCTCGTACCAGAGCCGGTACGCGAGGAGCTAATAGCGAAGGGACTGTATAAGTAGTGTTCTTCGTCAATCATTCACAAAGAATTGGAGTTTCTTAGCCTAATGCTTAGACCCTAGGCACAGTTACTGCGTTACTCCTATTGTGAGATCACTTCTACTTTCGGTACTATTAGTTTTGACAACAGTCTTGGGATCCTCGCTTAGCGGGACCCTTTCTGCCCAAACAGCCAATTGTAAGCTTCTTTCCTGGAATATTCGCGACTTCGGTAAGACGAAGAGTGAGGCGGAGATTGACCTCATGGCGAAGATCCTTCGTGGATACGACGTCATTGCGATTCAAGAAGTGGTTGCTAAGCACCCTGGTGGCGCAAAAGCGGTGGCTCGACTCACTGCTGCACTTGAGCGTACCGGTGCAGACTACGACTACATTGTTTCTGATCCCACGCAGAGTTCTTCGTCTCACAAACGTGAGCGATACGCATATATCTGGCGTACCTCTACGATCAAATTGATTGGTCGTCCTCATCTTCTTTCAGCTTACGCCAAAACCATCGAACGGGAGCCGTATTTCGCAACGTTTGAGTGGGAAGGCAAGGCGTTTAATGTCGTTAACCTACACGCCCGGCCGCACGATCAACAGCCAGAGCAAGAGCTTTCTGCGCTGAAAAAATTGCCCGAAGAATTTGACGACAAACCGCTCTTCCTTGTCGGTGACTTCAACTTGAAGAGCAAGCACTCAGTCTTTAATCCTTGGTTAAAACGAGGCTATCAACTGGCGGCCGTCAATCAAAAAACGACCTTGCGTAAAACGCTGCAAAAAGGTCAAGATGGCTACTCTCGCGAAAAGGATAACATCTTGATACCTGTGCACCAAGTGCAGCTTTTAGAAGGCGGTAGCTTGGACATCCTCGCCTTTCTTCGCAATGACATTGATGCGGCCAATGCGCTGAGCGATCACGTGCCTGTCTATGTGGTATTTGACGACTATCCGCAGTTGGAGAAGATGAAGTAACCCAAGCGTCATCCCGTCGTTCCTCTATTCCATCAGCTTCTACGTCGCACGTCCAATTGGAATGACGTGCTTGCGCAGCCGCGATCGAGGGAAAGCGATTAGTTCAGATAGGTCATTTAAGATCCGCTGCTCCTCCACTACGCCAGCTCCCATGTCGCGTTTTCGGTCGGAGTGACGCTAGGTTTTGGTTCCCACATCTCATATCCCAGCGTATACTCGCGTACTTGAATTCTTCCTTACCAGCACCCACCGTTCGAAACTTCATTGAGCTCAACTTGGCCGTGCTGTTTCTCAGTACTTCCGGTGTGTTGGGGCGCTTTATACCGCTACCACCAGAAATGGCTATTTGGTGGCGAGCGCTTTTAGGCGCTGTACTACTTGCTCTATTTTGCTGGTACAAAGGCTATTCCTTCCGCATAGCAAAGGGTCGGCCCATGGCCATCACGATCATCTCGGGGTTTCTCATGGCGGCGCACTGGGTGTTGTATTTCTATGCGCTCAAGTTGTCGAGTGTGGCCGTTGCGATGCTAGCCGTGTTTACCTATCCAGCAATGACGACGTTGCTCGAGCCTCTCGTGCTGCGCAAGACCTTCGAAATTCGTCACTTACTTCTCGCAGGATTGGTGCTTATTGGCGTCTATCTCCTCGCACCAGAATTGAGCCTTTCAAGTGATGTCACAACAGGATTGTTGTGCGGCTTGGCTTCCGCGTTCATGTACGCGCTGCGCAACGTGCTGCTCAAGACACAGGTCAACGCTGTGAGTGGATCTGTACTGATGTTCTACCAGATGATTATCGTGCTCCTGGTCGTCAGTCCAGCACTACCCTTCTTCACCTTCATCCCTCCAGTCGAGGCTGTTCCTTATTTGATCCTACTCGGACTGATTACGACTGCGCTTGGCCAGACGATGTTCTTGATGAGTTTTCGGAATTTCTCGGTAACCACCGCAAGCTTACTGGGGTGTATCAACCCCATCTTTGGAATCGGGTTTGCGGCCTTGTTTTTCAACGAGTATCCACCGCTAATGTCCCTCCTCGGAGGAGCTTTCATACTTATGGCCGTAGCAGTGGAGGCCCTTTGGTTGAGAAAGGACCACAAAAAGATGAAAGCCAGCGATTAGCGTCAGTTGCTATTTGGTAAAGAGCTCGCGTCTGCTTCGACTCACGCCGACGTTGTCTCCGTTATCCATGACTAAGTAACCGCCGTCTTGACGGACAAACTTGGAGATACGCGAGGCTGCAACGAGGTAGCTGTTATGAACGCGTAAGAATTGATCTTCAGGAAGAAGGTCAGAGATGTACTTGAGGTTACGACTAATGAGTAGATCGTTCTTCTCATCGCGCACAACGCGGGTATATGAACCTTGAGATTGACAGTACACGATGCTCTCTACGGGAACGTACTCAATGCCTTCTCCTGTAGGAAGCGCCACGCGCGTCTGACTGCGACCAAGCGTATCGCGAATGTCTTCTAGTAGTGAGGTGACTTGCTCAGGAGACTCCTCGTGCATGCGCGCATTGACCTTTTCCATGACGCGGTTGAGGTCGTCGCCAAGAATCGGTTTCATGAGGTAGTCAACAGCGTCAACTTTGAATGCTTCGATTGCAAAATTGTCGTAGGCTGTAGTAAACACAACCAATGGCATCTGCTTCGTCTTCTCTTTGAGTTTGGACAGTAATTCGAAACCATTAAGCTTCGGCATCTCGACATCGAGGAAAAGAATATCAGGTTCGAGCTCCAAGACACCAGCCAAACCTTTTTCAGAATCGTTGAACGTAGCCAGAACCTCTACTTGAGGACAGCGCTGTTCGATCTCGTATGAAAGAGTCTTGATACAGTGTACCTCGTCATCAATAAGAACTGCTTTGATCGTTGATTGCATGGTGGTATAAGGCGTGTCGAGACTAGTAAGAGAGTACGTCCAAGAATTCTTAGATGTGCTCTATTGTAAGGTTAAAGTACAAAGTACTCAACCATACTGGCTAATCTAGCAGCGCTATTATACCGTAGTTCCTTTCGTTTGACAAATGGAGCATCTGGTTACAGCAGTGGTAAATGGCGTAACCTATTTCTTTGCGAACGAATATTCTGCTCCGTTACTCACCTTGAGTACTGCTTGAATAACGTCTTCCAACTCTTGCGGATAGTCTACGTATCGGATACCTCGATTGTCCTGACCCCAAATGGCAATGTTGACCACCTTCTTCCTTCTGCCGTTACTTACAGCGATACGGAGAGGTATGGGTGTTGGTTTGAGGCGTTTGCGGTTGACGCAAGCCTCTGAGCTACAATCGTACACACGGTCAAGGTCAAAGAACCCTTTGCTTTCGATGTACTCAGCAAGGCGATTGTACTCTTCTACGTTAAGGTCGGCAGCTGTCCTGCGAAGTTCCGTCTGTACACTTTTGAATTCTTTGACGAGTCGTCCACCAGGTTTAATCACTGCATAGTCGCGCATCACAGGATCGATTCCGCCGAAGAATCCACCTCCTGTGATTTCGATCATCATGTCGACGGCGGCAACACCTTCCTTACTTATACGGCGCTCTTCTTTTTCCTTCTCACGTTTTTCGCGTTTGACGTTAGGCGCTTTTTCTTCCTTCTTACGTTTCTTGAATGGCCACCAACGACGGTTCTTTTTGACACCGGCAATTTCATCACCCTTCAGGCGACGACGCTTACGCTTTTGCTTGGTAATACCTTCTACCAATACCGTAGGTAGCTGGTTAACGGGCTTAATAAAAGGTGCATCTATATCGTCTACGCGCACAAAATGGTACTGGTACGCTCCTTTACTGTTTGGCTGAGTAAACTCAAGCGCTAGGTTTTGGCGACCAGCTTGTGTGACCCGAAACACGTTCACGTTTCTAAACGGATAGAAAATCTGATCTCCGGCTAGTGCCCAAGCTTTGCGCTCGTAGCGTCCGTTCAGGAACTCCTCGGCAGTATAGTCGTAGCGGAAATACAAGTAGAAGTCATACTCGTCTCCTGCTTCGTGAATGATCGTACTTGATCCGACGTGCATGGTGTAGACATACCGCCATTTTGCTTCAACTATGGTACGCTCAATGAGCGCGGAATCTACGCGTGCAGTATTGGATTCAGCTTGCGCCAAAACTCCTGAGCTGGTTCCAAGAAGAACCAGGCTGAGGATAACAACCGTGCGGATGAATGTGAAAGGCATGTGGGAGGCTTGAAGACTAACCTATGCCAATGCAAACACCTTGCCTAAAAATTACAATAAAATGTAATGTGTTCTTAACGCCTGCGGCCACGACGCTTTTTGCCCGACGGTTGCTCTTCTTCATATGCCTTAGCCATCAACTTCCATCCTACGGTTAAAGCCATCGTACTAATGGTTGGCGTGTAGTTAACTTGTGGTTGCGGGAAATCCGTAAAAAAGACATCATATGGCCTGTACACGCGATCTGGGCGAATGCTGATTCGATAGCCTAAGTCTGCTGATAACCTGTTTTGGCGAAAGCCCACACCACCACTAAAGCTGATAGCAGCATCTTCTCCTCGCACGGGAGCTCCAAAGTATTCAAACCCAGCGCGGATTTTGAATGGACTCATATTTAGTTCACCTCCTATGCGAGCATCAATGGCAGCTTGCGTCAAGATGTTAATCCGACTATTCAGATCTTCTTCAGCATCTCTGTCTATTTCTATCTTGAATTTTGCACCAGGATAGTTCTTGTATCCAGCGTCAATACTAATGAAACCACGGCGACCAATTACGTAAGCTGCAGAAGCTCTATAGGAACTAGGCGTAACGAAGGTGTATTCAAAAGGCTCGAAAGTGGGAGTAACTTGAGCTTCTCCGGGAACACTCAAGCCTGGCGAAAGTGCGTAGGAATACGTGATAGAATTGACGATTTGATCCGAAACAGAAATGAAGCTTGGACTGTGGTATGAAAGCCCTATTCTGAAGGCTTGGCTAGCTCTGTAGATCACACCAAATTTTCCATTAACGCCTGTTCCCTCATGTGAATTCGTCTGCAAAAATCGTAGACTTATGAAAGTGTCGACAAGGTTATCAAGGTCTTGTTCAAGGTAAATGTTAGTCTCTTCAAAAGACGTATTGACCAAACTAAGTGTAGCTCCTACCAACAGCTTTTCCTCGAAATTACCTCCCAAGGAAAGGTCAAAGCTGCTGTTGTAGCCTTTACGAGAGATACTTCCCGTTTTTTGCAAGGGGATCTCCACACCTGGATTATTTAATCTCGCTTCATCATAGTCCGTCCAGTAGGTTCCATCAGGAAATCGCTTTAGCAATTGTGCATCGTAGGCAAGGCCAGTATTAAAATCGCTGAGGTCGTTTAGCGGTAATGGATCTAATAACGGTGGATCTTCTCGTAGGTCGTAATTGACTGTTTCTAGAAACCAATCTGAGACTGACCCAGGCGTCGCACCTGAAAATCGAATATTCTCTTCGAATCGGTTGGTCTGTGATACGCCGATACCAAAGTTGATTTGTGTCCAGCGACTAGCGATTGGTTCGCGGGTAAATACGAGGCCAATTTGCGGTAAAGCCGCTCGGAATCCTGAACCGTCGTTGGTAGACATGACGCTTCCAACTTCTTGGTCGGTAAACGCACTCAAAGTTGCATTGGAAGTACCCGTCAGGATACCACCGATGGTAACGGTTACCTCGTTGTTACGGAAAGCTGCAAGTCCTGCTGGGTTTGACTGTAAGGCTGTCCAGTCTGCACCGATGGCAGACATACTGTTCGCTGTACCAAGGCTTCTAGCGGTACCGACGGCAGTGTTTTCACTAAAGCGAAGGGCATCGTCTAGAGTTTGACCTGTAAGGGTAGCGCTAGCAATAGAAAGTACAAGGAGGGAAAGAAGAATCCGCATGAGGCAAGGATAAGGTATCAGGAGGTCGGCAAGGTGCCAAACAGGTGTGTTCTGGGTATAAAAAAAGCGGGCGACCGGTGTTGTTCACCGAGCGCCCGCCTATTTTACTAAATGTGCTCGTTACTTCCCTTAGTTCGGACGGCGAGTGCTCGTTCCGCGGCTGCTAGAGCTACGTGAGCTAGATCTGCTGCTACTTCTTGATGGAGAAGTACTTCGTGAAGAGCTGCTACTGCTGCGCTTTGGAGTAGTTGTAGCGCGTGGTCGGCTTGACGTTGATGGACGGCGAGAAGAGCTAGAGCTTCTCGTTGTTGGACGTTGCGTTGCAGAACGGTTAGGACGAACTGTTGAGTTTGATCGGCTTGGACGCGTTGTTGTATTCGCACGACTTGGGCGAGTCGTTGAACTGCTGCGTGCCTTTGAAGTTGAACCGTTGTTACGAGTACGTGATGGACGAGTCGAGCCACCTTCGATATCGCGGTAGCTGCGACTTGTAGAGGTGCGTGTTGATGGCGTACGGGTCGATGTTCCGCGAGTTCCACCTGCTCGTGTGTTGCCACGTGATGTAGCCGCACGGTTGCTTGCTGCTACAGCGTTAGGTGTGTTGTACGATGAACCGTTACCCCAGCTTGGAGGACAGTAGTAAGCACCACCTGCTCTGTTGAATCCACCTCCGCCACCGAAGTTGTTTCCGTAGAATCCGTTTCGAGTAGATCCCCATCCGTATGCATTTGCACCGAACGCGTTTGAACCGAAGCCGTAAGGGCTGTAGAACGGGTCATTAAAGCGACGGCCGAATCGGTTAGCTCTGTTGTAGCCGTAGATTCCGTTATTCCAACGATTGTAGCGGTAAGAGTTGAAGTTGTTTGGAGAGTTGTAGATCAACACGGTTGTTCCAACTGGTCGGAAACCACCGTAGTAAACCTGGTCAACATAAACTGGATCGTAGTATCCGAATCCTGCATAAGGATTGCGGAAGCGACGTACTCGTGAAGAGTACTCAAACCCACTGTAGTCATCGTAACTAAATGGCTCAGCGTCGTAGTTGCTTGCATCATACGGCTCTGCAGCGTACTCCTCATCGTTGTAAGAAGCATTGTCGTAGTTGTCGTAGTTGTCGTAGTTGTCGTCGTACGAGGTAGTCGTCGTAGTTGTTGTCGTCTTGGTGCGACTGAAGGTACCTGGATCGTAGTAGACATCATCGTACTGTGCAATAGCAGGTAGACTTACCAGTGCCACTACAAGTAGAAGAAACAAGTTGCGTAAGGCGGTTGATGATTTCATGGTGGTTAAATTAGGGCGTTCACATTTAGTAACAGCTGCAATTTAGGGTTATCCACAGCTTTAAGCTGTTAAGATGGCATTAAAGCCGCTAGCTGTTTTGTTAAAGCTTTCGCTAAAACTACTTATTAGACGATAAAATCGTCCATAAGTCACTTTATAACGTACTGACATACAAGAGGTTTTGGCGAAAGCATCATTAAAACGTCCCTTTTCCGACAAGTCACCAGCTTCAGGTCTAACAACTGGCTACTTTTGCAATCACATTTAAAAACCGCTACATGTCTAAGGTTATCACTCCTCGCGAAGAAGATTATTCGCAGTGGTACAACGATATCGTTCGAAAGGCCCAACTCGCTGACCACAGTGCAGTTCGAGGTTGTATGGTCATCAAGCCTCATGGATTTGGAATCTGGGAACGCATTCAGCGTCAACTAGATGACATGTTCAAGGAGACGGGTCACGTCAATGCGTACTTCCCGCTATTTATACCTAAGAGCTTTCTGAGCAAAGAGGCTGAGCACGTTGAAGGATTCGCTAAAGAGTGTGCTGTGGTGACTCACCACCGCCTCATGAATGATCCCAATGGCAAAGGTGTCATTGTAGACCCGACCGCTAAGCTTGAAGAAGAGCTTATCGTTCGTCCTACATCTGAGACGATCATTTGGAATACATACAAGGACTGGATCGACTCTTACCGAGATCTTCCTATCCTCGTTAACCAATGGGCCAACGTGGTGCGTTGGGAATTGCGCACGCGCTTGTTCTTACGTACGGCAGAGTTTCTTTGGCAAGAAGGCCATACCGCGCACGCTACACGTCTAGAAGCCGAAGAAGAGACTACTCGCATGCTTGATGTCTACGCGACGTTTGCAGAGGAGTACATGGCGATGCCTGTTATTAAAGGTGTCAAGACGGCAAGTGAGCGTTTTGCAGGAGCTATCGATACGTATACGATCGAGGCACTCATGCAAGACGGTAAAGCATTGCAGTCGGGTACAAGCCACTTCTTAGGCCAAAACTTCGCCAAGGCATTCGATGTCACGTTCTCTAACAAGGAGAATGTACGTGAGCATGTTTGGGCAACCAGCTGGGGAGTATCAACTCGCCTCATGGGTGGTTTGATCATGACGCACTCTGACGATCAAGGTCTCATTATTCCTCCTCGTCTAGCTCCTACGCAAGTGGTAATCGTTCCGATTCCAAAGCCAAACGAGTTGATCGATTCAGAAGCACACAAGCTTATTGCAGAGTTGAAAGAAGCGGGCGTTCGCGTCAGTTACGACAACGACGATCGCAAGCGTCCAGGTTTCAAGTTTGCTGAGCACGAGCTAAAGGGTATTCCGGTACGCCTTGGCTTGGGTAAGCGCGACCTTGAGAAAGGCGTGATTGAGGTTGCTCGTCGCGACGAGAAGACCAAAGAAAGTGTACCACGCGAAGGCATCGCTGAGTACGTTAAGAATCTCCTCGTTGAGATTCAAGATAACCTCCTCGCCAAAGCAAAAGCACACCGTACCGAGCACACTACGACAGTGGACAGCTACGACGAATTCAAGAAGGTGCTTGATGAGGAAGGCGGCTTCATTTTCGCGCACTGGGACGGATCAGCCGAAACCGAGCAACAGATTAAAGAGGAGACCAAAGCGACTATTCGCTGTATTCCACTCGATAATCCGCAAGAGGATGGCGTTGACATGATCAGCGGCAAGCCAAGTAAAGAGCGTGTGCTTTTTGCGAGAGCATATTAACGATGGTGCCTTCCGTCCCGTAGTATTACTGGACGGGCCATCGTTAGGTTCCAGGTTCAACTAAAAAGACTGTCACTGAGCTTCGCTCGGTGACAGTCTTTTTTTATTCAAGGTGCGCCGTGACGTGGTGCATGTGGTGCTTGTGGTGCTTGTGGTAGGACCGTTGTAAGGTCCACCGATACAGGCGCCTCGGTGGACCGCAGGAGCGGCCAACCACAACGGCTCTACCCACAGCAGTTTATGAAGTTTAAATGCAAAGAGCATAAATAAACGCAGCCGCTATCGATAGGTATAGCGTCATCACAACGGCACGCTTCCACACAGGAGGCGTCCTGTCTGTAGAATCATACTGATCCCGCAGTGGTTTTAAGCTACGTGGAATATCACGGCCCAAGAACTCACGCTTCCGGGTTTTGAATGAACGATTACCGGTACGCTGCAGGTTTCGATTGTTACGGTTTGATACGATGTGAAAATTGGAAGAACTCATGTATATAAGATACAGGAGGACCATTTTCTGGGCAGTCTAGCTCGACAATTGTAGGAGGAAAGTCGACGAGAGGATATGTGCTAGTCTTTTGGAGTCTAAGGAAAAAAGCGAGATCGCAGCGCTTTATCCTTTCAGACGGTGCATGGCGATCAACCAGATCGATATCAGTGCAAATTCAACAAAACGACTTAGAACCGGACCATATTTAGCATAGGTTGTTCTTTGGTGTTTTTTTAGGTCGCGAGGGAAAACGAGTAAATCAGGGCTGTATGCTTGGTAAGCTAATACCGTTGTTGCCTGGTTTTTAGGTGAAATTCTGCCAGATATACCACCATTAGAACTAATAAATACAGGTATCCCTAAAGCTGCGGCATTTCCTACAGTAGCACGAAGGAACTGATTAGCAGCGATTTGTGAATTCATCCAACACTCATTTAGGATTACCGAGGCGAATTTACTCTTGCTTTTCCTGTGCCAAGAGTCCGGAAACCATGTTTCATAACAAATTAGAGGACCGGATTCTAAGTTTATTCGGTTTGCTAAAAGACTCGGTTCAAGGATAGTTTCATCTATGAAGGTGTTGCTAAAGGTTCCAACGGTTCCAGATCGTTGAAGGAAAGATCCAAGTGTAGCATAGTATGGGGTTGACTCTTCAAAGGGTACGAGTTTGCTTTTTACAGACAGTAAAGACAAGTTATTTTTAGAAACTGAAATTACGACATTGTGCTTTGCATAATAATTATCATCCTGTCCTTTTATTAGTAGGTATTCGGATGTATCGCTTGAATTATAGGGTCCGGAATAAATAAGCCCTCCTAAGTTTATTGAAACTTCATTTGGTAATTTTGCTAGCTCTTGTGTCAGTAAGCCAAGACTATAGGATGGTAGGATCTCCATAGTATAGCGGCTAATAGTTCCAAGATCAAAGATGTAGTTCTCAGGAGTGAGAATTTGGAGTGAGTCTAGGTGTGAGTATTCGTTAATAGAGGTGAGTAATATCGATACTTTAGTCGAGTCAGGTAATTCAGACCTTACTTTGCAATCAAGCTTAGGGTGAAAAATGCCAATTGAAGAAGTATGAACAGTCGTAGGCGGTAAGAATGATTCAATAAAGTCTAAATGGGCTGTTGATAGAGTCAAGAATGCTAGCGAACAAATAGCTAGTATAGATAATGGCAAGGAGAACTTTGATTCTTTGACGTTAGATACCCATATGACCAACGATGATATAAAAATAAAAAGGATAGTACATAATAGTAGTGGGCCTGTATATCTCATGACACCTTGAATAAAACTAGATCCAGATAGGAGTAGTGCAAGGTTGTTTAATGGAAAGCAAACTTCTATTAGCTGGTTTGCATTGGTGATAATTATATTTGAAACAGTAAAGCAAACTAGGGAAAGGTAATTTGGATTAAATATTTTTTTAAAAAATATAGATAAAATTAGGTAGGCGAAAACCAACTCGCAAGTGTAGAGAAAGGAAATGTATATCCTTTCGTTATTTATAAAGTTGTCGAGCCACGGAAAGGAATAGTACATCCAGAAAAAAGTGAATGCACCGACCATGATAGAATTTGCCCCCCTAAAGTGGGGAGGCGACAAAAGGACGGAGGAAAATAAAAATAGTGAGATTATATTCCCTCCAGCAAGCGTGTACGACTGATTGAGCAGTCCGCCTCCGATTCCGGAAACAGAAGCTATTAGCAATAAGAGAAAAAAACTTACCAACTTATTATTAAGCTGGTAAGTTTTAAAAATTTGAGACATCCTGTGGTTGTATCTAGTTGTATTACTTTACGACGAGTCGCTTAGTTTCGGTCGCTGAATTCGGCGCAACGATTGATATAAAGTAAAATCCAGGTATTAATTGGAATGTAGGGATGTTTAGAAAAGTATCTCCTGGTGCCAGTTCTTTTTGGGCAATTAGGGATCCGACTGAAGAGGTTAGTATAACACGTCGTTCAACATCTGTTGCGGTAACTTGAAGCATTAATTCTCGTCCTATATTGATAGGGGATTGGAACGTGAAGTCTTGCTGTGATAGTGTTTGATTATTTAACTCAAATTTATTCGAAAAGGAAGGATTTGACTCTTCATTGTGTCCTAAAGTAGATGGGGCTACATCAATAGGTTCCGTGACATTAAGCCCGAAAGAGGCTGAAACTTGAAATCCTTTTTGAAGACTTCTTTGTATGCCACAGGCATCAGTGTATGATACAAATAGAATACCCCACATTCCTCCAACGGTTGACGAAGGGTCAACAATACATCTATTTTCTGAAGGAGTCAGTTGGATACCGTTAGAGATAGAGCATCCCCACTGCAAATTCGTAGGATTAGAGCCACCTAGTTCTCCAGGGACAATCGTAAACGTTGAGCCGCTTAGAGAGACTGTAGATGGGCCTTCAAGGCGATCTTGTGCGATTGAAAGGGATCTGTTTAGTCGAGGGAAATATCCACAATCACCATAGTCAAGTTCAGCAGTTATTAACCCACTTGCGGTAGAAAGAGGTAGCGTTAAAGTTCCTGTTTGTGTTGAGCTATTAAAATCACCGTTTATGTACCAATTAAATCCTAGTGGATCACATCCGGATGAAGTTGTTCCTGCAGTCCAAGTTTGATTACTTGTGTTACATGAAATTGATCGATTTAGTGAAATTAATTCTTTTCCTTCTAAGACGGAGAGCTTGGCCTCCATATTAAGACTTGTTTTCTTTCCTTTGAATTTCACTTTACACTTTAATGATCTTTCTGGAACAGTTGGATCCCACGCAACGGTAATAGTACTTGTACCATTTAGTTGAGCAATAGAGAGGATGTCGCACCCACCAAGCCCATTTTCTCCAACCCCTTCTACTATGGTAACTGCTCTATCTGAGCGGCTGCAGCTAGGATTTGCTGGAGTACCAATTGCAGACAAAATGGTGCCACCTTTGATCGACCATTCGTGTGATTCTGCGCCAGCGGCACTTACGGTACTAGTGACTGTATATACATGTGGGCCAGGGCCGATATTGGCTATTCCGCCAGGGACACAGACTGTTGGTCCGGTAATCACTGTTGTTCCAGCTGGCGGGGGGCAAGCTAAGGCTGCAGAAAGTGAGAATAAGAGCGAGCCTAAAAAGAGTAAAAGACGCATAATTTAAAGTTTGTGAAAATTAAATGGTTGTGTATATGGTGAGTGTTTAATATGTTGATCTTTACTAGTGGGTGAACTAGTTGTATTAGTCTTCAAAATTAAAATACTCACGCTATCGTAAAAGTAATATGGGGCTGAAATGATGGTTTTACTAGTACGCATAGAGTAACGGCAGGTCTCATCGGACCAACGGTCGTATATGCACTGCTTCTCTCCTTTTTTCCAAAATCGACCCTGTCCTATTTTATCCTCGCCGTTGTTTTGGTTGTCTGTTTTAGTATAGTGACGCTGTATAGCTACGCCGTCTTTCTTAGTCTAGCTTTGAACGGTATGTAATCGCGAAACCACAATGCGAGAGGATCTACTCATTCACTTAAATGCAGAGTAAACTCTACAGATTTCTTGGATAGTATTGCGATTGTGTTGAATCAAGATAATAGTCTTCTCAACTCAGCTCCCTAACGCAACAACGCAATCTTAGCGACCACCGCCTCAGGTGCATTGAATGCTTTCGTTGCGGTTGCCCACACGAAGTACACACCAGAAGCAGGTCTGCCGCCATTGTAGTCACGGCCATCCCAGACGGCTTGTCCACCTACTGCATCAGTTTCGTAAACAAGGCGACCTTGTGCATCAGTGATCTTCACGTTTGCATTTGTCGCTAGGCCGCGAATAGCAATCGGACCGTCATAGTCAGGGCGCACCGGCTGAGGGAAAACCTCTACGTTGCTAAAGAAAAAGTCATTGCTTCCGGTCGCTTCGGTTTGGAGGGTCATGATTCCATTACCCGTTCCTATCCAGAGGGCGCCCGTTTCGTCGTCGAAAGCAAGTGCTGTAATCTTGTTGTCGAGCAACGGACTGTTGTCGATGTTGTAAAACGCTAGTTGGTCATCACCACTCGCATCGAGCAGGAAAAGACCGTTGTCGGTTCCAATCCATTTACGGTTGCCACCGTCAACTTCCATTGAGCGAATAAGCTCTCCATCGAAGAAGAAGCCAGGGATATCGTCTACTACAACAGGTGGCCTGAAGGCGTTGCAATCTGAACTGAAAGGATTACCCGTGCAGCTAATCAAAGCAATACCGTTACTGGTCCCCACCCAAATGACACCATCACGATCGCGAATCATGCTCTTTACATCAGCAGTAGGCAGGCCGTCATCCTTAGTAAACGTGCGACATTCATCATCTGAGGTGTCGCTGAATGTTCCTTTCGTGTCATACGCGATGACTCCATTGGTCGTGTGGACCCAGGCGATACCTGTATTGGGGTCTACTTCGATTGCACGTAAAAAGGTTCCACCGTTGCAGCTGGCCATGCTAAAAGATGTCCATTCACCTTCTGGTGTGCGAACACTGAGTGCTCGTTCAGCTCCAAAGTTGCTTACCCAAAGGTTGCCGTCTTTGTCGAAGGTCGAACCCGCAATACGGGTGCGTAGCGGGTCACCTAGGTGTGTGCGAAGTGATGAATTTCGCTCATCATAAATGATGTCCTGCGATTCGTCTGCCAAGTCTAAAAAGACCAGCCCTTCATAAAAAGCTCCCGCAAAAATCTTTTGTCCGTCGACAATCGAGACCGTCGAGATATCTGCAGGACTCTGGGTTGCATCGGGATTAGAGAAAATATCGCGACTCGTATTATTGAATGTGTTCCAGACTCCATCTTGGTAGAGAAAAACACCGTTATAGTTTCCTGTATAGCCAGATTGATCACTTATTCCTCCGGCCGCCACGGCCACAACTCCGTCAAGAATATCGATGTCAAAGACGTCGCTGGTAGAAGGTCCATTGATTCCTTCAACAGTCCTGCACCTTCCATCCACTTCGTCATAATAGAGAAAGCCAGTTGATCCACTTCCTGCAATAGATATACGTCCGTTGGGAGCTTCAACAGCACTAAACAAGGCAGAACCAAGACAGGTGTTGTCTAGAGAGGTGAAGGTTCGACCTGTCGAAGAAGTCCTGACACGTTTGATACCTCCACAACCAGAGATGCTTAAAATAAGGTTGTTAGGGCCTGCGGTGATGTCTACAATATCCGCACAGAGTCCACTAATCGGCTGTTCAACTGCCGTACCTCTACTAGAGAGAATGAATGCTTTATCATTAAAACCAACGTAAATCTCGTCCTTCCATTCTTCGATACAGAAGGCTTTCTCGGTCCCTGTATTGAGGATACCTAGACTTAAGTTTTGATACTGAGTGGTGTCGACTAGGGTAGATTGAATTCTGAAATCAGGAAGCATCAACACACCTTGATCTGTTGCGAGATACAGGTCAGCGCCAAGCACAGCGACATCATTAATAGGTGAGCTTGTTCGCACTGTTTCTGGAAGTACACCTTGAACAGGATCAAGTAGTAGATATCCGAAATCAGTAGAAATGAAAGCCAAATTTTCTGCAGCGAAGCTGATCTCTCGCATACCTCTGCGTCCGATAATAGTCGCATCTGCAATTGCAGTGATGTAGTGAACTACCTTTTCATCTTCTAGAATATCTATAGCTCCGTCTTCATAGAGGACGATTACTTGGCCCTCTTTGTAAGGGTTACAGGCTACGAATGCCGGGTTAGCTTGAGAAAGGGCGTTGACTTTGTCCAGCTTTTGATTCTCCTGGCGGTCGTGGTATTGGTACACGATCGCTTCGGTAGTTGCGTACACCGTAAAGGCTTCACAACTACTCACGTCAATGGCGCGTGGATACGCTAGGTGCGTCTGCCATTCTCCAATAGCAACGTTTTGCGCATGTATGCTTTCGCCAAAACCTGCTACAAGTAGTAAGCAAACGAGGAGTTGGTTTTGCCGCAAGAGGCTAAAAAAAGAGGCGAATACGTGCTGCATAGATGAGGTCCGAATATTAGTCGGTAACGCTGAAAAAGCTGTCGACCGTATACAAAGGTAGCAGCGAGATCCTGGACTGTCGTCACCTAGACAACAAAGGTCAGGCTCAGATACAGGACCTAGGTACTTTGCATGTATTCGAACGCACTCGCGTAGTGCCCGTTGGCGTCGACATAGTCCAGAAATGCACCGTAAAACGGGTCCGCTCCGATAGTCGCTGAATCTCCAATCACCACGAGCTGTTTGCGAGCACGTGTCATGGCCACATTCATGCGGCGATAGTCCTTAAGGAAACCAATTTCGCTGTTCGGATTGCTTCGGACAAGGCTTAAAATGACCCAGTCGCGCTCCTGTCCTTGAAAGCCGTCAATGGTATGAACGACGATGTCCAACTTTGAAAGAAGCGGATCTTCTTTGATCTCGTTGCGCATTTGTTCTACCTGCTCGCGGTAGGGCGAGATCAAAGCGATGGTTGGCCAAGTCGGCAGTATTGCTGGAATTGCTTCTGGTGGTCTATCCTCTTCGATGACGGTAGGAGGAGCTAGCGAAAATTGATGCCGGTATCCATACAGGTAGGTCGTCAATAAAAGGAATTCGTCGGGGTTGAAACGACTGTTTGTTTCCGGGTTCTTTTGCTCGTCAAACCCTGTACCTGCGGTATCAATAAAGCGCACGGCTGGCTCATCTTCAATGTCTAGTCCACGCGCCTCGTTGCTTTCGTGCGCTTCGAGCTTACCTCCGTAGAAGTAGTCGTTGCTAAAGCCCATAATCGCGGCGTGCATTCGATATTGTACGCTGAGTAATGTACTTGCTTGCGTGAAAAGAGGAAGCAACCGTTCCATCATCGTAACGCCAAGACCTGCACGCTGTGCTTCGTTACTCTTAACGGTTGGTGGTAGCTGAAATGGATCACCAGCCATGATGAGTCGCTTGGCCCGTTGCAGTGGAATCCACATGGCTGGTTCGAGCGCTTGAGCAGCCTCGTCGACGACTAGGGTAGAGAACGTGCGATCGCGCATAAACTGAGCGCCCGCTCCGGTTAGCGTACAGCAAACGACCTGTGCAGCGTCCAAAACTTCACCAAGAATGCGGCTTTCGAGCGTTCGTGCCCAACCGTCAAGTTCGCCTGCTTGCTTGAAGGCGTGGCTGCGTTCTTTTCTATCGTTTCGGGTAAACGACCGCTTGAAAGTGCTTGCTTGTTTGCGGATTTGAGCCGCTTCAAGCTTGATTTTTCTAATCTGTTTGTGGTCCGGGTGTTCGTTTACCTGTTGGTCGAGCGTAAGGTCGAGCAGGTTTTCACTGACTCGGCTGATGTGTCCCGTACGTACGACCCGCAAGCCAACTTGATGAAGTCGCTCAGCTAGCAGATCGACGGCCGTGTTACTCGGCGCACATACGAGCACTTGACGTTCTTTTTGACAGATGCGCTGGATAGCCGAAACGAGGGTAGTGGTCTTGCCCGTTCCAGGAGGTCCGTGAATGATCGCTAGATCTTCGGCGGCAGCAATAAGCTTTAATGCATCGCGCTGGGATGTATTGAGTTTGCCGACTTCAGAAACGGGAGTTAGCAAGCGCTCAGTAGGGCGATAGGTAGGGTACTGTTCGCCTGTGAGAATATAGGTAAGCTCTTTGTGTCGACCTTTTGAAAACTTAGCGCGCTCGAGGGCGATGCGCATTTCCTTGTAGCTGTTCTCATCAAATTCTAAATCGACAGCTTGTCCGTTGATATCAGACCAACTCGGGATTTGGCGACCGCTCAGCACCACTTGCATTTGGGTGTCCTTGATCCAGTGTACGACTCCGCTTACTTCTGGTCGCTCAACACCAGCGACGGTGGTGTAATAGCGCACCGGACTGCCCGATTTTAGCGAAGAATCGCGTCGACGACCTTGGGCTCGCTCCAGCACAACATAGGCGCGTTCGCCTACCATGAATCCTGATTTTACAACCTGAACGGGCGTCCAGGTAAAACCTCTTCGTACTCGCTCCTTTAAGGGTAGTGCTTGAATTTCCGTTCTAAACCGTTTGCGGTCGGCATCGAGCTCCATTTCAAGAAGGTCGAGAAGGTGGTCGAAGTGGTCAGCGTGTTTGATAGGAGAATAGGTTCAAGGTTCAGTAACAGTTCTTGTTTGCTGGGCAAACTTGAGCTGTTGCTGCAAGGTTCGTGCAAATCAACGAAGCGGGGGGCACATTGTTGGTTGAAGGTGGAGTAGCAGAAACCATCAGAGCGGTTTCTTGAACGAAATGAGGAACGAATGCAGTTGAAAGATCCGCGGTCCTTCAACAAGTTCAGGAAACCGCTCGCAAAGGTGAGGCTGTCCAAAGGTTATCAATAGTTGATATTTCCTTGTAATGTCAACGATGAATTGAACGGTCGCTCTCGTAGGTTTGTCGCATGAACTTGACACACTGCGTAGTCCATGAAATTATCAAGGAAGCGGGCGAATCTTCGGCCGAAGCCTTTTACTCTGAGTTCTTACTCGAGATCTCTGAGGACACGACAGCCTTGGTAGAGCAATTGGCGAAGGGTTTTAGCGGAAACCGATTGGTGAATGCGCGATTTGACGACAGCCCAGGGAAGCTCTTCCCCCAGAAGTTTGAAGATTACGTACAAGGTGTTCAGAGCGACGAAGGGTTCTTAGAATACTCTCGTCAAGTCGTTGGACATTTAGAAACCGTCATCCAAGGCAAACCTGGAGCGAAGGGTGGTTACCTCATGATGTGCGCATACAACGATGCTGAAGGTCACCGTCACGGAGTGTTCCTCTTGCGAAACACGGTCGGTCAGATCTTCCGCAAAGAATCACGCGGCTTTGAAGTCGAGCCGGTCTTTCACCTCGATACGAAAAACTTGGCAATGGCTTGCCGCATCGACGTAGGCAGTTTTCGCCAAGGAGCAGGCACTTACCTCGAATTGACGCACAAGTCCGAAAACGAAGTGAGCGCTTATTTTTCTGATTGGATCGGTGTACAAGAAACCATGAGCAGTAAGCAGATGACCTCGAGTCTTCAAGACTTGCTCGAGAGTATCGAAATGCCAATGAACGAGGAGACGGGCGAAGTGGCAACCAAGGCTGAAACGTTTGAAAAAGCCTACGAGCACGTGCGCGCTAATCCGAGCAAAGTGGTCGACATCCACGAGTTGAGCCAAGAGCTCTACGGAAGTCCAGCGCGTATAGAAGAAGAGGCGAAGGAACACGGAATTGAGATAGAGCAAGAGTTCACCTACAACCCTTCTGCGCTTAAAGAGCTAGTCATGATGCGTGCTGCTGCTGAAGGTATCGATTTGCGGTTTCCGCGAGCAGCGCTTGAAGACGGTCTGATGTACACTGAAGGGGAGGGCCTCAACATGAAGTTGGTGATTGCTTGTCCTGAGTTGGCAGCGAAGGTTTTCGGAGTGTAGCTTTTGGTATGGGTAACTTGCTTCATGCCTGCAGACAAGCATCCCTGCATCCCTGCGTCCCTAAATCACTAGATCCCTGCGAACCAGTGGTTCGCAGGACCGCGTCTCGACTAGTATTAGAGACAGTGTGTCAGGTTTTGGCGAAAGCTTACTGACAAAAAGCCATGCACCTTTCGGCAAAACCTGCCCAAGAGTCGTGATCTTGCTCATGGTACTGGATTTGAAGGTTATTCTAATGTTGAGGGCATTTTAGGTGATTTCCTGAGTGCTATTCGACGACCTCTTTTCCTGACCAAGTACGCACGATGACACAAGATAACCTGACGATAAAGAGTCAACAGACGCTTCAGAAAGCGACGCAACTCGCCGAAAGCCGAGGCCAACAGGCAGTCGATACAGCGCATTTGCTGGCTGCTGCTTTGGTGACGGATGAAAGTGTTTCTGGCTTCTTGCTTGGAAAAGCGGGAGCGAACATCGGAGCGATCAATGCTCGACTGGAGGAGATTTTAGAAACATTCCCGAAGGTCGAAGGAGGCAGCAGTCCCTACCCTACCCCGGACTTTAAGACTGCCTTAGATAAGGCTGCAGCTTTCGCTAAAACCCTTGGTGACGAGTACGTAAGTCTTGAGGCTTTACTCTACGGTATCGCCAAAGGAAAAGACAAAGCCGCTCGTTTGCTCCAAGACCAGGGCGCTTCGCCGAAAGCACTGGAGGCCGCGATTGCTGAGTTGCGAAAAGGACGTACCGTCAACACGCAAAGCGCTGACGATGCCTACAATGCGCTCAACAAGTTTGCCGTCAATCTCAACGAGCGCGCAGAGATGGGTAAGCTCGATCCGATCATCGGTCGCGACGAGGAGATCCGTAGGACGCTGCACATCCTAAGTCGTCGTAAAAAGAACAATCCGATTCTTATCGGCGAACCTGGTGTCGGTAAAACCGCCATTGTAGAAGGTATCGCTTGGAGGATCGTAAAGCAGGACGTTCCTGAAAACCTGAAGACCAAGAAGATCTTCTCGCTTGATATCGCTGCGCTTATTGCGGGTGCGAAATTCAAAGGAGAGTTCGAGGAGCGCCTCAAGGGCGTTATCGAAGAAGTGACCGCTTCAGAAGGCGAAGTGATCCTTTTCATTGATGAGATTCACACGCTTATCGGCGCAGGTGGTGGCAATGGCGCAATGGATGCAGCCAACATCCTCAAACCAGCGCTTGCGCGTGGTGAGCTGCGTACAGTCGGTGCTACAACAACCGACGAGTACCAGAAATACTTCGAGAACGATAAGGCGCTGGTGCGTCGATTCCAGACCGTAGTCATTGACGAACCAAACGTTGAGGATACAATCTCGA
The DNA here is from genome assembly GCA_045110575.1 of Saprospiraceae bacterium. Taxonomy (GTDB): domain Bacteria; phylum Bacteroidota; class Bacteroidia; order Chitinophagales; family Saprospiraceae; genus CALDTK01. The sequence goes on from JBGCGF010000071.1 coordinate 22,812, forward strand.
TTCTACGTGGATTGCAAGAGCGATATGAGGTCTACCATAAGGTAGAAATCCTCGATGAAGCTCTTGTGGCTGCAGCGCAATTGAGTCACCGATATGTGACTGAGCGCTCACTACCAGATAAGGCGATCGACCTTATCGATGAGGCTTCGGCAAAACTCCGCTTGGAACTAGATTCTGTCCCTGATGAAGTTGATGAGCAGCAGCGTAAAGTGCGTCAGCTCGAAATTGAGCGTGAAGCGTTGAAGCGTGAAAACGATACCCACAAGCTCAAGGTGCTAGAGGAAGATCTTGCTAATGCGAAGCAGCAGCTTGATTCGGTGACAGCGACGTGGCAGCAAGAGAAAGATATCGTCGATGAGATCAACAAGCTCCGTGAGCAGATCGAAGGTCTCGAACAGGAAGCTGAAAAGGCTGAGCGAGATGGTGACTTTGCGACCGTTGCACGTATCCGATACGGTGAATTGACGGAGAAGAACTCGATGCTCGAAAACGAGGAGAAGCGTTTGGACGATCTACCAGCAGATAAGCGTTACACACGTGAGCAGGTAACCGCAGAAGACATAGCCGACACGGTTGCACGCATGACGGGCATTCCTGTGGCGAAGATGCTACAGTCCGAAAAAGAGAAGCTTCTGAAGCTTGAGGATGAGTTGCACAAGCGTGTCATCGGTCAGAACGAAGCCGTAGAAGCAGTCGCAGATGCGGTGCGTCGAAGTCGTGCAGGTTTGCAGGACGAGGATCGCCCGTTAGGATCATTTATGTTCCTCGGACCAACAGGAGTGGGTAAGACCGAGCTTGCGAAAGCACTCGCAGATATCCTCTTCAATGATCCGACGGCGATTACGCGTATCGACATGAGTGAGTACTCTGAGCGCCACTCGGTGAGTCGATTGGTCGGAGCCCCTCCAGGCTATGTCGGTTATGACGAAGGCGGTCAATTGACGGAAGCCGTTCGTCGTAAGCCGTATAGCATTGTCCTTCTCGACGAGATTGAGAAGGCGCACCCGGATACGTTCAACATCTTGCTTCAAGTACTTGACGAAGGTCGCCTCACCGATAACAAAGGTCGTGTCGCTAACTTCAAGAACACGATTGTGATCATGACCTCCAACATTGGAGCGAGTATCATCCTAGAAAACTTCGAAGACCTCGCGGTTGCCGGAGAAGGAAAGCGCACTGAGATCATCGAAACGACCAAGCTCGAAGTACTCGAGCAGTTGAAGCAGAACGTCCGTCCGGAGTTCCTCAACCGTATCGATGATCGGGTAGTCTTCCTACCGTTGGATCGCAACGAGATTAAGCAAATTGCGAAGTTGATGCTTCGCGGTATAGACCAGATGCTCAACAAGCAGGGCATGGTGATGAAAGTGAGTGGCAATGCGCTCACGTTCATGGGCGAGCTCGGCTACGAGCCTGCCTTCGGTGCACGTCCGATGCGACGTGTATTGCAAAACGAGTTGGTTGACAAGCTCTCGAAAGAGTTGTTGGCGAGCAAGTTCGTGTCTGGCGATACGATCTACGTCGATGTTGATCCAAAGGGCTTGACCTTTTCGAAGCAGCCGTATAAAGGCGAGACTAGGTATCCGGGGGAAGAAGAGTAAAAAATGGCGCGAGCGCAGCTCGCGCCATTTTTGCCTACGGCGTTGAAAAAGCCTGCGGCGCTGTCCGAAATGGAGGCTTCCGTGCTCCGCGCGGGCCATTTCGGGTCCTGTGCGTATAAAAAGCGCCAAGCAAGGGCTTCAGCCCTTCGAGAAAATGCCTTTGAGAATTTGTCTAATGCATGATCTGTGTTAACGTATGGAGCGCTACTGCCGCACCAATCTTCGACTCACTACACCAAAGGCAGGCGAGTAAAACCGGAGTACATACATGCCTTTCGGTAAGCCTGCAAAATCTAAAGATGCGTCAGCGCCTAGGCCGTCAAAGCGCTCAATGAGTTGTCCAGTTGCACTGTAAAGATCGAGTTGTGTTGCCTCACTGAGGCCACGAACATAAACGACATCTGAGCGAACAGGATTTGGGCTAATGCTCAACTTGGCTGCGGAAAGAGACTGCGTAGAACTCACATTTCCTCCAAACGTCCACGAAATGGTAGCGGTATCAGAAACATTACCTGTCCAGTCTTTCGAAACGATTTTATAGACCAAGACATCTCCGGTGTCGAGGCCTGGATTCGCGATTCCACGTGAAGGTCCATTCGGCTGAACATCGCCAAGTGAGGCATCATCCAGAAAAACCGTGTATTTCTCAATGCCACTATCGTCTGTTGAAAGGTCCCATTGTAAGACGATTTGGTCGACTGGTGCACCTACGTAGGTTACACGCAAATTGGATGGGGCAGAAGGTGCAATCAAATCTGCATCAGCACGGTAGGAGCTGTCAATTTGCACGGCACTCAATGCTCGGTCGAACACCTGTACGTCATCGATCGATCCATATAGACGGTATGACGCAGGCGAGCCTGATTTTCTCCCGAATACGACTTTTGCATCCAATTCTGGCGGGAAGTAGTCATAATTCGAGATGCTGTCTCCACCTTGATCAACGCCATTCACGTAAATCTTGCGGGTCTTCGCCGAAGTGTCTTGCACACACGTTACGCGTTTCCATTGATCGTATTCGAGCGGCGAACCAGGAACAATCATTTTACGACCTCCACCTTCAAATTCCATCTGGTTGGCGCCGAAGTTAGAATGCATTCCGTAATCAGTAATGCCGGGTGAGTTGGTCGGATCCTCGATACCCCAAAAGCCTGCATAAGGTGGATTTTGGCTACCTGTTGCTCGATACCAAACAGACACTGTAAAAGAGCCTTGAAACGCTGTGCCGTCTTGAATGAAGACGTTCGCTTGGCTTGTATTTAGCGCTTTAAATTCACCACCGAAGCGATCTGTCGTCTGAAAAGGTTGCCCTTCAGGCTGCAACATTGTTCCCGCTGATCCTTGATCTATTCTTACGTCTCCTTCAAAATTGTAGAAGTGGTAGGGTTGCAAGGTTTGCGCTTGCGCGGTTGCAAAAATGCAGATTGCGAGCAGTGCGCCCGCATATTGTAACGTTGTTTTCATTTCTCGTGTGTGTGATGAGAAAGCCAAACTATTCGGTCATTTGTAGTTGTATCGCGCAATTCCCATGAAGGATAGGAAGTTTCCCATAAGCAGTGATTTTTGCTTCCGCGAAAACGTAAACATGAAACTTGCAGTCTGGTGATCGAGACGAAGCTCCAAACTTGGTTTGATGAGGAATATAGGTTTTGGCGAAAGCTGTAAAACTGAACGAGTAATTTTTTGAAAACAATGCTCCGACCTCGCGAATTCGTCATGCCGACCTAACAGGCGAAAACCGGACGGGTAAGTCAAGCTAGGAGATTCGAACAGGCGGCAAGCCAAACAAACTCTGGATCTCATACTTACTATAGCATGATGTCTAAATCAAAGACGTTAGACCGTGTTTAGCATCATTACTCGTAAGTTGTTCTAATTTAGAAGAGTCAATAAATTATAACCGTGAGAAACCAGAAAATTTGCCTTTTTGCCTTTGCACTTGCTGCAATTTTCACAGTAAGCTGTAACGATGATGAGCCGGCAGCTATAGAGCAGCCAGTTGTCCTACCCCAGCTCCTAATCGAAAATGCAAGATTTATCGAAGGCGACGACAATACGTCAAGTGTCTCAATAGCCGTGCAGTTGACAGGAACGTCAATAGGGCTAGTGGAAGTTGGCTATTCCATAGAAAATGGATCTGCTACAGTCGATGAGGATTTTTCAGGAGAAATAGATGGTATCCTCGTTTTTGACGGAGATGATACTGAACAGGAGATAAATTTTACCATTATCGGGGATGATACTCCTGAAGGTGATGAAGACTTTACGATACGACTCTCTGATCCGGTAAACGCGACTCTTCCTGCAGAAAGCATCACGATTACGGTGAAAGATGATGATGCAAGATCTGTAAGTAGCAGTGCGCCGAATGATGGTTATCGTTCAGCTATTGCTTACCCAGAAATGGACCTACTCTGGTCAAATGAGTTCATCGCCAACGAGCTGGAATCTGCCGAATGGACCTGGGAATTGGGTAATGGCAATAATGGCTGGGGAAACAGCGAACTGCAGTATTACCGTGAAGAAAATACCACAATGGAAGGTGGCAACTTGGTCATCACTGCGAAGAAGGAAAACTTTGGAAGTAAATTCTATACGTCATCTCGAATTATTTCGAAGGACAAGGTTGAGTTCCAATTTGGACGTATCGATATTCGTGCAGCAATGCCGCAAGGCCAGGGATTATGGCCAGCGCTTTGGATGCTAGGAGCAAATATTGACGACGTCGGTTGGCCCGCTTGCGGTGAAATCGACATTATGGAGCTAGTAGGGCACGAACCAGGAGTTGTTCATGGAACAGCTCACTTTGGAGCTTCTGCTAGTGAACGCAGGTATTTGGGTAGGAGCAAAGACTTGGACGGTGATGACACATTCGCGGACGAATTCCACGTATTCTCACTTGTATGGGAGCGCGATAAGATCCAATGGCTGTTAGACGGCGAACTATATAACATACTAAGCCCTTCGCAGGTAAGTCCCGCAGCATGGCCGTTCAACAAGGAATTTTTCATGATTTTCAATGTCGCGGTTGGAGGCCAATGGCCAGGAGTTCCAGATGCTACGACGACGTTCCCTCAGCAAATGCACGTCGACTACATTCGTGTGTTTCAAGAGAAATAGTCTCCCTGTGAGCTCAAAGGCGGCGAACCAGATGGCGCATTACCTTCGCCCCCATGGCAGAACTATCTGAAGATACCCACCGTCAAATTGCACGCCTTTGTGAGCGCGGTGACGAACTCGCATCCAATGGTGTATTTGATGAAGCGTTGAAGCTGTATCAGAATGCGTTGGACTTGCTACCTGCACCGAAAAGTGATTGGGAAGCAGCGCTTTGGATCTATGCCGCGATCGGTGATTCACACTTTTTGTCAAGAGATTTTGCTTCCGCCAAAACCACCTTTTCGGAGGCGATTACAGGGCACGGAGGACAAGACAATCCTTTCTTACATCTCCGTTTAGGTCAGACTCATTTTGAGCTTGAGGACATGGACGCTGCAGCCGAAGAATTGAAGCATGCATACGAGTTACAAGGTGCTGAACTCTTCGAGGAAGACGACGTGAAGTACCTCGACTTCGTGAAGACGAAGTTGTAGGGGATTCCAATGGAGTTGTAAGGACTTGCCCGAGCGGTATTTTAACCACGGAGTGCACTGAGACCACGGAGGAAAGGCACGGAGCTACACGCCGTCCTGCTCTGTGCTTCGCTCCGTGTCCTCGGTGCTCTCCGCGGTTGACATTGGGGTTTTCGAGATTCGCGCTCTATCAAAACCGCCACGCCAACACCCTTCTAATCTTATTACCAGCCACTAACTCAATCACCTTCTTCTCGGCTGGTTTGTATTGGCGGAAGCTGACGTCTGCAACCTTGAGGTAGCCTTTTTGGGAGACGAGGGTCGTAAACCAACCAACTTGCTTAGCAAAGCGGCTTGACTCAGAGATCATGCGTCGCAAGAAGGCGGACTCGCCACCCTTGGTCCATAATTCGTTGGACTGGCCTCCAAAGCTGAAGCCTTCCTTTTCAATCTTGCCTAAGTGTTTCCACTTCAAATCTGATGCTTGCTTGGCGGCAGCAGCAGATTCGAAAAAGGGAGGATTGCACATGGTGAAGGCAAACTCGTCGTTTGGTCGAATAATGCCTTGGAAAACACTAGCGAGGTCGTCTTGTTTGCGCAGTTCGATTTTACCGTTCAAGCGCTTATTGAACTTGGCGATCGCTTCTGCGCCTCGCAAGGCTACACTGTCCACGTCGCTAGCAGCGAAAGACCAACCGTAGCTACCCGAACCTAGAATCGGATAGATCAACGAGGCGCCTGTGCCGATGTCAAGTCCTCTCACCTTTTTGCTTTGTTTCTCCTTCGGAAGCTCTCCAAGGAGATCCTTGATCACATGGATGTAGTCAAGCCTTCCTGGAACACCTGGTACAAGGTTGCCTTTAGGAATGTCCCAAAATTGTAGTCCAAAATCAGCTAGAAGTAGGGCTTTGTTGAGCTGGCGTACTGTATCAGGTTGCGTAAAATCAAGCGTCATTCCTCCATGAGGTGCCTCGATCATGTATTGGCTTAGCTCAGGCACAACCTTGCTTAGGCGGTCCAATTCGTAAAAGCCTTGATAACGGTTTTTGGGATGCATATAGGTTGGCTAAATGTTGCACGAAGATGCACGTCCTTGCGCATACACTAACAGGCGCTAAAGTACATTGTGACCAATGACAGCGCATAGTTCAAAGACCCCCATACCTTTTGATCAGTTAAGTCGAACGCTCGAAGGAGAGCTGCGATTAGATGAACTGAGTAAGACCTTATACTCAACCGATGCATCAGTGTATCGCCGCATTCCGCTGGGCGTTGCGTTTCCTAAGCACACGCAAGACCTTCAAGCCATTATCGCCTTTGCTGCAAAACACGAAATAGGTCTCATCCCACGTACCGCTGGCACTTCGCTTGCTGGCCAATGTGTCGGCGACGGTCTTGTCGTTGATGTCTCCAAGCACTTTACCGAAATCGTTTCTGTTGATGTAAAGGCGAAAACAGTGACGGTACAGCCAGGTGTGATCCGTGATGAGCTAAACCGGTTTTTGCGGAAGCATAAGCTCTTTTTTGGCCCGAATACGTCAACATCGAATCGCTGTATGGTCGGTGGAATGGTAGGTAACAACAGCTCGGGGTCAACTTCTATTCGCTACGGGCATACCCGCGACAAGGTGAAGTCGATGACGGTCGTTCTTGCAGATGGGAGTGTTACAACGTTTGGCGAAGAGAGTATTTCCCGCTTTCGCCAAAACGTAACAAACACAGGTCTTCGCGGCAATATTTATCGTTTGCTGGAGCGTGAATTATCTGATCCGATTGTTCGCAAACGGATCGTCGACGACTTTCCAAAAGCGGAGATCAAGCGACGAAATACGGGCTATGCAATCGACACTTTGCTCGATGCAGATGCGCTCTCGGGTGAGGATGCTGGCATTGCATTCAATGCCGGTAAGTTGCTCTGTGGAAGTGAAGGCACCTTGGCGTTTACGACTGAGATTACGCTTCAACTTGATGATCTACCACCACCCTACGCGATGATGGTTGTTCCTCATTTTACGAGCATCCAAGATTGCCTGCGTATGGTCGTTCCAGCAATGGAGCATGAGCTGTATACCTGTGAGATGCTCGATAAGACCATCCTTGATCTGACACTCGGCAATCCTGAGCAAACCAAGAACCGTCACTTTATCTCTGGCGATCCTGCTGCGATCTTGATGTTGGAGTTACGTGCACATTCTGAAAAGGAATTACAAGAACAAGGTGAGCGATTACTTACGTCGATTCAGAAAGCTGGTCAATCGTATGATTCGCCTAGGTTGACGGGTAATTCAATAGACCAAGCACTTGAGCTTCGTGCAGCTGGACTCGGAATCCTCGGCAACATGGTTGGCGATAAGAAGGCCGTTGCATGTATCGAGGATACCGCGGTAGCACTACCCGACTTGGCCGATTACATCCAAGACTTCTCGGCACTCATGGAGAAGTACGAGGAAAAGCCTGTGTACTACGCACACGCTGGAGCAGGTGAATTGCACTTGCGTCCGATCCTCAACCTAAAGAAACAAGAAGACGTAGATCGCTTCCGTCAGATCACAACAGAGACGGCGCACCTGGTGAGACGCTATGGCGGATCAATGAGTGGTGAGCATGGGGACGGCATTGTTCGTGCACCATACATCTCACTAATCGTGGGAGAAGAGAACTTTGCGCTCATGGAGCGTATCAAGCAGGCGTTCGACCCTAAAGGCATATTCAACCCAGGTAAGATCGTTGACGCCTACGCGATGGACGAGCAACTGCGCTACGAGATCGATCGGGATGAGCCTGAGATTGAGACGCTCTTTAACTTCTCAGACACGGAAGGTGTGCTGCGACTTGCCGAGAAGTGCAACGGTGCCGGTGCCTGCTTAAAGCCTGCCACAGCTGGTGGTACGATGTGTCCGAGTTACCACGCGACCAACCAAGAAAAGGACTCTACCCGTGGACGTGCAAATGCGTTACGCGAGATTCTAACCAACTCTGAGAAGGTCAATAAATTCGATTCTGAGGAATTGAAAGAGGTCTTTGATTTGTGTCTCAGCTGTAAAGGCTGCAGCAGCGAATGCCCTTCAACCGTCGATGTCGCTACCCTCAAGGCGGAGTTCTTGTATCAGTATCAAAAGGCCAATGGTGCTTCGCTGCGCAGTAAGCTCTTCGCTAATAACGATCGCCTCAATAAGCTGGGTCGCATCAGTACGGGACTCACCAATTTCGTGTTCAAGAACAAGCTCACCTCAGGTTGGCTCAAATCCATGATGGGCGTTGCTCAAGCACATGAATTACCTTTATTGAGTGATCAATCACTACGTAGTTGGTGCATGCAAAACATAGAAGATCTACAGCCGAAGCAACCAAAGCGAGAGGTCTACCTCTTCATCGATGAGTTTACAGATCAGTTAGACGCGAACATCGGTATCGACGCAATCCATGTACTCACTAAGCTTGGCTATGGTGTTCGTGTGGTAGAGCATGCGATCAGCGGTCGAGCGTTTATCTCGAAAGGCTTCCTAGAAGAAGCCCGAGAAGTTGCAATCAAGAACGTTGACACGTTTGGAACGCTAGTGACTACAGACCTTCCACTCATCGGAATCGAGCCATCGGCAATCCTCACATTCCGTGATGAGTATCCACGCTTAGTCGGTGACGGAACGAAGGCCAAAGCGTTGGCGAAAAACGTCTTCCTATTGGATGAGTTTCTAGCTGCTGAGATTGAGGCCGGTCGAATTACTAGTGAAGACTTTACCAAAGAGCAAAAGCTGGTCAAAGTCCACGGACATTGCCATCAAAAGGCGCTGTCTGGTGTCGCCTCTACCCTAGCCTACCTTGACCTTCCAGCGAATTACCACGTAGAGTTAATTCCGTCAGGTTGCTGTGGCATGGCAGGATCATTTGGCTACGAGAAGGAGCACTTTGAAGTCAGTATGGCAGTAGGTGAGCAGGTATTGTTCCCATCGGTACGCGATACCCCAGAAACCACAGTGATCGCTGCTGTCGGTACGAGTTGCCGTCATCAGATTAAGGTGGGTACGCAAAGGGAGGCGGTGCATCCGATTACGATATTGAGGGAGGCGTTAGAGGGGAGTTAGGAGTAAATCTTACGACAAGTCGTTAAGCTTAAGAGCAAAGCACCTCTACGCGTAGACTTCTATTTGTGGTGGTATATCGTGGTGCTTCTTTGATCTAGCTACTTCTATTTTGTAGCGCCTGAGCTGAGCTCAGATGCCGCGCTACAGCCAGAAAGGTTGATTTGGTGCTGTTTAGCTTTGGCTATATTTCTAAGGTAAGGTGTTGGTGGGGTCTCAACTACGGTCGAACTAGAGCTTTAGCTGTCTTTTTCTAAAACTAGATTATTTAGATCATATATCCCAAATACACCATCCAAAACACCCCACTCACATAGCTCCACAGCAGAATGAAGAGCACATGCATAATGGTTTCAAACCGCTTGCCGCGCCACAGTTCTGAGGAATACCCAAAGAACTGAACAAGTAAGCGGACTGTCCAGAATACGGCAAAAGCCAGACTGATCGTTTTGCCGAAAGGTGTATTGAGTAATTGCTCACTATTAAAGATGCAGACAGCTCCCATTCCTGCAACGAAAAACGCCAAGAAGAAGGTGTGGACTACCATCATCTCCCGATTGATGAGCTCGAGGCTAGCTAAGTCTTTTTTCCAATGGAAATATCTTGGGAAGCCTACGTGCATGAGTCCAAGCACAACAAGCATGATTCCTACAATCCTAGTGTGGAGTTCCATGCGACAGGGTATAGGTGGTGACGAATGGAGTGGTTTTCGCTTTTTCGACAACGGCAAGTCCAGCTGCTTGAAAAGTTGCCTTCCATGTTTTTGGAGAGTGGAAGTGCATCGCTCCCATAGAGTAGACGAGGAAGTTAGCGATGTCTCGCTGATGCTCGGTCACATAGATCTTGCCTTCTGGCGTTAGCACGCGCTTGAGTTCCTTGAAAAAGTCAATTCGCTCGGTTTCGTCACGAATCTCGTGAGCAGAAAGCATGGCGACGCAAGCTTCGAAGGTTTGATCTTCGAAAGGAAGGTGATTAGTTTCTACAGAAACGGTCTTCGCATGCTGCGGATACGCTTGACGAGCACGTTTGATGGAGACCTCGGTATGCTTTTCGGGATCGTAGAAATCGCAGATTTCAAGAGATAGGCTAGGGTAGCGATGATCGATTAGCTCACTCGTTTCGTCAAAGCCCGCATTGATGTTGAGTACCGTGCTGCCATCGGGAACATCGTCAAGCCATTTGAGCGAATAGAGGCTCGATTGGTCATAGATGTACCAAGAGACCACAAGCGTGATCACCACATTAAGGGAAGCGCTCCAAATCGCCCAGAGGCCCAGTACTTGCAGCCAAAATGGACTGACGAGCATGATTGGATACGCAACAAGAAGTGCCACTACATAAGCTACATAGTAGTGCCAGTTGAACCGAATGATATTCCAAACTCCTTGGAAAGGTTTTCGTGTTAGCTCCATCGTTCTACGAGTCCTTTTTTCCAGCGGTAGGGTATCTGGCTCACCTCAAAGCCGCTTGCAAGTTGCAAACCTTTGAGTTTGAGGGAGGTCAAAAAACCTACTTCGAAAGCTTCGATCGATACGGGTTTTGGTGTCCAGTTTTGGCGCAAGCCTTGAACGACAAGCATGCTGTCTTCTTCAGTGTTATAAGAAAAGGTAAACGGTAGCGGGCCCGCAAAGCGACGCGCCTCTTTCCAGGTTTCGAAAGGTGTGCCGTGGGGTAGAGTAGCCTCCATTTTGCTGATGGTCGCGACCACTTTTAGGTCGGACTTTTTAGAAGTAATCGTCCGACGAGTTTCTTCGATGGTTTCAGTGATGTCGGTTGTGGTGTACTTATAGTTGGTCATCAGGTTTCCTAGAAATTCCATTTTACGGCTGTCCGTCTCTGATTTCAAGATGTACAAACCGCGAAGTCGCTTGCCTGCCTTGTTGGTGTAACGAACGAAAATGCGGTATCCAATGAGGAAGAAGTTGTTGCCGAAGATTTTTGGAAGTCCAGCTGGTCGAAGTCCCGAAGTCTGCACCATCGCCACTGCGATAAAAGCCCATTCATCCTTGAACGTGTCGAGTTCGAGTCGATCGGGAATCATCCCTTCAAGTTGCGCTTTTGGGACTGCAAAGGTGAGTACGAGCGAGTGCTCGAAAAAGGCTTCGACCGCGAAAGGATGCTTGGGAATGCCCATTAGGATGGACTGTTTTGGCCGAGTACGAACTCATGATAGTATACTACTCCAATGAAGCAAAGTGCGAAGAAGGCATTGACATGGCCCCACAGAAGAAGGTCAGGAACGAGTATCGTTTCGATGATGTTCATGGTGGCGACTAGTCCGATTTGAGCCAGTGCGCTGAGCCTACTTCGATACCTCGTCAAAACCCAGACTGCCATGACGATTTCAGAGATGCCAATGAGGATGGTAAGTGTTGGCGCATACTCTTCTCCTAGGATGCGCCCGACGATTTCTTGATGTCTAGGAACCTGGTTGAGCACCTTGCAGTACAAGCCGTTTACAACCCACACGAGGGCGATGAGATAGGTGAATATTTGCTTCAAATCGAATAGATATGGCTAATATCTTCAAAGGTAGCCTCTTCTCTAACTTCGGCAAGGAGCGGACAAAAACGTATGTCGGTACATCAAATGGGTTTCTTTCAGCGTTAGTCTGCTATGATCCGCTCAATCTTTGTTTTCGCATTTCTTACGCTTTGTTTTTCAGTCCAGTGCGAAGCACGAGGATCCTCGATGCGCGGTGGGACTTCCGCTCTCACAGCAAGCGCGGGATTGCGTGCTTCGTTGGATCACAACGAAGGCCCTAAGCAGCCTGAGGAGCTTGGTGCTGTTGAGTGGTTGCGAGACTATGATCAAGCACTTGCACAGGCGAAGAAGACAGGAAAACCTGTGCTGATCCTCTTCCAAGAGGTACCTGGTTGTAGCAATTGTACGACCTACGGAAATAGCATTCTCAGTGAGCCTTTGCTCGTCGAGGCGATCGAAGACTTGTTCGTGCCCTTGGCTGTATTCAATAACAAAGGAGGCAAGGATGCGGCGGTGTTGAAACGCTATGGTGAGCCATCGTGGAACAACCCTGTCGTTCGGATCGTGGACGCGAAAGGAGAAAACGTGATTGATCGAATGCCCAACTTTCGGTCTGCCGCACAGCTCAGTTCAGGAATGCTGAGCGCACTGCGAAGAAGCGAATTACCAGTGCCTAAGTATCTCCAACTCATCAATGAGCAACATCAAGGAGCAGAGCAGAAAACCGCTGTTGCAACCTTCCAAACGGCGTGCTTTTGGTCTGGCGAGGCCTATTTTGGAAAGCAAGCAGGTGTTGTAGCAACCGAAGCAGGATGGCAAAAAGGACATGAAGTGGTTCGTATTCGCTACAATGTGGCGGCTACTTCAGAAGAGGTTTTGGCGAAAGCGGGAACACGAAAGTCCTACAAGAAGACCGAGAACGGGAAGTTTAGACTTGATCGCGAACCGAAGTACTACTTGTTGAAGAGCAAGTTTGCAAGTGTTGAGATGCCCGAATTACAAGCCAGTCGTGTAAATGCGCTACTCGGTGAGGGGCGGGATCCAAGTCAATTGCTCTCACCACGTCAGCTTATGGCGATATGAGCTCTGAATTTGGGCTCTGTGATTCGTAGATATCCCGTTTTCTCGTATCCTCACCAACATGAGCAGTATCCGAGAGCGGTTTGAGGCCGAAATGCCAAGTCATTTTTTTCTTAGTGAAGACATTGACCAGGTTGAGGCGTATTTGATTGAGCAGCGCATCATGCCTCGCAAGCGGCTAATGAAGAAAGGTGCGACGATAGATCGCATTGAGACGCTTTCGATTGGCGAAATGGACTATGTGGTTCGTGTTCATTTTGGCGAAGGGCTGCAGCCGCATGGCCCTCGTGTCATTTTGAAGCAAGCAAGACCTTGGATCGAGCAGCATTCGTCGATTGTGGCGCCAGTGAGTCGATCTCGGGCAGAAGCAGGTTTTTTGAAGATGGTTTCTCGGGTTCCTGAACTGGTTGAGGCTTCTCCAAAGTTGATTCACCAAGACCCTGGCAATCACGTGATGGTCGTGCATGATTTTGATGAAGGAAACGATCTGAGTGGACTTTACAAAGGTGAGTCGCTTGCACGCGAAGTGAACGGCGGAGAGGACTTGCTTACGGCTCTTGTCGGCTATCTGAATACGCTTCACGCGCATTTTGTGCTCAATCCGCCTGTTCGTCCAGTCGTGAACAAAGGGATGCGTAAGCTCAACCATGAGCAGATGTTTGTGCTCCCTTTTCAGGGCTCTTCCGCTTTCGCCAAAACCTTGGATCCGTCCATTCAAAAGCGTGTGGCTGAACTTGGAGAGCGTTATCTGGATATGAAAGCGGGCGGTACTCTTTTGCACGGTGATTTCTCTCCTGGGAGTTTTCGTATTGCAACAGATGAGCGAAAGTCTCTCTTGGTCATTGATCCTGAATCGTGCTTTTCCGGACCGCCAGAATTTGATTTTGGAGTCTTTGCAGCCCACTTGTATTTGAGCGGAAATGAATCCGAGGTTGAACGTGCAAAGGAGCTGTATTCAGGTAAACTCGACGAGCAACTTTGGAAAGGATATGCTGGTGTTGAGATGATTCGTAGCCTCTTCGGGGCGGTACAAATTCCGCTAAAAGAAGAAAATAGTGAGTCATTCTTGACTACCGCAAAGCGGTTAATCCACAGTTAATGGCTTAGAAAGTCCGTTGTGAGGAGAATAAGCGAGGTTTATCGGAAACAATCGCCTCTGTAAAGCCTTGACTGTTTGAGACTTGTCATAAAGCGGCTGGAACATTCCTAACACCTCTACGTTATCTGGTAGGTATTGGGAAAAGTTCCGATATTAGAGCCGCAATTCAGTGAAAGCATTGTTAGGGCGCCTAGTAGCTCTTTAATCTCTCCCCTTAAGCGATAGTGTTTCATAGTGCTGCCGGCAACTCATTCTTCGGAATGGGTGCCGGTTTTTTTTTGCGGTCTATGTTTTCCGTTTGAGCGGTGACTTCACTTCATCGCGTCACTCTACCTTCTTGTGCGACTTTATCTTTCCTGCGCACTGGTGGTTAGCGGGGCAGGAGCAATGCAAGGCTACACGATGCATTACCCAATTATTCCTGCGAACCAGTGGTTAGCAGGACAGGAGCAATGCAAGGCTACACGGATGCATAGCCAATTATTCCTGCGAACCAGTGGTTAGCAGGACAGGAGCAATGCAAGGCATTGCTAGGCACGAAAGCTTAGGAGTTTATTCCTGATATAGCTATCGAAGTCTCGTCCGGGTGCTTCTGGTAGAAACTGTACCAAGGCTGGCAAAGCGAAAATGGGAAGGTTATTCTCTCGGAGGAAAGCTTCGTGCGCATAAAGGCGCATCGCATCCTTCTCCGTAGTGAGTATGATTTTTTTCGGATTCTCGATCTCTTTGAAGAGTCTATTGATGCGACCGATGTCTCGCTTTGTGAAATCGTGATGGTCGCCAAAGGCTACATCGTGCACTTCTCCTACTTGTGCCTCGAGGTATTGTTTGAGATAGTCTACCCGTGCAATGGCTGTAACAAGTAGTACGTCCCAGTCTGGCCCTAGTTGAGTGCTGTAACGAGGGTCGAGAAATAGCCATGGCTCACCGTATCCGTATTTCGAAAAGAAGATCCGCTGGTTAGGGCGTGGCTCCATTGCGTCGATGATGTCTTGTCGTTGCTCTTGGGAGAGGTCGTCAGGGCATTTGGTGACGATGATTGCATCTGCACGGTCAGCGCCTGTACGCCATTCTCGTAGTCTACCGGACGGCATTAGCGAGTCCTTCCAATACGGTCGATCATACTCGGTGAGCAGCAGGTTGATTGCTGGTTTTACCGCAAGGTTCTGAAAAGCATCATCAAGGACGACTGTCTGGGTGCCTGGAGAATACTGAAGCAGATTCGATATACCAAACACGCGATCTTCTCCGACGGTAATCGCTGCGTCTGGGAATTTGCGTTTGAGCTGAAGTGGCTCGTCACCTACATCTCGTGCTACGTCGGTCGCACTAACCATCCGAAAGCCCGAAGTCTTACGTCCGTAGCCTCGAGACAGTGTGCCTACGCTTACGTACTCTTGGAGCGTTCGTACGAGGTACTCGGTGTGCGGTGTCTTACCAGCTCCACCGACAGATAGGTTTCCGACACTGATGGTTGGAATACTGAAGCTGGAGCGTTTGAGTACACCTGAGCGGTAAAGCAACAGGCGAATCTCGACGATCAAGCCGAAAATAGCCGCAAGTGGAGCGGCGAGTATGCTAAGTATTCGTTTACGCACAGTTGCATAGAAAGGCGTCTCACCCTGTTTGGGTTGTCAAATGAGACGTGAGATTTGAGATTTGGGATGTGAGATGGCTGGTTGGGACGCTCATTTGGGTATTTAGGATATCAGATGTCGGACCGCTTCGCTGGCGGATAATGAAGCAGTTCAGAAGCACGATTAAACGTCTCCGCGTCATGAATATCTGTCTTGACTTTGCTCCTAAACGCAGTTCCGCAGTATTGCGGGACGACTCTTCGATTCAAAAGAACGGCCTCGCTCGCCTTGCGCTGTATAGGTCAACGCGAATCGCTTGAGCGTCTCGGCTCTACGCACTTTGCCCCTTCGCGAAGACCGTAGGTCGCTTTGCGAGAACTAGCACGACATTTCGGAATCTGGCTGCGGTTCAAAAAAGGTCTCACTAAGCAGCCAGCACCTGCGGTTCTCTAACTTCCAACGTAGACTGCGTTGGTTGCCGTTTGAGTAGACAATGGCCGATGGCGCATTCAAGGCAACGCCGCGGCTGGCAATAGTCGGCTCTCAGCGTGAGAAGCGCCTGGCTCTCGGCTGCGTTTTCTGCCACAATCCCCAGTGATTTCCACTGATCGATGTAGCGGTTGCGTTCTGCAGGAAGGCTTTCAAGTAGTGCTAATGAACGATCTTCTAAGGCCGATTTGCCTTGTAATCTTCCGTACAGAAAGAGAAATGGAGAGATAGCGTTGATCAAGATCGTTTGTCCAGAAGCTTTGCCGATCACCTTACGACGTGGTTTGCTTGGTCGATCTAGGAGGTAGTGCGTTTGCCAGTATGGACTCGGCTCGTGGTTGAGCAAGTTGAGTAGTTCTTTGGCCGAGGTCGCTTCCAGTACGCGTGTAAAAAGGCGGGGTTCAGCTTGGAGGATTGCGGCCAATTGGGCAAGTCGAATCATCGGGAAACTGGCAGGTCTTAGTCCGCGGAAATTCCAAGCAGATCGGGGCAGGGTAGTGAGCTGGTGTTTGTGGGCGAGGTGCTGAAATTCCCGTTGAAGTTGACGTGGGTATTCATCCAAGAAATCTTCTTCTAGAAATCCAGAGACGCCGAGTAAAAGGGCTTCAAGAGCGGTGATGTCGGCACGGTATCGCTCTAAGATTGAAAGCGGAAGCTTTTCCATGAGTTGATCCATTGCGCCGGCATTGAGCGGCAAGCCGAGACAGCGGGCTAACTGGTGAAAGAACGCGGCGTCCCAATCACTTCGCTTACTGGCGAGGAGGTCATGTAGTTCGTTGGTTTTCCGTTCTAGGCGCTGGAGGTTCATGCGTTCGATCCAGCCGTTGAGAATGAGGTCTGGCACTTCTGAGAGTCGATCTTCGCATGGGATGGCGTGCTCGTTTGCTGCGAGTGTTTCGTAGCGATCGATGAGGCTAGGATCGACGAGGTCTTTGAGGACTAACGTTGGCAATGCATTCCCTCTGGCATTGAGAACAGGTTCGTCGTCTTCCCATACGACGTGCAGCACAACGTTGTCATATCCTGGGTCAAATTGGTGTCGGTGGTGGTGCCAGTCAGAGCTCTTGAGGTGCATTTCAATGTGTCCTGCCCAGACGGTTTCTCCGAGTCTGATACGCCCTTCCGAGAAGTCGGGTCCGTCGCCAATGTTGTAGTTGCCGAATTGAAGAATATCTAGTGTATTTCCCGTTGTTGTATTGAGGGAGGTGCGGTTGAAACGGCGGGTGCGCCAGATATAGTGGATGAAGGCTTCTTTCATGTTTTGGTATTTTGGATGGATTTGAGATGTGGGATCTGAGATATGAGACACTGGATGTTGTGCTAAGCGGTTTTAATTTTTACCAATTTTGATTAAGTATTTTCTGAACGTTATTAGTTGCTTTCTTAGTCCAATTAAAAGTTCACTCAAGTGACATGATGATCCGAAATTGAATCGTGCTGCAAGTCTTAACTGTGTATCAACTTCGAAGAGAGAGCCAAGGGCAATTGAAAGAAAATGAGCCGTTTCTCGATTTGACGTTCTACCACAGCCTTCCGCAATATTTGAGGGGATACTAACGGCGGCCCTTCTGAGTTGGGACTTTAGACCGTATTTTTCTTCGCTTGGAAATGAAGTTGTGTATTTGTAAACCTGCTCGGCTAGATCAAGTGCTTTATTGTAGACGTCTAGTTTTTCATAATTGTGCATGATGTCGTGTTTGTTATGGGCATAGGAATAGAAGTCAAAACCAAGGGTTTTAATTCAAATATTAATTGTTTTTCGTTACTGTCTCAAATCTCAAATCTCAGATCCCGAATCAGCTTTTACGTTCGTACACTTTATACGTAGCTGCGAAAATATTCTTCTCATCTGCCTCCTTATGCTCGCTGCTCACCAACTTCCACTCGTTCTCATTGAGTTCGGGGAAGTAGACATCGCCTTCGGCGTCTGTGTGGACTTCGGTGAGGTAGAGGATCTCGGTTTGTTCCCAAAAGAGCTTGTAGATCTCGGCACCTCCGATAATGAAAATAGTGTCGGTATTTGCTTCTTTGGCGGCGACTTGCGCATCGAGTAGGGCGTCTTCAGGACTGAGGGCACGAACGATGCCGCTAGCGATGAAGAAGGGGTTTTTGGAAAGCACGATGTTGGTGCGCTTTGGGAGCGGTCGCCCGATGCTTTCGAAACACTTACGGCCCATGATGATCGGGTGGCCTGAGGTTACCTTCTTGAAATACTTCAAATCTGCGGGGAGGTACCAGGGGATCTGGTTGTCGGCTCCAATTACGCGATTAGGTGTCATGGCAACGATAGCGGCGATCTTCATAGCAGTGGGTTGAGAACCTGACAAACAATTCTATTTCGACTAAAAATTGGCTGATTTGGGGCTGATTTTCGTTAAAATGCTCGATTTAGCCAGCTAAACCTTGCGCTTTTGTCTGAATCAGCTCTAAATCCTCCCAATTTCGCCAGCATCAGAAAACTTATGCAGGTTCTATGTTGGCGGGAAGGTAGCGCCCGAGCAGATGAATCTACTCGGGCAGGTCTACACAATTTGGCCATATTTCTCGCTCACCGTGCAAGCAAGTAATTCGGCCTAGCAGCATTTCGATCTCTGCTTAGGTGTCATGGGATAGGCTAGGGGAGTGTCACCTCGATCAGAGCGTCAAGAAGCGCTGTGCGATAATCTCGGTATAGTTACGGGTGACGCCTTCCTTGTCTTCGAAGTTGCGGTATTGGAGTGCACCTTCGATCATGACCTTGGTGCCTTTTTCGAGTTTGGTTTCCATCGCTTCGGCTGTGCGGTTCCAGCCGATGATCCGGTGCCAGGTAGTGGACTCGACGCGTTCGCCTTTGTCGTTTTTGTAGGAATTATTGGTGGCTACGGAGAAGCGCGCCGATTGTTTGCCGGTTGCAGTTGTGCGAAGTTCTGGTGCGGCACCAAGGTGGCCGATGAGTTGGACGTAGTTTTTCATAAAGGGTGGTACTAAGGGTTTCAGGTATCGGGTTTCGGACATCTTAGTGTTACGTGAAACCGATGTAAGTCAAAGAGTAGCGTCATTCCGACGGGAGTCGCGAGAAACGAGCTGGCGCAGTGGAGGAAAAGCGATTTGGGATGAAGGTGTCAGCCGCTGTCCCTCGATCGCGCCTACGTCAGCTCCAACGGGATGACGCTGAAAAGAAATTAGGATAGCGGATCTAACCGGGCAGTCTGCATTTGCAGGACCCACCACAGGCAGTGCACGAGATGTGATTGAAAAGTGCAGCGACAAATCGTCTGCGCCGATTAGATCCGATAGGGTATTGTGAATATTGGTTAGGCAGCAATGGCTTCAGCAGGAGCTTGTCCGGCCATGAGAACCGTTTTAGCTGCTTTAGTAGCCTTTCCCTTGGCGAGCTGCTGGAAATTGGTCACGTAGATTTCTACGGTGTCTCTTTTGACGCCTTCTTTCGTCTCGTAGACCTTACAAGAGAGTCGGCCTTCTATAAGAACGCGGTCGCCTTTTCCTAGACGAGTGTTCATACGTTCGGCGATCTGTCCCCAGCCTACGAGCTTGAACCATTGGGTGTCTTTCACGATGTCGCCTTGATGGTCAGAATAGGTGCGGCTTACGGCGAGACTAACCGTACCGAAGGTTTGGTCGGCCTTCGTGAGACGCATTGTAAGATCAGAGCCAAGGTTGCCGATGAGTGTTACGTTATTGATAAGCATAAGAAGAGGTGTTGTGGTTCGCCTGTTATTGATAGGCGGATTCCGGTGTGTGTAATGCTCCACATGATGTGTAGCGGTTAATGTTTGTGTGTCGGTGAAAACGAGTAGTGCGGTTGAACCGCGCCGTTGGTTTCGATGACGATGCAAACATGGGGACACCTCAAAGCCATAGTATTACGATAAGCGTTTGCTTACGTAAAGAAGCGTTTGTAAATGGTAAAAAACGACTGGTTTATTATTCAATGTGCTGTAATACAGTTGTTTATGGTCGATTTAGCTATTTTAATAGTCTCGAGTAGAATCGCGGCTATATCACAGGATCGGTGGCTACGGGCCTTCAGGAGTATGACGCTGTGGGGTTTTGGCGAAAGCAGGCCTAGGTCGAGTATACTTGAGTCTTACTCTCCGCACGGTCGCCTCGGATAAACCCAGGGCTACATATCATCATGGTCGACGCTACGCGCCTTCACGATGTAGGTTACGTCAAAGCCGCGTGGCCGAGGACCCTAGATGTAATCCTGAATTTATTCGATGGCGGTTCGGTTCTTTGTCGACGCTGTGCGCAGTTGAGTAAAAGAGGTTCTACTCTTTCACCACCTTCTGAACCAGCACGCCATTTAGAGATTCACCTTTGATCGTCACCATGTACAGCCCAGATGGCAAATGCTTCATGTTAACCTGCAGTGGGCTGCTGGCATTATTGATCGTTTCCAATAGTTGACCGTTTGAATTGGTGATGGAAACCTCTACGTCTTTAAAATCACCAGCAATGCGAAGTAGATCAGATACTGGATTTGGGGACACTTCAATGTCCTTCGAAGCAACTGAAGAGGTCGTTGAAGTAGCCGTGTAATTCGGAATTGGCGTGTGCTGTACACCTGTACCTGGCGACCATGACCATAGTAGTGGATCGGCACCAGACTCGATTTTCATGCGACCGCCGTTTGTCCAAGCGAGCCCTTCATTGGCGAAGTCCCAAGAGCTGCCACCATCATAAGAAACGATGAAGCCGATCGAGGTCTCGTCAAAACCGCCAGAGTGGTAACTGAGCGAGGAGGAGGCATAAATGATATCTGAATTGTCAGGCGCAATTGCGATGCCGCGCATCTTATCGTTGGCGTAAAGCTTAGTCCATGTTGTACCAGCATCGTCACTTCTATACAATCCTTTATCAGGGCCAAAGGCGGTAGCATACACGCGGCCTTCAACGTTGGGGTCGGGCTTGATGTCAAATATTCCTTGCCACGCATCAATCGGTGGACTCGACCACGGCACACTCCATGTCGGAATGATGTCTGGATTCATGATCGCACCTGGGGCCGTCGGCGTGTAGCTCATCTCTGTTAGTCCGACACTTGCCCACGTATCTCCGCCGTCCATAGATCTCCATAAACCGTTTTCTCCTCCAGCATAAACGATCTGGCTGTTCACTTGATCAACTGCAGTGAATTTGAGTCCTCCTACAGTTAAGACAGTTGTCCAATTTCTGCCATCGTCTACAGATTTAAACACGTTTCCGTTTTGTGTTACGAAGAGAGTGCGGTTATCGATTGGGCTATTAACGTCGATCGACAAACCGTGCATCGAAAGACCAAATGAATCAAGCCCGCCATTACTTATTGCCCAGTTCTCTCCAGACTCGGTGCTCCTGAAGAGTGCACTTTTGGTGTCGGGCTGTTCTCCAGAAAAGGATGCCCAGACTACGTTTTCTCTGTCGGGATCACTCACGACGATGTTGACATTTGAACCGCCTCCTGCATACCAGGAGTAGTCGGGATATATGGCGTTATCTGGTAAGCTTCTTTTCCATGAGTCGCCATGGTTTAAAGAGTACCAAAAGCCAATATCATACGCACCGATGTAAACGGTGTTTGGGTTTTGATCATTTACCTCGATACAATTGCCTTCAATATTTTCAAGGCCCGTCGAAATGAACTGGTCATTGCCGAGGCTTGTGGTCGAAATATTGTTGAGGTTATTCCCTCCGTCAATGGAACTCCAAGCCCAACTTCCAAATGCGCCATACAGCTTGTTTGGATTGAACCGATCCTTTATCACTGTCTTGGCGAGGCCATTAAAACTGTACGAGTAGATGAAGCTGTTGCTCTTTGCCCAACCAGGATGCCAGTCTTGGATGAATCCTGAATGTGTCCAATTTGTACCGCCGTCAACTGTGCTCCATGTGCCGGCGTCGGCGAACCAATCAACTGGATAGAAAATATCGGTCAGGCTAATGTTGTCGGGGTCGAAGCCGACACTAATGATTCCTGTTCGATCACTTATTTCATCGAAAGAAATACCTCCGTCAATGCTTTCGAAAAATGCACCAGAATATTCATCACCGATAACGTATTGCCATAGAGGTACGACACAATCATTGGCTTCGAATGTGCTGACGTAGATGATGTCTGAATTTGACGGGTGGAGGTCAACATCTAGGATGTCAGCAAAAGGAGCAATCTCGGCCCAATTAGTACCGCCATCTATCGATCGATATAAATTAGCAGGGCTGCACCTGAAACGAGCTTTACCTGCGAGGGCATAGACGATGTCTGGGTTTGTGTGGGCGACGATTAATTTTGTAATCGCAGCATCAAAAGGCAGTCCAACTGTTGGGATGATCGCCCAGTTTTCACCTCCATCTATTGTCTTTAAAAACGATAGCTCAGGCTCCCAATCTTCGTGGTGGGTCATGTAGCCAACGTTTCCAGTGGTCATGTCCATCGCGACGCTTTCTACATAGCCTAGGCCTAAGTTTCCACTGAGTTCGATGTTGACAGGGTAGATGGTATTCCCGCCATGTGTCGTTTTGTACGCTCCGATCGTGGTGCCGATTATGAAGGTGTTACCATCTGTTGGGTGAAAGCCAAAACAGTTGACCGCCGTTTCTGTAAGTCCTTGGGTTGCGCCGAGTACTTCCCAAGAAGCACCATTGTTTGAGGACTTGTAAATACCGCTCAAATCTGAGGCGGCGAGGATTGTCCCATCTACCGTTGCGCCGACCGACGCGATGGCGCCGCCACCACCTGGATTGGTTCGTTCCCATACGTGCTGACCGAAGAGACTAGCGGAAGTGATTGCGAATAAGAGTAGTAATATAGTCTTGTTGAGCATGTGCCTTTATAACGAGGGCGGATCAGCCATTCTTAATTGAAGATAGCTTTAAAGGTGGGACTCAATTTATAGTTAGCACTTTAATAGGAGTGCACGGTCTTTTACCTTTCCTCCAACGTAAATGGATCTACTTTGACCAGTTGGAGATCATCAATAAGAATGTGGCCATTATCGTATCGGGATGCAGGATGAGTCGCATACAAGCCTATAAAAGGGATCTTTATTTCTGGATTTATATAGAAAGTTAACTCTGTCCAAATTTCGACTTGTTCTGCATCGTATTCTTCAAGTAGAATTGCTTGATTACAATAAGAAGAGCCTCCCCAAATCTTAAAGCGAACAGGGCTGAGGTAGTTAATTGGATCACTACTTCTGTGCAAAATACTAGTGTAGACTGGCGATTGCTTTAATTTGACGGTTAACCTGTAAGTGCTGTCTGCCTGCAGAGGTTTTAGCAATCTTGTTGATATGCCTTCGTATGTGTTGTTATCACGAGTTACCATGCCTACGAAAGACTGACCATCTGCAGCAGTCTCCATGACACCGAAAAATTCACTTTTCGAGTCGTGAACATCCACAGGACTTTCATCAGAAAAGTTACAGTCAAACCAGCCTCTAGGTGCTTTACCGACACTTGAAGTATCCTCAAAAGAAGGATTCATGAAATACTCGCTCCCTTGGGCAAGGGATGAACTAACGAAGGCAAATAAGAAGATGCTTAAGAATAAATAAGGGATACGCATTGAGGTAAGTTAGAGGAAACTTGGGAACAAATTATTTACTGCGCGTCGTACCGGGTAAACCCAAGGCTACATCACAGCGTCGACTATGCGCCTTCGAGATTACCGTTCCTCCAACGTCACCGCATCTACTTTGACGATCTGTAGATCATCGAGCAGGACATTCCCATTGTCGTAAATCTCAGTGGTATGACGAGCGTATAGCCCAATGAATTTAATGTCCTCTCCTGGTGTGAAATGGAAGGTTAGTTCAGTCCAATTACCAGATTCTTTCACTTCATATTCTGCGATAAGAGTAGTCATCTTGCAGTATGCGTACCCTCCCCAAATTTCAAAAAGTACGGGCTGATCGTAGTTGAGAGGTTCGTCCGTGGTTCGGCTAATGCTTTGGTAATTAAGCGACTGATTGACCATTATAGTCAGCTTGTAGGCAGCGTCTTTTAATAGAGGCTGAAGGAGTTTGGCTGATACCCCTTCGTATGTGCCGTTGTCTCGAATGACCATTCCGAGGAATGTATATCCTTCCGCAGCTTTTTCAACTACTTCAAAATATTCCGATTCAAATTTATATCCTACTCCGTGAACATCCACAGGGGATTCATCAGGTTGGCCACAGTCGAACCAGCCTTTAGGTGGGTGACCCATTTTAGGGGTGTCCTCAAAAGAAGGATTCTTGAGGTACTTTTTGCCTTGGGAAAAGCATGGGATGGCGAAGGCAAATAAGAAGATGCCTAGGAATAAATAAGGGATACGCATTGAGGTAAGTTAGAGGAGACTTGGGAACAAATTATTTACAGCGCGTCGTACCGGGTAGACCCAAGGCTACATCATAGCGTCGACTACGCGCCTTCGAGATTATCGTTCCTCCAATGTTACCGCATCTACTTTCACGATCTGTAAATTATCAAGTAGGGCATTACCATTGTCATAAAACTTATTAGTATGACGCGCGTATAGCCCTAAGTATCTTATGTTCCTCTCTGGAGTAAAATAGAAGGTTGTTTCCGTCCAATCATCTTGATTATCAACCTTGTACTCCGCGAGTAGTGTGATCTTCTGACAATGTACTAATCCACCCCAAATTTCAAGCAGCACAGGTTGGTCGTAGTTCATTGGCTTGTTTGTACTTCTACTGACACTATGATATGTTGGCGATTGTTTGACCATAACAGTCAATTTGTAGGCCGTATCCTTTAATAGAGGCTGAAGAAGCCTAGCGGAAACGCCTTCATAGGTGCCGTTGTCACGAACAACCATGCCTAGGAATGTCTCTCCGTGTTCGGCGTGTTCTTTAACTCCGAAAAGGGTAGAATCGGGGTAAGAGCCGTGAACATCCACAGGGGACTCATTAGACTGGCCACAATCTTCCCAGCCTTTAAGTGCTTGGTTTTGACGAGGGGTGTCCTCAAAAGAAGGGTTCGTGAGGTACTTGCAGCCTTGGGAAAAGCAAGGGGTAACAAAGGCGAATAAAAGGATACTCAGGAATAAATAAGGGATACACATTGCCTGTAACATACAGGCTATTCATGTATTCGGTCGACCATGAAACGGTCGGACCACAAGAAATTTAAAGCTTTCTTACACTTCCCGCTCCGGAAAGCTGATGTACAGATAGGCTCCTTGATGGTCATTCACCTCGACGGTTGTTTCAACGGCTTCTTGACCTTCTCGCGTTGCCGCAAAACTGATGGCGGTAAGCTTGCCCGACTCGTCGTAACTCACATCAGAGTACTCAAGCGTGATGTCGCGCGTTGCGAGGGCTTGTTTTACGGAAGTGAGAAAAACCTCATCAGAATCCGTGTCAAAGAAAACCTTGACCGTAGGTGCCACTGCGATGGCGTCGAGAGGAGTAGGATAGATAGACTGGCCGAAACTCAAAAGAGAGGAGACCGAAAAGGCCACCATGGTTACGAACTGCTTCATAGTGTGATACTGTGTGCTATGAGCTTGTCTCAACATTCATCCATTGCAAGACGAATGTTGAGACAGACTCTAAGATGAATAGTCATCCTGTAGACATTAACGCGTCAGTGAGCAGAGGGCTTATGTGAATTAGAAATTTTAAGAGTCTTTCCGACAGAAACCTCCGAATGACCTATAAGCAGTCGAAATCCAGTGCCGAGTAGGCCTTTAGCCGTTGATCCAGTCGATAGCCGCCTCAATTACCTCGTCATTGTCGGTGTCAGTGTCATCTAAGACAGGGAAGTCAGCCTCTAGACCGCCGTCAAACTTGCGGCCTTTGGCGTCTTCATAGTCACTGACAGACATGTTCCATTGCCAACCATTGATGAGGTAACCACTAGCCACAGAGCCCGTGCCGCCGCCAGATTTGCTGCCAAACGTAGCAACGTTGGGGTTCTCGTCGCAGAGGTAGATGAGCGTCTGGGTTGCCGAATAACTCAAGCGCGCTTGGAGGATGGCGACCTTCTTGTCGAGATAACGACTATTTGTGCTCGGGGTAACTGTAATGGCACTTCCAGAGAAGTCGTTTGCTCCAGGTCCAGTCTTAAAATACTCGATTCCAGCACCGTAGCTCGTGTTTGTGAAGCGAGCCGCTAGCTCGGCTGCGGCTTCAGGATCTCCACCACCGTTTATTCTGACATCAATGATCAAGGCGCGAGTGCCCGATAAGGCGTCAATAGCTTCGCTGGTTTGTGTATTGGTCCACTCTACAAAGTCTGAGATGTAGATGTATCCGATGTCGCCAATCGATTTGTAGGCGCCTCCAGAAACTACCGTAGCTTCTTCCTCTGGCTTAGAATTGGCGGCATCGAAGTTGAGCGGATAGCCGGCAGAGATGTCGTAGAAGAAAATACTGTCAGCGTATAGGTAGCTGTGTCCGTCTTTAAGTCTGCGCACCATGGTGCCCATCTTCCGAGCAAGTTCAAACTCGGTAGTGTTGTCGTTAATGGTCGCACGAACACTATCTGATAGTACAGGCCAGTTGACGCCTTTTTGTTCGAACATGGCGTATTTCTCAAGGAAGAGCGTCGAGAAATCGTCAAACACGTTGAGGTTGGTCGCCTCGTCTTGTGGCTTGTAGACAATCTTTTCGCAAGCTGTGAAACTGAAGAGAACAATGCTTGCTAATCCGAAAAGAGAAAGGAATTTCATACTTGGTTTTTTAGGGCATTTGCTTGATGAGAACAAACGACTTTTGAGCAGTATAGCCTGCTGGTTACAGGGTGAAGCTGGCTGTGAGGCGGTGTGTTGCTGCCCGAGTAGGGTAGCCTTTCACGACGCGGTAACCGCGAAACATCCAATCGTATTGGAAACCCCAACGTCTGCCGCGCTCGTAGCGCACCAGCGTGCGGATCTCATTGTACTGCCCAAGTATGGCAAAGTCATTAAAAATAAAAGGTGTAATCGGAGGAGCTTCCGATGGCTGATACGTGAACTCTCCAGCTTCGATATGATCTTGGGGCTGACTAAACGTAAAGCTCGTCCCGTCCTCATAGAAGTTGAGGAGGCCAACGGCAATCGACCCAATGAGTCGGCCATTTTTCACGGTTCGCACATAGCTTGCTCGTGGACTAAGGCTCACGTTGCTGAACAGGTTATTGGAGTTGTTGCCGGAAGCACCAGAGGTAATCGCTTCAAACGTCGCACGTAAGTCGCCACCAACTAGAATGTTGCCGTCGTAAGCCGACGCGATGAATCGCTCGTAGCCGTATCCCAGTTCAAAACCAATGCGTGATACAGTGGCCAAACCAGTGACTGCTGAGGACGATCCTCCGGTAAACTTGAATCCACCCCAGCGCTGTAAAGAGTCTGTAGAGCGACGAAGTCCAAGCGACATCGTGCCACCTCCACCGAAGTACTGCAGCTTACTGAAGCGAATGTCCTGATAGGAGAGACCAGCAGCGCCAAGCTCAAGGCTAAGGCCTCGTTGTTCGGGGACAGCAGTGGCCAGGTTAAGGTTGGCCGTTTCTTGAGCTATAGCCAGAGAGGAGCCAGCGAGCAGAGCAATGGAAAGTAGGAGGTGTTTCACGTGGTGCTAATCTTATTGAAGGTACAAAGGTGCTAAGACTATTTCAAGAATGCAGTACGTGATTCATCAGCTCTTCTAGTCCTTTAGGTCTGCTTGACGCGCTTCATAGTACTTCCGCAATCGATGAAAGGCCAGCTTTCGCTTCCCTTGCTGACTGATGACACCTTTGCGGTTCCACCCGTCTTGAATGCCGTGCAGCTGTCGACGAGGACTTCTAAAGTCAGCAAGAATCCAAGGAGTGAAGCCTGCGATTTCAGGCGTCCGATCGATGAGGTTTAGCGTTTCACGATACAGCCAATCTTGGTATTCCTCGCTCCAACGCGTCAGAGAATCGCCGTGGAAGTTGGCCTTAGCGCCAGCGCCAAACTCAGAGATGAGGACAGGCTTGTTTTGCCGAAAGGTGAACTTCGCGCCCGGCAATAACGCAGGGGTGCCTTCGTACCAGCCGATGTATTCATTGAAACTGATAATGTCTGCAAACTCAGCAAAAGGGTCAGTGACCTCATAGCGTTGCGGGCCGACGTTTTCTTTAAATGAAGCTGCAGAGATGAGTCGAGTCCCATCCATCTGGCGTGCATGTGCAGCGAGTTTCTTGAGGAAGGTCAGACGTGCGTCCGTGTTTGGCGTCTCGTTGGCCATGCTCCAAATGATCACTGAAGCACGGTTGCGATCGCGGGTCACAAGTTCGGTGAGTTGTTGCTGGGCGCGATCATAGGTAACAGGATTTTCCCAATCGATCGTCCAATACACAGGGATCTCTTCCCAGAGCAACATACCGATTGAATCTGCCAAGCGAGGCATGTATTCATTGTGCGGATAGTGCGCCAAGCGCATAAAGTTTGCGTTCAGTTCTTTGGCCCAACCCATGAGCAAAGCAGCGTCGTCGTATCCGTTTGCACGAGCACCACGCAGCGGGTTTTCTTCATGCGAACAGATACCGCTGAGGAATACAGGTTTACCGTTGAGCAAGATTTGCGTCCCTCGGGTTGTCACTGTTCTAAGTCCAATTTTGTCGACCGTTTTGTCCTTCGCGCCTTCGATACTGAAGGTATAGCGATGAGGATCGTCTGGACTCCAGTAGCGTATTTTTTGAGTCACCCTTTCGGCAAAACCAGCTCTACCATCGGCATCCGTTTTAAGTAGAAGATCAATGCCTAGGTCGGCCTGTTGCACCCGAACATTCTGTCCTGCAATTGACTTGCCGTGTAGTTGTACAAATCCTGCGAGACTATCTGACGAGCTGAGTTGAAGTTGATAATCGGAGATGTAGTTGTCTGGAACGACGTAGAGGTTTACATCTCGGGTTACGCCTCCGTAATTCCACCAATCCGTTACATCGGTCGGCACTGCATCACGATGGCGCTGGTTGTCAATTCGAACGACGAGTGAATTTTCACCGTCGCGAAGTAGGCTCGTTACGTCAAATGCAAAAGGTGTGAATCCGCCCTCGTGCATGCCTGCCTTTTGGCCGTTTACGTAGACGTCTGCGCGGTAGTTCGCAGCTCCAAAACGTAAGAGGACCGTTTGGTTTGCACTGCGCGTAGGAGCGTTGAACAGCTGTCGATACCAGACGCTGCCTTCGTAGTACAGCAAGCGCTCCACCTGAGAGTTCCAATCGCCCGGCACGTTGAGCACGGGTGCATTGTCAAAGCTGTATTCTAGGCGATCGGTGCGATCGACAGGCTTTTTATCAAGCGCAGCGAAGTCGCCACGACTTCCTCCTACCGAGTCAAACGGTACGCGTACAAAGTCGTAGAAGAACGACTCGTAGCGGTCGAGGAAGTAGTTCCAGTCTCCGTTTAGAGATTGGTGCGGACGTAGAAAAGCATTTTGAAGCGGGGCCGCTTCATGTTGCGCGTGCAAGGAGCTTGCGCAGAGAGAAAGCAATAAGACTAGTGAAGTGAGACGTAAAGAAAAAAGCATGGCACCAAGCTAATGGTGCCATGCTAGAAAGTAGGAAGACAGTTTTGATTCAATTTCTAGACTCGCTAGAGATTGAAACAACTAGTTCGCGTCAAGTACTTGGCCACTGCCAGAGATCGTCTGTGTGATGGTCGGGTTGCCTCTGTAGCGCACAGAGCCTGATCCGTCAATTCTAATGTCTAATTTTTCTGAAGCGGTGACGTCTACTTCACCACTGCCATCGATATCAACGTTTACATCTACGGCATTGAAAGGAAACCCGTCAATTTCGCCACTGCCATCAATTGAGAGGTTGAGTGATTCCAAGTCCGTCCAAGGAGCGGTAACGGTATAACTGCCCGAGCCATCCATATCGATAAGAAAAGAGGTCTGATCGGTAAACGCACCAAGGGTAACATCTGCACTTCCGTCAGATTCAATTCTAGAGAGTGTAGGAACTACAATATCTATCAATAGGGCGTTGCTGTTCACGTTGTTTACCGTGTAGGCCAAGCTCCATTGTTGCCCTGCAACGCTGGTGTTGATGACATCGATGACGTTGGCTTGGCCGGTAGCAATCACTGATAGTGAATCGCCTTGTGTGATGTTGACATTGAAGCTCCCGTCAATTGCGAGTTGGTCAAACGCAGCTATGTCGAGCGATTGTGTGACGTTTGGACCACTGCCTACAACGTCGTCATCGCCGCAGGCGACGAGTGAGAGTAGTGCAATGAAAAGAGAGAATCGTAGGATATTGGTAAGCATGGTACGAGGGTTGTCTTGTAGAATAGACGTAGAACCTATTGTGGAGGTTTCAGCGCTGTTGTGCGTATTACGAAGGACATGGAAAGGAAAGGAGGGTTGCATTTACTTCTTTCTGATTGTGGGTGGCCTCAAGAGGGCGTAGGAAGAGTTCTGGCATGTCTGACACGCCAGAAAAGGGAGAGGCTTCTGTCCGCGTTAATGCAAGAAAACGGACTCGAGCGGCGAATAACCTAGCTATAACTGGGTTTGTACGGTATTTGAATAGAATAAAAACAGACCCTTAGTACCTATGGTTATAGTGATTTTTAACATGTGTGGCATATTTTTGTGATGTTTTGTTTAGTCTCATGCGCCCAGGCATTTTTGAAATAGTAACACTATGTATTTGTACACTCCATTTATACCCAATCGAGTTTGGACACTCATTGTATTTGTAATGTTATTGATATCCTCTCAAGCATTGCTTCAAACGACCTTTTCCGAGCAGAAGACTGCAGGGATGGTGATCAATTTAGCAGGAAAGCAACGTATGCTTTCCCAGCAAATCCTATCCTATTCTTGCATGAACAGAGACGCTGAAAGTGCATCTCATTTGTTGTCAACGACAAAGGAGTTTTACGAGAATCATGATTTTTTGCTGAACGGAAGCGCTAAAAATGGAATCCCATTACCAGACGAAACCTTCGAGGCCGAGTTGCTTGGTCTGAGTGGTTATGTAGATGAAATGAGGCAGTTGGTCTTCGATATGGTAGACGGCGAAGAGAATAATTTTTTGAAATTAAAATTAGTCGCAGATCGGTATTTACCACGTATGGATATGGCGGTTTTAGAGCTAGCAGATCGGTCTAAAGAAAGAGTAGAGAAGCAAAATTTACTCAACATTGCTTCTGCTTTTATTATGTTTTTTGTTGGTATTGTGATGTATCGGAACTACAGAATAAAAGTGAATCAAAAAAACATTAGAGCTGAAAGAGCAGAGTTAGCGAGGAGATCCCATCGAACCGAATGGAGCGAAAAAGAGGCGGTTACTGTTGTGTGATCCTACTGTTGTTTGATGAGTGTAACGATGGTTCCGGTTGTTAGACGCAATACATAGGACCCTGGAATGAGGTCAGCGGATAATTCACCTTTCCCATCTATCGTCAGCTCTCCCCTCGCCATTCGTTTTCCCGAAAGGGTGAACACCTCATAGCTACGATCTACACCTACAGGCAAGCCTTCAATCACGAAGTGATCTTGCACAGGGTTCGGGTAGACATCTAGTTGGTTTTGGCGAAAGCTTGAAAGACTAGACGCTTGGTCACTGCATCCTTCACCCGAAAGTGGCAAGGCGTAATTGTAGACATGAACATCGCCTTCTTGCCGTATTTCAACGTGCAACGTATCCTGGAAAATAGAGCCTGGTACTCCGTATAGAACAAGATCTTCTTGATGGAATCCCTGAAAAATCAGGTTGGGTGAGGTCGTGATTTCAAAGGCGCTGGTCACGGGACCGTTGACGTACATCTCCAACTGAAATCGATCGTCGGTACTGTCGGCCACAGTGCCGTTGTTGTCACAGGCTATGCGCACGTAATCTACTGACGAAGTGTAGGAGCAGTATTCGGGCGTTTCACGTACGATCGAATATTGAAGACTTGTGTCTATCATATCTCGGAGCAAAAAGCGCGCAGAATCACCTGCATTATAAATAGAGCCAGAACCGTATTCGTTTTGCGTAGGGAAGGCATACGTCATCAGGTTATCTGCTATTTCCCAGTTGTGTCGGAAGTCGCCTGCATTGCTCTCAACACTAAACTTCTCAATCGTGAGTGGCGCATACAGTCTTACTCCAAGGCTATGAAGAAGCTTATCGTCTCTGTTGCTTTCTGGTGTACCGCGATCATAGCAGCTTATAAAATCATTGGTGATTTCCCACTCCGCCGGACCTGAAGAGCAAGTGGGGTTTCCGACCTCAATACGTGTTGGAAATGCTGAATTGTCAAGCTGACTAAAAAACAATTCAAGTGGGCCGCCACCCGCCGAACCTGGTTCGAGCTCAAGGCGCAAACGGTCGGCTGAAGCTCCGATTACATTTTGAGTAAGAAAGCGATCTGCAGGTTGGGCTGCAAGTCGAACACTATCGCCTGGTCCACTAACCGTCGCTTCGATGATTACAATGTCATCGCGTTGAGAAGGTGTCCCATTATCATCGCAACTGATTTCAAGGTCTCGATAAGCAACTTGAAAAGTACTATTAGGTCGACTTTCAAACCATGATAAACGTGGTCTGCCATCGAGGGTGTGATATGCGAGTACATCTTCAACACCGTCGCCGTTTATATCGGAGTGCGTGACTGAATTGAGGTCGCCGTAGCTGTTTTCTTGATTGTAGATGACACCTCGCTGTGTGAACCCGCCCGCGCCGTCATTTTCCATGTAATAAATGTCCGTCCAGTATCCACTACCAACGGCACAATCTAGATCGCCATCTAGGTCAAAGTCTGCCATGGTGAAGAAGGCAAACCCATAACTCGCATTGGCATCTATCCGTCTGATTTGACGATCGATATATGTACCGTTCGCTTGTCGCTCGAGGTAGCCGACATCTTGGAAGCTTGTTCGGTTTTGGCCGTACACTAGATCGAAGTCACCGTCATTATCTACATCGTGGTATTCCCACATGTGTACGTTACTCGGTACCGATGTGCTCGTAACGCCTTGGTCAGAAAACTGTCGATTGCCATCATTGCGATACCACTGTAACCGCTGTGATCCACCTCCGCGTGTAATGACCATGTCGAGCAAACCATCGTTATCTAAATCTTCGGCTCGGCATGATAATACGATCTGAACATCATCGTAAAGTTCGAAGTCTTGGAAGTTGCCATTGCCATCATTCTCGTAGTAAATCAGGTGGGCATTAGAAGCTAGGGTAGAGCTACCGTTGGCCGCAAAGAGGTCGATGTCCCCATCGTTGTCAAAATCTCCGTAACCGATGTCTTGACCTGCAGTGATGAGTCCGTTGAGCACTGTGCCGCTGTCCCATTGGAAGTTACCGAGGTTGCGATAAACGATGACCGCGTTACTTGGATCAAACGATAGGATTTCAGGAAGTCCGTCGTTGTCGATGTCTACAAACTGACTTGCTTCTTGGCCAGGGAGAGGCTCAGGAGTGCCAAGTACCGAACCTTGAATACTTCGGTAGCTCCAACGCGTATAGCGTTCGAGTAACTCGGCCTCGCCGTCACCATCGAGGTCAATTCCACGGATGGCTCTCGGCTGACTGAGTCCATCGCTAAACGTTGCTACGGCTTCAAAAGAGTCGACTTGTACTTGTCGGAAAAGCTTGCTGTTCCAAGAAGGAAATCGCCCTGAATTGAGCACATCCATTTGTCCGTCGCCGTCAACATCTACAATGTCGTTTCGACTGAACTCTACAACACCAGGTCCGGTAACAAGTGCTCGCCTTTCGGCAAAACCACCGTTGCCATCGTTGTAGTATCCTGCCAGTTGTCCGCTTTGTTCGCCGATGGCGAGGTCAAGATCTCCATCGTTGTCGAGGTCTCCAATTCCCATGCGCGAAGCCGAGATTGGATTCTGCAAGTTCCGGCTGATAATAGGCTGCAAGGCAAAAGAGAGGTTGCCATCGTTGCGGATCCAGTTGACCTGGTTGGTGGTGAATCCGATGAGGATGTCGTCGTCTCCATCACCGTCCAGATCGCCCAAGGTTGCGCACCGCGTTGCGGCAGGATGAAGGAGAAGTGTGAGCCACGCATTACTTCCTGCTTCTCGGTAGAAGAGTTGGGTTTCGCTTCCAACCGACATCACGAAATCTTCACGACCATCGTCGTTGAAGTCTCCCGCTGCGCGAAGGTTGAGAGGTCCGGTTTGTAATAGTCTTTGGGAAGTTGATTGGAAGCGTCCGTTGCCGTTGTTGTATTGAGCTCTAAAGCTTCCGCTAAAACCTGCGTGTGTGCGAATGAAGTCTAAGTCTCCATCGTCATCAATGTCGCCGAGGTGTCTGATGGGGCCGATGGAGATGTCGTTAATCACGTTGCTATAGTCACCTTGGCCATTGCTCAATACGTACTTGTCATCCACTACGATGTCTGGATATCCATCTCCGTTTAGATCGCCTGTAAGGATTGTGTTTGATGCATCGCCACTGGTTGAGGATTGAACTTGAAAGAGACCTTCTGCTGAAGAGAAGTTATTGGTACCAGTTCCTACTTGACGATACAGGGTACACCAATTTTCATGAAGCCGGATCACATCGAGGTCTCCGTCTAGGTCAACATCTACTGCTTTCAAATCGAAGATGGATCCGTCGAACCCAAGGAGTAGGTCTTGTCGTGGACCGAAGGTTTGGGCTGTTGTGCTTTCGCTAAAACCTAACAATAGGATTGCGAAAAGGCTGAGGTTGAGGAGTATAGAGACGAGGCGGCACGGCATTGGATGAAGATAGGAAATGCGCGGGATTGGGAATTTGGTAGTCGTGAATGTGGTGAAAAACGAATGGCTGAAAGCCATTTGCTAGTTTGTGTGTGGAACTCCGTCCCACGTACTGGCAGCGGTACGGAGTTCCGCAAGCTGTACTTAGCAAGGGCTTTCAGTCCTCGCTCTATCACTCGCTCGCTCCCGCCTAGGATAGAGTTTTAACCACTACTCCCCAACGATCAATCTCTCTACGCCTACTATTTTATCTCGATCCCTAAGTTGAACGAGATAGAACCCCTTCGGCAAATGCTCAACAGTGATTGGTTGCCCGTTCCATGCCTTCGTGCATACGTGTTGACCAAGCGAATTGTAGAGTACAACGCTTGCTTCTTCGAAAGAACTTTCGATGAAGAATTGATTGTGCGTCGGGTTCGGGTAGACCGTAAAATTAGGGGCGTCGAGATTGCCATTTTCATTGTTGACGAGTAGTCCACAGTAAGGTTCGCCAAATTCTGAATTGTAATGCTGATCAATATATTCGACAATAGACGTAGCCAAAGATTGTATCAAAACTTGCCGGGTTGAGTCATTGAATCGAATGTCTCTATTTAGCTCAATTTGGACCCCATCAATCGGTCCACTATTGTCGCGAGATCCATGTCGTTGAGTGTTGTAGCCTCCACTGAAGTATGATTCACCTTCCATTGGAAAAGGATCTTGAACGCTTGGTACAGAAGGGAAGCCATCGTATGTGAGGATTGTCCCAAAGCTTGTTTCACCTCTAATTAGTTCTGAGTGTATTAAGCTTTGAATGTTGTCTCCGGCGAGCGTTTTGAGACTACTTTCTTCTATGAATTCGGAAGTGTTCAGTACAGAATCCGTTAACCGTAATTCTCCTCCGCTGAGTAAATATCCCAACTCTATTCGTTGAACAGTGTGGCTATGTCCGTGCATGTCAAAAAATATTCCTCGGCCGTAATCCTTGGCAACTTGCGCCTTGGCTGAATCGATAAGGGCGTGGTAGCCGCGCCATGTTTTTTCTACGGTCAAATTGCCATCAGCAGCATCTCCCACATCACGGTTGGCGTCAAATTTCTTTCTGTGAAGCAGGTTGATGATAACATGAGGATAGCAACCGGTTTGTTCAACAATGGCGTCATAGACTCCCTCGGTGATCGGTTTAGTCCAAGAGTCTTTCAGTACGACGCAGTTGTTGCAATCGCGATCAGGAATAGTGGCTGGTTCTAAAGATCCTCCGTGTGGAGCAGATATGACGATAGGGAGGTTTCCTGCTCTATACTCAACATAATTGGTAGAGTCATAGTACGTTTCTCCAGGAATGAAGGTCTGTGCAATTAAGCTTTCGCCAAAACAGAACAGCATCAATCCAAGAAGGAGCGTCAAGCTGTCCCGCTTGCAGGTAGAGCTTTCGCCAAAACCAATTTGTTGGACGCTAGTCGTGTGACGGAGTGAAGCCATAGACTAAATATAGCTCAACAAGGTCCGTTGATCTTCTGGTATGGACCTTCTCTCTACGAATCACCTCGCTACCATCCATTTTACAACTTCTGTCGATCCAGTTTTAAGCACAAGTTCAACGATATAGTTACCGCTCGGTAATTGGTTACTCAGTTGAAGTTGAATAGAGGAAGTTCTCTTGTCAACCAGGGGAACGCTCATTACAAGTTGGCCAATGGACGAATAGACATTGACGAGAATGCCTTCTTTTAGAAGCTCGCTTTTAAGTGTGCTTTGGCCAGTACTTGGATTTGGAAACAGCGTAAGCTTTGTGTTCGGATCTGCAGGAAAGTCATGATTCCAAACTTCTTTTTTTGTATTGATGTACGAGATTCCAGTGCTACTATATCCACCTTTCGAATTGCTTCCTCGAAATGCTATTATCTCTACTTCCGCTAGTTGACTGCTGAGCGGGAGCAATTCTATAAGATTGTCTTCCAGTGATTCAATCGATATTTCTTGGTGCTGATATCCGATGTACGATACCCTGATGCTTGCGGCTTGGTCTGTGAGTTTTAGGAATACTGACCCCGCAGAATCTGTTGCTTCGCCGCCAATGATTTTAAAGTCGTCGTTTAGGATTGCAACGGTGGCGTAGCTGAGCGGGTAGCCTTCATTATCGATGACGTTGAGCTCACGGATGGTAAGGTCTTTTAATTGGTTCGCTTGGCTTTTACCAGATGTCGCGATAGCGGAGGTTATCTCGATGTGTGCGTTTGGGGAGATGGTCTGCCCGCTCACTTCCAAGGCGCAAAGCTGCATGGCGAGTAGCAGGGCGATTGCAGCTAAGGAATATCCGCGACGTACGAGTTCGTTCTCAATGAGTGGGCGATTAAGCTGATCACGTCGGAAGGTCCCGCACCCTGTTGGGTTTTGCCGTAAGGCGCGAACCAATTCTCGGTCACTCATGCTCGTGTAGTCGACTACTTGCTTCTCGCAAGTATGACAGTAGCTTCCTTTTGATAAGGGCACGAGTTGATCACCGGCGGCGGTGCATGGGGTAGATAAATTTACGGTAGTACTAAGCTGCATAACTTTGCTTTTGCTATGCAGATGCGGGAAGCATAGGTATTGCATAAGTTTACATGCCTTAATGCCTATATAGGTCTTAAGCTAGATTTTGACCTGTATCAATGGTTTTATAAAACAATCGAATTTTGTCCTATTTATCATTTAAGATTCCGGAACGTACAATCGACATAATGCACCTCCGTGCGAAATGGGCTACTGGAATTATTCTTCTCGTTCCGCTGGCGACTATGATAATGATCAACATGTCTAGTGAACAGGATTTTGACTGGAACTCTGATTTGTTGTCACAAGGTATTACGGTTGTTCTTTTAACATCGTTACTTGCTTGGGCCTACCTAAGGCGCATCAAAAAGTGGAGTCGAACTGTAGAGCGTTACGAGGTGCGTATCAAGGAGGGGGAGTATGTCTCCGTTACAAATCCCAAAGAAGAAGCAGCGAAGGATAGCTCAGTGATAGAGGATGTAAGTGGACTAAACTGGCAGACACTTAACCGAGAAGATATCGCTTCGATGGTGTACATGGAGGGACATCGGGTATTGGTAATGGGCAAAGACAAGCGAACAATAATTCAGTTGTCATATCGCTTAGCATCTTTTGAGGAGTTGTTGGTAGCTATCGAGACTTTGGGGCCTCTTGAGCGTAAGATGGGTGGTCAATGGAAGTATCAAAAGGCTATTCTGGAATATGTACCGGTCATTTCTCTACTAGTGGCTTTTTACATTGATCAGCCTTTGGTGAAAATGATTGCAGGCGTTTTGGCGGCAGCAGGATACGGTTTCAAAGCATACGCCATGTTCAGGTATAACGAAGGAGGAAAGAGACTTTCCTTACCGATTTTATTTAGATTGTTAGTTTTTGTCGTGTCGCTAATTATGGCGTGGAAAGGTTTGCAGGGATTGATGGGCTAAGATTCTCCTCTCCGGTGTTTTGGATAGGCTTTTTTAAGCTCGAAAGGATAATAGAGAGAATAGCGCTATTCCTCATACTCTTCCAGCTTAGACGTTAAGAATTTATCGCTTGAGTCAATCAATAGCTCGACCCAGATAGGCTTGTGGTCGGAAAGCTGGCGCGTTCGCCAATCTTTAACGAAGTACATTTTTCGATAGTCCTCGTCTTCGAGTTTAGCTGGTTTCGAAATGTCGCTTTTCATTTCTTTTAGGTAGTCATCAAAGTCGGCGGTTGGGTACACGTTCTTGAACATCTCTATAACGCCGCCTTCGCTTTCTGATTTCGTTGGTACTTCGAAGTACTCCTGCTCGTGAAAGAACATTCG
The DNA here is from genome assembly GCA_045110575.1 of Saprospiraceae bacterium. Lineage (GTDB taxonomy): Bacteria > Bacteroidota > Bacteroidia > Chitinophagales > Saprospiraceae > CALDTK01. Next base: position 61,236 of record JBGCGF010000071.1, read on the forward strand.
GTCATACGGCTCAGAGCTTCTACTTCGATAAGGTGCATTTGTATTCTTGCCCTTCAGTAAGTCGGATTCGACAAATCCCTCATTTTCGAATAACTCCTCAATGTCAGTGTCCTTTTTGTAGAGGTTGAAGTCGCCAAGAAGTACAAGATTGCCCGACCACATACTGCCGCTGTCGAATTTGTCTCGAAGCACCTTCATGAGCATGGAAACCTCTTCCTTTCGTGCAGCCTTACCCGCTGCAGTTTTGCCAGGAGCAAGGTGCAGGTTCACTAAGGCAAATTTCTTCCATCCTGTTTTGAATCCTGTGATGTAGGGGTTCCTATATAATTGCTGCAACTCGGGAGCATTAGAGGTGCCAGGAGGTATGGTGATCTCACCGGCTAGACCACTGAAGGTTACGCGTCGCGTGTCGAACACGTAGGCGGACTGTTCTCTGTTTGCTTTTCCTGATCCCGTACTGTCGTTGACAATGTACTTCCAGTTCGAGCCGAGCAATTGCATGAGTAGTTCTAAGTCTCGCAAGCCTCCTTTTATCTCTTGTATTGCTACTAAGTCGAAAGAGCTAATGATTTCAGCAATGCAGTGATAGGCGAGGGGACGGCGTTTTTTCAAGTGGCCGAATTCCCTGATGTTCCAACTCGCTAAGAGGATATTCTCGTTTGTGCGCTTGGTTGATCGTACTGACTTTAGTTGCTTTCTCAGCTTGAGGAGTGCCTTAATGGATTTCTTTCTTTCGGCGCTAGGGTAATTTTTGAAAATCGTTTTGAAGGAAGCTTTTCCGTCGTCCGTATTCGGGCGTAGGTCATTATAGTTAGGCATGCGTCGATATATTTTGCCTGACTAAGTTAATGCGATGGTTGAATTTCTGCCTGAGTTCTACTAGCGGTTTAGGAAAGGTGAGTCATCTCACATGGAGCTAAATAGGGCTGCGGAGGGTGGCCTGAAAATTAGATACAGATGTATTTGTCGGCTGTCGTCAAACTCGCTGTACATCTAACGACAAGCGTCATCATTTTGTAACGTAGAGGCTAGGACTCGTATATGTTTGTCCAACTGTTATCTAGTTATTGTATGAATCGAAGTGTATTAATTTTACTGTTACTAGCTGTAACTATAGTTAGTGTTCACGCGCAGCGACACACGTCAAAGTGGTCGCTGATGGTTGGTGGACAGGTGTCGTATGCGGTTCCTTCAACGCCTGAATCAAGAGTTGATGTAGCTACTGATTTTCTTTCTGGATACTCGAAGGCCTTTGGCTTAGGTGGCGTCTCCAGCTTGAAATACAGGTTAACGTCTAGCGTTGCGATTAACGCGACGCTAGGCCTAGACATCCAGCGCTTTTCATATGACCTGATAGGTTCACCAACGTTTGGAGAAGTGGATGGTCGAACGCTGCCAGGGCGTTTTCTCACGGAGTATAAAGGTTTAGGCCTGACAGGGTTCACCGAGTTAGGTACAGAGATAAGCTTGGGTGATTCTCGTTGGTCACCAGCATTAGTTGTTGAAGCCGGCGTGAGATACTGGCTCATGGAGCATAGTAATACCGACGAAGCGTATGCTGCAGGATATCAAGTACTCGAGCAGCGAGAAGATTTTCGGCACCAAGCTCATGTTGGTGCAGGTTTTGGCGTAAGCCCATTCTCTTCTGGAAATCGATTTTTTGTGCTTTTTCAACGAACGTTCGAGTCTTTCGAACCTATACATCAATCTCTTATTCTTCGTCAAATGTTCAAGCTGGGCGCTAGCGGAAAAGCAGTCACTTGTCCAACTTTTTAAATCAATCTTAATATGCGATCGTACATTAAATATTTGTCTTGTTTTTTTCTATTTGCAGTACTTGTAGTTGGCTGTAAAGAGGAGGAGATGAGCTTTATCCCTTCTGGTGGAGCGGCCTTTCCTTCATCCGAACGAGTAGAGGCAAGCTTTTATGGGCGCCTACTTGATCATGAAATGCAGCCGGTCATGGAGGCTGAGGTCTGGATTGAGGATCGTATGGTATTGAGTGATTCGCTCGGTGATTGGATTATTCCGAAGGTAGAGGTGGTTAGTAGACAGGCTTACATTAAGATTGAAGCCGAAGGGTATTTCGCTTCAAGTCGAGTCCTGAGTGTCTTGCCAAATAGCTTGAATCTTGTGCGCATAATGCCTACTCGAAAGAAATCGGCATATAGTATTCAGTCCAGTGATGGAGGAGAGGTGCAATTGCCTGACGGGAGTAGTGTGACGTTTCAACCAGGAAGCTTTATAATTGAAGCAACAGGTGCTGAATATGATGGCGAGGTACATATTTACGCATACGCAATTGATGGACGTAGTGAGTCGAGTCAGGTTCAAATGCCTGGTCGCCTTGAGTCAACAACAGAAGAAGCAGCCTTGGTTTCTTTCGGTATGATTGTAGCAGATTTAGAAACTCCTGGTGGCGCATCTATACAACTAGCTGATGATAAGCCGGCTGCGATTCGGTATGAGCAAGCACAATTGGATGCCAATGCTCCTGACACTATTCCTCTCTGGCACTTTGATGAAGAGATAGGTACCTGGGTAATAGATGGATTCAGTGTTAAAGAAGGTAACGCTTATGTAGGAGAAGTCTCTCACTTTTCATGGTGGAATTGCGATTGGCCAGAACCTATCATAGATTTTTGTATTCAATTTGAATGTGATGAGATGAAGTCGCTACTGGCAAATACATCCCCTGATGTCACTCGATTTTGTTTGACTGCGGTAATAGATGTGTTGGATCGCAATTGGAATAGAAGTATTAATCTTACTCTCGACCCTGATCTTAAATTGTGTGATGTTATTCCAGCTTCGTCAGAAATTCGATTTATCTTTTCCAAGGATGATGGGACGAAATTTCTGGTTGGTCCGTTTACAGTTTCCTCCAGCGATATTGATTTAGGAGTTCATTCTATTCCTTGCCTATTGCTTTCGGAAGGTTGTGATTCTATGTTTCCTACGCCGATACCTCCACCACCTCCTCCCCCACCACTTGAGTGTGTTTTGGTATGGTCTCAAGCTGACTGTGAAAATCTAGATACAGATGTGTGGGTTCGCGTTGCATCGACTGTAGCTAATTCTACTCCTATAGTTATTGATCGAGAATTTTTGAAAGAAGATTCAATTGTGATTACCATCCCACGAAATCAAAGATTTATTGTTTCAATGATAAGTTCTGGGACTGGAGAAGTATTGGGGCAAAAGTATTATTTCCCTGTACCGAGAGTCTCAATTGGTGCATTGAATCCTAATACTGGAATAATTGACGCTGAAGTATACAAAGTTGAAGGAACCTTGATGGGGTGTCTTGGCCCGCAAGATGACGCATACATTCGCTTACTAGCAGAAGACGGTACACTGATTGATGAGACTAGAAGTTTACCGAGCGGAACATTTGAACTACACACAACCGTATGCGATGCGCGATATGTAATTTTAAGTATTAAAATTCCGGAAGGTGAACGTGTATTTACAGTTAGCTTGTTTGATGATCTAGATTTTGGTGAAATATCGACTTGTCTATCAAATGGCGAGTACTATTTCAAAGGAAAGGTAAATGATCAAGAATTCGAATTTGTCGAATGCAATGGTCGTGCTGGGTCAAGTGGGTGGGTAGCTTACGCCGCTAACGAACCAGACCCTAACGCACCCTTTTTTGGACTAGAGTACACTGATCAAATTTCCGCAACAGGTATCTATCAAGTGGGGCCGAGTGAGCCTATACAATTTAATGGGTTCCGTTTAGGTCAGCTTACTTTTCCTTCGCAAACGTATGGATTTGTGGGGCAACTAAACATCACGGAATTTGGTAGTAGCGCGACAGGAATATTTACAGGAACCTGTGAGGGACCTGATGGAGAAACAATAGACTTAGAAGTTGAAATGAGGTTTGTGAAACCATAAAGGACGAATGTGAAACGTCGGATGGAGCAGCTGGTAGACCGTAAGGGTGTGCTGGCTGCCTCCTGATTTTAGAGCTAAATCTTGTTACTATGTTCGTAACCCCGGTATGTGGGATTTACAATTAATATAAATGCGCCAAGAAACTGAAATCAGATATGCAAATCATCTATTCTTAACGAAGCAGGTTGCGGTCTTTGTGTATGCGGGACTGTTCGTTGTTACGCTCGCTTCTATGGGCAACTTGAAAATTGCAATTCCTCTTCTACTTGGTATTGTAGGAATAACCTAGGCGGGAAGGAGCTATTCGGCAGGACGCTTGGTGATACACAAAAAAGAGGAGGGAACTTTCGTGACCCGCAAAATTGGGAAGCTAGAAACGCACTCCTTAGGGAAGGCGGTCAGTATTCGCAAGACCTAGAATTATATCCATACTCCTGTAGGAAATAGATTTTCACTTCGAAAGCCGTCTCATAGGAAAAAATTAGAAACAAACCTCGAAATTTTCTTCGAGAATGGGCACTCCATCATTGTTACGGACGATCTCTTTCCATGGCAAGAGAACGTGAATGATTTCGAGTATCGATATGAAGATAAGGCCGGATTTAAAGAGCAACTATACGCAAAAGATAATCTACGCAAGTTTGTGAGGAGCTCACCTTGGCTATGCTGATTGCCAAGGTGACTACCCCTTCGTTCAACTTTGATTCTAAGGTTACCTAGTTCCGGCCAGCCATCACGCCACCGTCCACATCGAGGATAGTACCCGTGATCCATGAAGACTTGTCGCTCAACAAGAAGAGAACGCTGTCTGCAACATCTGTTGAAGTTCCCGTGCGACCAATCGGGTGAAACGCGTTGAATCCTTTCAATGCTTCAGTTGCCTTTTCTGGTCCACCAAACACACCGTCGTATGCAGATGTCGTAACAACTGCAGGAGATACCGCATTCACACGAATGTTGTTCCCCGCAAGCTCAAGTGCCAGGTGTTGCGTCAAAGAGTGCAAGCCTGCCTTCTGCATAGAGTAAGCGGAAGAAGGAGTAGCAGAAACAGCTTGCTTCGCCCACATCGAACCGATGTTTACGATAGATCCACCACCTGTACCGCTCATCTTGTTAGCCGCAGCTTGTGTGATGAAGAAGAAGCCACGGTTTAGATCGAGGTAGCTATCGTAGTCTTCTACCGTATGCTCAAGGAACGGCTTAGGGCCGAAAATTCCAGACGCATTCACGAGGTAGTCCAAGTTGTCGAGTCCTCCGATAGAGTTGACGAGCTTCTCGACGGCATTGCGGTCAGAGATGTCAACTTGGTGTGCGTGCTGGTTGCCCGCATTGGTCGTCGCAGATCTTCCGACCACATGTACCGTCGCACCTCCCGCGAGGAGAGCGTCAGTGGTAGCTTTTCCAATTCCACTTGTGCCGCCTACTACGAGTGCGGTCTTGTTTGCAAATTGATTCATAATCTTGAGTTGAATAGACAGAAAGGTCTGTCTTGTTAGGTTTAAATTTTTTAGTCGCTTTCCAGCATACGGGCACAAATGGCTTTGGCCTCTGTAATGGGCCACACGGCCGAATGAATAAAGCTCTCCGTCACCGCACCTTCGTAGAGAAGGTACACTTGACGTGCTGACGGTAAGCGCTTTGGAGCAGCTGTTTCGGCATGCTTAAGAAGCACTTCGAGATACGCCATCAGTTGCTTCTTATGTTGAACTACCTCACTGCGGATGTCTTCGTCTGCTTCAGGAACCTCAGATGCGGTGCGCACAGCCCAGCAACCTGCAAATTCCTTCGTTTCATAAAAAGCCGTGAGAAAATCAAAGACGCCAAGAACGCGTTCTGCCCCTTGAGGATAGCTCTCAAGAAAAGCATCCAATTGCACGTAGTACTGCGTATTTCGATGACGTAAGTAGTCTATGCAAAGGTCTTTCTTCGAGCGAAAATGTGCATACAGCGTTGCCTTGGCAACACCCGCCTCGCGGATGACCTCATCAATACCAGTAGAGTTGTATCCCTTTCGGTAAAACAAGTCTGACGCAGTCTCTATGATTCGTTGCTTAGCAGCTGACATGATGCAAAGATAGGCGGAATTTTTTAAAGTAGACAGACCTGTCTGTTTTTTATTTCCTTTGACCTATCTTTGAGGTCTAATTCAACCATGAAAGAAACCTCTTCTACACTCGACCTCCTCATCATTGGGGCCGGACTCACCGGTCTGACGCTCGCTTATCAGCTGCGAGACTCAGGCCTACGTATTCGCATCCTTGAGGCACGTGATCGGTTGGGTGGACGCATACACACGACTTCTCCAACAGCAGCGTTGCCGCCACAGGAGATGGGAGCAACCTGGCTTCATAGTCCTCATCGACAGCTACTTTCCTTGCTTGATGAGTTGGGTTTGAAACGCTTTGAGCAAGTCATGGGACCTCGCGCGATCTATGAGCAATCTCAAGGGGCTGCACAGTTGGTTCAGCTTCCGCCAAATCAAGAGCCGAGCCATCGTATCCAAGGTGGAACGAGTGCGCTTATTGCAGCTTTAGCTTCTCAACTTCCTGCAGACTGGATTCAGTTGGATACGAAAGTTCAGTCACTCATTGATATGGGGGATCATGTGCAGGTGGAGACAGCAGATGAGGTTTATCGGGCAAAGCACTTGGTCTCTACGTTACCGCCCAACCTGTTTTTGCAATCGATATCGAGCAGTTCATCATTTCCTGAAGAGCTTCTTTCAGCTTGCGCCAAAACCCATACTTGGATGGGCGAATCCATCAAGATTAGTGTTGCATATCGTGACCCGTTTTGGCGAAAGCTGAACACTGCAGGAACGATCTTCAGTAACGTCGGACCGCTTACTGAATTTTACGACCATGCTCCCGTAGAAGATGATACCTATGCGCTCATGGGGTTCATGAACGGAGCGCTTTCAGTTTTGACAAAAGCCGAACGACAACAGCGTGTCATCGCGCAGCTTCAGAAATTCTACGGTCCGCAGGCGGCAGACTTTTTAGCCTACAACGAAGTCGTCTGGCGAAACGAGCCCTTTACATTCGATCCTGAAACACCTGGACTCGTTCCTCATCAAAACAATGGACACCCAATTTTTCGCAAAGCCTATTGGGACGACAAGCTTTACATCGGCGGCTCAGAAACCGCTAGTGCTCATCCAGGATACATGGAAGGGGCAGTAGCGAGTGGAGGCTGGTTGGCTGGACAAATCAAACAAGCATGAAAACACTCGTATTTCTTTTAGCCGCACTCGCGTTGATGATGGCTTGTAAATCAGCTCAGACATCAGATGATTCTGTGGCCGTCGAGCAAGTTGTAGCGCAAACACCTGCAAAGGTATTCTCTGCAGAAGCGACAGCGGTTTTGGCGAAAGCTCTAAACGCACACGGAGGCGATCGCTATGAAAAGGCGCATTACCAATTCGTATTTCGAGGCAAAAAATACACCTTCAAAAATGAAGGTTCGGAGTTTCGATATGAAGTTGTGAGAGAGAAAAACGGAGTGACCACGGTCGACCTTATGGATAAAGGCGTATTGACCAGAACGGTCGATGGCAAGAAACTAGACCTCACTGAAAAGGAATACAACGGCATTTCAGAGAGCCTCAATTCGGTCATCTATTTCGCAACACTGCCGCACAAGCTTACAGACGCTTCAGTCAACTTGGCGCACGGTGGGCGAGTGTCGATCAATGACGGTTCCTATGAGATACTCCAAGTCACTTTCGATCAAGAAGGTGGAGGAGTAGATCATGATGACCAGTATCGCTACTGGGTAAATTCAGAAACGGGACGCATCGACTATCTAGCTTATAACTATCAAACAGGAAAGGGTGGTGTTCGATTTAGAGCAGCATACAATCCTCGTATAGTTGAAGGAATACTTTTTCAAGATTACGTCAACTATAAAGCTCCTGTTGGGACTCCATTGGATAGCCTTCCGTTATTTTTTGAGCAAGGAGACCTAGAGAAATTGTCTGTGATTGACACGGAAAATGTGATTGCGTTATAGGGTGCGGTACGGTTCAGCGTGTCCTGCCGAACCACTGGTTCGCAGGAACACATTTAACCTATCCCTTCCAACCTGCATACGGTGTTGGGAATCCAACACCCGGTTTCACGACAGGATATGCAGGAGGCGCAGGCTTGACAACAGGGTTTTTCTTGAGTTCGATTTGCAGGTATTTCACGGCTGCTTCGAGCTGTGCGTCAGATCCTTTGTATGTGGCGTGTGGGAGGTTGTCAACTTCTTGCGCTGGCACAAATCCCCAACCTTCAATTAGCCATTTGCGATCATTGCCATAGACGCCGAGCTCTGAAGCTCGTGCGATACCTCCGTCCACTTGACGGTTGCCGCTAGAGAGCCAAACCTCGCCGCCCCATGTTCGAGTTCCAATGGTTTGCCCTAGTCCGAGTCGAGTGAATCCGTCAGCGAAGGCTTCGCCGTCAGAAGCTGTCCAGTGGTCGGTAAGTACGACGAGTGGGCCGTTGAAAGACTCCTGCATGTTAGGGAATGATTCGTCGTTACTTCTTGGGGTGAAGTAAGACCAAGCCTTGCGCATTAATGCCGTTAAGATCCAAGAATCAATATTTCCACCAAAGTTGTGACGGACATCAATGATCATTCCTTTCTTCCCTAGTTGAGAATAGAAGTCACGGGTGAATCGACCAATGTCATTCTTCCCCATTACCTGTACGTGCAGGTATCCAAGCTCTCCCATGCTGAGTTTGTCAACCTTGGTTACGCGCTCGCGCTCCCAGTCTTCGTAACGTAACATGTAGTTTTCTCTCGGAGATATAGCTTTCGCCAAAACAGAACGCTCGACTCCTTTCGCATTGCGTACTTCTAGTAAGATGTGCTTGTCGATTTGATCGATGAGCATAGCTTCTAATTGAGGTATGTCTGTTGCTTTTCGACCATTGATTGCTATGATCAAATCGCCTTCTTCTACACGTACATCTGGGTGTTGAAGTGGAGACCAAGTATTGGGTTGATCCGGGTGACCTTCGAAGCGTTTTGCTACACGGAAACCGGCTGCTTCTTTTACGAAGACCGCTCCGAGTTGCCCGACCTCGATGTTTGGATCTGGTTGGCGAACGTCGCCACCTCGCGCATTAGAGTGGAGTAGTGAAAGTTCAGAAACGAGCTGTCCTTGCAGGTCATTGAGTTCGTTGCGAGAACCTACGCGAGGAAGAAGTGGTTCGTATTTTTTGCGCATCGCGGTCCAATCAACACCGTGCATGTTTGGATCCCAGAAGTAGTCGCGGTGAAGGCGCCACATGTCCATGTAGATCTGGTTCCACTCCGCGCGTTTGTTCACCGCAAATCGCCAGTTACCTAATTCTAATCCTGCTTTCTTTAAGTCAGTCTCTTTGCCTGCGTCAGCACCGAGGATATAAAGTCCGCCACCGCCTTTCTGATTTTTTCGAACAAGCAAACTTGATTGATCACCTGAAAGTGAGACCTCAGAAACGTCGCTTGTTATGCTGACAGGCTCAGCGTCAGGTTTCATGTCTAGCCCGAACAATTCATTCTTTTGAACGAAGAAGAGTCTTGTTTTACCGACAAGGAAATTTCCATAATCGCTCGGCTCCATCGGTAATTCACGGAGTTGATTCAAGAGGTCAAAGCGCATCGGGTCAGTTGCCTTGCTCGTGTCTTTTTTAGCTTTGGCTAATAGCTCGTTGTCTGGCGTGAAAGGGTAGCGCTTGTTTTCCCGTAAGGGTAAGGCAAATATGCCCTCGGTCTTACTGAAGTGTGGCATTGGGGCGCGCTCTCCCCATGGAGAATTGACATCAGAGTTCCAGTGACGACTTGATACAAAAAACAACCAATCTCCTTTTTCAGAGAAGGCAGGTCTTGAATCATTGAATGCGTCAGACGTGATCTGCGTCGATTGTTCGGACTTGGTGTCGTAGACGAAAAGTGAAGCGCGTGTGTCACTGTTGGACTTCGAGTACACGAGGTAGCGACTGTCGGGAGACCATGCTTTTGTCCAGCCTGTTTTGTCGTCGATTTTGGTCGACGTTCCTGTCGAGAGGTTAACGATCCACGTGTTGTCTTCGTAGTCACTTTGAGCAAGCAGTTTCCCGTCTGGAGAAGTGAGGCCGCCTTGACGTAGCATAGCTGGTCCAGTGGTGATCTTGGTCGCTGGAGCGGTGCCATCGACGGGGATGCGCCACCATTCGAGTTCGCCGCTAGCATCGCTCAGTGCGTAAACGATGCTGCTGTCTTTTCCGAAAGCGACTTCACGGTATCGCACGCCTGAATTTGCATCAAGGTGTACCAAGCGGCCTGAGCGCTTTGGTGCAACGAAGAGTTCTCCGCGAGAAACGAGTGCCACGGCATCCCCTTTGTGTGAGATAGCAGCATCGCTTAGTTTTTTTAACGGTTCCGTTTCGTATTCGATGAGTGACTGCTCACTATCAGAACGCAAGCTTACGGTAATCATCTCTGGTTGGCCGCCAGTTACGTCGAGGCGGTATAGGTCAGCGCCCATGCGGTATACAAGCTGTTGCCCGTGTCCCGTTAATTCTTGAATGTCTAAGTCAAGGTATTCTGTATGGCGCTTGAGGTCTGTGCCGTCGGGCATCATCGACCAAACGTTCATGGCGTCTTGGCGATCGGAGAGGAAGTAGAGGCGACCATCTGTGAGTACAGTAGGTTGGCGTGAGCTACCTGGGTAATCAGTCGTTAATGGCTTTGCTTCTGCATCCCCTGCGTTGAAGCTCCAGAGTTTTGGGGCGGTGCCGCCTTTGTACCAGCGAGAGTTGCTGCCTTGTCGAGGTAGGCGCGCGAATATGATTGTGCCGTCTGCGGTGTACGCCGCTTCGGCTGCTTCTGCCAGTTCGATTTCTGTTATGCGTTGGTCTGCAGGTCGAATCTTCACCAGTCGCCATTGCGGTAAGCCTGATCGGCTGCGCGTCCGTGCTACGATCTCGCCGTCGGGTGTCCAGGCGACGGGACGGGCACCAATGTGGCTTACGCGTTTGGGCGCACCACCGCGTACAGGCATGACGTAGAGGTCTGCGCTTCCTTGGTATTCTGCTGTAAAGGCAACCGTTTTCCCGTCAGGTGATAGTACCGGCCAGACTTCTTCTCCTGCGTGGCTGGTTAGTCTGCGCGCTTCTCCACCACTGAGAGGAATTACCCAGAGGTCTCCTTCGCTTGAAAACACGACCGTTTGATCGTGTAGTGTTGGCTGGCGATAGTAGCCTGGCGATTGAGCGAAGAGGGTGAAGCAGAAGAAAGAAAGAAGGACAAAGAGAGTGTTTCTGGGAAGGCTGATCATTGGGATAAGGTAGTGAAGGGAACCCTGAACGCCGTCCACTCTCTTTATAAGCACTTCGGCGTATTTTTTATTGGTTTTGGGTGTCTAGAAGGCGACTGGATTAAGTGTCCTGCCGAACCACTGGTTCGCAGGAATGCCTCACTAATAGAAGCAGCCTTTTCTCGGAATGTGGAAGCCGCTGACTTTTTGTGGCTTTCATGTTTCTGGGCTAGAAAAGTCCAACATGTATAAGGCCAGTCTGGATTAAGTAAAAGAGCTTTAAGGTATAGTGTGTTAGGATGTTTACCCTGTTTCTCAAACAGCGGCTATTAAATTTGAAGCCATGAAGAATTATATTTTTATGCTTCTAGCACTGTTAAGCTGGAAGTTGGTTGCAGGGCAGGCTGTCTGCACTGTAAAATCGTTTGAAGGTGAAATCGCGACGGGCTCTAAAAGAATTGGATTTCATGCAGGTGAGGATGGGTTTACAATAAAGATAGATAGTAATAAAAATTACAGTTTCATCGATACTGCAGGGGAAGTATTTCAGACGGGATTTACGGAATTTATTCGTCGTACACGAGAGTTTACATTGGCTAAAAAAACAGAATCAAAAAAATGGGGGATGCTTAGGGCTGATTTCTCGATATTGATTAATTTTGAGTACGAAGATATTCTGTATGAACCGTTTTGGCCTGGGTTCAAATGTGTCGTAAAAAAGAATCAAAAGTGGGGAGTAATTGACTCTCTTGGTAAAGAATTGCTTCCTGTAATTTATAATGAAATCAGGTTTTTGACTAAGCATGTGTGTTTTGTGATGAAAGGAGATTCTAAGTTTTTGTACTTTTTTAAAAATGATAAAATAATTAATATTGATGGTGTTTGTGTGAAGCCTTATGAGGATACAAGTAACGAGATTGCAGTCGTTTTCGAAAGACGTGAAGATTCAGCAGTTGGGGCGTATGATATTTATGGCAATGTGATTTTTGAAGGTAAATACGCAGGAGCTAAACACCTAGATCTTCGACAAAAGGGAAAAGGGAAGGCTAATTTTTGTTTTATTGTAAATGATAGTGACGGTAAGTTAGGGCTATTGAATAGTGAAGGGAAGTCGGTGGCGGATATTAGTTTCGATGAAATTGAAAAAGCTAGATCCTCCAGTAAGTGGGGTTTGGAAGTTGTAATTTTAAAGAAAAATGGCCGGAAATACCTGTATAGTAACGGGACCCTTTCCGAAGGTATTTTTGATACGCATCAATTTGAACTTGCTGAAAAACCTAGCCGCGCAATATTTTCTAGTTTGTCAAAGTACGGCGTATATGATTTTATAGAGCATAAGATTTTGATAGATCCTATTTACGATAAGGTTTCTTTTTTGGATGACATCGGATATGTACTTGAGAAAGACGGAAAGTATGGAGTGGTTTCCATGAGCGGCGATGTTTTACTGGAAATTGAATACGAAGGAAGGTTAGACTATGTGCGTCAAAGAGGAAAGGATAAAGAAAATTATTATGCGGTCGTTAAGGATGGAAAGCATGGGTATTTAAACGAAGATTTTGAATTTTTAATGAAGCCAAAATATCACATGGTCAGAGCTTATCAAGAGGGCATGGCAAGAGTTATGGAAGATTATAGATGGGGCTTCATAGACACTGCTTTTAATGAAGTCGTAGAGGTGAAATATGATTACGTTAACCCCTTTGTAGATGGGAAATCAAAAGCCATTTATAAAGGGAAAGAGATTTATATAGACAAGCTTGGCAATTGCATTGAAAATTGTGAGTAGTATCGCGGGGTGAAGGGCGTATCAAGTTGTTGTAGTGGGCTACCTTCTCAACGACTGCATTGGTTATATCGAGGGGGCCTCACGGATGATGAACCTTCCGGCCCATCACCGTTTGCGGGTTATACATCTCACTGGGCTGGTAAGTCCAGCATGTGTAAGGCCGGTTTGGTGGAGCAGCGAAGCTGTGCGTCGGGCTGGGCGACAACATTCAGGCTGGGCGGAGTCAAATCATCGTGCAGATACGTACGTCTATTTGCAAGCAAGGGTTTTCAACCCTTCGTCTTATTCGCATCAGGTTTTGGCGCAAGCTGAAAACAACTAGCCCGCGTCCTTAAGGCCGTCACGAAATTCAAAATTCAAAATTATCCAATTCAAAATTGGGTAGCAAGTTTGCGCGCGAAAGCACGCTGAACCAGATCGTGCGCTCAGCTACACAAGGTGCTCCACCGCAAAATCCAATTGATCCGGGTAATCCGTATTGAAATGCAGGCCGCGACTCTCTCTGCGCATTGCGCTCATGTGCGTCACCAGGTGGCCGATTGTAATCAAGTTACGAAGCTCGCAAAGCTGCGGACTGATAATCGTGTTGCCGTAGAGTTCTTCCGTTTCACGAGACAGTACATCGATACGACGTGCCGCACGACGTAAACGAACGTCTGTACGGACGATACCTACATAGGCGCTCATAATTTCTTTGAGTTCCTTCTGTGTTTGCGTGATCAGGACCAGCTCATTCGGTTCGGTGGTGCCCTCTGCATCCCATGCTGGAATGTTTTCCCGTAAGGGGATGGTCCCAATCTGAACGGCAATGTCTGTTGCGATACGCTTGGCAAATACCATGGCCTCTAACAGGCTATTGCTGGCAAGTCGGTTGGCGCCATGAAGTCCTGTACTGGTGACTTCGCCACACGCGTAGAGTGCTTGAATGCTTGATCGTCCCATCTCGTCTACCCGCACGCCTCCGCACATGTAGTGGCAAGCGGGAGTGACTGGAATCATGTCCTTTGCAGGATCAATGCCTATGCTGAGGCACTTTTCTAGGATGGTTGGAAAGTGGGCCTTGAATGCCTCCATGTCAAGGTGGGTGCAGTCGAGATACATGTGCTCCGTACCACGCTCCTTCATCTCTTTGTCGATCGCCCTCGCTACGATGTCACGTGGGGCGAGGCTGCCGCGTTCATCATACTTCTGCATGAATTCCTTGCCGTCAGGACATTTCAAAATTCCTCCAAAACCACGTACCGCTTCGCTGACAAGGAAGGCTGGATTTTGTCCTGCTGGATTGTGCAATGCAGTCGGGTGAAACTGGACGAACTCCATGTTTTCGACGCGACCTTTTGCACGATAGACCATAGCAATGCCATCGCCTGAAGCGATGACAGGGTTGGTGGTCGCGCGATAGATCTGACCAGCTCCTCCTGCTGCCACGACGGTGACACGAGCGATTAGTTGCTCAATTTCGCCCTTCTCGCGATTGAGTGCATAGGCGCCAAAGCAGGTGATGTTAGGTGTCACTTTCGTGACGACATGCCCTAAGTGGTGCTGCGTGATAAGGTCTAAGCAGAAGTAGTGCTCAAGGATGGTGATGTTCGGATGCTCATCGGCGCGTGCCATGAGTGTACGTTGAATCTCCCAGCCGGTGAGGTCTTTATAGTGGAGGATACGGTTTTCCGAGTGACCGCCTTCACGGCCGAGGTCATATTCAGCATCAGGGTTCTTGTCCCCGTGAGGTTTGTCGAAGCGGGCGCCCCATTCAATGATTTCGCGCACGCGTTCTGGGCCTTCTTCAACTACGATGCGCACGATGTCAAGGTCGCATAGGCCGTCGCCGGCGTCGAGCGTATCTGCGATATGCTTTTCGTAGTTGTCGACTTCTACATCCCAGACGGCAGCTACACCACCTTGGGCGTATGCGGTGTTCGATTCGCCTTCGTTGACTTTCGTCAAAACAGTAATTGCGAGCTCAGGATTGAGATCGGCAAGTTGAATCGCGGTTGAAAGTCCGGCGATACCAGAGCCTATAATGAGGACGTCAGAATGCATGGGGGTAAGGTAGGGGAAGACTAGGCTTCAAGGCTATTACTCTAAGTCCCTACAATCGACCTACTCGAACAACAGATCCAGCGTTCGGACAATCATCGTCATCGCAATCTACAAGGCCATCGCCGTCGTCATCGACAGCATTCGTGCAATCTTCAGGCAAGCAAGTTCCTGTAGTAGGATTTTGCCACAGGTTCTCGGTAGGTGGCGTGTAGGTTATGCCTAAAATGAGTCCGTTAGAATAGACAGTCGGTATTCCTGTTCCTGCTGTACCGTCTTCTTCAGAGTCAGCAACGATTTCCTCAACGGTGTCAAAGCAACCGTCTCCATCGGAGTCGAGTTCGTATGCATCGTACGTTCCGTCTGGAGTTGCTTCGCTATCAGAAATCTTGAAGTTGATATCTCCGTTGTCTGCTACTGTTTCGAGCGCATCGAACAAGCCGTTAGCTCCAAAGAGCGCGAGTGCTCCATCGATAATACCGTCATTGTTTGCATCGGTGGCCGTGTGACCAGCTTCCGTCAGGTCAAAGATCCCGTCGTTGTCTGAATCTAAATCATGGTAGTTACTGATGCCGTCATTGTCCGCGTCACAACTTGCGCTCCGCGTTCGTAGGGAAATGTCGTCAACACGAATGTCGTTTCCGCCACATCCTGCCCTAAGGTTCAATAGCTCAATCGTAATTGGCCCGCTCGTAGATCCTGATTTCCACTCTACGAAAAACTGTTGCCAAGCATCTGGGCCATCATTACCTGGTGTCAAACGGTCAAGGTTGAAGCTTGAGGCGATCGGGTTTCCGTCGATTTGGAATACCAACTCTGGGTCTTCCTCGATAACCATGAACCAAGCGGAGAACTCGTAGTTCGTGTTCGCCGTAACGGTCACAGAACTTCGCCAGTAGGCTCTTCCTGCTACGTTACTAGGGTCGATGTAGAGAGAGAGAGAGTCCTGAACCGGAAGTATGGTCTGGTAGTCTCTCTGCATAGCATCTGTCTTGATCTGTGTTACAAGCGAGTGTTGTGACGACGTTTGCTCCAGTGCCGAGTGGATCACTAATTAGTGTTGATCCTGTAGGTGTTAAGCCGTTGTAATTGTAGTAGGCACCGCAGTCTCCATTGTCTGATGCACAGCCACTAATCGCAATCCATCCTTGTTCAGAGCGTCCGTCACTCGTTGGGGCGTTGTTGTTTCGACCACGATTGAAGTAAGAGGTCCAGTTGGCGTATCCGTCTTCAAAATCTCCGTTTGTAATCAAATTGGGGCCGTAGGTAGATGCAGGGCATTCATCCAAGTCGGGAATACCATCGTTGTCATCATCTAGATCACAAAAATCGCCAATGCCGTCATTGTCGTTGTCACCACAGGCAACAGAACTTGCGCATTCTTCGCAATCCGCACAATCGATTAGTCCGTCGCCGTCGTCATCAATTCCGTTACTACAATTCTCAGGGACGTTTAGCACCCTAACGTCGAAGCATGTTTGAGGCGCAGTACAAGCTGGGCCAGTTGGCTGTACACAAACAGATACAATGCTATTGTTTGGTACCGCTGAGAAGTCGAAGGTTGCGCCAAGCGTGTTTTGACCAGAGAGAAGTGTTCCTAGCGAACTGCTCCAAGTGTATCCGGTGGCATTGGTAACCGCTGCAATGGAAAATGTAGGACTGTAGGCTTGCGGGAAACTTGGTATACAGCCTCCTACAGATGCGTAGCCAGGGTAGATGATGTCATCGTTTGCATCTCGTATCGCAAGGGCATAAACGCCCCACATGAGATCATTTACGGTAAGTATCCCGCCAGATGAGGGTGTCTTGTTGTTCTCCTCCTAAGTTGCTCCGTTGTCCACGGATATGTCGTACGGTCCAACACCTGGATTGCTTGCGTCTAGCGTGATGAAAACCTCTCCATCGTCGTCAGAGCAAGATGATACATCTGAAGTCGTCATGGAGGTGACGTCAAACGGCTGAGACAAAACTGTAGCCCCCGCACCATTGCTAAGTGCAATAAGCAGGGCGGCTCCAATAAGCCTGAGAACATTAATGAGCATTTCGCTTTTGTCTTTACTCTGGGAAGAGTTGGCGGCCCCTTTACAAAGAGTGCTAAATGCGTAAGGCAACAATCCTGCCATGGAAGGAGCGAAGTAGGTTCAAAAAAAAGCTTATGTACATGTAATCAGTCTGTTACAAAGTTGGGGCGCCCAATTTTGCCTTCAAAAATGCTAAATCAAGAAGAACCTAAAAAGGCGCTAGCAGAGCTACCCTGACCGCTTACCTTTGGCGCATGCAAACTCGCATCCACGCCATTATTTCGGGCACTGTACAAGGTGTTTTCTATCGTGCATCCACGCAAAACGAAGCGAAGAAGCTCGATTTGAAAGGGTTCGTTCGAAACCTGCCTGATGGTACAGTTGAGCTCGAGGCTCAAGGTGAATCGACCGATATCGATACCTTATTAGACTGGTGCTGGCAAGGTCCGCCAGATTGCAAGGTGACTAGAGTTACCAGTGAAGTTATCGCAAGGGTTCCGGGAGGAGGAGTCTTCGAGATTCGAAGGTGAGCCCTAACTCACCAACATCGCCGCTCCTCTAGCAGCCATGAACGGACTTGCCTCTACACGCACCAAACGCAAGTCATGGTAGTAGGGAGGTAGAACCGCGCAAAGGTTTTGCCGTAAGGTCTCATAAAACGCACTTGACCTAGGAGCGTTCCCGCCACCAAACGCAATTGCACGCAGGTCTAAAGAGAGTACAGCTTGCGCCAAAACCTGCTTCAATTGCCCAGACATGTAGTCGAGCACCTCTGCACTTTGAGCGGAACCGTCGTTTAGAAAGTCGCAAAGTTTATGCGGTGAAACCTCATTGTTTCCGAGGCTTTTGTACTTACGCAGTAAGCCTTGGACACCTACGTTTCCTTCAAAATGACCGCCATCAGCCATGGGGACAAACCCCAATTCTAAGGCATTGCCATTCGGGCCTAAGAATGGTGCTCCGTCCATGATAGATGCTGAGGCCAAACCTGTTCCAAACCCAATGTAGAGGTAGCTTTCTCCTAATTCAGGCGTAGCATGACGTAGTCCAAGTGCCGCGCACATCGCATCGTTTTCAAGCTTGAACGTCGCCTTCGGGAACTGCCGCTGGAGTTTTTCAAGGAGGTTGATATCATCAAGTTCTCGAATTGCCTCGATCATAATCGGCGTGCTTCGATCACGCGTAATCATGCCAGGAAGGCCGATTCCAGCCGCATCGAACGTCGCTGTGTTTTGCAAGTAGTCTAACAAACGTTCAACGAACTTTCCGCGCCATGCATCGGTGCGGATGCGCTCGGTTGAGAGTTCTGTGCCACGAGCATCGTAGCGACCAATTTTGATGGACGTTCCACCGACGTCGAGACCTAGAATATTCACGCGCCTAAGATGCAAATCAATTTCGCATCTTTGGCATATGATGGAAATTCTTGGGACAGTTGCCGCTGTTTTAACGACAGCCTCGTTCGTTCCTCAAGCCATAAAGACTATCCGTACTCGAGATGTGTCTGGCATCTCGCTACTGATGTACATCATGTTGTTGTTAGGCGCCATTCTTTGGGCTATTTATGGATTTCATCACGGCCTTTATCCGGTTTGGATCGCAAATGTGACCATGACTTTTTTCGTCTTAATCATCCTGGTGATCAAGGTGCAGGAAATGAGGAAGGCGAAGACTTAACTTTCGTCCTATGGTAAAGGATCTCTCTTTCGACTTTCGTCAAAACATCCTACTCGAAGACGAGCGTGCGCTCCTTCGTCCCATGGAAACTGATGATGCAGAGACGCTCTGGCCCTTTGCTGTTGCCGAGCCTGATCTGTGGCAATATTCACTTCAGCAGCCCAACACGCCGGAGGCGATGCGCAAGTATGTCCAGCTTGCGTGTGATGCGCGTCTTGCGGGTAAGGTCTACGCGTTTGTCGCTTTTGATAAAGCATCTGGAAAGCCTGCAGGTAGCACACGTTTCTATGATATAGACCTCCATCACAAGTGTTGTACCATTGGATTTACGTGGTATGGGGCTGGTTTTCGCGGAAGCGGGCTGAACACGCATTGTAAGCAGTTGCTGCTCGACTACGCCTTCAAAACGGTAGGTTTCGAACGTGTAGAATTCCGGTCTGATGCCCGAAATGCAAGGAGCATTCGCGCAATGGAAAAGATAGGCGCGGTGCGAGAAGGAACCTTACGGAGTAACTGCACTTCGCCAGAAGGTCGAAGAGACAGTGCTGTATTGAGTATCTTGAAGGGCGAATGGGAGCATTGAGCGTGCTTCGTTAACGCCAAGGCAATGAACCTTTCTTCGGAAACATGCCTTTACAATCGTCTACGTGCGTTTCGTCTTGAAGCAACGTATTTTACTGCAACCTTTTGAATACATTTTACCGAGATCTTCCCCTTCAGCACGGTTCGCTCATTGAGCTCCTTGAGGATGAACGGCATTTTACGCTCGTTCCTGATTCGTGGGCTGTACTCATGGTTGATGTCAAGGGATCTACAGAAGCCATTCAGCTTGGGTTTCACCACGAGGTGAACCTTGCAGCAACAGGGGCAATTGTCGCCGTCAAAAACCTGCTCCGTGAGCTTCAGCCAGGGTTGAAATTGCCTTACTTCTTTGGAGGCGATGGCGCTACGTTTCTAGTTCCAGAGGTACTAATTGACGAGTTGCTTGAAATGCTTGATCGATACAAGCTTCATATTTCAAATCGAATCAGTCTGACGCTAAAAGTTGGTGCGCACTCTGTTCGAGGACTCCATGCGCAACAGCAGGATATTCGGATCGCAAAGTTTGCGGTAAACGACCTGCTAACCTTGCCTATCGTGCTCGGCACAGGGATCAAGTTTGCTGAAAGAGTGATCAAAGACGCACTGGAAGATGAGTTGGAAGAGGATCTGTTTGCCATAGAAACCGTCAACCTTCAAGGCATGGAGTGCAGGTGGGATGAAATTCCTCCTCCTCATCAAGCGGACAAGGTGATATGCTTGGTAGCCTATTGCCAGGACGACAAGAGGCAAGGCCAGATGTATGCAGAAGTACTGCAGGCTATCGAAACTAGTTTTGGAGACTACAAGTCACGTCAGCCTATCTCTCGAGCGCGGTTAAAGCTAGACCTCGCCATTGGGAAGGTGCGCAAGGAGATGAAGGCCAAGTTGGCCAGTTTCACGTTCATCGATTTGCTTAAGGAATGGCTTCTAACGTTGTTTGGTCCCTTCTATTTCCGGTACACGGATAATGGAAAGGCCTACTTGACATCCTTGATGCAGCTCTCTCATACCCTCATGTTTGACGGTACACTCAACTGTGTGATCTCGGGAGATGCGGCAGGGGTGCAACGCCTTACTGGAATCTTGGATAAGCTTGAAAAAGGTGGAGCCATTCACTATGGACTGCATGTAACGCACGCATCGGTTATGTCCTGCTATGTCATTGACAAGGAGCGAGACCACGCCCACTTTGTCGACGGTACGGAAGGAGGATTTACGAAGGCAGCGACAGTGCTGAAGGGTAAGTTGAAGGGGTAGGTAAGGGTCTAGTCGCGCCGCTTCTCCTTGTACTTGTCCTGCCGAACCACCGGTTCGCAGGAAAGAGCATAAATCAAAACTATAGTAGGCAATATGAAAGCCCCCATTGAACGGCAGCATCTAGCTCAACCTCTCTATCAGCCGTTCAGCCTCCAGCAACGCAGTGGTCTAGCAGCAAAGCGTTCTAGACTCATGCGTAGCTCGAGGACCCTCGCTTCGCGAGACCTCTTTTTTACGGGACACTCCATCCATATCTCCGCATGATGTAGCTTGCCTCCGTGTTCCCCAAAAGTACTATACGAGTCGCTGTCGATGCGGTTGTTTTCGCTTATCGCGAAAAGACTCTTCGTGTTCTATTGATCAAAACCGTAGAAGGAGAGCGAGCTCTTCCTGGGGGATTTGTTCGAAACGGAGAAGGTTTAAGTGTTGCCGTTGCAAGAGAGCTGAAAGAAGAGGCTGGCATAACAATGGGCTTTCTTGAGCAGCTATATACGTATGGTGATAACGTGAATCGTGATTCTCGAGCCCAAGTGATTTCGGTAGCCTACTGGTCACTTGTGAAGCCTGTAGCAGTCGCAAGCGAACAAGACAGTGATGCAAATGCGGCTACGTGGTTCGATATAGGTGAATTGCCCGTTCTAGCTTATGATCACAAGGTGATTGTAAGCGATGCGATCATGAGACTTCAGGCCAAGCTTACTTATCAGCCGATTGGCTTTGAGCTACTACCAGACGTTTTTGGGTTCTCAGACTTGGAAAAATTGTATGAAACGATCCTGCAAAGAGATATAGATCGTCGCAATTTTAGAAGAAAGGTGCTAGGTTTTGGTATTCTCAGCGAAACGGGCAAGACGCGTTCAGAAGGTGCTGGTCGCCCTGCTACACTGTATCGGTTCAATGAGAAAAGGTATCAGGAGCTAGTGAGCGAAGGATATTTTTTCGAGATCAAGTAAATTAATTTGCGTCATTAAGACGCAAATACTATATTTGACCTACAATCATAACTGAAATGGCACTCACGCTCCACTTAGATCCTCTATTCAGTCCATATCCAAACTTGGAAACGGTAAGCTTTGAAAGCTTTATGTTCAGTGGGGGAGAGCCTCACATCAAGTTGCTCTCATCGGTTGAAGGCCAAGCCGTTCATATCACTCATCGTGCTTGCAGTTGGAATGATCTGGGGCTCATCGCTATTGCATCAGATGCGCTACGCAGAGGAGGGG
Organism: Saprospiraceae bacterium; assembly: GCA_045110575.1. Classification (GTDB taxonomy): domain Bacteria; phylum Bacteroidota; class Bacteroidia; order Chitinophagales; family Saprospiraceae; genus CALDTK01. The sequence goes on from JBGCGF010000071.1 coordinate 82,998, forward strand.
CGAAGAGTGTTGAGTTGACCTTGCCGTATTTTCCAGGTGCACGACAAGATCGCCTCATGGTAGCGGGCGAGGCGCTAACCGTTAAGGTTTATGCGAACTTCCTCAATCAGCTTTCGCTAAAACGGGTTACGATCTTTGACCCACACTCTGAAGTAGCGCCGGCACTACTCGACACTCCTAGAGTTGTGTCCAACATCGACTTTATTCGAGAGGTAGTGAGCCATCTTCCTGAGGATGTAATTCTAATTTCTCCCGATGGCGGTGCACTCAAAAAAATCTATAAAGTTGCTGCTGCTCTTGAGGACTATGATGTAGTCGAAGGTGGCAAACGCCGCGATGTGAAAACGGGACAGCTGTCTGGTTTTAGCGTAAACGAAACAGATCTAAAGGGCAGACCTTGCCTAATCGTAGATGACATTTGCGATGGCGGAGGAACGTTCATAGGCCTGGCAGCTGAGCTAAAAAAAGCTAATGCAGGTGCTCTTTTTCTTGCTGTAAGTCACGGCATTTTTTCTCGAGGACTTGAAGATTTAGCAGAGGTATTCAGCGAAGTGTTTTGTACAGATGCTTTCAATACCCCCGCTCTTCACGAGCGCTTGCACGTAGTTCCAATGGTTAAACTTCTACAGGCATAGCCTTTTTTCTAAATTTTAATTTCTAAACCTTTACTTATGAATCCTCTACTTTTGACAGACGGCTACAAGCTTGATCACCGTCGACAATATCCAGCTGGAACAAGTTTAGTTTACTCTAACTGGACGCCTCGTAAAAGTCGTGTGGACGGAATAGAGGAGGTTGTGTTTTTCGGATTGCAGTACTTTTTAAAAGAGTACATACTTACTCGTTTTGAACGCGATTTTTTCGCACGACCTAAAACAGAAGTAACAGCAGAATATACCGCGACAGTCAACGCTTACTTGGGGCCGAATATGGTTGGAATTCAACACATTGAAGCTTTGCACGACTTGGGGTATATACCAATGAGTTTTAAAGCTTTGCCTGAAGGTGTGAGTGTTCCGATTCGTGTTCCCATGTTTACGATGGTCAATACGCTACCTGAATTCTTTTGGCTAACTAACTATTTCGAAACCTTGCTCTCTGCTGTTGTTTGGATGCCGTGTAATTCTGCAACGATTGCTCGCCAATACAGGAAGATTTTGGAGGCTGCGGCAGAAAAAACCTCAAGTGCTCCAGAGTTTGTCGATTGGCAGGGTCACGATTTCTCTATGCGAGGAATGGCGGGTATAGAGGCGGCGCTAATGAGCGCAGCAGGACACCTATTGAGTTTTAGCGGAAGCGATACCGTGCCCGCTGTGCACTGGTTAGAAAAGTATTATAACGCAGATTCTCAAACAGAACTTATTGCAGGCAGTGTTGCCGCAACCGAACATTCTGTGATGAGTATGGGTACTATTGATGCCGAACAGGAAACCTTTCGTCGACTCATTGAAGATGTGTATCCAAACGGGATCGTAAGTATCGTGAGTGATACTTGGGACCTGTGGCAGGTACTCACAGAGTTCCTTCCTAAGCTAAAAGACAAGGTCTTAGCTCGAGATGGTAAAGTGGTGATTCGCCCAGATTCTGGAGATCCTGTTGATATTATTTGTGGTAATCCAAACGGCAAAACAGAACAAGAGCGAAAAGGAGTTATAGAATTACTTTGGGATGTATTTGGTGGAACAATTAATGCGAAAGGATTCCGCGAATTAGATTCTCATATTGGAGCAATATATGGTGATTCAATTACGCTTGATCGTGCGCAGCAAATATGTGATCGATTAGCAGCAAAGCAGTACGCAAGTACGAATGTAGTACTTGGTGTAGGCAGCTTCACGTATCAATATAATACACGCGATACATTCGGATTCGCCATGAAAGCAACTTACGGAGAGGTCAATGGTGAAGGGCGAGCGATCTATAAAGATCCAATTACCGATGACGGTACGAAGAAAAGTGCGCGAGGACTTGTTAGAGTCGAAAAGGAAAACGGCGAGTTTATCTTACACGATGAACAGACATGGAGTCAAGAAGCAACAGGTGAATTCATCGAAGTCTTTCGAGACGGAAAGCTTCTGGTCGATCACAAACTAAGCGAAGTGCGCAGTCGTGTACGAAGTAGGGATTAGTGATTTCTATTGCTAGCATCTCGTGACTGCGAGGTAGTCGTGAGATGCTAGCGTTGGGTCGAACTCTAAGGACTTTTGCAGCCTTGTCCTATCGAACCACCGGTTCGCAGGAAAGAGCATAAATCAAAACTATAGTAGACCATCTGAAAGCTGCCTGGCGGGAGCCAGTCTAACGGCAGCGTCTAGCTCAACCTCCCTATTAGCCGTCCAACCTCCAGCAACGCAGTGATCCAACAGCGCAAGCGATCTAGTAGTGAAACGGTCCAGTAGCAAAGTGGTCGAGTTTCACTCTCCCGGCCCTTCCCATCTTCTCACCAAGCCCGCCAGCTCAGCTTCCTCACTCATCTCCGGACTGTCCCAAATCATCGTGAGCACCTCATTAAGTTGACCTTCAAAGTCAAGCCATAAATCGGGATGCAGCTTGTCTGCTTTTTTCATGAGCGTCGGCAAGCGCTTCACCACATAGCGCGAAAACTTGTACCAACGGGCCGGAGAGCGATGCCGCTTGCGCATCGGGTCAAGGTTTTGATCCAGCAGAAAGTGAATCATATCGACGAGCATAGCCACTTCACCAAGTTTGTCTTTGGTTACACGCACGTGTCGGCCCAGCATACCGCTTGCTTTCCGAAGTCGTAACATCATTTGCCCAGGCGAAAGCCCGATTGGCGCGAACAGGCGACGATAATGCTCACGAAGAAGGTCCGCACGCTCTTCCGTTGTTGCCTCATGTTCCAGGTACTTGAACGTCAGTTGCTCAAGTAGCACATCATCCTTCACGATAAGTCGCAGCAGGAGCTTGTCCTTCTCCTTGGTCGGCAGCTCGCGGATCATGTCTTTTTGCTCGTCGGTGAGTTTGGTGCGTGGCATGGTGCGAAGTAACAGTTTTACAAATCCTCAACCAATGGAAGAAGGCACGAATCCAGTTGCATTCAGCGTTTTATGATCAAACTTGTTCCCTTGTGATAGACTAGAACGGTCCTCCTAACAATTTGCCGAGGTACTTATCCTTATAATGTACCTTCGCCTTTCCAAATACTGAAACATGTCTGACTACCACCCCGAACCTTATTGGAGCCAAGTTGCCGCTGAAATCGGTGCACGTGAAGGGGTCAATGTGATCGCTGGGGATGACGAGCCTTACTATGTCTACAAGCGAATCAAGTTTCTCAAGCTCTTGCTCGAACTTGACCTCGCAGGGAAGCATGTTCTCGAAATTGGACCAGGTCCAGGAGGTAACCTCCTCGAACTGAGCAAGAAACAGACAGGAAGACTTGTTGGTGCGGACATCAGTGCCGAAATGATCAAAATTGCGCGCAGTCGACTTCCTGAAGGTGTCGAGCTCGTGAAAACCAACGGTACCAAGCTGCCGTTCGAAGAAAAGACCTTCGATATTGTGTTCTCTGCAACAGTGCTTCAGCACAACTCAGACGATGCAATGATGCGCAAACTCGCAGGTGAGATGGCGCGTGTATCCGGTGATCAAGTGTTCTTATTTGAGCAGGTGAATTCAAAGATATCCGGAGATCATCTCATGAAAGCTCGTCCAGTACCATACTATGCCAGCATTATGGCAGAGCACGGGTTTGAGCTTGCTGAGACTAAAATGATTGACATCGTTCCAAGCTACTATGTGTGCGGAGCAATTCGTAAAGGACTCAACCCGAGTTCTCGCAAAGAAGGTGAGCCATTGACGTCATTTTCTCTGTTCATACAGCGACTCACATTGCCGATCACGAAAGTGCTTGACGGCATTATTACCCCCCAGAAAGACTTGGCCAGAATGCGCTTCGTCCGCAAGAAGAGCTAGCAAAACGACCTTGGTCTATGAGGATTGCTGTTTGTGCTCGCTTGTTGGTGAGGCAAGAATTTTCAGGCGTACACCTATACGTTCTAGAGCAGCTTAGACAATTGCTGTCTAATACAGACCACGATGTCCTCCTTATTACAGATCGCGAAGGTCCGCTTCCCGAGTTACCACGGGAGGTTGAGCGCGTTACAGCTTATCCGAGCGCGCGGCATCCAGTGTTATTCTACGCTTGGTTTCAATGGGCTGTTCCACGAGCATTGAAGCGATGGAACGCAGATGTCTTCTTGACAATGGACAACTTCTGTTCGCTCCGCACATCGGTGCCGACAGTACTCGTCATTCATGACTTAGCGTATTTGCATTTACCTGAGGGTGTCTCGCGAATTGAGTTGGCTTACTATCGCTACTTCATGCCCCGTTTTGCAAAGCGAGCAGAAGCCTTGGTTACCGTTTCAGATTATACTCGACAGGATGTAGCGAAGAGCTACGGGCTTTCGCCAAAACAGATTTCTGTTGCATACAACGGCGTCCGTCCTCGTTTTCAGGAGCTTTCGCCAAAACAAGTGGCAACTGTACAAAGAGACTTGACCGATGGCGCACCGTATTTCGTGTACGTCGGAGCCGTGCATCCACGCAAAAATGTAGATGGTCTCATTCGAGGCTTTAATCGCTTTAAACGCTACACCCAATTACCGCACAAACTTGTCATCGCTGGACAGATGGCCTGGAAAACGAGTGCGACGCAAAAGGAGATCGACTGCAGCAATTTTAAGTCGGACATCATCCTTACTGGTTACCTCTCCGTAGAGCGGTTAGGAGAAGTGATCGGAGGCGCAACGGCCTTATGCCTCGTCAGTTTCTTCGAAGGCTTCGGTGTTCCAATTATCGAAGCATTTAGCTGCGGGGTCCCTGTTATTGTAAGCGATCGAAGTTCACTTCCCGAGGTTGCAGGTCCAGGCGGAATTACCGTCGATCCAACAAATGATAAGGCAATAGGTGCTGCCCTAACAGAGATGGCTACCGATGAAAAGCGACGTGAGGTTTTGGCGAAAGCTGGAAAGGAGCACGCGCAACAGTTCACGTGGGCTGCATCTGGAGAGGTGATACTGGAAAGGCTCGAAGCGCTTGCGAGTCGTGCCTGAACAGTCAGTTCGCAGTAGCACTAAAGGTTATAATTAGACAGTCCGTTACGTTACACCATTAAGGTTGTCGGTAGAACTGACAGTTCATCATGACCGCCATCATGACGTGCACCCATCCTGCTGCGCGTACTACAAGCATCCGACAGAGAGCGAAGCGAACGGTCCGACATCCCAAATCCTAAGTACCAAAAAGAGCCTTGCTCTTTTTACCCATCCTGTTGCGCGTACTACAAGCATCCGACAGAGAGCGAAGCGAACGGTCCGACATCCCAAATCCAAAGTACCAAAAAGAGCGGAGCTCTTTTTACGTATTACACCCTTCCTTCTTCTTACTGCCACGCTTTCCGCGTTGGCCACCTTTCACAGAACGACCGCCGTTAGAGCCGCGACGCTTGCGGGCGCGCATGACGCCTTTTCCGTTGCGACGTGAGCGCTTAGAGGCAAACTTGAGCTGCTTCTTGTTAGACGTTTTCTTCTTTCCAAAGATTGGGAACTCCGTAAGCTCTTGGTCGATTTGAAGTAGATCGGTTACAACATCAGCTTCTTGAAGCGTCGTTGAAGTACTTGCTGCAGAAGCCATGTATGGAAGGCTCAGCAAAAGAGCAAAGGCGAATAGAAAGCGTGTCGTCATAAGTAGAAATAGAAGTTTGAGAGTCAGCTAATTGAACCGCGTTTTGGCGCTTTTCAAGCCTTGAGCAATTCCTTAGAATGCACGTACTCTACCACTAAGCTAGCAAAAACTCTACCGAGTGTTATTTCAGAGGCGCATAGCACTACCTTTGCGCCATGATCAAACTGCTTTTTTGGGCGATCATCGGGGCCATTGTCTATTTTTGGTACCGAGGTCAACAAGCCATTACAGCACGTAAGGAATCTGAACTAGAAGCCTTTCGTGATGCCCGCAAAACCGTTACAGAAGACGTGGAAGTAGAAATTATTGAGATCAAACCTCGTGAGAATCGCCCATGAAGCCAATCAAAGGATTTACCAAGCCGCAAGACCTTACTCCAAAGAAGAAGCCGAGCGGAATCGGGGACTGGGTAATGCTAAAGAACAGCCAACTCTTGGCGTTCAATAAGCCACCAGCACTTGCAGTTCAGACCGCTAAGGAAGATGCTCCTAGCCTTCAAAAGCTTGCTTGTGCGTATGCAAAGCGAGACCTCTATCTCATTCACCGCATCGACCAACCGGCCAGTGGTGTCGTATTGTTCGCCCGACACAAGAAGACCGTACAGGCGCTGCAACAGCAGTTCCATTCGCGTCGAGTGAAGCGTACGTATCTCGTGGTGGTTGACACGATGCCGAACGTTGAGCCTGGTGAATTGAAGCACCTCCTCGCACGAGACGGTCGCACCAACAAGAGCGCGATTGTAGAGCCTGGTACGCCAGAAGCAAAAGAAGCGGTAATGACGTGGCGCCACATTGGAGACACCGATCGCTACCCAATTCTAGAAGTGGAGTTGAGTACTGGTCGTCACCACCAGATCCGCGCGCAACTGGCTGCAGTCGGCGCACCGATTCACGGAGACGTGAAGTATGGCGCGCGTCGCTCAAATCCGAACCGAAGCATTCACCTTCATGCGTGGAGGCTCAATTTCGAGCACCCGATCAGCAAGGAGAGTATTACGCTAGAGGCAGCGTTTCCGAAAGAGGATGTGATTTGGGAGGCAGTACAGGAAGTACTAGCGAGCTAGAGCTTTTATTTCGATCTCGGTCCTGTCGATCTCCAGATCGACAGGACCCAGGCTCGCTATTCGGGCTGCCACTCTTTCATCAAGTAGTTGCCCGGCCAGTCTTGCCAGCGTTTTGCGAGTCCACATACAACTGGATTCATGAGTGTGTACTTCACCTGTTGTTTAAGCTCACTTTGCGTCTGTATAATGTGGTCGTAGCTTTCGCGTTCCCAGTACTCGTTTCCTGTTAGTCCAAGTACTTCGTTGCTTTTACGGCCCGTGAATTTTCGGATCCGCCAGATGAGCTCTCCCATATGGATGTTAGAGGAGAGGTGTCGTACAACCAAGTGTATATGGTTTGGCATAAGTGAGTAAGCAATGATCTCGTATTCCATCCCGTCTCGGAAGGCAAGACTTTCAATTAAAATCTGACGGCACGTTTCACTGTGATGTAAATGAAATGGACCATTTAGGTCTCTGCGGCTATCGGCTCCTTGTAGCAGTTTTCGAAAGCCTACTCGCTCTTCTGCGGTAGCTTCCCAGTAGAGCTTTGGAGGAATCTGCTGCCCATACTTACGACGAAGCGCAAGAACTCGTTTTATAGCAGGACGAGTAATACTTCCTGCGAGACGCATCCCGATCATAAACGTAGCGCCGCCTGGATATATGTGCGGCCGCTTGCGCTTGCTGTAGCCGGAAGGGAGTGAGGTGTCGTGTGGAAATAAGGTATACATCCTGTGAAAATAACACAAAATGTTTATTACCACTCCGTCACTCTCTAATCCCGAAAGAACTCACCACTTCGCTGCTATTTATTCCGGCCGATCTGAAGATCGGGCAGAACATAGCTAGGAATGCCAGTCTGGTCTATAGGCTACTCGGGTCCACCACATCGATATCGTCAATGTTGACATTGCCTTCGTGCTCCTCATCGTCATCGCTGCCATAGCCATCGTCATCTTCTCCAAAGAGGAAATCATCCTCAGGATTAGCTGAAAGTTCTCCTTCTCCTTCATTGAAGTCATCCCCTTCGTCGAACTCATCGTGCTTCGCAGCATAAGCTCGTTTTGCGCGAGACTTTAGGTTGCCGTTCTCATCGTAGTCGTCATCATTCTCGATGATCGTATCGGCTTGCAGCAACGTCATGCGAACGAGGTAGTATCGATCTTCTGTTTCGAATGGAAGAGCAGAAACCGTTTCACCCTTCGCATTTTTAAAGGAGATTAAGTTGCTCCGAAAGCCTCCTGGATACTCGAGCTTGATTTGTTCGAGCACTTCTGGATCGAGTTTGGCGTAATCTTTAACGACGCGTGGTTTTGAAGAAGACTGAGCTGACATGCTGAATGGTTGGTGTCTGAATGAGGGCTGATTGGTGGTGGCAAGGTAGTAGTGCTGTTGTTACTGCGAACCACTGGTTCGCAGTACAAGTAGCAGCAGCACAGTTCCTAACGCAGGATTACCATCTTTGCAGCAATCCTGTAGTTTTTAAACTCCTTCCTTCTTGCTCGACCAGCTTACTTACCACCGAAATACCTCAGGCGAGGCACGTTACACGGTTTTGATTCCTACCTGGAACAACCTTGCGTTTTTACAGCTTGTCGTGAGGAGCTTACGCCAAAACAGCACCCACGAGCATCAGATAGTCGTGTTCGTGAACGAAGGTGTTGACGGGACGCGCGAGTGGCTCGCAAAGCAGACAGATGTCGATTACATCCTTTCGCCCGAGAATGCCGGAATCTGCTACGCACTCAACCTTGCGCGGTCGCTAGCTCGCGCACCCTACCTCGTCTATTTCAACGATGACATGTATGCGCTACCAGGTTGGGACGAAAGGCTAATTGAAGTAGCTGACGGGATGCCAACACGTGAGTTTATGGTCTCGGCAACGATGATTGAACCGTACGACACAGGCAACCCGTGTGTCAGCTTTGGCAATTACGGTCAGAGCGTTGATGCGTTCGAAGAAAGTCGACTACTAAGTGAGTACTCGCAACACAAGAAATCAGATTGGAGTGGAAGCACTTGGCCGCCCAACCTAATGCCGACAGAGCTTTGGGATGCCGTCGGTGGATTGAGCATTGAGTATCACCCAGGAGTCTACTCCGACCCTGACTTTAGCAGAAAGATATGGGAGCTCGGCGTTCGGGAATTTCGTGGAGTAGGGGATAGCCTAGTCTACCACTTTGGTCGTCAGAGTACCAGTAGATTGAAGCACCACAAAGGGCGAGAGATCTACGTGCGGAAGTGGGGCATTGGCTCAGGCACGTTTACACGTCACTTCTTGCGTTTGGGCAAGGCCTACGAGGGGCCATTGACAGAACCTGTCCTTCCATTAGCGCTTCGCATTAAAGATTGGCTGAAGGTGCGAGGCTGGATCAAGGCGTAGTGAGTCTCAGCTGCCTAGGTCCTGCGAACCACCGGTTCGCAGGTAAGAACAAGCAAGTAAAAAATTATAGTCTCTACGGCTATACGGTTCGCAGGTGAAAAGCTTCACGCCACGGCTATGCGCTTCAAAGATCCTTCAGCATAAATCGATCACACCCGCCATGACCCGTGTGGCCGAGTGAAGTGTCGATATACGTAAAGCCAAAGCGCTTATACAGACCTGCTGCCTCGTTCATTGATGAAGCTGTCTCGAGGTACATCTGTTTGAAACCTGCTGCTGTAGCCGCTTCAAGTATTTGCTCCATGAGCTTGCGTCCAAGGCCTTTGCCGCGGATGCTTGAGTAGCCATACATTTTGCGGAGCTCGGACATTTCAGGATCACCATTAATTAGAGGTGCATAGCCACCTACAAGAACGATGGTTTTGCTTGCTTCAGAAACTTCCTCAACGACATAGAAATCGTGTCGATCAGCTCGGTAGAAGCCGTACATGTCGTCGACCTCAGGGTCTGTGATCGAAAAGCCGTCGCCTACACATCCGAACTCGGTCATGACCTTACGGATGACCTGCGCTACTTGTGCATTATCAGCCTTCTCAATGGGGCGAATTGAGTACTCCATGGAGCTAAGGTAAAGCTGACCTTCGGTAAGTCATACCTTACGTGCCTCACATCGACTCCATGACCTCAATAGAAAAGCTTCAAGCGGAGATCAGTAGCTGTACTACGTGTTCCGAGTACCTAGCGCATGGCGTGAACCCTGTCTGTAGTTTTGGCGAAAGCAGTAGAATCGCAATCATCGGGCAGGCACCTGGACGCGTCGTTCATGCATCAGGGATTCCTTGGGATGATAAAAGTGGAGCCCGCCTTCGCGATTGGTTGGGTGTAGACAACGGCCAATTTTATGACCCTGAGCTTTTTGCGATCGTTCCCATGGGCTTTTGCTATCCAGGCAAGGGCAAGTCTGGCGATCTCCCTCCTCGGCCTGAATGCGCCCCGAAGTGGCATGATGAAATCTTCGATCAGCTTCCTGACATTCGACTTTGGATTTTAATCGGCAGTTATGCCCAATCCTACTACCTGCAAAAGCAGCGTAAACGCACACTTACAGAGACGGTCAAAACCTATAGTGAGTATCTGCCTAAGTTCATGGTTTTGCCTCATCCGTCGCCACGCAACAACATTTGGATGGCTAAGAATGAATGGTTTGCAGAGGAGGTATTACCGGTTTTAAAGCAAGAAGTAGCGAAGGCGCTGAGGTAGATTTCTTGAGGAGGATTCTACGTAAAAGCATCACCTTTGCGTCGCATGACTGCACTTGCTCTGTTGCGGAAACATCCGCGTTATTTACTCTTTGGGTTCTTACACTTCTTCTGTAGTTCAGTAGGGCAGACTTACTTCGTTGGGCTATTCGTGGCAGGCGTTACGGCTTCACACGGTTGGGGCGATGATACGTTTGCAGCGCTCTATTCTGGAGCGACGCTACTTGCAGCTTTCAGTCTTCCTGTCGTTGGTGTACAGCTTGACCGCCGCAGTGTGCGCACCGTAAGCACCATCACTGTGCTTGTGATTTGCCTTGGCCTGGTTGTCTTGGCTTCAACGAGCAACATGCTGATCTTTGCAGTAGCGCTGTATGCGGCGAGGTTGGGCGGTCAAGGCATTTTACCATTGATCGGATCGACGACAATCGGGCGGTTTTTCCAAGAAGGTCGTGGCAAAGCGCTTGCCCTCACTAACATCGGTAAGTCGGTAGCAGAAGTCATCGTGCCTCCTGCGGTTGTTGCGATGATGGCCATTTACGGCTACGCAGCCGTTTGGTATGGTGCGGCAACCTTGCTCTTACTTCTGTTTTTGCCGGCCATTTGGCTGCTCATTCGCAAAGGGGATCTTTTCCAAAAAGCAGAGCGTGTAGCTGCAGCACAAGCAGAAGATTCGACGTCGGCGCAACCTGCCAGTCTCTCACGCGGAGAAGCTTTCCGTGATCCAAGGCTGCTGCTCATTTTGCCCGCCTATATGTTGGCGCCTTTCGTGCTCACAGGAATGGTCTTCAACCAAGGTCTCATAGCCGAAATTCGCACCTATACCATTGCTTGGATGGCGCTTGGCTTGAGTAGCTACGGTATTGCGCGAAGTGTCTTCGTGTTACTCGGAGGCCCCGGAATTGACCGCTGGGGAGCAGAACGATTGCTGCTTTTTATTCATCTACCGCTGATGTTAGGTCTACTCCTATTTTTGGTCATCGACCATCGCATGGCGGTACCTGTATTTTTTCTGTTGTGTGGCACGGGTATGGGTGCCGAATCGGTCATGTGGCCCGCATTATGGTCTGAACGATACGGGCCGCGCAACCTTGGTAGCATCAAGAGTGCCATTCGAGTGGTGATGGTGCTCAGCACGGCGATATCACCGATCCTCTTCACGTGGGGATTCGGCTTGTCGCTGAACGTTACCCTCTGGTCGGTACTCGGCTATGGCGTGCTCGCGATCAGCCTTGTTTGGTGGCAATACTGGCGGTATCCTCGAAAGGTTGCGGGAGTAGTATAGAGAGTTCTACTTCTTGTATTCGACGACTAGGGCGCAGTGGTCTGATTGCATATCATCTTTCATGTGGTAGGCCTTGCTGAGGCGAGCCTGCATTGGTTCTGTGACCATTTGGTAGTCGATACGCCAGCCTTTATTGTTGCCGCGTGCTCCCGCTCGGTAACTCCACCAAGAATACTCGGTGGTCTCGGGATGCAGGTGACGAAAAGCATCTGTCATTCCAGTAGCGAGATACTCGTCCACCCAAGCGCGTTCTTCCGGTAAGAAGCCACTTGACTTCTTGTTTGTCTTTGGGTTGTGGATGTCGTTTTCGGTATGCGCGATGTTGTAGTCGCCGACTACGATTACGTTGGGCTGTTCCTTGCGAATCTCATCTAAGAACGGCATGAAATCACGCAAGAAATCCATTTTAACGTCCTGTCGTGTGGTGCCTGTCGTTCCACTAGGAAAGTAGCAATTGAGTAGTGCGAAGTCTTCGAAATCGGTGCGTAGAATTCGTCCCTCACTATCGTAGGTATCGATACCGCATCCTGCTTTGATCAGTTTTGGCGAAAGCCCCTCTTTAAAAAAGGTAGCAACACCTGAATAGCCTTTCTTCTCTGCCGCATGCCACGTCCACTTGTAGCCGAGCTCCGTAAAGGGCGTAAGGTCTACTTGTTCTTCCATCGCCTTGACTTCTTGGAGGCAAACGATGTCAAAATCACCATCCTTAAGCCACTCTACGAATCCTTTCTTGATGGCAGCACGTATTCCATTAACGTTGTAAGTGGCGATTTTCATGAAGTAAGTTTAGCGGTAGAAATGTCTATCTAGCCGAAAGGCAAACATAGCTTTATCTCAGGTTTTGAGCGCTGTCTATAATTTTTGGCCTTAGTCTTCTGTTGGCTTTAGGCTGTCGTTTTTGTACAAGTCTTGTCGGAATTGTTATAGCATTTTGTAGTAATACGTACAGCATTCGTGCTGCATGTGCCTTTACATTTGAAAGGGGATGATTGACGAGAATTTGGACGAGTAAGTGCTCGAAAGGGCAGTAAACATAGCTTCATCTAAAGTCTGCTTCAGGTCTGAAATTTCCCCTCATTTGGAATGGGGAAACAGGATGATCAGTTGAAAGTCATCTTTTTTTGACCATTTTTACGATGCCATGTACACCTTTTGACCTAAACCGAAGTACAGGGTATAAACAGGTTTCTTGCTATTCCAGCTTGTAAAGTCTCTCACATCAGTTTCAGGATTGCAACTGGAACTAGAATGATAACTGAAATGCGAAATTTTCTAGACAAAGTCAAACCGGGGTTTATTCTCTTGGCGAGTCTCTTACTACTCGGTAGTTTGGTGACTACACAAAGCTGTTCCTACGACGTAGAGGACGAACTTTATCCAATCGTAATAGCTCCAGGAGGTTGCGATACTATAGGAGTTACCTATCAGGGCTCCATTGTTCCTCTTTTAGACCAGAACTGTAATAACTGCCACGGTACAGGGATAGGGCTAGGCAACGTGTTTCTCGAGCCTTATGCAGAGGTTCTTCCTTACGTTACAAACGAGCGTTTGATTTGTACCATTCTACAAGAAGGCGGATGTTCTCCAATGCCTAAAAATGGCCCTAAACTCGCCACGTGCGAGATTGCTTCAATTCAAAAATGGATTTCCGATGGTGCCCCCAACAATTAAGCATGCGTTCGCATGGCTAGGAGTTATTTTCTTCCTGGCTGGGCCTGCAGTCGTTGCACTCGCCCAAGATTCTGATGAACCCGTTCGTATTTTCTACGATACACGTGCGGTATCTGGACACTCTACTGAGCTCAGTGCGGAAGGGCAGATGAAAATGATCATCAGTCACCGTTTTGGACAGATAAGCGGTGGAGCTTACGAGTTGTTTGGATTGGACCAAGCGAATATTCGAATCGGCTTTGACTACGGTATTAGCGACAAGTTCAACATAGGAGTTGGTCGAAGTAGTCAAGGGAAGACGATCGATGGTTTTGCGAAGTACGGACTCATGCAGCAGCGTGACGGTGGTTCTCCGATAGCGCTAACGCTACTGGGATCTGCTTCCATCAATGGATTGCGTCAGCCGGACGATAGAGAAAACAAGTTCGCGCACAGGATGACCTATGTTGTGCAGGCGCTTGCTGCCCGCCGCGTTTCTGATCGACTAAGCGTCATGATTACTCCGAGCTATACGCACCGGAACCTCGTAGCAAATGACAGCATCAGCCATGATGTATTGGCGCTTGGAGGTACAGCAAGGTACTTGCTCAATAAGCGACTCACCGTTACTGGTCAGTACTTCTACGTTGCTCCCAACCAGCTTGAAGATCGGTTTACCAATTTCCTCGGAATAGGCTTAGACCTTGAAACGAAGGGACACGTATTCCAATTCTACTTTGGCAATTCCCGCGGAATGCAGGATGCCTTGATTATCACTGAAACGACTGGTTCTTGGATGGACGGAGACATTCACTTTGGCTTCAATATTACCAGAGACTTTCAGGTTCGCGCAAAAAGAAGACACTAGATGAGAGCGTTCATCTTCCTTTTCGTCGTCTTCTCTATCGTATTTGCATTTACAAGTGCGAGCGATGGAGTTGTAGCCTTGACTCCGGAAACTTCGGTTGCTGAAACCATGTATGCCCTTGGTCAAGAAAAGCCTTCCCACTTTCGTGAAAACCTGTCTGCTGAAGAGGTAGAACGAGGTCGCCAGTTAGTTTGGTTAGGTACCACCATAAATCCCCCTCAAGGGAAAACATCGACTCCAATTAGTCGCTTCTTCACTTGCGTAACGTGTCACAACACGGTTCGAGAAGATCCGCTACTTACTGAGGTGAATTCGGAAGCACGCCTTTCCTATGCCATGGAAAAGCGGATTCCTTACTTACAAGGTTCTACGTTCTGGGGTATTGTAAACCGCACGAGCTGGTACAACGATGACTACGTACTCAAGTACGGAGAGCTCGTTGAAAAGGCGAAGAATAGCCTTGAAGAAAGCACACAGCTTTGTGCGTTGGTTTGTTCGCAAGGTCGAACGCTGGATCAATGGGAGCTAGATGCAATCATTGCTTACTACTGGAGTCTTGAAATGAACTTGGGCGATTTGGGTCTAGATGATCCGGAGAAGCTCGCTCAACTAGCGGCATTGCCGGCTACGAGCGGATTGAAAGAAATCCAAGACTTGTTCATTCCAAAGAGTCCGGCCACATTTAGTGAACCGCCAACCGATAAGGATGCGGGTTATGGCTTAAAAGGAGACGCTACTCGAGGTCAGGCGATTTACGAGTTAGGCTGCCAGCACTGTCACCGTCAAGATGGTGGAAGTGATGTGATTCTGGATAATTTCCGATCGACGTTTCGTTGGTTAGAACGCAACATTCCTGATGATTCGCCGCTGTCGATTTATGAAATCGTGCGCCACGGTACGTATTCAGAAGCTGGTCACAGACCTTACATGCCGCACTACACGCAAGAGAAGTTGAGCGATCAACAACTCGAAGATCTGCGTGCGTTTGTTGAGCTAAGAAGTAGTGGTAAGTAATCGATCAGATTACTTTTTGACAAGGACATCGTAGTCCTCAAGACCATCGCGCTCTTCCGTGCGGTGGTCTTTGTATTTTATACCAATGTGGGTCAGCTTAGGGTACTTGTTGAGGATAGGTCGAAGACATTCGATGATGTCATCAGGTTTAGGCATATCTGTATGCGAAACACCGTCGTTGAGTTTGGCTTGAACGGTCAGGATTTGGAACATGATACCGTCATGTGGCCCTTGAGTAGAAACGGCCATCCGTGCTTCGTTGATTCCTTCAATTTCTGCAAAGCACTCTGTCTTCGTCATGAAGAGCTCTTTGTTCATCGTGAAGTTGTCCTTCACGTCTTGGCAAGAAGACAGGAGTAACATGAAGATTGCGTAGAAGAGTGTTGAGCGAAGCGTTGTGCTGCTACGATGCAGGTTCAGTGTTGTGTGCATTCTTTGCGTGGTTACTTTCTGACGAGTACATCGTACGCTTCTAATCCTTCAGCGTCTTTAGGCTTTTCGCCTTTGTACTTGAACCCAATATGGGTGAGTTTAGGATACTTGTTGACTATCGGTCTTAGGCAGTCGATTATGCCGGTTGTATCAGGCGCTTGAGAAAACGAAAAGCCATTTTTCAGTTGTACATGGACACTCAAAATGTGATACATGGAGTCTTTCTGGAGGCCATATGAAGAAACGCCCAATGTGGCCTTGTCTATACCGTTCATGCTGTCGAAGCAATCGGTATTCGTCAAGAACAACTCTTTGTTCATCTCGATATTTTCTTGCAGGCTTTGACAAGAGGAAAGGAGTATCGAGCAAAAAGCGATGTAGAGTATCGTGCGAAGAGCCATGCCCCTAAGATGCAAACACCAGTGTTGGGTGTAGCCGTTGATTTTCAGTCGCGCGCGTAGCACGAGGATCCTCGCAATTCTGCGGGGCTTTCGCCAAAACCTATGGCCAGTTCAAAGATCGAATTGCAGCTTCTGTCACGCCTCGTCGACCAGTAATAAAGGCCTCAATTGGGGTTCCTTCTTTGGGCTCTATGTTGGTCGCGAAGTAGAGGACATGATTTTCTGAGCTTGTTTTATTGGTTGAGGGCTTTTGGACAACTCCGACAAACCACCCGTTGTCCTTTTCAGCTGAAGTAGACCATCCCGTTTTCCCGCGAAGGGTATAGTCTGCAGAGGTCTCAAGTTGCATGATATCCCTTACGGTTTGCGAAGTCTTCGCGGCAATCGGGAGCTCCTTGTTGAAGAGGCGTTCTATGAATTCAATCTGTTCAAACTGGTTGATTCTAGACTTTCCTGTGAGCCAGAACATGTCAATTTCATCGGCCTCAAAAGAGATGCCTGGATAGCCTAGTCGATCGATATAGTGTAGCATGCGATCGTTGCCGACCTGCCTAGCAATGGACTGATAGCACGGAACGCATGAATACGCGAAGGCATCGCTGAAAGGCAAGTCTTGGTTCCAATTGGCCACACCTCTGGTGGTGCCATCCCAAGGAATGATAACGTCTTTATTTGTAATGACACCCGTCTCAAGCGCAATGATAGAGTTCGGAATTTTAAAGGTCGAGGCGGGCAACTGGCCAGTTTTGGCCCATTGAAAATCGTTGGAGTAGTAAGTGCGCTTTTTTGGGTTGAAGATCAAAATGGACCCATTCAATCCTGCAGAGTCTAATACGTGCTGAAATGCAGGCTTCACCTCACTTAAGGCTTCTGTTTGGGGAGCTTCAGAGATAGATTCAACTTCCTTGTTTTTACAAGAAACTAGTAGTGCGAAGAAGCTAACTAGTAGGACGAATTTTGTGGTCATTTCAGCGACAAAGATATTTATAGAGCGTTGAAATTCAGACGCGGAATTCTCCTGAACACCCGCTTTACGGTAGTCTATATGTATATGGTTATTGTGGCTTGTGTTCTCGGTACCTTCGTCGGCTGAATACTACCCAAATGAGACTTAAACACACCCTTAGAAGCTTCCTTTTTGCAATATCAATATTCCTTTTTGGAGGTCTTGCAATCGCTCAGGCCGATATAAGCCTGACGCTAACCCAGCAGCCTGCAAATCCTCAACAATACACCACATACACTGCTACTGCGACGATCAGCAATGATGGTCCAGAAACAGCGACCAACGTAGCTGTTTCTATTCCACTCGTAGCAGGTGTGGTGTATACGGGAGGCAGCGAATTTTCGGCAACATCCGGAACCTTCACTCCCTACAACAACAGCATCTGGACACTCGATAGCCTTTCGGCTGGAACTAGTGAAACGATTACGCTGAACTACTTCCTTCGCATTCCTACTGCGCCTTCGATATATGGCCAGGTGATTTCAAGTGATCAGAGTGACCCAGATTCAAGTCCTTCGAATGGCACTCCGCCAACTGTAAATGAGGACGACGAATCAACGACCGAAATCAACGGTGGCTTCGTTCCTGATTTGACACTAAGCAATCTATCGCTTACGCAAAACCCAGTAGACAGCGGTGAGCAGATCGATTTCACGTTCGACATCAACAACATCGGGACAGGCTCTATTGCACAGAACTTCTTAGTTCAAGCCTATATCAGTGTTGACGATCAACTCAGTCCTGATGACTTGCAAAACGGAACTGTACCTACAGGAAATTTTGCTCCAGGACAAACCGTCGCAGGCGTAATGGGTGCCTCTCTTCCTGTAGGACTCGCGCCAGGCAGCTACTTCCTTATTTTGGAGGTAGACGCAAATGGTCAAGTATTGGAGAGCAACGAAACGAATAACACCGTTTTTGTTCCACTAACGATTGAATCAAGCACGCCGCCGGCTTGCACAGTGGATATTCAGTCATCTGTTTATTGCGATGACAATGGTACCCCTCAAGACCCTTCAGACGATATCGCAATCATTGATGTACTTGTCACCAATCCAGGAGCATCTTCTTTCACGATAGATGCAGGTTCGGGTGGGTTTGTTGCCACAGGCGACTACGGTACGCCATTGACACTTACCATTCCACTCTTCAACAATCAAAACCGTTTGTACAGCTATATCGTCACGGATAACGACAATCCTACGAATTGCGTTTCTTCGTTTTCGATCGTAAGCCCATCAGTTTGCAGCCCAGACGGTCCAGATTTGCAGGTGTCTGCACTTCAACTCGACCCGGCCGGCATTCAAGCAAACGGAGATCTAGGATTTACGTTTGATCTTTCGAATCTAGGCGCAACGGGAATTTCTCAAACGTTCCTTGTTCAGGCATTTTTGAGTGTAGACTCGATTTTGAGCTCTGATGATATCCAGAACGGAACGGTACCGACAGGAGGCTTCGGTCCTACACAAGCGGTATCAGGTGTAGTTGGAGCTTCTAATGTATCTGCACTAATTCCAGGAGATTATTACCTAATTCTTTTTGCGGACGCAAATCGTCAAGTGGCGGAAACGCTAGAGGACAACAACACCTCGAATGCTGTTCTATTCACGATTTCAGATCCTGCAACTTGCGAAGTAGTCATTGCGACGTCAACGATTACGTGTGATGACAATGCGACTCCACAAGATCCTTCAGATGATCAAGCAGTCGTCGAGATTCTTGCGACAAATGCAGGAGGAACGTCCTTCACTGTAGAGTCAAGTACAGGAATGCTAATGGCAACTGGAAGTTACGGCACTCCAATAACCTTTACGATCCCGCTTTTCAATAACCAAAACAGCTTGCTCGACTATGTTGTCCTTGACGATACTGAGCCAGCAACATGTACTGCTTTGGTATCACTTACGAGCCCATCAGTATGTAGTCCAGACGGTCCAGATTTGCAGGTGTCTGCACTTCAACTTGATCCAGCTGGTATTCAAGCAAACGGAGACTTAGGATTTACCTTCGACCTTACAAACGCAGGAGCGACAGCCATTTCCCAAACGTTCCTTGTTCAGGCATTTTTGAGTGTTGATACAGTTTTGAGTACTGATGATATCCAGAACGGAACGGTACCAACAGGGAGCTTCGGTCCTGCACAAACAGTATCAGGTGTAGTTGGAGCTTCTAACGTATCGGCACTAACTCCGGGAGATTATTACCTAATTCTTCTTGCAGACGCAAATCGTCAAGTGGCGGAAACTTTAGAGGACAACAACACCTCGAATGCTATTCCTTTCACAATAGCACAACCTGTTATTTGTGAGATAGCTCTCAGTAATATGACAGAGGTTCTCTGTAATGATAACGGTACGCCTTTAGATCCTGCAGATGATTTTGCTGGTGTCCAACTTCAAGCGAGTAACGGAAGTGCAGGTGGTCTGTTTAATATTTTTGATCCAGCTGGCGTAAATGTCGGAGGTGGAGCATACGGTCGGTTTGCAGGAATGACAATTCTGAACCTTCAGGCAAATCAGGGTACAACGATCGAGTATACACTTGTAGATGCAAGCGATACAACCTGTACATCCAATTTTTCTCTGGTCACTCCAGCACCATGTAGTAACGGTAGCAGTGATATCGACCTAGAGGTGAGCATTACTCAGGATCCAGGTCAACCTGCACAGTATTCAATCTATACAGTTACTGCAAACGTTACGAACACAAGTAGCCAGACAGCAACAGGCGTAGTACTGGATCTTCCTCTTCCTGCGGGAGTTGTATATCAAGGAGGTAACGAGTACACAGCGACTCAAGGCCTACTCGACACGTACAATGAAAATGAAGGTGAGTGGACCGTTGGTACACTGCCGGCTGGACAGACTGCAGAAATCACGATCAACTACTTTTTACGGGCTACTACCAGCAGTAATAGCTACGTAGAAGTATTAGCTGCCAATGAGCAGGATGTCGATTCTACTCCAGGCAACGGTAATGGCCAAGTGAATGAGGACGATGAAGCCTCAACTCTAATCAACGGTGGCTTTGTTCCTGATCTTACCTTAACGAACCTCACGCTTGCGCAAAACACAATAGACAGTGGTGCGCAAATCGACTTTACGGTTGACATCAATAACATTGGGCTAGGTTCAATCGCTCAAAACTTCTTAGTGCAAGCGTACATCAGCACTGATAATGTATTGAGTAGTGACGATCTTCAAAACGGTACTATTCCTACGGGCAATTTTGCTGGCGGTCAGACGGTTGCTGGGGTAATGGGAGCTTCTGTTCCTGTAGGTCTAGCTCCCGGGAGCTACTTCCTTATTCTTGAAGCGGATGCTAACGGCCAGGTGCTCGAAAGCAATGAGAATAACAACACGATTTCTGTTCCATTTACAATTGAAGCAGTCGTCGCACCTACTTGTGATATCATAGCCAATGTGTTAAGTGTTGATTGCGACAACCGAGGAACACTTCTAGAAGCTGACGACACCTATTCAGTTACATTCCTTATAGCGAACGGAGCAACAGTAGGATTATGGACGGCAAGTAGTGGAGGCGCGGCCTCAACGCTGGGAGGAAGCTACGGGGAGCCTTTCACACTGCAGTTAGGCAACATCTCAAGTGCTATCAATTCAGGCCTATTAATGTCGTCACTCGACATTACTGATGCTGTTGACACAAGCTGTTCGACAATTGTCTCTTGGCAAACACCTGAAGCTACTTGTTCTGCTTCAACAGATCCGTGTGATGCTATTTCAGAATACGAATCAAGCGCTACTCCGATAGAAGAGTTGTCTGTTGAATTGAATCGTGCCGGAGAAATTGAAATTACGGACAGAACAACAAGCCCCGCACTTGTCTTCACTTTTGATGGTGGTATAGCGCTAGGTATTACGCCAGTACAAAATGGCATTAGCGTAAGAGATGTTGCGCGGATTGGCTTCGGCTATGTGGTGACAGGAACAATTAGAGATGCAGCTAATCCTTCGAATGCGCAACCAGCTATTTTTCAGCTGGATGGCGGAGGAACAATCTTACAGGCTTCTATTCCATTCCCTACAGGTTCGTTTAACGACTTGTTCTCGTTTAACATTATTGATGTCGCAACCGCGGGTGCCAATGGAGATGTACTCTATACGCAAGCATTCTCTTTCGACCGATCATTCCAGATTGCAGCCTTCGACGAATCAACCAATTTACTTTGGGAAGATCAGCGCATAGGTGACTTAGTATCCAATCGAATTGGAGGTGTTGCACTTTCGCCAGATGAGTCTACGCTCTATTTCAGCTACCGAAATGGCAATTCTGGTTCTTGGCCACGATTCCGTGGAGTGAATACTGCCGATGGTTTGACGAACTGGGAAGTTCTTCTTGGTGATTTCATATCGAGTACAGCAATGCCACTCACGGGTGACGTAAGTACACCGGTCGTGTTTCCAAACGGAGACGGAGTACTCGGGTTCTCTGCAACAGATGGCTCAATGGTTCAAAACTATGCGGCTCGTTTCGACGCGGATGGGAACATGGTTTTCGTTACTCAATTGCCAACGTCAAGCACCGTTAACCAAGATTTGTATTTCCCTGTCTTTATAGGGTCTCGCGGGGATGTCGTTATGCAATCAGCGACAGATACGGTTGTCGTTACTGGACTTGGTTCAGTTGCAAATTGTAGTGGAATCAATGGTGTTGATCTTGAACTTTCTGCGGTAAGTGCGCAAACACAACCGCAGCAGTATGCTCAAAATAGTATCACGTTTACGTTGGTCAATTCAGGTACAGAAACAGCTACAGACATCAACGTTGATGTTCCTCGCCCAGCCGATGTGCGCTACACCGGTGGCAACGAGTACACTGCGAGTCAAGGCGTCTTTTCTCCTTACAGGTCTAACATCTGGACAGTAGGTGATTTGGCACCAGGTGCAACGGCTAGGCTAGTCGTCAATTATTTCTCACGAAGCGCAAACGGCTACACTCAATATGCTGAGGTGTTCACAATGGACGATGTGGACGTTGATTCTACTCCTGGAAATGGATCAGGAACCAGCGCTGTTGAGGACGATGAAGTGTTCCTAGACCTCACAAGCCCAATGACGCAAGCATTGACGTTCTATCCGAACCCAACTCCTCAAGGAGAGCAGTTAATCCTTGATTTTATTTCAAGTGGAGAGACGACACAGACATTGATCTTTTCAGATCTTACGGGACGACCTGTACGAGTTATAGAAGTCTCATTCCAAGAAGGACGTAATCAGATTCCTTTGGATCTAGGTGTACTTCCTTCAGGCGTTTATGTGATCGCTTTTCCGGAGAGTGGCTTGGCGCCAAAGCGAGTTATCGTTCAGGAATAGAATATCCTGAAGGTTATTTGTATTTACTAGCTTTCGCCAAAACCAGAATCCTGGTTTTGGCGAAAGCTTTTTTTATGTCAGACATCGAGAATCAACTAACCTAGTTGACGCTATCGAAACCCTACAGCGGCTGTCGTCGCACTGTAATGCTCGCCTGACGATAGGATGAGATCAACACGAAATTGGATAGGATCTTCGTGATCAGGTTTTGTGTTTAGCGTCATTATGATTCCTTGACGTTCTAGTAACTCTGGTGTGCCTTGTTGGGCGTCAATTTCGAAAAGAGAAGTGACATTATCACCGGCTTTAAATATTGCATTGAAGTCTTCAAGCACGGTGATATTTAGCGCAACAAGCGCTTCTGATTTTGCACCAGACATCCCTGGATCGTCGCAATCACAGGACCATGCACTAGCTGAGGTGATAAGTCCCAGCTGCCAATTCACGGGTTGCGGAGAGCAAGATGCAATATAGAATACATCAAAAAAGAGCTCTGTCTCTACATAGCTTTCAAAGTCAATCACTTCATCAGTGTCTGGTGTTACGAAGTCCCCTTCGGGAAGCTGAGCGGTATGATTGAATTGCGCGATACCTTCTACATCGAAGAACGCTAGCACGGGGTCGCATTCGCAGCCACAGGATACAAGCAAGGTACTAGGCAGAGAAAATCCAATAGTAAAAAGAATAGATAATAATAAGGTGCGCATATCTCGGCAACGGATTAAGAATGGATTTCGCTGCTTCTAAGGAAGGACATTATTAAAAAGACAAAGGCCGAGCGTTAGCTCGACCTTTGCAAAATCAATCTTCTTTAAAAAAATTATCGTTTCATCCAAGTTGCCTGGTACACTACACCAGTATCACTGATCACTTGAATTCGATATAAACCTGAAGTCCATTGTTCACCGTTGAGTTGGATAGAATTTCGATTCGTAGAAACAGAACGTTCTTGTTGCAAACGACCGATCTGATCATAAACGAATACGCGAGCATTGCTTCCAAGCGTCTCTGGTAGCGTAAGCGTGAATGCGTCTGTTCCTGGATTCGGGTGCACGTTTGCGTTCCGAATATTCACCGTAGTCGTAATACTTGCTTCTACTGATCTCCCTATCCATTCTACTCGTATGCTATCTGTAGGCTCTATTGATTCGTGTGCAAACGAATACTCTTCTTGCCAAATAGGAGGCATGCGTCCAAGCTCTCGTTGAATAGCACTGCTTCCTTCTGGTTGCCATATTTCTGAAATGCTGTAATAGCCTCCTTCATGTTCTTCGTAGCCAGAGAACTTGACTGCGTAAGACTGTTGTTCTGGTTGCCAGATGTTAAAGCTTGGAAGAGCTGTACGTCCGAGTATTTGCATGGTGTCTGTTCCACATCCCATCGGGATTCCATTTATACATTCACTCTCGATGTAAAACTCTTGGTTGCAGCTCGAACTATTATAACACGCGTCGCTTGCTCCAAAACTTCTGGTGACGATTATGGGATCGCCAATGCAACCGGTTCCACCTGGTTCGATATAGTCGTAGATCCAAAACGTTTCGTAATTAATGACGGTATCGATTGGAGTAGCAGGGCCACTTGTACAAATCAAAGAAAGCGTCATCTCATCTCTGTTGGTCGCCGCCTTTACAAGGATTTCAACCTCATTATATTCTACACCTGCGGGTATCGTGTATGCAAATATTTCCTTTGTGCCAGGCTCAAAACCGTCGTCGTCTGACTCGAATTTGATGCTGTAGTAAGGATTATTTGTTGTGTTCTCGACGTTGTACGATCCTAGAAGGCCAGTGTATGAGTCTTTCTCATCGAATTCAACAGCTTTTACTCCGTCAGGAAGACTGAACGCGACATGCGAAACGGCGTGTTTGCAGTCCTCTTGAGTTCCATATGTGATTTCAATTTCTACGCGCTTATCTCCGTTATCAAGTGTAGAAATATTAGCTACAGAAGCATAATAGCAAGCGACGTAGGCTGTATCACAGACTCTAGGTCCTCCAGTAGACGCTGTGTCAATAGGATTCCCATTATAGTCAACTCCACAGTCTGTTTGAGCGACCAATTGGGCCAGATCAGGAGCTGGTATCGCATCGATACATGCCACCGTGACAGGGTCGGGACAACTTAGCGTCAGCTCATTTTGGGCAAACGCTTGAAGGCTTCCGAAGAGAATTAGTAGTGTAAATAGTATTTTCATGCAGACAGATGTTGACTGTACTTACAGTTCAATTATCTCTCCTTCTCTTCAGGATTCATCGCTATTTCGTTGAGCAGTATGAGATCACACCTGAGCGGGGCAATAAGGGTGCTGATTGTGTATCCTCTCTGTAAACGCTGGTTTCGATGTGTCGACGAACGGTCTAGGATGCAGCTTGAATAAGTCTTTTTAGTACCACAATCTGCCCCAAATGGTAGTGCACATGCTCTATGGTGCCCAGCAGGTTGGTTTGGTAAGTGCCGTATTTCGAATCGGTGAAGTCTTCTAGCAGTTGACCTTCAGGCAGCTTCTCCAGTAATGAAGCGAATACTTCACCCTCTGCCAAGGTGTGATCGACGAAAGCTCTCCATGCGGTTTCGGTATCGATGGCAGGATGATCAAAACTGAACTTGTCGCGAATTTCGAGCGGTCCACCTCGGAGCACGTCGTTGGTTCCGCTTGTGAAGTAGCCAATGTGATAGGCCAATGAGAGGATGGAGTTCATTCCTTCAATCTTCTGGATTGCCTGTTGTAAGGTTACATCGGCTAGGGTGTCCTTGAGGTTGACGGCCGTCCAGTTACCTCCGAAGTAGACGCCGCGGGTGTTTTTGGCTAGTTGATGGGTGAGTAACATGGGGATAAGGTAAGGCGCCCTTTTTGAGCATCTCTAATAGCAATCCATCAGCGCAGTGGTCCAGTAGTGAAAGAGTCCAACCTCTTCCTACTTAGCCGAAGGCTGAATAAGGTCCCACAAATTCCCCCACTTGTCCTGAAAGACTAGCACTCGTCCGTAGGGATGATCTTGTGGTTCGCGAATGATGCGCACCTTGTGTTTGCGTAAGCGCTTTTCGGCCGTCCCGAAGTCTGCCGTATGCAGAAACAGACCTACACGACCTGAAAACTGATTGCCGACACCGATGCGTTGGCGCGTGTTTTTAGCACGTGCAATTACGAACGTACAGCCGCCACCTGATGGCTCCATCATGACCCAACGCTTGCCTTCCATTGGGGTGTCCTCAAGAAGCTTGAAGTCTAAACAGCGAGTTAGCCATTCGATAGCTTCGTCGTATTCCTCAACGATAAGGGCAATGTGAGCTAGGTGCATAGGGCTAAGAAACACCAATTCACATGGCCGGTATACTTAATGTGAATTACCTACCTAAAAAAGGTTAGTCGAAAATGGAGCGTGTGGGCTAGAACAAGAAGCCTGTCTCACCTTCTTTCACCTCTCGTTCTTCCGGTGGTTCGTTAAGTCCAGTGACGCCTACTCCAAGCAAGCGCACGGGTAAACGAAGCTCTATGCGCTGCTCAAGTAGCATCTGAGCCGTTGCGAGCAGTTGAGCTTCGTCTTGTATGATCCCGAGGACTTTAGCCTGACGTGTCTGAATGGTGTGATCGCTAAATTTTACTTTGACAACAACACCTGTCGCAGTCCTATCGAGACGCTGCAGACTCGCATATACGTTCTGCGCCAACGGTTCAAGTAATGGCCGTAGCGCATCAGCCGTATCGTAGTTGATTGAGAAGGTCGTCTCCGCGCTAATTGATTTTCGTATACGGTTAGGGCGCACCGGACGGGTATCAATGTTGTTGGCGATGTCATGGAAAAAACCTCCCCGTTTGCCGAACCGTTTCAGGATGTCAATTCGATTGGCGCGGCCCAGGTCTCCCCCTGTAAGTATGCCGATTGCGGTGAATTTTGCACTTGTCGCCGGTCCAACACCATGGAATTTTCCAATTGGCAACTTGTCTAAGAAGTCCAGAGCGGCTTCCGGTTTGATGACGGTCAGTCCGTCTGGCTTCTGAAGTCCAGAAGCAAGCTTTGCAAGGAATTTTCCCGCAGCTACACCCGCTGTCGCAGTCAGTTTGGTCTCTTCTAGAATGTCCCGCTTGATGTTATGCGCGATTGCAATGGCTTCGTCCCAATTGTTAGCGCTCTCGGATATGTCGAGGTATGCTTCGTCTAGGCTGAGCGGTTCGATCAACTCGGTATAGCGTCCAAAGACATCCCTGATTTGTTGACTTACTTCTTTGTAGACAGGAAAGCGATGGGGGACGAAGATTAGGTGGGGACAGCGACTCGCAGCAATACGTGATGCAAGTGCTGAATGGACTCCAAATTCGCGTGCTTCGTAACTCGCAGCAGCGATAACTCCTCGAGGCGAATTACTGCCAACCACAATGGGTTTACCGCGTAGCTCAGGATTGTCACGCTGTTCCACTGAGGTGAAAAAGGCGTCCATATCGACGTGCAAGATGAAGCGGTGAGTCACTCGTGCAATATCGGACTTATGCGGCGCATCATGAGATACGTCTCGTTGCTAAGAAGCAGTTGGTCATCCACGGCGGGGAGGTCATCGATTCTCTTTCGTTGTTTCTCTCCTCCCCAAACCATGGTGACTTTGCGTGTTTCAAAAACGCCACCAACGCGCACTTCTTGTTATGAAGAGGAACTAGTTGATTCTCTCTGCTAAAGTTACGGGCAGAGATTCAGTATGTTATGCATGTACAATTAACACCATGTGTGGAAAGCAACCCGTTTGGACTCTTGACTTTGTCAACTTCAGAATATTCGAGGGCATATGCCGTCAACTTTCCACAAATCGAGTGATTAAGCGCTTACTAATGGTAAATATTTTGTCGCTGAAGCTTTGCAGGCGCGCATTTTTTTTCAGCTTCCGCCAAAACCAGGCATAAATACTACCTAGATAAAGTGAGTATAGGCCTGAGATTCTTAGTTGCATTGTCCTTTTTAGGATCGTTATACACATGCGATGTTAGGACCATGTGAATCACTAGCTAGTGATCACTCGCTTTGTTAACTTCTGTGAGTAACCGTAGCCTCAGTAGGCATAAAAGGTTGGTCAACAGGAGAGTTATGCTACCTTGCTGGTATGTCTCAACCATTGATCGAAAAGTTCTACTCCTCTTTTGCTAGCGGTGACGCTGAGGGAATGATCGCATGCTATCACGATGAAGTCACGTTCAGCGATCCTGCATTTGGGACGCTGCACGGCGATCGGGCTAAGGCAATGTGGCGTATGCTTCTTGGTTCTGGTGCAGACTCAACAGTGCACTATTTTGACATTGAGTCGACAGGAGACACCGGAAAGGCGAGCTGGATAGCGAAGTACTTCTACGGTCCAAAACGTCGCCTTGTCGTCAATGAAGTGTCGGCAGCCTTTACGTTCAAGGACGGCAAGATTTACACGCATGCCGACGACTTTGACCTTTGGCGTTGGACGCGACAAGCAATAGGCTTGGCTGGCACCTTTATGGGGTGGTCAGGGTTTATGCGCAACAAGATCCAAGCGACTACAAAAGGCAAGTTGGATGCCTTCATCGCGAAGGGCTAAGCGACGGCTTAAAACCGTTCTCGCAATAGTCTATTTCGAACACTCTTTACAGCAGCCTCGCTTACTTTATCGTCACCGGTATTGGTAACTACAAGTATGGCTAAATCCTTGTCCGGTACGACGATCATCATTGCTAGAAACGCGCCTGCGCTTCCTGTGTGTGTACTGAGTTCGACGGTACCTTTTTGAGTTGTTCCATGCCCCCAACCCAAGGCATAGGCCTCGTTGCGGTAATGAAGATTTCGGTACTCTTCTTTCGTGAAATATTGATCTCCTTGTTGAAGTCCGACTAAGTGCTGTTGCAGGTAGGCTGCATAGTCAACTACACGCATCGAAATGTCTCCCGCTGGCGCGAAGAACGGCGGAACATCAAAGTTCTGTTCTTTGGCAATCCGTCTTACCTTTTCTTTCTTTCGGTAGTGTCCAGACGGTTGAGATTCGTCTGTGTAGGAAAGGTACCCCAGACGATAATTCCAGCCCTGTTCTTGGAAGTATGCGGACACGTGGTCTTCCCATGTTTTTCCTGTTGCTTTCTCAATCATCAGTGCAGCAAGCACATATCCAGCATTTGAGTACTCGTATGACTCCTTAAGCTTGACGGGTTTTAGCGAAAGCGCAACTTTAGCAAATTTGAGTCGAGCGTCGAGGTCATCATCCGCATACTCCGGCAACTTTTTAAAGGCTTTTTCGGAAGTGAACGCTTGCAGCCATGCTTGGTGACTAAGTAAGTCTGCAAGTGTGATGTCGGAATACTCATCGCGCGCCGATGTCCGTAGTGCAGGGAATAGGTCAAAGAATTTCGTATCCCAACGAATGGAGCTATCCTTTACGGCTAGGGCTGCGATATAGCCGGTGACAGATTTGGTGCACGAGCCGATGTGGAAGTAAGATTGTGGCTCGATGCTTATTTCGCTACCCACTGTAACTACTCCCATCACACCGTAGGTGATACTATCGCTTGTAATCACAGCACAAGCCGCACCAGGCACTTGGGCTTCTCGCATTGCGTCACCAAGAACCAACGATAAGTAGGAGTCTATTGGCTGTGCAAATGAGCCGAAGCCCAGTAGCAAGGGGCAGAGTAGAAAGAGGACGCGCATATTGATTGTGTTCGGTGTCTAAGGAACTAAATATAGCTATTCAGGCTACATCAGTACACCGTTCACTGGTTCGATAGCAGGAGGTAGGTCTGTTTCGCCCAGCATTTCGCGCAGGTCTATTTCGATAACGCGACAAAGGTTGAGCATCGGGATGTCGTTGCCTGCTCCTTCAAATGGATTCTCAGAGTAGTCGCCTACCAGTTCCATCATCATGTACACCCAGCCGATCAGGCCAGTGAACGGGATCGACCACCAAATACCTGTCTCGCCAAGTGCAGAGAAGGCTCCGGCCATACCAAACGGTAAGAGGAAAATGAAGATGCCAACGAAGATGGAAGACATTGATCCGTACTGACGGGGAAGCGGGAATTTTTTGATTCGCTCAGCTTTACCTTGATGATCGTATAGCAAGTTGAGCAAGCTTTGGAGCTCCATGTGTCGGAAATCTTCAATGAGCCCTTGACGACGTAACGTGAGCAAATCTTGGGCTTGTGCATCGATGATTTGAGTAGCTGAATTCTTAGCGTTTGCAAGTCGATCAACTTCGCCATCAGGCAAGAACTGTTTCATCCGTGCCTCGATAGTGCCTTCATCAAACAGACCGATGCCATACGAAGAGCGGCGCTTTTCTGCGAGGTCTCCTACATATCGACCTTGTGCAATATGTTCCCATGGGGTAGGTATAAGAAGCTGGTTACGTAAGACGTAGAGCCAAGCGATATGGCGATAAATCAAACGCTGGTGGACTTCGCCGAGGGGTGTTTTGGCGTAAGCTGGATCAGCAAATTGATCAGTGACAAAAGCCCGCACCGAACTTCCCCATGCTCGACTTGAATTGATAATCGCACCCCAGATTTTGCGTGCCTCCCACAAGCGATCGTAGGCTTGGTTGTTCTTAAAACCGATGTAGAAAGCGACTGCTGTACCTATAACAGAAACAGGAAGCCAGGGTATTGCAAAGCCTCCGAGCGGGGTGAATTTATGGAGAGCTGCTACAATGGTCGCCCATCCCGTGATCCAGATCATGTACCAACCCGAGAACCTGAGGATGGCAACGAGGCCAAAATTCTTTTCTACGTACATGCGCTAAAAGTACACGTACAAAGTTTGCTGATCTGTACTGCGAACCACTGGTTCGCAGTAACACTTACAGCAGTAATACTCGGTGCAGTAGTGCTTGCAGCAGTAACACTCGGTGCAGCACCACTTGCAGCAGTAACATCAGCGGCAACCCCCTACGGCGTCACTACCACTAACTTGATATCATCGAGCTTTGCGTTGCCTTCACCTTGAAACGTGAAGAGTACTTGCTTGATCGTCTTGATGTCAAGACCTTCAGTCAGTTTAGCTACAGGAATGCTGACTGCAGCTGCGTCACTGACGGAAATCGTTTGACCTTTCGAGATAGCGCCACTGTAATCTTGAAATTGAACAAGGACATTCCCTGTTGCTACACCTGCAACAGGTTTTAGCGAAAGCTGAAGTTGTGCCCCAGCGCTAACGCCTGTCAAATCGGTAGGGAACCACCTGTTCCAGCTGATGCCCATTTGTAAAGCACCACATTCCTTTTGATCATTCCACTTCGCGTGAATCGCCTTGTTCGATCCTTCGGCCATAATCTTGATGTCACGACATTCGTCTTTCATCAAACCCCATCCATTGTTATTGATAAAGGCATCATCAAACAACGTCACAGGAAACCTCGTAGGGTCTGCTCGCTCTTCTTCTACATACCAAGGGGCTACCACTTTTTCCTCGTACATAACGAGGTTGATGTCGTCTATGTAAAGTCCTCCACCTTGCTGTAGCTCAAACATGAGCTGCTTGATATTACTAGGATCAAGGTTTTCAATTTCCATGTCAAACGACGAGAGTGGTACTGTTACAGATTGCCATTCTTCATCGATGAAAGTGCGTTCGAAATACTTGTTGCCTGTGTAGGAGAAGCCCATGCCTCCACTGTAGTCTTCAAGGGTAAGTACGATGGGAAGCCCGAACATGCGCCCTTTGACGGTGCGTACTTGAAACTGGATCGCAGCAAACGGGATTAACTCTGAAAGGTCTTTGCCTGCGTAGCCGTCCCAGCCGATTCCAAATCCGGCCCAGATGCAATCTGGTGAATTGCGGTCCCATTCTATTTTGATGGCACGCTTGCCTTCAGCTTTTATGCCTTCGCTTATTGACGCAACTTTGCAGCTTGTCGTTTCGATGCCCCACACATCCGTGAAGTCTTCATCGAAGATCTCCGGCTCGACGAGCTGGTTGATGTTGTCTGGCTTAGCCAATGGGACACTAGCTTCTTCACCGCTGTAAAGCGACATCTGCTTGAACTCTATGCAGCTGCCCAACAGCAACGATAGCAGTACAAAGACACTCACAAACTTGATCGTAGAACCTGACATAGGTGAAGGTTGAAAGTGGAAGTTTAGAGCTCTAGCGGGCCGCCCTGCGTAAACGTGAGGAAGTCAATGCCGTAATCAACCTGTAGAGGCGGGCTTGGCTGACTGTTCATGTCAGAGATCAAAAGGATACGGATACCAACTAGTTTTTCAAGCTGGGTTTCGGTGATACCGGTCTCACTCATAGAGTGAGAGATATGCTGCCATCCTGTTCCTGAAAGCGGGAAGTCTCCGGGAAGTTGGAAGGTCTGATCCTGTCCGTCTTCAAATGCACCCGAGTCGTTAGAATCGAAGATGAACTGAACGACAGCGATGCCAAACGGGCCACCGTCGGTATACAAGAACGCATTGAAGAATACGTCTTCAGGGTCTGTAGTAGGAAGCGGGATGTACGTCTCGCCAGTAACCTGAGCTGAGATGTCAACCAAACCGACAAAGAAGTTCGGGACGTTTGCGTCGGTTCCTTCGAAGTAGTAAGCCCAGTCGCCTTGTCCAGCTCCTTCAGGAAGATTGTCTCTGCGACCTGTTTGGTTCGTGAATTCGAATTCGAAGTTTCCGAAGACCAAGTTGGTCCCGAGGTCTTCTTCAAAGTCTGTGAACAGCGAACCTTCATAGGCTTTCAGTCCGGTAACTTCTACGGTGTCGTAAAAGCGAAGAGAGTCGGCAGAAGGAATGATCAACTCAATCGCGCAGCGTTCGAGTTTGAATAGCGGTAGGGTAGAGGCTCCTCCATCCCAGATAGAGTTTACGTCGTCAAGTTCATTCGAAAAGCCGTCTACAATCTTAATCGAGCCACTTTCGAGGCCTTTGATTTCGACAAGCCATTCGACTTCCTTGTTAAAGCTTGCGCCAAAACTTACTTCCTCTCCAGCTGAGAAATCGACGGTACGAGTGCTGAGTGTGAGGGGCTCAACTAGCATGAACTCTCCAAAACGATTGACGAGTGAAGGACCGTCAAACGTATCCGTGTCGTGGTCGCAAGCAGAAAGGAACAGTAGGGAAACAAAGCAGCAAAAAGCAAGACCTGTTTTTATCATTTGAATCTTCATAGTAGGTCGATTAAAAATTCATGCTGTAAAGCACGAAGATTTGATTCAAAGAATAGTCGCTGTCACCTGCTAAGGCGTCTGCGTAGTTGAACGTTTGGTACTGAAGCGTGAGGAAGGTATCCTCCTTGAAGTTGTACTTGAATCCTGCGCCGATGAGTGTTTCAGTCTCATCGATGATGTACGCGTTTTCAAAGTCACGAACGTCATTAAATGAACGTACTACCGGAAGGTATTCGTTGCCTGAAGCAGACAGAAATTGACCGCCGGCTAGCAAGTGCAGCTTAGGATAGACTTCTGCTTCTAGACCAACCTCAATCAAGCTTGAACTGAAGTCGATTAACTCGACTGCTATTCCTCCACGTTTCGTGTTCTCGAACTGAGTACCAAGCGTCATGCGGTATTCGTTTTTCCAACCTGCGAGCTTGTGAAAGTTGACAGTACCATTGGCACGGACCAACTGGAAATCTTTGAGCTCATTGGTTCCTTGACCCCTCAGCTCGCTGAGTATTGAAGCTCGAACATCAAAGTCTAGAACTTCGTCCTTACTTGTCCAGTCTGCTCCAAATTGAAGTCCACGGCGGTTGGCTGTTGCTTGGCCATAGGGCATCACGTTCGACAAGCGTGGATCGTAGTCCATGAGTCGATCAGAAAGCTGGAACGTATAGAGTGCTCTGTCACGACCAATGTCGAATAAGGCTGGATCTCTTCTAGCGTTTTGTGGTCCAACACGGTTGAAGAAGCTCTTAGATCTATTGAAGTCAATTCGCTTGCTCTGTGCTCCAATACTGAAGAAGTCTGGACCTACATCAATGAAACCTGCACTTACGTTCAGGTTATGTTTTTTGAGTTTTAGCGAAAGCTGTGCCTCCAAGAAGGTGCTTCGTTCGGTTGATACAGAGACAGAATCCTCCAGTACGTTTAGGTTAGAGAAACCAGTTTCTCCTTCAAGGCTTAGCTGAAGTGCTTGTGTCTCGTAGAGAGAGAAATTGTAGCCTAGTGAGTTGACGCCGTTGCGGATACCAGTAGTCGCTTCGCCTACCGTTAGGTCATCCCAGGTGTACACTGCGTTGAGTGTTACGTTGCCTTGGATACCGAAGCTGTCGCGCATGCGTTCGGAAATCAGGTTGAGACTTCCACCTCCTACAAAGCGTGAAGGAGCGGTGAAAAAGTCTGTCGCTCTCACTCTACTGACGAATCCTTGGACGTTTGCTTCTTGTAGTACTTGTGAGAAATTTAGGCCCAACTCAACGTTCGCACCTTGCAGTCGGCGTTCGTTTTGATCAGTATAAAACTGCTCGTAAGAGATGACGTCTCTTTGCGGTTGGAAGATCGCTGCACGGTTATCGACACCTTCCTCCAAGGGATTGAAGAGTGTGTAAGGCGACATTACCATGTCGATATCACCGATGCGATACTTAACAATGTCCGCAACGATGCCGCGTGCCCATAGCTCACGAACTTCAATGGATTGACCCGCGCCAAAGAAGCCACCAAGCTCGTTGCGAAGTCGGAGAATGGCTTGTACTTCGGTTACTTTATTGGGCGTGGCATTGATCGCAAGATCAAGTACAAACTCACCGTCGGTTACGCGATCGACTTCTCCATTAAGAGTGTCGAGAATAGGTCCGTCGAGTTGGGTTTGCTGCATGTTAGCACGCCCCATTCCGTTGAACCTGATTTTCTTATCGCTCTCTTTATTGTCACCATCAGACCCGAGTCCAACTTGTGCAAATCCCGTCCCTGCCAAGCCGATGGCTAGCACGAACAATAGAGCGGGATGTAGGTATTTCGTTACCATATCTGTAGTCAAGGGGTAGCTTTAAAAGAAGGTTTTCAACTCAATCGTGAATTCACGACCGCGGTAGGTATCCAAGGCAAAATTTCGATCTTCAAAATCCATCCAGCGGTACCGGAAGTACAGGCCAGAATTTTTGGCAATCGTCCAGTCGAATCCAGCTCCAAGTCCCGTACCTCGTTGGTCGAGTGGTTTGTTGGTTTCTGTATTCCATGCGGTGAAAGTGCCGCCTTGGGCGTACTCTAATCCGACATAGGTCGTCAGGATGAAATTGTCTACGAGTTCGTAGTAAAGGTCAAATTCGTGATATTGAGTAAAGAGGTATCCTTCTTCAGAAAGCGTAGGAAGAATCTCTGCTTTTGCGCTTGCCGATCCGAGTGTGCTGAGGTAGAAGAAGTACAGTGGCTTGTTTGCAACGGTAGTCTTGTACTTGGCTTGGATGTCAATTACGCTGTAAAATTTCCGGTTGATTCCTTCTGCTGTTGCCGGGTTTAGGTCTGTCGTTGGTACACGTTCAAACACGCCACGGAAAAAGGAAAACTTGCGGCCATATGCACCGAAGTTGGTGGCACTGGTTGCGTTAGCTGGGAAAGGATTGTAAATGCGCGAAAGTGCTAATCCGTTAATGCGGTGTACAAACGATACTGCATCGTTTTGCGCTTCGATTTCTGCGGCAAGTCCCCAGCCAAGGTTAAACTTGAAGTCTTTGATGCTGACGCCTGTATTGACGTTAATGCCTCGGCGGTTGTGTGCGAGTTGGTTGACTTGCGTGATTTGGCCACCGATAGAATTTTGACCTGCGATTGCTGCAGTTGCAAATTGCGCCTGAATGTCACGGTTGCCGTTGGTTGCGATCTCGCCGTTTTCGTTGTAGAAGTCTTTGCTGATTTGGTAGACTTGGACATCGATCGGTATGAAGCTGATCTCTTCTGGCACTTTGAGTCGAAGCATTAAGGCCTCTCCCCATTTCTTTTCGTAGGTCGGTGCTTCAAAGCTTCCCATTCCAAGTTCACCGCTTAAGAGCATGCCTTTGATCTTGGAATCAAACGAAAGAGAATGTACTTGGTAGGTACGCCAGCTTTCCGAGATATTGAGACTGTCTAGCGCTGTACGGCTGTCAATTAGGTTGTAGCTAATCGTGTTCTTCTTAGAGCCAAATGTGGTTCCGATCTTTCCTCCGGTGATGTAACTCGGAAGGATGCGGGCATCGCCGGCAAACCCTTGGTAAGTAGGCACGTTGCCTGCTTCAGTTGGGTTGATGATCGTCTCGAATGGATCGAGTACACCGTTGGCCAATCCGCCGTTGGGCTGGGTCTTACCCCAAAATAAGTCGAAGTTGAGGTTGCCAGGAAGTTTGCCTCCATTCAAAATGACTCCTTGGAAGGGTTGGAAATTCCAACGCTGATCTCCTACGTTAATAGAGCCTGAGCTGTGATAGCTCTCGTATTTATCAGTGTTGTTGACGCCTTCCCATGGGGTGCGATCGAAGATGCTAAAGCGGTCAAGCACTTGATAGACGCCAATCGTAAACGGACTAAGGTTATACCAGTGAATACCACCTGCACGAACACCGAAGCTGCCGATTTCTGTACGGAAGTTTCCGTAGAAATTGAGACCCAGGTTGGTTTGAAAGACATTGTCCTCCGGACCTGTTCCTAAGTAGGGATTCAAGAAGAAGAGTTCGGTACCAAAACTAGATCGTCCGTTCGGTCGACCTATAATGTTGAGTGACATGGTTGGCTCGCGGTATCCGTCACCAATGCCGTATGCTTTCGCATAAGGATCGAGATTTGGATAGGCGGTAGTCATGTTTCTGCCGTAGCCAAACATGCGGAAGTATCCAAAAACGGTAAGCGGCTGGTCCTTTTTGCGGAGAGACAGCACGCGATCGAGTGTACTTGAAGTGAGTGCCTTCGCTTGTACCGAATCTGTTTTGCTGTAGAGCTCGCTCCACTTTTGCTGCATGTAGCCAACAGGAAGGTGAGTTGACGAGACCATATGGTCTGGCATGCTCACTTCTGAAGACTGCGCGTGGACGGTGCTATGTGAGCATACGGCCAGCATAATGAAGACCATTAGGCTCGGCAGATGTCTAGTTACTTCTAAGCTTCGTCGTCCTTTGCTCATCGTGTAAGTTAAAGCCTGAAAATTCACAGAAAACTCAATTATCCGCGCCTTATGTGTTAGGCACTACAAAAGCTTACTGTTAAGAATGCTTAAAGTTGCAACCATTCTAAGGCTACTTAGTTAAAAGATTAGTGTAAATCGCTAAATTTGCACATAACAGCGAAATTAGTGTACTTTTGACACTAAGCAAATTTTTCTTCAAAAAAAGATCCCTTGAGATACTTTATTCGGTTTTTGCCATTATTGGTTGGTTTTTGGGCAATTGGACAGATGTCTGCCCAATCTGGAGGTGGAGTTGTTCGAGTCGAAATTAAGCAAGGGGCAGACGGTTGGGAACTCCTTAGAGGCGGTGCTCCGTATTATGTAAACGGCGTAGGGGGAACTGTGCATCTTGATCGTGCAAAGGCATACGGAGCTAATTCTGTACGCACTTGGAGTGCGGCTGACGCTTCTAAAGTGCTTGACGACGCACAGGCCAAAGGAATGACAGTGTTGTTTGGCCTTTGGGTTGGGCAAGAACGGCAAGGCTTCGACTACGAAGACAGTAAAAACGTAAAAGCACAACTAGAGCGTTTTACAGAAGTAGTTAAGACGTATAAGGACCACCCTGCACTATTGATGTGGGGCATCGGCAACGAGAACGATCTGTTTTACAACGACTTCAGCGTTTGGAACGCGATCAATGACATCGCTAAGATGATTCATGAAGAAGATCCGAATCACCCGACGATGACGGTGACGGCAGGATTAGACGTAGCAGAAGTACAGCTCATTCAAGAGCGCGCGCCACACATTGATATCTTAGGAATCAACACTTACGGTGGATTGATTGGAATCGATAAGCAAGTGCGTG
The DNA here is from genome assembly GCA_045110575.1 of Saprospiraceae bacterium. Taxonomy (GTDB): domain Bacteria; phylum Bacteroidota; class Bacteroidia; order Chitinophagales; family Saprospiraceae; genus CALDTK01. Next base: position 120,256 of record JBGCGF010000071.1, read on the forward strand.
CCTTCGGTTGGACCAAGCCTTACATGATCACCGAGTGGGGGCCTAACGGTCACTGGGAGGTTGCAAAGACGTCTTGGGGTGTGCCGCTAGAGCAAAGCAGTACGCTGAAGGCTTCGTGGTACAAAAAACGCTACGCAAAAGGAATTTCTGAAGACAAATCGATGTGTATCGGTTCGTACGTTTTCCTTTGGGGGCAGAAGCAAGAGACTACACCAACCTGGTACGGGATCTTCCTTGAAGACGGTTCTGAAACGGAGGTCGTAGACGTGCTAGAGCACGCTTGGAGCGGCAAGTGGCCTGCGAACAAGAGTCCTAAGTTGGAGTCCTACACCTTAAATGGAAAGCAGCAAACGGAAAGCATTAAGGTGAATCGTCGCCAGAAAAGCAGCGTAGAACTAAAGGTTATAGAGCCTGAAAGCGAACCGTTGAAGTATCGTCTTGAAATTCTCCCAGAGAGCACGGATATCAAAGCCGGAGGAGACAAAGAGGATAGACCATCGTCCTTAGATATCGTGTTTGAATCGACAGACATCGACGGGACGTTCACGTTCTCTGCCCCTAAGAAATCCGGTCCATATCGCTTGTTCATCTATGCATATGATGAGCACCAGAATGCCGCAGTTGCAAATATTCCTTTCTATGTCAACTAGTCCACTCAGCATGTTAACTACAGGGTTGCTTAAGATTCAGCTTTCGCCAAAACCTATGTTGCGTCAGCGCATCAATAGCCTAGGGATGATAGCTTTTGGATTGTTGCTTGGCTTGGCATCATGTGACAAGTCAGACGTTGTAGAATCGTGTCCAACAGATGCTAGTCTCGAAGGTTACAATCTTGTTTGGAGCGATGAGTTTGAAGGTACAGCTCTTGATACTTCAAAGTGGTCTTACGATATCGGAGATGGCTGCGATTTAGGTGAAAACTTATGTGGTTGGGGTAACAACGAACTTGAGTACTACACCGATCGCGACGAGAATGTCTCGATCGTAGACGGGAAATTGGTAATCACAGCCATCAAGGAGTTCCCTCCTTACTTAGGCGAGCACTCTTATACCTCTGGCAGACTCGTAACGAAGAACAAAGCTGACTGGACGTACGGTCGAGTAGATGTGCGTGCAAGGCTTCCTATTGGCCAAGGTATTTGGCCTGCCATCTGGATGTTGCACACGGATACGATCTATGGGCAGTGGCCGAAAAGTGGCGAGATCGATATCATGGAGAACGTCGGAAACGAACCGAGTAAGGTGTTTGGAACCATTCACTATGGCCACGATTTTTGGCGCTTCACGAGTGTAGATACCATCCTTCCGCAAGAGCGATTTACAGATGATTTTCATACGTTCTCTGTCATTTGGACGGAGAACTGTATTCAGTTTCTACTCGACGGCGAATTCTACGGTGTTCCAAATACCCGTAGTTCTGTTCTTCCTACCACATGGCCATTTGATCAGGATTTTCACATGATCATCAACATGGCTGTAGGTGGAAACCTACCTGGTAATCCAGGACCGAGCACTCAGTTTCCTCAACAGATGGAGGTAGACTTTGTCAAGGTATATCAAAAGTCGTAATATTTAATTCACTTTCTAGAAGACTAGAAACCTTCTACATATTTTCTCATCCAACCCCCCCTTTCTGATGAAGACAATTTACTCAATCATTGTTGCGCTATTTGTTTTAGCGGCAGCTGTACAAGCACAGGCCCCAAGCTTACCAATCGACTTCGAGTCGACGATGGTAACGTACGGTTGGGCAGATTTTGATGGAGGTGTAGCGACCGTGATAGCTAACCCAGATGCGAGTGGCCTCAATACGAGTGCAACAGTAGGTTCGATGGTAAAAGGAGCTGGGGAAGTTTTTGGAGGAAGTACACTAGCGCTTGCTGGCCCAATCGACTTCGGCACGAACAACGAGTTCAAGATGAAGGTCTGGTCTAATGCAGTTGGCCAATCGGTACTCTTCAAGTTAGAAGGCGCGAGTCCAGTCGAGATATTTGGAACGACAACAGTAGCTGGCGAGTGGGAGGAACTGACGTTCCCCGCACCAGGTATCAGCGGGATGGATTTCACAGCGATCACACTTATCTACCGTTTGGGAGATGTAGGCGATGGTTCAGCAAACTTCACG
>JBGCGF010000072.1:0-4853 GCA_045110575.1 Saprospiraceae bacterium
TTCGATTTTGACATGAACTTCAAGTAAGCAACGAGTAGATAGACACATAGGGCTATCCAGATTTGCGTCATAACAGCGTTCTTGCTGGTGCCCATAAATGACGTGATCTTCAGATTTTGCTTTATCCATTTGAAGAACAGCTCGATTTGCCAACGCGATTTATAGATGGCAGCGATTGTGCTGGCCGCCAGTGAAAAATTGTTGGTTAGAAAAACGTAGTGCTTACCACTGGCTGAGTCCCGATAGCCAACACGACGCAAAGGTATTGGACAACGCTTTGATGTTGTTACACCTGTAAACTCTACGGTCTGATCACAGGTCAACCCAGTACTCCGATCAATCCTCCTGCGCTCACGCACACGAGTTGTAGCGTTCGATTTCAGACGCGCCACGAAGTAAATACCCTTGTCGGATAGGGTCTTATACCATTCGTAGTCAGTGTATCCACGATCTACTGCAACGATGCTGCCTTTAGGAAATTCAACAGATCGTCCTTGAGCCACTTCGTGCTCTCGTGCTTCAGTCACTGTGACAAACTCTGGAAGATTGCCTTTGTGATTCATAGCAACGCGCAGCTTGATTCCACCTTTGGCTTTTCGTAACGAAGCCCAAGGAAACAGTGACAAGCACAGGTCGATGGTAGTGGCATCCATCGAGTACAGCTCATTCTTAAATCGAAATCCATGACCAGGAGCATTTAGCTGGCAACGCTTTAGCAATGCTCCAAACAAATCTTGATAGAGCTCGTGCGGTTTGTTTTCGTTGATTCTGGAAAGGTTCGAACGCGACAACTTAGCTGATCCCAAATGATAAAGACGTTGTTGCTGGGCGGATATATTGTCAACAAGGTCGCGCAAACTGCGGCGCCCAGATAATTGACCGATAGCCATGGTCACGAATTGCGACCAGCGTGAGGCAGTGCGGAACATTCGGCCACTGTGATGCTGATTCGCCAACACTTCGAATTCATGTCTCGGAACTAGTTTTAGTATTTGAGAGAGGATCGTATTACAATGTGCCATGGCCTGATTCCGTTGCGTTACAAGGTTTTATTAAGCAATTACAGTGTAACAACCGAGCAGAGTCAGGCCATACCTATCTCTGAGTTAGCGGGACAGTAGTGAGTCTCACCAAAAACTAAACATCAGCAAGTTTACGTGGATGGTGGTGATCTAAAAATACGAGCTTTGTGATATGAAAGTTCGTACATCTAACGTTGACGTCTAACTTTTCCATGCAGCTGACACTGGTCCCCGCCCGGCAACCTGGCTACGCCAGAACGCAGGTCAGCCACCAGTGCTGCTGATGGATGATGTTAGCCGTACCAATCGCTGACATATTAATGAGGTAAGATATATGGGAGCGTCAAGTCATTTTGCTGCCCTCATCCCATGGTGATCAGGCGAATCTATTTTGAAAACTGAGCAGCATCAAAAAAATCTGTCACAGATTGAACAATAAGCACAAAAAAATTCAATGGCAAAGCAAAATACTCAATTCCTAAATTGGTTTGGTCCTCTACTCGAAGCGTTACGTGATCTTGGAGATACAGGACGTCCGAGAGAAGTATCAGCGCAAATCGCAAAAAACTTAGATTTGGGCGATGAAGTATTAGATCAAACATTAAAGTCAGGTGGAAATCGATTTCACAATCAAGTTGCCTGGGCAAGACAGTATTTAGTGTGGGAAGGACACCTTGATTCATCCAAGCATGGGACATGGACGCTTACTGACAAGGGACGTTCAGCCAAGCTAGATTACAACGACGCATCAGAAATATTTAAGAAGTGGACTGCATACCATTCAAACCTTCGTAAAGAAAAATCGAAATCTGAAGATGTTGACGGCAATGAGGATATTGAGACGAAAGAAATTAATGAGGAAATTGAACTCATTTCTGTATTAAGAGGACTATCTCCAGAAGGCTTTGAAAAGGTATGTCGTGAGCTTTTGCGTGAGTCAGGTTTTGAGAACGTGGAAGTGACGGGAGGCTCTGCAGACGACGGAATTGATGGCTATGGAACTCTGGAGCTAAATCCCTTTGTATCGTTCAAGGTAATGTTTCAATGCAAACGTTATAAAGAAGGCAATTCTGTGTCCCGACCTCAAGTCGGGGATTTTCGCAATGCGATGATTGGAAGAGCGGAAAAAGGAATCATTATCACGACATCTTCATTTACATCTTCAGCTATTAAAGAGGCGACTAGAGATGGTGCACCTCCAATTGAATTGATCGATGGTGTCAAGCTAGTCGAAATGTTTCAAAAAGTAGAACTTGGCCTGAAGCCAAGAACAGTTTTCGATGTGGATATTACATATTTCGAAAAATTCCAAAAATAGTACCTTCAGCGTTTAACAGACTATACAAAACAGCTTAAACATAAGAAGTCAATTTCAGGAATCTACCTCTGGCACAACTCAATATTTACCATGTATTTAGTAGCATCGTCCAAAGATGGTCAACTTCAATATTATAGATTGACGGCTAACGGAGCCGTGAACTCGACAGATTGACTTTTCACTCCCTACGCTGCCGCTTCAGTCCCGAAAACTCAACTGCAAGTTACGGCAAATGTTGGACATACCCGCGTGCCGCGGGAGCTGTTGCAAGTCAGCACTTAATTTCGTAAGGTGACCACTAAGAGTACTGACCCAAGGAAGGGACAGAAGACATGGAACGGACATCCAAGTACCTGTTACAAAACATATTCACCTGCTACAAAAAGCAGTTGTCTATTAAGCCGATGCCTCTAAAGCATCGAAAAGCAGTTGAGGCAATCACACAGTGTCGAACTGCAGCCATGGGCGTCAGCGCTTATGAATGCGACAAAGAGCGCAAACTCACACTCATCGCTCACTCCTGCCGACACCGTAGCTGCTCAATATGCGCATTACGCCGACGCCAACAATGGGTTGAGGCCCAACAATCCAGACTGCTCAACTGCCCTCATTTTCACTGTGTATTCACATTACCCAGTGAAAACCATGTGCTCTGGCAATACAATCAGAAATGGTTCACCGCTACATTCTTTGATGTCGTGCGCAGCACAATCATGGATTTACTCAAAGACGAATCAGGTCACGCGATAACACCCGGTGTACTGATGGCGATGCATACCTGGGGCAGACAACTGAATTTACATCCACACATCCATTGTGTCGTAACTGGCGGTGGCCTTAAAGCAAATGGGGAATGGCACAGCACCGGCAAGTTCTTGCTACCCGCCAGACAAGCACGTGCTCTATACCGTGGACGGTTCCAGGCTAGAATTAAAGAAGCTTATGCCTCTGGGGAGCTGATATTGCCGCCAGATCACGACGCCCTTAAGTTTAGACGGATTCAAAAGACAACCTACAACAAAACGTGGTGCGTCAGAATCGAAGAACAGTACGCTCACGGCAGAGGCGTTCTGAAGTACTTGTCACGCTACTTACGCGGCGGCCCCTTGAACCCAAAACAGATCGTTCGCTGTGACAGCCAACACATTGGATTCCGATACAAGGACCATCGCGATAAGCGAACCAAAATACTCAGCCTTAAGCCCTACGAATTTATCCGACGCGTACTGTTACATGTCCCTGAATCCGGGCAGCACACTGTGCGACACTACGGACTGTACGCTGGTGCTAGCCGAAAAAGACGTAACGCCTGTCGAGAACAACTCGGTGGGCTTATAGAAGCACTACAAAACACCGAGCAACCTAAGACTTTAAACCTCACCTGCCGCCGCTGTGGCTCCGACATGAGACTTAAATGGGCCATACATCCAAAACCACGAAAAGGAATTTCCTATAAACAAGCGTTCCATGCAGGGCATGTCCAACATGGCGATGAACCCGACATTGGACAGGGCAAAAAAAACATCACCGCAATGAGACTATGATCTTTTTTTTGCCCTGTCCAATGCAGGTTATCTAAGTTATTAGGCATGCGGGCGAATATCTTTGCTAGTCCCACCACGACCATCTCAAAGTCACAGCATCAACTCCAATTTATACATGCCTGTAGAGAGAACTACCTGCTTCACTCTAAAATTCCAAAGTGGTTCAGCATGGCACTCGCTCTTTCTTACACTGCACATCCACGAAATTCCCACCCCCACAATCCATGGGGCCGTTGCACTAAAGTGTCGCACTACACTTTTCCCTACATGTCCAGCTCGTACTCGGCGGTGAGTGCGTTATCCCTTGTTTTTTGCCAGTCCTTTTTCAAAGCAAATCAGTAAACACGCGATAGACTTTGGTAATGCCGTCTTCAAGGCAATCAGTTGATCGTTATCTTTGTGATTTCCTGAGTGTTGCACTCGTTTTCGACTTTTAAAGTCATCAGTCCGCACCGTTGGCTATGCCATGCTCATACAATATTCAACAATGACTGCACTACGATCTTCGTCGCCGGATAAATCAACGCAAGAACAGACAAGTTGTCAGGCTACACATACGCATAGTCCTACCAGCTCCAGCGATGTGGATGTTCATGCAGTTACGGGAATTTTTCACCACTGGCGTTTCTTGAGCAGACTATAACCACTAGATTAGCTCCGTAGGTAATATCTCGTACACCATCACACCCAAGTCTGATAATCTCAGGCATCAAAGAGGGTTGATAAAGTGAACTGCGTGCCCGTGTCTCTTGAAACACGTTGCCACCATCCTGCGCACATGCCTAACGCAGCGCATGCAGCAAACACTTGACCCTGCCACAGCTTCTGGCTACGCCACAATCTGCGTCAGCCTCCAGTGTTCCTGATCCGCGATGTTAGCCGTACCAATCGCTGACTATCGAATGAGCTATAGTACAGATTGCGATAAATCTGCATTCACCAACCTCAGTTCAAAATGAAAGCATATCG
>JBGCGF010000073.1:0-29483 GCA_045110575.1 Saprospiraceae bacterium
AGGTAGACGAACAAGATTTTTCAGGAGCTATTCTAATTGCTCATAAAAACGAGGTAATTGAGAAGAGAGCTTACGGCACATCCTGCATTGAATTCGATACTAAAAACAGGACGGATACGAAATTCAATATTGCGTCAATTACAAAAATGATGACCGCTGTAGCCACGCTGCAACTCGTTGACAACAAGACAATTGATCTACACACTCCGATTGGTGCCTATTTGCCAGACTACCCTAACCAAGTGGTAAGAGATTCCGTTACCGTCCATCAATTGCTATCTCACACTTCGGGACTTAATAACTTCTATGTGGAAGAGGAATATACGGAGGCGAATAAACTGAGTTTGAATACAGTAGAGGATTTTATCCCGCTCTTTTCAGAGAAGCCACTACTCTCCAGCCCTGGCAAACAGTACAATTACAGCGCATCCGGTTTTGTTTTGCTCGGACGAATCATCGAAAAAACAACAGGTCAAGACTACTTTTCGCACATGCGTGATAACATTCTTGGACCGTTGAACATGATGAACACGACCGAACTTGAGGTTGATTCTGTCGTCAAGAATAAGGCAAGCGGCTACAACACTTTCTTACAAGAAGATCACTCCCCAAAGAAGAACGAATATTACCTCTCCAAGGCATCACCGGCAGGGTTCTACTACTCTACGATTGAAGATTTATTCAAATTTTCAAAGGCACTGAGAAACTACAAGCTTCTTTCAAAGGAAACTACAGAACTGATGTTCGAGCCAAAAGTGAAAGGCTACACCACTTATTTGGGATATGGAATGGACATAGACTTGAGGTACAATCAAAAAATCATCGGACACAGCGGTGGCTGGTATGGCGTTCGAGGTGAATTGATTGACTTCATGAAAGACGGATACACCGTAGTCATTCTTTCGAATGTTGATGATGACGGTACGTCCGGCACGTCAAAATTATCGGATTCCATAAAGGAACTGATCGGAGGAAAGCTGACTTCAGAATAACGAGAGGAAACTTCACAGCTCTTGGGCTCATTTTCTCTTAGTCAATTAACTGCCGACTTTGTGATCTTACGACTAGCGAAACGCCTATTGGTGCTAAATCACTATTCTGTAAATGCTAGAGCCCTGCATCTAAATCCCTCTTTCAATTGAACAAGACAGACGTTTCAGAAGACCACATCCAGGACAACGCTATCCAAGCTCCAGAATCTGACTACCTGTATGTCAAACCGTCACAAATCGAAAACGCCGGCAAAGGACTTTTTACGGCCGTCGACATCTATGAAGATGAAGTCATCTCGCTGTTCAAAGGAGAAATCCTGAGCAGTCAAGTAGCAGATTTGCGGGTGGCTCAAGGAGACGATCAATACTTCATCATACTCCTCAACGGGCAAATCATGGATAGTAAGCATGTTGATTGCTACGCGAAGTACGCCAATGATGCAGAAGGCTTCTCTAAGGGCTCGTTCAAGAACAACGCGATGATCACGCTAGACGATGAAGACAACGTGTGTATCATGGCGACACGCTACATCGAGACTGGTGAAGAGGTGTTCTGTGGTTACGGGAAGCCTTACTGGAAGAAGCATGGATAAGTGATCCACTCTGCCAAGCATTGTACCTTTGATCATCGCCGCCTTTAAAGCACAGACCCACTATGACAAAAGCTACCTACATCCAAAGAAGAGCGAAGCTTTCACACACGGTTGGCTCCGGACTTATCCTGCTGCTTGGCAACGATGAGAGTCCCATGAATTTCACGGACAATACGTTTTCATTCAGACAGGACAGCACCTTCTTGTATTTTTTTGGCGTAAGCAGACCGAACCTAGTAGCGCTCATTGATTGTGAATCTGGAGAAGAATGGATTTTAGGAAACGACTTCACCGTCGAGGACTTCGTCTGGATGGGAGAGCAACCTACTATTGCAGATCAAGCTACAGCGGCAGGTGTTGCAAAAACAGCCCCCCTTTCACAGCTTACAGAACTCATAGGCAAGGCAACAGCTTCTAAACGCGAGATTCACTTCCTACCACCCTATCGCGCTGAGAATCGCATCAAGCTTTTCAACTGGCTAGGGATCGCTCCTCAAGAGCAGGAAGGCAACGTCTCCATTGAACTTATCAAAGCTGTCGTTGATCAGCGTAATTACAAGTCCGCTGCTGAAGTAGACGCGATCCGCCAAGCCGTTGACATCAGTGTCGAGATGCATACTCTCGCCATGCGGATGGCCAAACCAGGAATCACAGAAGCACAAATTGCAGCTGCAGTTCAAAATCTTCCTGCTTCAAACGGAGGACGAACTGCCTTTCCTGTAATCGCAACGATCAATGGCCATGTCTTGCACAATCACCATCATGACAACATCCTAAAAGAAGGCGACATGTTCTTGCTCGACGCAGGAGCTGAAACCGCAAACGGATACTGTGGCGACTTATCCAGTACGATTCCCGTCTCTGGAAAATTCACTTCAAGACAAGCAGACATCTATAACATCTGCCTTGACAGCCATAATGCAGCCATTGAAATGCTAAAACCTGGTATATCCTTCAAGGACGTACATTTCCAAGCAGCACGCGTAATCATCGACGGACTGAAAGACTTGGGCATCATGAAGGGCGACACGGAAGATGCAATTGTCCATGGTGCTCATGCGCTATTCTTCCCTTGCGGCACAGGTCACATGATGGGCCTAGATGTTCATGATATGGAAGACCTAGGCGAAGTCTATGTGGGCTACGATGGTGTTCCTAAAAGCACGCAATTCGGTTTGAAGTCCTTACGACTAGGACGAACGTTAGAACCTGGGTTTGTCCTCACCATAGAGCCTGGAATCTATTTCATCCCTCAATTGATTGATCAATGGAAGGCGAACCGACACAATACAGAATATATCGACTTCGCTAAGCTGGAAGAATATCGATCTTTCGGAGGCTTGCGAAACGAGGAAGACTTTTTAATCACTTCAACAGGTTACGAGCTACTAGGAAAACCTAAGCCGAAAACGATTGCTGACGTTGAAGCAGAATGGGCGAAAGGATGACTTTGAGCCCTCTACTTTATACGTGAAATTTAGACTTTAAATCCCTATCGGTCAGGCCTGACAATCTAGAGACTTCTTTAGTGGTAGCGTACGACCTACAATTCGATTATGGCTAAGTATAGATGCAAGCCAATGTGATCAACCAAACAAAACAATGAATAGAATTATACTTGTACTAGTCAGTTTGCTAGCGCTGTACTCCTGTAGTCCCAAAGTCACGACAAACACACTAATTACCGAGCTCCCTAGCAGAATCGACGAAGCTTACAAGGCCTTCGCTATATTCGACAAAGACACACTAGACCGATCAAAGGCTGTATTGGCAGGTCAAATTTCAATCGGAGACAACGGTTTATCACTACAATGCGATTATTCAACTATCAAAAAACTAGCGAAAGTAGAGGCTTTGAAGATGGGCGGAAATTGCATTGTGATCACAGAACACACTCTACCAAACCAACGGAGTACCTGTCATAGAATTAAAGCAGACGTACTACTCATTTCCAATGCACAAGAATTCGAATCTGAAATCACTTGGCATGAAAAGCGAAAATTAAAGATTGAAGACTTTAAAGGATCAACAGAAAAACGACCTTTTACTGCAGCAACAGCTTCTTCATTTAGAGCTCGATACGAAGCTAGACCAGCTACTCCCAATAGATTCAAGGTCTACATTGAGACCTACTTCGATTGTTACTCTTCATATTTTAAACGCACTGAAGCTGATTCCGTAGTCTTAGCACACGAACAAATTCACTTTGACATCTCAGAACTGTATTCCAGAAAACTTCTTCAACGTATTGAAAGTGAAATAAGTAGCCAGAAAGAACTGCAAGCGAAATCCGAAAAAATCCTCACGGAAATAGGGCGAGAATTACATATAAAACAAGACGAATATGATTCTGAAGTTTACGCAGATCCTCAAAAGCAAATTGAATGGAACAATTGGATCGATAAAGAGCTACTTAAGAACGCTAAATATAGCAGCGGTACTTTAATCGTCAAATAGATCTCATTAGGCCTTGACTATACGCTATTCAGTAGTATTAATGGCAACACAGCCCTGTGTTATTCAATTGCAAACACTTCATAAACGCCGCATTGTCAACATGTAAAGCGATACATTCATACGAAAATCAAGTATGAAAGCCCTAGTCTCCGCAATTCTTGTAGTACTTACAATTGCCAGTTGTCAGCAGCCAGTTACAATTAGACAGGTCCATACTACAGATACAGCGTTACTCATCCCTAAAATCGTGCAGGCAGTAGAAGAATACCATTTCAATCCACGATTGATAGATGACGTCCTCTCAAAGGACATGTTTACACTTTATATTGAAAATTTAGATCCTAAAAAGGAATTTTTCACCCAAACAGATATTAATCAGCTCAGCAAATATGAGCTCACGCTAGATGAGGCAATAACCACTAATAATTTCGAATTCTTTAATACTGCTGTTTCTCTACTAGAAAATGGAATTAAGAAAGCAGAAAAGTATTCCGCTCAGCACTTAACCGAAGCTCACGACTTCACGATACAGGAAACGTTGGAGACGAACAACTCTTTCTTGACCTATGCAGCAAACGACAAAGATCTAAAAGACAGGTGGCGTAGGAAAGTGAAGAAATATTTGCTAGACCAGATGTTACTCGAAGAGAATGTTAACCCAACTTCAACAACAGAAACACTACAAGAGAAATCAAGAGAAAAAGTAAGTAGTCTCTTAGCAGAGAGATTTAAAAAACTAGAAAAGATCTCTGATTACTCAAGAGCAGAAGCCTACGCCAATTCAATTTTGAAAGTACACGACTACCAATCCCAGTATTTATCTCCTCAAGAAAAGTCAAAATGGGACGCCAATTTCAATCGATCCTTCGTAGGTGTCGGTGCTCGACTAGCACTAGAAAACGGCTACCCTAAAGTTATTGAACTAACTATCGGAGGACCGATATGGAAGGCTAAGTCACTGAAAGTCAATGACGTTATTCTTAAAGTAAAAGAAGAAGGTGCTACAGAAGTAGACTTGTTTGGTAAATCCGTCGAAGAAGTTGTGAGCCTACTCAAAGGTCTTCGTAATTCCATGGTCACGTTGACAGTGAAAGATAAATCCGACCTCATAAAAGAGGTGAACGTCAAAAGAGACAAAATTGAGTTTGACCAAGCAATGTCTTTCCTATTACAAGGACAATCAAGCGATCAAACAATAGGATACATCCGATTGCCAAGATTCTATGCAGGAGACCCAGGAAGCGCTGCTCATGTATTGTCAGAGATAGAAACGTTGAAGGCGAACAACGTCGACGGAATCATCTTCGACGTTAGAGATAATATGGGAGGATCAGCAGGTGAATGCAGAAACCTAATCGGATATTTCTTGAACGATGGCGTCTACATGCAAACTAAGCGTTCGCAAGGAAACGTAAATCAATATGGAGATGAGGACCCGTCTGTTCAGTACACAGGAAAGCTCTTGGTTCTAACAAACAACAAAAGCGGTTCTGCCTCTGAGCTATTCGCAGGAACATTACAAGATTACAAGCGTGCCCTGATCGTTGGAGGTAAATCCACCTTCGGAAAAGGAACCATGCAGAACTTTGTAGACTTGGAAGAATCCGATAGTACAGGTGCTATCCAAGGACAGGTAAAAATGAGTGTTGGCTTGTTTTATACTGCTAGCGGAAAGTCCCCTCAATCGACCGGATTCACCCCTGACATTTCCTTACCCGACGAACGTAAATATGTCAACTCTGGTGAGCGCTCAATCCCTTTTTCAGTTCCTGCGGACTCACTTCAAAGAACAGAAGTTAATCAGAATATCAATGTTGTCAAAGACATTGCTACACTAAAAGCCAATAGTAGCGAGCGAGTAAAAGCCAGTCCTAAATTCCAACTAGCAGACCAAAAAGCAAAGCATGTCCTCTCTTTACAAAGGAGCAACTTAGTGCCACTAAACATTGAAGCCTACAGAAAGCAAAAAGCCTTAACCGCTGACTTAGAAAAGAAATGGGAGTCCATTTATTCTAAAATTGAAAATTTCCAGGTTTCATTTGACGAAACACCGTTCGCTAACGATTCTTCCTCAGTCATAAAAAGACAAAGACTAATCAACCAACTTCAAGCTGACCCGTACCTCTACGAGTGCTATCAAATCATAAGCGACATGATCGGCTAATAGCCTTCAAAGCCATTGAACACGGATGAACACTCCCCGCTACATTCTAAGCACCGAATGAGTCTAAAATAGATGCACTACCCAAACGTACCTTAGCTACTCCACTCCCTGTCTGGGACTGTTGAAACCGATACATGAAGCACATTTCAGCCACTTGGATATTCGTACTGGCAGCTCTAATCTCTTCATGTGCCGACAAAGCGTTAGCACCTGAACGAGAAGCAACACAGCCTCTAATTCTACAGGAGATTACAAATGCAGCACTTGATTCATTCCTTCTCAAAATGGTCTCCGAAGAGCATTTCAAAGGAGTGGTTTTGGCGAAAGCTGGAGGTAAAGTCCTGCACGCCAAGGGCTATGGAATGGCAACTGAAACAACGCCAAACAGCGTCTCTACAAAGTTCCACGTAGCGTCCATAACAAAGCAGTTCACCGCAACCGGAATAATGCAATTGCTTGAAGCCGGCAAGATCGATCTAGAACAATCCATTAATAAATTCCTTCCTTTAAAGTACACCTCAAAGAGCTGGGACAACGTGACTATTCATCACCTTCTATCTCACACCAGTGGCATTGAAGACTATGCGTTAACGCGTGATTACTACGACGTAGAAAAGGGCTTTTGCTTAGGAAACACCGTCGACGGAATGCTTAAAGAAGCCATGGGAAAAGAACTAAAATTCACTCCAGGCTCTCAATTCTCCTACTCCAACATCGGGTTCACATTACTTGGCCACATCATTGAACAACAGAGTGAAATGGCTTACCACCAGTACATTCAAACACAAATTCTAGAGCCACTCGGAATGAACTCGTCATTCATCCACACCCCAGAGTACGCTCACTCTGCTGGAGAGGCGTTAGGATATCGCTGGGATGACGAGTTGAACAAACACGTCTTCGATGATGTCGTAAGCCTCCCCGTCACTGAAGCCGACGGCGGGTTAGTCACTACCCTAGCCGACTTTCTCACGTGGACGAGCATTTACACCGACAGCCACCAAGAAATATTGGAAGCGAGTTCGTTAAGCAAAATGACTACTCCTTACATTGAGAACGGCTTCCGGAGTATTGCTGAAAGCACGCCGAGCTATGGATACGGATTGAGCCTAGCGGATGGAATAATTAGCCACCCAGGATATATCGTTGGCTTCAGGAGTCACTTTATTGTTGACACGAAAGCAGGCCTAAAAGTGCTAGTCTTTAGCAACAATGTATCTAAAAGTCCGAAGAATGTATCTATTGGGATTTATGAAATCCTAAGAGCAGAGTAGTATTTATCGAGTAGAAGTCTTTGACTCCCCTAGCTACCACCGATCTCTCTTTCTGCGGGCACCGGCAGAGGTTCGCCATACTGCAAAGGCAGTGCCTCTAAGGGCATCCCATTTGGCAATTCACCAAACTCATACTCCATCAGTTCTTCACTAAGCACACCGATGACCGCCTCCGTCTTGGCAGCTTCCGTTAATTCAATGGTCAACGGCCAGATCAAATTGAGGTCTACAGCATCAATTCGACCTATTCGAAGTGCTCTTTTTGTCGTGTAATTTCGGTAACCACTATCGAACGTCTCATCCAAGGCATAGCACTCATTATGTCCTTGGCTGATCAAAATGGTGTCTACGACTTGTTCTGCTTGCCTAATCCACACCCGCTTATTTGTTCCTGTCGCAGTGCGATGGACAAGGTCCGCAAATTCGGTTCCTGTGGTGTGATCACCATCGTGCGTAACGATTACCAATTGCACGTCACTGCTGATTTCAGAATAGTTTGTAAGACGAGAACCGCTCAATCGGCTTGTACCTGGTGCAGCTAGTAAGCCGCCGAAAGCCTTAGGTAGACCAAGAGAGTCTTCTTTTGCCATCATGTAAGCAGCGAGAGTTCCTCCATAGCTGTGCCCAACGTACGTTATATGAGAAACGTCAACCGGCAGCCTTTCTTCCGCGATGTGGTCTAAACCTCCTAGAATGCCTTTTGAGGCATTACTGGCAAACTTCGTAGGCCTAGATAAAAAGATGCTTTTTTGATACCGCGGATAAATCACCGCGTTTCCAGATTCGACGATTTCTCTCAGCCATGCCCCGTAGTTCAATGGATTCAGCGCACCGAATCCGTGCAGAAAAACAACGAGTCCAAGCGAATCACCAGCAGCGAGTGAATCTGGCGTCAAAAGATAAAAACCTGAAGGCTTACGATACACATTGTACACATCGACCCCATATGGATCAAAGTCGAGCTTCGACTCCTGCGCAAGCAGCTGCGAACAAAAGAGAAGCAGCAATGTAAGAAGTTGAAGTGTGCGTTTCAAGATATTACAAAGCTACAGCGTAGCGAACACATGAATCAATACCATAAAATGATACTATTTCAAGGCAGTTTGACGCTATAAAGCGCGGCGACAAATCGAGGGCAATTCAAAAGAGCGTTAATTTTAGTCGATTTAGGAATTCTTAGACGGGCGCTAACTTTGTAGTTTCGCACCAATGGGTATAATCAAACCTACCGGTATCATCGGTGCTGGCGCGTTCGGCGTCGTAATCGCAAACGTCGCGGCGAGTAAAGGCAAGGTCTTACTCTACACGCGTGAGCGCAATCTTGCCGAAAAGGCGCAAAGCACCCGAAAAATTAGAGGCTATGACCTCGCACCCAATATTGAGATGACCTGGGATGTGCAAGAGATCTGCGACCGCAGTGATCTCATCTTGCCTATCGTTCCTTCTACCGCCTTCCGAAAAACGATAAACAGCTTCTCTCCCTACCTGACGCCTAGACATTTTGTCATTCACGGCACAAAGGGCTTTGATGTACCCATTGAACGCGGTGGCGATTGGAAACACATGAGACTTGGACGCAAAGACGTCCATACCATGAGCGAGGTTATCCTTCAAGAATCAAACGTGCTCAGGATCGGATGTCTAAGCGGCCCCAACCTAAGCAGCGAAATTAGAGACGGACAACCAACAGCGACTGTCGTAGCTAGTAACTACCGAGAAGTAGTTGAAGCAGGCAAACGAGCTCTTTCGACAGATCTATTCCAAGTATTCGGATCACACGAACTACTAGGTGCCGAACTTGCTGGTGCACTCAAAAACGGTCTAGCCATTGGTAGCGGTATCCTTGCTGGACGAGGATTTGGAAAAAACATCCAAGCAATCCTACTAACCAGAGGCCTCGTCGAGATGGTCAACCTCGGAAAAGTCATGGGCTCTACCAGTCGTGCGTTCCTAGGATCTGCAGGCATCGGTGACCTGATCGCAACAGCCACTTCAACAGACAGTAGAAACTTCGCCCTCGGCTATCGTATTGGGCAAGGCGAGCCTCTCCAAAAAGCCACCGATGGCTCGGTCATTCTCACCGAAGGTGTGCGAACGCTCCGAATTGTGAACCAACTCATCAGGCATTACCGTATCCACCTACCAATCTTTAAGACGCTTCACGCAGTGACTACCGAAGGGTATCCTGTCGATCGAGCCCTTAAATTTTTGATGACCTATCCATACGACGTAGACGTGGACTTTGTCTAATCATTAGACATGTTCCGCCATTTGTTAACCATTTACGACCTTCCCGCTTTCTAGCCTCCCCCACTATGCAAGCACAATCGACTTTTCAACGGATTTGGCCTACCGCACTTGCCGTCCTTTTGATGCTCGTCACCTGTATGGCGTATTTCAGTCCGCAACTAGAAGGGAAAGCCGTTCCCAGTGGCGATGTCATCTCCAACAAAGGAATGGCCAAGGAATTACAGACCTACGAAGACGAGACTGGAAACAGGGCCCTATGGACCAACTCCATGTTTGGCGGAATGCCAGCATATCAGATTTATGCTTCTGACAAGGGAAACCTGCTTCGCCATGTCGAGAATATAATCCACCTAGGAATTGCCCGACCGATCGGCTACTTTTTCGCTTTAATGCTCGGCATGTTCTTGCTGCTGCGTGTCATGGGAGTCAACAATTGGCTCAGCCTGATAGGTGCGATCACCTTCGGCCTAAGCGCGAACCACATGACACTCTTCGAAGCTGGACACATGACTAAGCTTCGTGCAATAAGCTACATGGCGCCTACGCTAGCCGGACTCATCCTTCTTTTTAGAGGTCGAACGTGGTCAGGGCTAGGCCTTTTTGGGCTTGCACTAGGCTTGAACATCTTCGCGAATCACCCGCAGATGACGTACTATCTCGCAGTTGCCTGTGGTTGCTTTGTGATCTTCAGGTTCATCACGGACATGGGTGAAGGACAATTACCTCGTTTTGGAAAAGCACTAGGCCTAGCTCTATTAGCTGCTGGACTAGCGGTAGGAGCATCTTACAGCAAGCTGTCTACGACCATCGAGTATGGAAAAGACACTATGCGCGGTACACCAATCTTAGAAGCTGCACCAGGAGCAGCCGTTACAAGTTCCAGTGAAGTCGATGGACTCGAATGGGAATACGCCATGCAATGGAGTAATGGTCTCATAGACGTATTTGCCAGCTTCGTTCCGGGAGCAGCAGGAGGAAGCGGACAAGAAACAGTTCCGAAAGACGGAGCTTTTGCGACTGCAATGAAGAAAAAAGGCGCTCAGTTGCCTAGAGAAATCAAGCTCCCATTGTATCACGGCGCATTGCCGTTCACATCTGGGCCAGCATACTTTGGTGTAATCGCAGTATGGTTATTCATTCTCGCTATGTTCTGGCTCAGGCCAGGTTGGCGATATTTCCTTGGAAGTGCCGTGATCATAACACTGCTGCTTTCGATGGGCAAAAACGCAGAATGGTTCAACCGACCACTGTTCAACTTCATTCCTTACTTCAGTAGTTTCCGTGCACCTAGTTCAGCTACGAGCGTATCGGCCTTCTTGGTCGTAGCTGGTGGTTTCGCAGCATTGTGGCAAGCACTAAGTACGCGTGACGAGGAAAACAGCCTAGTCACACTCCAAACATTTTACATCGGAACAGGCATCACCGCCGGACTCTTGTTGTTACTCGGCTTTGGAGGTTCGCTATTTACCGACTTCGTAAACGCAGGCGATTCACGCCTCGAAAGCGCAGGATATCCAATGGACGCGGTCTATGACGAACGTATTGCTTTCATGCGCAGTTCTGCACTACGTGGTCTCGGATTCGTTGTGATCGCTGCTGCGCTCTTATGGGCTTGGCTCACCAAGAAAATAGGAATGACTCCCGTCATTGTTGCCATCGGTATCCTAAGCATTTTTGACATCTGGTCTGTAGGCAAGCGTTACTTAAACAGCGATGACTTCAAGCCTAAACGTCAAATTGCAGCCGCGTTTGCACCACGAAAAGTAGATCAGCAAATCCTCGCTGACACAGACTTGAGCTACCGTGTTATCGACATGACTGTCAATACCTTCAACGATGCATCAGTTAGCTACTTCCACAAATCAATTGGTGGTTACCATGCGGCTAAATTGCAGCGTGCGGATGACCTAAACATGCGTCAAATCAGTCAGGGTAACCAAGAAGTGCTGGACATGCTTAACACCCGTTACATAATCGGTGGTCAGCCAGGACAAGAGCAAGTGCAACGCAATCCAGGTGCGCTTGGAAATGCGTGGTTTGTAAAGACTGCTCAAATGGTTCCAAGTGCGAATGCTGAATTTGATGCGCTAAGAGGTTTCCAACCTGCGACTACTGCTATTGTCCATCAAGAATTTGATAGCAAGCTTTCCAAGAAGAGTTTTAGCGGAAGCGGAACGATCGACCTCACAGCGTATGTACCAGATCGTCTAACCTACAAGAGTTCTTCAACTGAGAATCAACTTGCCGTATTCTCCGAAATTTGGTACGGCCCAGACAAGGGATGGTTGGTGACTATTGACGGTCAGCCAGCCGAGCTTATACGAGTAAATTATGCGCTTCGTGCTTTAGAGGTTCCAGCCGGTGAACACGAAATTGTAATGAGCTTCGAACCTGCTAGTTTCTACCGCGGTGAAAAGATCAGCTATGCTTCAAGTGGCCTAATTTTACTCTTGGCAGGTGCTTCTTTATTGTACGCCTTTCGGCAAAACAAACCTTCTGAGTGATTGTCAATTGATAATTCTTAATTGATAATTTCGGGATGTTTTGCTCGCCTTCGGCTCATTTCTCTGAGCGTCCCAAAGGCTACATTCCTAAGGCTGCGTCCCTACTGCATTGACAATTATCAACTGACAATTGCCAACTCTTTAATGAATTAACAATTATCAACTAGCAATTGCCAATTCTTCATGAGTAAAGCTTCCGCAAAACGAGTGCTGATCATATCGTATTACTGGCCTCCAAGTGGAGGTTCGGGCGTACAACGATGGCTCAAATTTGCGAAATACCTTCCCGAATTCGACTGGGAACCGATAGTCGTCGCCCCTGAAGGCGCAGACTATCCGGTAGCTGATGAGAGTCTGCTCAAAGAGGTCGAGGACATTACCGTGCTCCGCTACCCTATCTGGGAGCCGTACAGTTTGTACCGAAAACTAACTGGAGCAAAACCCGGAGAGAACTTCGGTGTAGTGCCTGCCAAGAAGCAGTCACTTACCAAGCGATTCAGCACGTGGATACGCGCAAACTTCTTTGTCCCTGATCCACGGGTGTTCTGGGTAAAACCAACAACAAAAGGTCTGGTCAAATACCTCAAAGACAACCCTGTCGATGTGGTTATAACGACTGGTCCTCCGCACAGCGTCCACCTCATTGGCAAAGCGCTCAAGAAAAGAGTCAAAGGCTTGAAATGGATCATGGATGTCCGTGATCCTTGGTCTCAGTTTGACATTCACTTGTCGTTCAATCCAGGCGCTCGAGCAAAGCGCAAAAACGAGCGACTGGAACAAGAGTGCTTGACTGCAGCGGACAAGGTTATCGGAACCGCCTATTCCATGCCGACCCACCTGATGGACTTTGACACGAACAAGTATCAAACGATCACCAACGGGTATGATGCGTCAGACTTTCAAGGACTACCGTCCGTAAAATCTAAGAAAGACAAGTTTCACATCTACCATACCGGTCTGCTCAATGCCGTTCGTAATCCAACGGCAGTTTGGACAGCACTCGCCAAGCTGGTAGACGCTGATGCAGGTTTTGCCGAAAGGCTAAAGGTCTTCTTGATTGGAAATGTCGCAACAGAAGTCAAGGCATCTATCGATGCCCTACCTCAACTCAAAGACAAAGTGACCATAACTCCTTGGATGAAGCACAATGAGCTCGTCCAAAAGTATGATGACGCAGACCTGTTTTTGCTTTGCCCAAACCAAAGCGATAACGCCAAAGGTCAAATCAATGGCAAGCTCTTCGAATACCTCGCTGCTGGCAAACCGGTGCTTCACATCGGTCCTTACGACGCAGACAACACGAGTATCTTGGACGATGTCCATGCCGGACTCACCGTTCCTCCTGGAGACGTTGACGGCACAGAAGGAGCTTTGCAAAGGTTTATCGACGGACGTTTTGGCGAAAGCCCACATGCACTGCAACGTGAAGGGGTGCTCAAGTTTGAACGCAAGCAGGTAACCAAACAACTTGCAACCTTACTCGACTCACTTCGGTAAACCTTCCATGAACGCTTGAACGCGAGTTCAACATAATTCCATTGGCGAAGAAGGTCTTCTTACTTTCGCCCACAGCACTAGAGCAAACAGTATGCATCGCAAGGAAATAATCAGCTCGTACATCAAGGCGGTTAACGCAAAAACCTACGTGGAAATCGGGGTACAACGCGGACACCTCTTCTTTGGGATTAACGCGCCACGCAAGTTTGCCGTGGATCCCAACTTCATGATCTCGAAGACCAATAAGATCAAGTACTTTTTTCAGCGTCTTCGCGATCAGTACTATGAACTAACGAGTGATGATTTCTTCGACCAGCACGGAGACAAGCTCTTCGCTACGGACAAGATCGATGTCGCTTTTATTGACGGACTTCATACCTATGAACAGGTCATGCGCGATGTCGAAAACTGCTTGAAGTACCTCAGTCCGAAAGGCGTGATCTTACTTCACGATTGCAAACCTGACGATGCCTCTGCAGCTGTATTTGCGATGTCTCCTGAAGACGCGCGAAACCGCTATGAAGGCTGGGAATCTGGTGCTTGGACAGGCGATGTGTACAAGGCGATCATTGAGCTTCGTAGCACGCATACCGACCGACACATCTTTGTTTTCGATACCGATCACGGCGTTGGCTGTATCCAACCTGGAAGCATGGAAATGCCTCTGTCGTTGAGTAAAGCAGACATTGCAGAAATGGAATACGATGCCTTCGAGCCGCAGCAAGAGAAGTTGCTCAACTTGAAAGACAAGAGTTACCTCAAGGAAGCCATTTCCAAGCTTGCCTAAGGTCTGTACCATACTCGTCACGTACAACAGTACAAAGTGGCTAGACCAAGTCTTTGACACCCTCAAAGCCAGCGGGATGATTCAGCATACCATCGTGGTCGATAACAAATCAAGCGATGGTACGCCTGACATCATAGCACAGCGTTGGCCAGAAGTCAACTTAGTGCGAAGCGAAGAAAACTTGGGCTTCGGAGCAGGTAATAACCTGGGCATGCGCATGGCTTTACGGGCAGGTGCGGATTACGTTTTCTTACTCAACCACGATGCTTGGCCAGTCAATGGCTCAATTGAAATTGCAGTAGAAGCGCTTTCGCAAAACCCAACCTTGGGTATTGTCAGTCCGCTGCATGTGCAAGCCGATGAACAGACGCCCGACCAACTCTTTGCGCGTTTCCTCACTCAAGTAGGGAAGACCTTCGAGCAGGTTACTGGCGAAGAAAAGGTGGTTACGGTGCCCTTTGTGAATGCTGCAGCATGGATTATCCCACGCCGCACGCTAGAGTTAGTTGGTGGTTTCAGCCCACTTTTCTACCACTATGGTGAAGACCGCGATTATGTGGAGCGTATTCGATATCACGGTCTCCAACTCGGGATCATACCAGGCTACACCATTGTGCATGATCGAGGATCTCGGGCAATAGGTTGGAAAGCTGCACCTGAACGCCAACTGAATGCGTTTAAGATTGGCTTGTTCCAACGACTTTCCAATCCAAACGGAACGGCACTTGGCCGCATCGTGAACGCCACCTCTTGGTGGCTTCGCAACATCGCATCAGCGCTTGGCGCGGGCTATTGGCCTGTCGTTCCAGAAGCTATTGCAATGTTAGGTTCGGTGGTTGTTGAGCATCATAAACGGGCTGTTGTACGTAGAGAAGTACGCAAGGCCGATTCGCATTTCATTACACCGTAGCGCCACATGGGAGTTGTCATACGCCAAGGCATAAAGAGTACCGCTGTACAGTACGTAGGCGTAGTGGTCGGCGTGGTGGCCAACCTGTTCCTCTACACGCAGCTAGACACAGAGTACGGCTTGATTCAGACGATGATCGCTGCGGCTAGCACGCTACTTCCGTTTGCAATGCTGGGTAGTTATTCATTGGCCGTTCGGTACTATCCAGAATTCTCCAACGAAGAGAAAAATAAACGAGGTTTTCTTGGGCTACTATTACTTGTTGCGTTTGGTGGGGTTCTACTCTACTTGGCGATTTCGCCCTTCCTCCAAGACCTTTTGTTAAATCATTTTTTCGAGAAGACACCTGACGAATACAAGGGCTACATCAGCTATTTACCTGTCCTGGTGGTAGCGATGGTTTTCACGAAAGTGATCGCCCAATACATCAGCAATTTCAGAAGAATCGTCATTCCAACCCTGCTTGAGCAGTTCCTATTCAAGCTGACGTTGCCAAGCTTGCTCTTACTCTATCTCTTGAAGGTTATCAGCCTTGAAAGCGTAGTGATTGGCACGCTTGTCCACTTCGTTTTCGTGGCAATTGCAATGACCTACTACCTATTCTCACTAGGTGAGTTGAACGTAGGAAAACCGACTGCTGCTGTCACCGACAAGTGGAAAGGCATGGCCTCGTTCGGTAGTTATGGCATTGCAGGAATGCTGGGCCGTTCACTAGCTTTTCGGATTGATGTCTTGATGGTTGCAGCATACCTCGACTTTGCCGCTGCAGGTCAGTATGCTATTGCGCTTTTCATGTCTGAAGTCATCGCCAAACCGTACACCAATCTCGCAAGTGTTGTCGGTCCTCAAATCAGTGAAGCTTGGGCAAAAGACGATAAGGATACGATCCGCCGTTTGTACCGCAGAGCGTGCGACAACATGGTACTTGTGTGTGGTTATCTGTTCGGAGGCATCATTGTCTGCTTTGCGAGTATCGCTCAAATTGCTGCTAATCCGGAAGTCCTTAGTGGCGCATTCACGGCCTTTTTTTTTCTCGGATTGGCGCGTTGGATCGATGCTTCTACCTCCATGAATGAGCACGTGATCACCTACTCGAAAAAGTACCAATTCAACCTTATCGCAATCCTCATCCTAGCCGTCGTTGGTATCTTGCTCAACATCTGGTTGGTACCTGCATACGGCGTGATGGGTGCAGGCTTGGCGACTTTGATTTCGTTGACGCTATACAACGTAGCGAAAGTGCTTTTTGCTGGATTCAGTTTTGGTATTTGGCCTTTCGGCAAAACCACCTACGAGATCTCAGCGGTGATGGTCACATTCACTGTTATCGTATTCTTTATGCCTACACTAGATATCTGGTGGCTCGACATTCTTTGGCGAGGGGGACTACTTACTGTTCTTGTAGCTGGCTATGCGTGGTTTAGAGCACCGAGTCCTGAAGCCAAAAAGCTGATGAAGTCGCTTGTAGGGAAGGTCTTCTCGACAAAAAGCTAGCTTTCTAGTAAATCTGGACGACGAGTCTTTGTTCGTTCCATCGCCTGGTCATGGCGCCACTCCTCAATTTTCGCCTCGTGCCCACTGAGCAGAATCTCAGGCACTTCCCAGCCTCGGTAAGACTTTGGTCGCGTATACACCGGCGGAGCTAAGAGACCGTCTTGAAAGCTGTCTGTGAGCGCGCTGGTCTCGTCTCCGAGTACGCCTGGCAACAATCTTCCTAAGCTATCTACCAAAACAGCTGCTGCGAGCTCACCGCCGCTCAGAACGTAGTCTCCAATGCTGATTTCTAAGGTGACGAAGTGATCACGGTATCGTTGATCTATTCCTTTGTAGTGCCCACAAACCATCAATAGGTTTTGGCGTAAGCTGAGGCCATTGCAACGTGGCTGTCTGAGCTGCTCTCCATCGGGAGTAAGATAGATTATCTCATCGTAGGTCCGCTCGGCTTGTAGCTCCTCTGTGAGTGCGACAAGCGGCTCCATCTGCATGACCATCCCAGCGCCACCACCAAAGGCATAGTCGTCAATCTGCTTGTATTTCCCTGTTCCGTATGGACGGAGGTCGTGCACATGCACTTCAAGCAAGCCTTTGTCTTGTGCACGCTTCATGATCGAATGCGCAAAAGGGCCTTCAAGAAGCTGAGGCTGGACGGTGATGATGTCGATGCGCATCTGGAAGAGATGTGGGAGGCGAGATTTGAGATTGCTAATAGGGACGCAATCCAAACCGCCGCCCGTCATTTTGAATGGGACAAGCTTAGCTTGTGGAACGGAAAAATCTTTCAGATTTCACAAAGGCTCCAAACCCCTTCAAAGAAGGAATTTATACTGAAGAGAAGCGAGATTTGGGATGCGCTACATATGTCTCACATCCCAAATCTCAGATCTCATTCCTAGTTGATAGAGATCAACTCAACATCAAACATCAAGGTAGCACCTGGTGCGATATCTGCTCCAGCTCCACGCTCACCATAGGCAAGCTCGCTTGGGATGAAGAA
Source organism: Saprospiraceae bacterium (assembly GCA_045110575.1). Taxonomy (GTDB): domain Bacteria; phylum Bacteroidota; class Bacteroidia; order Chitinophagales; family Saprospiraceae; genus CALDTK01. The sequence continues at coordinate 17,923 of JBGCGF010000073.1, forward strand.
ACGGTACTTAGAACCTGGCTTCATAAGCTGCACACCTTCAGTCCAACCTGCGATAACGCCGTTGAGAGGGAAAGTAGCTGGCTGGCCGCGCTCAACACTTGAGTCAAATACGCTTCCGTCGAGGTTCTTACCTGTGTAGTGAACCGTTACCTTATCCGTTGCTGAAGGATGAGCACCTTCGCCTTCAGTAAGCACTTCGTACTGAAGTCCACTAGCTGTAGTGGTTACTTCCGGACGGGTACCGTTAGTCTTAAGGAATGCTTCCCCTTCGCCTTTGGCAGCAGAGCTTTTAGAAGCTTGTGCTTGTTCCATGTGCATCTGGATAGCCATTTGAGCCTTCTGAACATCTTCTTGTGAGATGTCAGTCGTCATCGCTTGCTTGAAACCAGCTGCAAATGCATCGTGATCTGTAACAGGTAATCCTTGCTGTTGTACTGACTTTGCAAGTACAATTCCTAGAGAGTGGGATAGTGAATCCATTTGGGCAAAAGAGATAAGCGGCGTAAGTGCCGCAACTAAGAGAAATGCTAGCTTCATGGCTGGCTGTATTTTTGAGTTCGCAAATGTAACAACATGAGCCACTCTAACATTGCATAAGTAGATGTTAACCACCTCTAATCGTCATTTGGGCAATGAGATTACCCGTGTTTGCTTAAAAATCTGCATATTGTAGATCAGAACCTTGGCTTATGAACAACAAGACTTTTATCTACGGACTCGTCGCACTCATCGGATTTGGCCTTTGCTACTGGCAATTAAACGATACGCAGCTCGCTTCGAATACTGTTCAAGCAGGCATGATGAGCACTATGCTTGATGCTCCTTTAGAGGAAGTCAATACTGATCCTACTGCCGAAGCAGTAGACATTACTTGGATCACTTGGGAAGAAGCCGTCGCGGCGAACAAGACCAACCCTAAGAAGATCATTATCGACGTATACACCGACTGGTGTGGCTGGTGCAAGCGCATGGATGCAACGACGTTCAAAGATCCAAAGGTTGAAGCATACATCGCTCAAAATTTCTATGCGGTCAAGTTCAATGCTGAGCAACGTGAAGACATCGTGTACGATGGCAAAACCTTTGCGTACAAGCAAAATGGAAGACGTGGTGTTCACGAACTAGCTGCTTCACTACTTGACAATCGCCTTTCTTACCCAAGTGTCGTTTACTTCAACGGCGACATGGAGCGCATCATGATCAGCGCGGGCTACAAGGATGCAGATAAGATGCTAAAGGAATTGATGTATGCCAACGGCGAGATCGATAGCGCGGGAGAATAACCGCTGCTACCCTACTTGAGCAAACGCTCTAATTCTTTGCGCAACAATTGCGCGTTTTCTAGACTATCGGATTTGTCGAGTCGCTTACTCAGCTGCTTGTACGATTTGAGAAGTTCTTCCTCTTTAGTTAATTCATTACTTGACTTAGGGTCTTTCCCTAAGAGCACTTGTAGACTAGAAAGCTTCATCAAGCCATGCTTGTAGAAGGCGCTTTTCTCTTGCAGTAATGTGATTTTTGTTCGAAAGCTGCCTGGCGATTCCGCGCTCTTGCTTGATTGAGCCCCTGAAGGAAGCCGCTCACTTTTTGAAACGGATCCCCCTTCTTGAATCTTGGCCTCTAGTCTTCTTCTCTCAACTTCTAAGTCAGCTATTCTTGCCCGAGCCAACTTAACTTGTTGAGCGATGTCCTTTATCGTATGAGGCTGAGCAATATCACTTGAGCTCGAAAAGCTATCAACGACTCCGATGATTGCTCCTAAAATCGCGATACCCACTGCGAGTAAAAACACGATTGCTGCCAGCACTCTGAATGACCAGTGCAGCCTCATAAGAAAGAACAGGCTCAGCACTCCTAGCACATAAAACTGCCAGTAACGCTGAACGCTATTGAAGATTTGGTCGAGAAAGGTGCGAAGCATCAGCCTAAGTTAAGGTGTTCGAAAAGCTCACCGACTACAAAGGTGCTACCTCCAACAAAAATGAGATCATCTTCCGATGCTAAGACTTTTGCAGCTTCGAATGCAGATGCTATGGAAGCATGGACTGAGGGCGTGAAATTTGACGGAAGCAGGCTTAAGGTCTCCGCTACAGGGCGGTTTCGTTGAATGGCCATGTCTCCAAGATAGAACAGTGCGTTTTGCGGAAACGCCTCAAAAAAGGGCGAGGGGCTTTTGCCACTCACGAATCCACAAACGACGTGTATGCGCCCTTGGGTTTGCTTGGACACTTCCGGCCCCAGAACTCTCCATGCGTCAGCGTTATGACCTGCATCTGCAAGGACGGTTGGATTTTGTGATAGGGTGAAAAATCGTCCCTGATAGCCCGACAGACTTGACATATCTGAAAGGCTGTTCGATGCTTCGGCGCCTCTTAGAATTGATTTATCAGCTTTCGCCAAAACCTGGTACGCAGCAAGGGCTGTTCGTGTGTTTAGCAAGCCAAACGGTCCTCGTAGTTCGAGTTTGTTTCGATCCAATTGATACGTCTGCACATCATCAAAGACTAGGAGATTCTTCCCTTCGGCATTGAGCTCGACGAGGTCTTTTGCCAAGTAAATTTCAGCCTTCTCAAGCTTTGCTTTTGCCTGAAAAACAGGCCATGTTTCTGCTTGATACTCACCTACTATTACTGGCCTCCCATGCTTAATAATACCAGCTTTTTCGCCTGCAATTAGAGGAAGCGTATCTCCGAGGAGATCTACGTGGTCGTATCCAATATTGGTAATTACGCTCAAGATTGGATCAACCACATTGGTGCTATCAAGACGCCCGCCCAAGCCGACTTCAATTACGGCGTAGTCAAGCTGTTCTTCTTCGAAGTAGGCAAATGCCATCGCAACAGTGAACTCAAAGAATGACGCATCAACGGCTTCAATCAGCGGCTCATTCTTGGCTACAAAATCGACTACATACTGCTCTGGAACCTTAGCACCGTCAATGCGAATCCGTTCGCGGTAATCGACATAGTGCGGACTGGTGTAGAGCCCGACGCGCTTACCTGAAGCAGTAAGCATCGTAGCGATTGCATGGCTTGTGCTGCCCTTTCCGTTGGTCCCAGCGATATGCACCACGTTAAGCCGTTTGTGCGGATTACCGAGTGCTTCAAGAAGCTGAAACGTTTTGGTGAGGTCGATTTTACCCGCAAACTTGCCCGATCGTTGGTACATCGGCAGAATGGAGAACAGAAAATCGACGGTCTCAGAGTAGCTTCTTTTCAAAGGGGAATGGGATACAGGATTTGAGATTTGGGAAAAAGAAGCTGGGCCACTTTGTTATTAGACCGTTGCACTACTGGATCGCTTTGCTGCTGGACGCTAGGGCTCAATACCGCTGGATGCTTAACAGGACGCAGGGCCATGAGTTGACATCATGTGCACGTACAAATCATGTGCAAATACTAGCAGTAATCGTTCCTGCAAATCAGTGGTTCGCAGGACAAAGATGCGTGGTGCATTTGCGTCTTGCGTCCCTATTAGCATCTCAGATCCCACATCCCATGTCTAACGTCTCCTTGCCTACTTCACCACGAAGTCATACGTGATGTTACCACACTGGGTAGAGGATGAACTCTTACTAAAGCGGTAGTTCTTTGCATTCTCAACGGCAAGCTTTGCCAACACAGGATCGGAGGTACTTGAACCAAGTTGCGTGTACTTCGCAGAGGTCACTTGACCATTTGCGCCTACACACACTTTGACGACCACACGTCCTTTACGCTGAGAGTTATCGCTCAACTTAGGGCTAGAGAGGACTCCACGGCTCGCAAGTCCACCACCGACGTTGCCTGCGCCTCCTGAGTGAAGTCCGGTAAGTCTGTCGGCATTAGGGTCTCCGTTCGGGTCTCCTTGATTGCCAGCTGTGCCTGTATTGCCTTTACCTCCTCCTGTACCGCCTTCGTTTCCTGAGAATAGTCCGGCCATACCGTCGCGGATGGATTTTGCTTTGGCTGCATCAGCGGCGGCTTTAGCATCGGCGGCAGCCTTTGCTTCAGCAACGCGTTTTGCCTGAGCTGCAGCTTTACGCTTTGCCTCTTGTTGAGCCTGCTTCTTCGCATCCTCGGCCGCTTTTTCTCTTGCTTCGGCAGCAGCGGCGGCTTTTGCTTTTGTTAAGGCCAGATCTTGGTCTGCCTTTGCTTTTAGCTCTGCTCGTTTCTTAAGAGCAATCGCTGCTTGTTCTTGACGTAAAATTTCAGGATCAGGCTGAGCGATAGGCTCAGGAACAGGTTCTACAACTTCTGGAGTTGGAGGCGGAGGAACCGCTTCGACTATTTCTGGCTCGGGCTCTGGTTCAGGAACAGGTTCCAATTCTTCAGCTGGAGCTGGAGCTTCAGCGACCTCTGCTTTAGGTGCTGCTGCTGCGTTTTCGTCACCTTGGCCAACGTCTATCATACCCAAATTAACCGTAATCCCTTCCTGTCCTGGAGGCGGTGTTGGGTAGTGAAACAGTGGTAGGAGCAATAGAATAAGGAGGATTAACCAAATCGTACCCGAAATAGCTGCACTGCGCTTTTTGTATCGTTCCTCGAACTGAGGGATGGTGTATTCCATAGTGTCTTAACGTTTACGACTGCTCTTCCTGTATGCGTGCTTTGAATTAACGTGCCTTTGGCGAAACAAGAATTCCATTTATGCTTAAGCGGCGGGAGATATCCATGACGGTCACAACGCACTCTGTTGGCGTCTTTGATCGATACGCGATGGTAACGGTATAGTTACTCTCAGAACGTGCCTGCTGACGCAAGGTGGTTTCAAGAGAACTGGCGCTCTTCTTCTGGCCATTGAACGTGTAGCTACAGTCGTTGAAGACGATAACAGCGTCAATGTTCTTGTCACTCGGCGGCGTATTCGCATTCGACTGACCTGGCAACTTCAAGTTGAGCGCATTCGGTGCCACGAGCGAACTCGTAAGCATGAAAAAGATGAGTAGTAGAAAAATGATGTCTGTGAGGCTCGACATGTTGAACAGCGCCGTCACCTTACTTCGTTTTTTGAGTCCCATTGGGTTCAGTTTAATTCAGCCCTCTACTTTCGTAAAGGCTTTGGCTTCCCTTCGACAAGTTGAGGGAACACCAAAACATAAGGTGAGGTTAGCTAGACGGTTGTGTTGCGATCATTGCTTTGATGCGATTTTCAGCAGCGAGCTTCATGACCTCTTCCACTTTAGTGAACGGCACACCCGTCTCGGCAACGATGGTAAGTGTGACGTCTTCCTTTTTCTTCGCCTCTCGAATTTGGATTTTGACAGCTTGCGGTAAAGCTGCCCTACTGATCGTATTACCGTTCAGTTTCCACTTCCCAGCCTTGTTGATGCTGACCACAACGCTTACTGCTGCGACGGTCTTAGAGTCACTAACCGGAAGGTCGAACGGGTCGATCTTCACGAGACTACTCGTAAGCATGAAAAAGATGAGCAACAAAAAGATGATGTCCGTTAGACTCGACATCGAGAATTCTGCGCTGACCTTGGATTGTCGTTTGAGCCCCATGTTGTTGTGTTTCTATCGGTGGTTTTGGCGAAAGCCCTAAGCTCTCAAAAAATAAGCACTAGGCTTAAAACCTACGATACGGGCTCTTGAAGAAGGTCCATAAACTCCATTGTGGTACTCTCCATGTTGAACACGGCTTTCTCTACACTAGCGACAAGCAGGTTGTAGCCTACGAATGCGAAGATGCCGATGGCAAGTCCGAGTGCAGTTGTGAGAAGTGCTTGATAGATACCACCTGCTAGAACGTCAGGAGTAACATTTTCAGCAGTCGCCATCTCATAGAAAGCGAAGATCATTCCCGTCACCGTTCCGAAGAATCCGATCATAGGCGCTGCACCGGCGATACTCGCTAGTGTAGACAAGTTCTTTTCGAGCTTGAAAACCTCTAGGTTTCCAACGTTTTCTATTGCAGCATCAATGTCACGAAGCGGCTTACCGATGCGCATGAGGCCTTTTTCGACCATTCGAGCCTGTGGACTCTCATTCGTGCGGCATAGTGCAAGAGCACCAGCAATATTTCCGGTCTGGACGCTCGCTCTAATGTTGTTTATGAAGTTCTCATCGGCCATACCTGCACGTTTTATCGTGAGATAGCGCTCGATGAAGATGTAAAGCGCTATGACTGAGAGTACAAGAAGTACAGCTACAATCGCAATCGCAAGCGGTCCGCCTTGTACGATAATGTCTAGTAAAGACTGGGAAGCTGTGTCGCGCTCAATGTCAGTATCCTGAAGGAGCAAAAGTGTTTCGAGCATGTTTTTTTCGTTGGCAGTGTCCAACAAACGTCGTAAACCGCGGCCGCATTACAAACTTCTAAAAAAAATTACTTGAAATTAGCATGCGTGCCAACTTGCTCTACAACGATAAATTACTTATATTTAGGTACAAATCATTGAGAAAACGGCTATTACTATGAAAAATATGAAGTAAAAATTCAAAGAAATTTTTCAGGTGTGCACAAATCGCTCACTTACAACGTTATACAATTGTGTGACGCTAACTGAAAAACGTCGTCCTAAACATGAACATTTGAAACCCCCTTACTGATTTTAATCCCAAACCCATGAAAAACTCCTTACTAATCACCATCGGGCTGAGCCTACTATTAGGAGCGTTCTTACTATCTGGCTTTACCCCCACTGCACAATTTTCGATTGACGAGATTCGCATGTGTAGCCTCGAAGTCGAGAAAAACTCTTGCCCTGTCGACAACCCTGTGTTTCAGAAGACTTCTGAAGATATTTACATAAGTGTTGTATCAAAAAACCTAACTCCGGGAACTCAAATGAGGTTCACGTGGTTCTATATACCAGCGGACGATTACTTCAGCACCTTCCTAGGGTCGGTGTATGAGACAACATCCTCTGCAAATGTCATTGAAGGAAAGAACTACACGCTTAGTCACTTTCCAAAAGACATTGAAGTACAACCTGGCAATTATGAAGTGGTCATCCACACCGGTGAAAATGAGAAACCAATCTTAAAGACTTTTAAAGTCTTGGATTAACCTCACCGAGAAACACACAGTATTTTTCAAGGCCCTTCCGCGATTTGATCGCCGAAGGGCTTTTTTATTGCTCGAAACTGTAAGCACTCCTGCCACGTTCATTATTAGAGATCACTTCTACCCTATTTATGCTCAAAAATCTAATGTTGAGCGAATATTCGCTAGTACGGTCTGATTTTCGTTTATTCGTCTTTGAATTAACCCTTCTCAATGAGCCGACACATTCGTAAGTGCGCTGTCCTGGGTTCAGGACTAATGGGCACAGGCATCGCATGCCACCTCGCCAACGTAGGTCTAGAAGTCCTACTACTAGACATCGTTCCGCGAGATCTTAAGCCAGAAGAACTAACCGTTCCTGCCGCCCGCAACAAGTACGCTGCAAGCAACCTCAAGGCTGCTTTAAAAGCTAAACCGGCTCCTTTTTACGATAAAGATTTTGCCAAGCGCATCTCTGTCGGAAACTTGGAGGATGACCTAAAGAAAATCGCAGATTGTGATTGGGTTATCGAAGTGGTCGTTGAGCGACTCGACATCAAACAGAGTCTGTTCGAACAAGTTGAGAAGTACCGCAAGCCGGGAACACTCATTACTTCGAATACCTCTGGCATCCCTATCGCCCAAATGTCCGAAGGACGTTCGGAAGATTTTCGGAAGCATTTCTGCGGAACCCACTTCTTCAACCCAGCGCGTTACATGCGCTTGTTTGAAGTAATTCCAGGTCCAGACACAGACCAGTCTGTGATCGACTTCTTCATGCACTTTGGAAATCTACACCTTGGAAAGCAAAGTGTACTCGCTAAGGATACGCCAGCATTCATCGCCAACAGAATTGGTGTGTACGCAATGGCCAAGATCTACAGCTTGACAGAAGAGCTTGGTCTTCCTATCAACATTACAGATAAGCTTACCGGACCTGCTATCGGTCGACCGAAAACAGGAACCTTCCGTCTGGGAGACCTTGTTGGTCACGATACAGCTACAAAGGTGATGCAAGGCATCGTTGCAAATGCTCCGCATGACGAGCAAGCATCAACCTTTAAGGTGCCAGCTTACATGAAGTTCCTTCTTGACAACGAGTTCTACGGAAACAAGTCAGGTCAAGGATTCTACAAGAAAACAAAAGAGAAGGATCCGAAAACGGGTCGTTCTGTTGTACATGAGCTCGATCTTAAGGACCACACGTATGGTCCTAACAAGAAAGTGAGCCTCGCAAGCATCGCTGCAGCCAAGCAGATCGACAACTTGAACAAGCGTGTCAAATCGCTTTTCAATGCTGAAGACCTCGGTGGTCAACTCATCAAGCGAAGCATGGCGGGACTTTTCTCCTATGCTTCTAACCGTATTCCTGAAGTTGCAGACCAACTCTACAGCGTAGACAATGCCGTTTGTGCAGGTTTTGCGTGGGAAATCGGACCGTTCCAATACTGGGACGCTGTCGGTGTCAAAGCTGGTATCGAAGCTATTGAAGCAGAAGGCCTCACCGCAGCTGCTTGGGTAGCCGAGATGGTTGCTGCTGGGCACGAGTCTTTCTACAAGAGTGAAGGTGGCAAGCGTTTGTATTACAACCGCGAGACGAAAGGATACGAAGTAGTTCCTGGTACGGAGCAGTTCATCATTCTTGACAACTTCCGCAGCCAAACACCTGTCCAGAAGAACTCGGAGACGATTCTTCACGACATCGGAGATGGCATTCTTTGCCTTGAGTTTACCTCTAAGGCAAACTCTATCGGCGAAGGCGTATTGAAAGGCATCAACGATGCAATCACACTCGCTGAAGAAGGAAACTGGAAAGGACTCGTCATCGGAAACAACGCGACCAACTTTACGGTAGGCGCCAACTTGATGATGATCGGCATGTTTGCGTTCCAGCAAGAATGGGACGAACTCAACCAAGCTGTTCGTTACTTCCAGGACACCACCATGCGTTGCCGCTACTCGGCGATTCCTGTGGTTGCAGCTACCCAAGGCTACACCTTTGGTGGAGGTTGCGAAACCATCATGCACTGTGATGCAGCCGTTTGTGCTGCAGAGAGCTACATCGGACTTGTAGAGGTCGGTGTTGGTCTTATTCCTGGAGGAGCTGGAACCAAGGAGATGGCACTTCGCGCAAGTGATGAGTTTTTCGCTGGCGATGTGATGATTCCAACGCTAATCGAGAAGTTTAAAACGATCGCGATGGCATCTGTTGCGACTTCCGCTCCACAAGCATTCAAGCAGGGTTACCTCTTGGAAAGCAAGGACACTGTTGTTTACAACACGCAACGCAACATCGGCGAGGCCAAGAAGAAGGCGCTCGAGCTTTCTGAAGGTTATGTTCAGCCAATCGAGCGTAAGGACGTTACCGTTCTAGGTCGTGGAGGAATGGCTGCACTTTATGCAGCTGCAAACGAGCTTAAGCTCGGTGGTTATGCAAGTGATCACGATGTCAAGATTGCACACCAAGTAGCACGCGTGCTTTGTGGTGGTGACTTGACAGGAATGCAGCAAGTGAGCGAGCGCTACTTAGTAGACCTCGAGCGCGAAGCATTCTTGAGTCTCTGTGGTGAACAGAAAACCATGGAACGTATCCAACACATGCTTCAGACCAACAAGCCCCTCCGTAACTAATAATTTTGAGTCTTGCCTATTGAATGGTTTCGAATCCGTTTAACAGGCAGCATTCAGAATTCAAAATTGAATTCAACATGGACGCATATATCGTAAAGGCATACCGCAGTGCAGTTGGCAAAGCTGGGCGTGGTAGCTTCAAAAACTATCGCTCAGACGACCTTGCAGTTGACGTGATCAAGCATCTCGTTGCACAGGTACCTAATTTAAATACAGACCTCATTGACGACGTTATTGTTGGCTGCGCAAACCCAGAGGGTGAGCAAGGTCTTCAAATCGGTCGCCAAATTGCCTTGCGTGCGCTTGGCAAAGAGGTTCCAGGACAGACCGTGAACCGCTACTGCGCTTCTGGTCTTGAAACCATCAGTATCGCATCTGCGAAGATCAACGCCGGAATGGGTGAGATCTACATCGCTGGTGGTACAGAGAGCATGTCGATGATCCCGATGACGGGATACAAGTTGGCTCCGAGCTACAACGTAGCAAAGGAAACTCCTGACTACGTCGTGAGCATGGGAATCACTGCAGAAGCAGTAGGCAAGAAGTGGGGAATCACCCGCGAAGAAGCTGATGCGTTTGCAGTGCAGTCACATGCACGTGCAGCTAAGGCTATTGACGCTGGCCTTTTCACGGATGAGATTGTTCCGATCACTGTTCCTGAAGTCTTCGTTAAAAACGACAAGCGCGTTGAGACGTCGAAAGTGGTGAGCATGGACGAAGGTCTTCGTCGCGGCACAAGTGTCGAAGGGCTAGCTCGTCTTCGCCCAGCTTTCCAAGCGGGTGGAATCGTAACGGCTGGTAACAGTTCACAAACTTCTGATGGTGCAGCCTTCGTGCTCATCGTAAGCGAGCGTGTCATGAAAGAACTCAAGCTTGAGCCGATCGCTCGTCTCATGAGTTGTTCTGTTGCTGGTGTTGAGCCTCTCCTCATGGGTATCGGACCTTGTGCAGCTATTCCTAAGGCGCTCAAGCAAGCTGGACTTACGCTGAGTGACATTGACCTCACTGAACTCAACGAGGCCTTTGCAACGCAATCTCTGGCCGTTATTAAGGAGATGGGTCTCGATCCATCGAAGGTTAACGTGAACGGTGGTGCCATTGCACTTGGTCACCCACTCGGTTGTACGGGAGCGAAGCTGAGTACGCAACTCTTCAGTGAGCTACGTCGTCGCAAGCAGAAATACGGAATGGTTACCGCTTGTGTCGGTGGCGGTATTGGTATTGCTGGTGTGTACGAGTTCTTGAATTAGAAGCTTAAGCTCTTTAGCTAGCGTTGCGATTCTGCAAGTCTAGCTTACGCCATCCCGCAATCCTACGGGACTGACTTTGTCAGAACGAGAAAAGCCCTTGCGATTTTATATCGCAGGGGCTTTTTGCATTTCGGGAAGGACGGCTTCCGTACTCTGTGCGGGGCATTTCGATATCCAGATTTTGGTTTCCTCGGGTCCTACTTCTTACTTATTTCCGAAGATCGTAGAGTGCCTCCGGGCAAAAGATTTGAATCTCAAAAATGATGGGATTGTGGGACCCGAGGGAATCGGATTGGCGTGCTGATAGGGACGCTCGACAAGGACTTGAAAAGGTGGCTTACACACGCTGTGCGGGCCCTTTCTGAATTTGGAAAAAAGGATTCGAGGCCAGCGGGTCGACATGTCAAAGATCCTCGCGTTCATGCGGGACGCTGCATGTACTGGATGGATTTGTATTAGACGGTGGGATAACCCCCTGTCCAACTTTCGACAAAAGTTCAAAGTACGACATCCAACTAGTCGCACGCATTTGCGCTTACTTATGGACATTGTAGAAGCAAAAGACTTTCCCACTCGACTCAAGCAACTTCGCAAGCGCAAGGAGCTTTCTCAGAACGATTTAGCCGAACTCGTCGGCGTTCACTTCACTCAGATCTCCCGCTACGAGCGCGCAGAGACCAAGCCAGGTGCAGACGCTGCAGCAAGTCTCGC
>JBGCGF010000074.1:0-20820 GCA_045110575.1 Saprospiraceae bacterium
AAGTGGTCGTACATTGCTGGAAGGTCGTGCATGAGCTAGGTGCATATTTTGGTTTAAGCACCTTTAAAATACTGACAGCTAGCTTATTGTGCGATCTATTTTTTCTACTGTTTAAGATTATTTAACCGTGCAACGCGTTAACTATAAAAATTGGATCACTCAGAACTTTCGACTGATTTTCTTTGCAATATGCATGACAACAAAACTCCAACACCCTGAATCACAGCTCAATATGTTTTTTTTATATTGTAAAAAAAATCTTGCTACAACAAATTCTAACACCAAAATCTTTTCAAATTACTGGAATACTAAATTTCAAACATAGAAATCCTAATAAATGCTCAAACCCTAAAACAATGATTTGAGTAATGAATTTAGCTTCATCAATACTTACCTGCAATCTGGTAAAGCTGCCTTTTTTCTGACTCCTGCAAGCTCCCTAATTCTAAAAAGCCCCACCTCGACATGTTAAGCTTGTAGCTAGTCCTCCAATCACATACATCTTTTTAGGACTAAGGTCACGGCGACCCCATGTCTCAAATCTCTAGCTCCAATCGCTCCGCGATCACGTACCTTTGCCCCATGTCAACCGAAAACCCTACCCGTACGGAAATCTCCTCTTTAGGAGAATTTGGCCTCATCGATCGCTTTGCGAAGCACTTTGGGACCAATAACCCAAGCACAATGAAAGGCATCTCTGATGATGCTGCCGTGTTCCGCTACAGCGAAGACGGACCTGCGACGGTTGTCAGTACAGATCTACTTGTAGAAGGCATCCACTTCGACTTGATGTACCACCCGATGCGCCACCTCGGCTACAAGGCGGTTGTGGTCAACTTGAGTGACATCTATGCGATGAATGCCGTTCCACGTCAGATTACGTTCTCTATGGCGCTTAGCTCTAAGGTTAGCGTTGAGGCGGTCGACGAACTAATGGAAGGCGTCAAAGCAGCGTGCGACGAGTACAAGGTTGACCTCGTTGGAGGTGACACCACTTCTAGCCTGCGCGGTGTAGTGCTTAGCGTTACTGCGATTGGTGAGGCTATGCCTGAGAACATCGTGTATCGTGACGGTGCGAAAGTGGGTGACCTCGTTTGTATCACGGGCAACCTTGGTGCGGCGTACCTCGGTCTCCAGATTCTAGAGCGTGAGAAGCAACTCTACCTCGACAATCCTGAAATACAACCGGTACTTGACGAAGCGACCACACTTGTTGGTGCTCAACTCAAGCCCGAAGCACGCAAAGACATCATCGCCTCTTTTGCCCGCGTAGAGCTCGTGCCGACCAGCATGATCGATATCTCTGACGGATTGGCTTCTGAGCTTTACCATATCTGTAAGCAAAGTGGTGTTGGTGCCCTCATCGAAGAGAGTGGCGTTCCGATTCATCCAGATGCACAGCTCAAAGCACTCGACTTTAAGCTCGATCCTGTGACCTGTGCACTTAGCGGTGGCGAGGATTACGAACTGCTCTTCACTATCGACCCAAAAGACGTCGACAAAGTGAAGTACCTCCCGGATATCTACATCGCTGGTGAGATCGTCCCGAAAGAAGACGGCTTGAAGTTGAATACAACCGGTGGGAACTTGCATGAGATTCCGGCGCAGGGTTGGAAGCATTTTAAGCCGGGGACCTAGAACGAAGTTCTAGGTTCATGTTGATTGACTTCGTCAATCACGTTCGAGGTTCGACAAATGGACTTGTGCTTCGCACTTCGTCCATTTGATTCTAGGTTCATACATCCCGCAGTACTGCGGGATGCGTTATAGGTGCATGGTGCGTCCCAAACGCACGTACCTACTAGCACGCTACCCTGATTCCCTCGGGTCCCACAATCCTAATATCTATAAAGCTTCGAACCGTTTGCCCGGAGGAACTCTTAATCCTTAGGAAGCAGGTGATGTAGGACCCGAGGAAAGATTAATCTCATCCGATTCTGGATCTTGCATCCCGAATAGAAACCTCAGTAAAGGGCCCGCTTCGGAAAGCGGAAGCCACCCTTTCTGAAACCCAGTAAAGCTCCAAATCAATCCCCTACGGTCATAATTTTTACTTATGCTTTTCTTAAAATATATTAATAAAAAATAATGAATTAAGGAGCAGAACTTGCGAATTCAAACAGAGGGTCATTGTTGGACACCTCCGTTGCAAGATCGCCTATGATTCAAACTAACTTACCTAAAGAAGGTTTTTTAGGCTTACGCCAAAACTTCGGCGCAGATATCTCTGCAGGATTCGTTGCTTTTCTACTTGCGCTTCCGCTTAGTCTTGGAATCGCTAAGGCTTCTGGGTTCCCCGCCAGTATGGGGCTAGTTACCGCGATTATAGGTGGCTTGGTTGCTACCTTCTTTGCTGGTTCGCGTTTAACAATCAAAGGCCCTGCAGCCGGCCTAATAGTGATCATTGCAGGCTGCGTTGCAGCCTTCGGTGGTGGCGAGACAGGTTGGAGACTGACGCTCGGGGTACTCGTTGTTGCTGGGTTGCTGCAGATCGCGTTTGGGCTTCTTAAATGGGGCCGGATGATCAACTTCTTCCCTTTGGCCACTGTCCACGGAATGCTTGCTGCAATAGGCCTGATCATTATTGCCAAACAGCTTCCTGTACTCTTGAATGTTGCACCAACAGTCTATGCAGGCAAGGATCCAATAACTCTACTCCTGAGTCTTCCTGAGTATCTCACGACACTCGATCCTGCGATAGCGGTTATTGGAATAACAAGTCTTGGATTGATGCTGATTTGGCCATTTGTTGCTAAGGGGTTTTGGCGAAAGCTGCCAGCCCCTCTACTAGTGCTATTACTTGCTGTGCCTGCTTCGATATTCCTAAACCTAACCACAACGGCACCAGACTATACAATGCTTAAAGCGGGAAGTCTGCTTGACCAAATAGGCATAAACGTCTCTTTCGGAGGAACTTCCATGCTAGCTGTATTCGTTAAATACACGCTGCTGATCGCCGTAGTAGGAAGTGTAGAAAGCCTACTTACCGTAAAGGCTATTGACGCTATTGATCCGCACAAACGAAAGTCTGACCCCAACAAAGACCTCGTTGCTATTGGCATTGCAAATACACTGGCTGGCATCCTTGGAGGATTACCGATGATCTCAGAAGTAGCACGTTCATCTGCGAGCGTGGCAAGTGGTGCGCAAACGCGTTGGGCTAACCTATGGCACGGCCTCTTCCTTTTAATTGCAGCGTTGGCAGCATATTCTGTTCTAGAATTAATCCCAAATGCTGCCTTAGCAGCGATGCTCATTGCGGTAGGGATCAAACTGTCGCATCCACGTGTGTTTGTAGAAGCTTACCAAGTAGGCAAATCACAGCTGCTCGTATTTATAGCCACCGTTGTCGTTACCCTTTCATATGACCTACTCCTTGGTATCCTCGCAGGAATACTTGTAGAAGCTGGTATTCACTTATTCAAGGGAGCATCTTTGAATACGCTCTTTCGGAGTGGGGCCACTTTAAAAACGACCAAAGAAGAAGTTCACCTAGGATTGGGAGAAGCTGCTTGCTTTTCGACTTACGTGAAACTCTCAAAGATGTTGGACACTATCCCTACAGGTAAACGCCTAATCATCAATACGAGTGGTACAAAGTTGATAGACCGTTCAGTACGACAGAACCTCAATGATTTTATCGACGAATACAAAGCTGGCGGGGGAGAGGTGATTCTAAAAAGGACATAGGCAGCTATACCTCTGGCCCAACTACAACCCGAGTAAAGTCCTCCGGACTCAACCACTTCTGTGCTAAGCTTCTCAGCTCAGTAGCGGTAATGGTGAGGGTCGTTTCTACCATGCGCTCGAAGTGCGGCAAGGCTGTGTTTTCACTTACTAGCGTACGGATGGTCTCGGCGGTATTGAATGGTCCGTCGACCATAGCAAGGAAACTTCCCATCAGGTAAGCGCGCACCATTTCGAGTTCCTCATCGGTGATGAGTTCGGTTTGGAGTTTTCGCAGCTCGTCATGAATCGCTTTGGTCGCCTCTTCCTCTTGGCCTTTTGCAACTTCAGCGCTGAGGTAGATGTAGCCTCCGTACTTCATCGTATCGACACTCGAATAGATGTTGTAGGTCAGGCCGCGCTCTTCACGTAACTCGGTCATGAGTCGACTGCCGAAGTAGCCACCAAGAATGGTATTGAGCACAAACATGCCTGCAAAATCAGGGTGCTCGCGGCGACCGAAATAGCGGCCCATACGTATCGCACTTTGTAGACTGTGCGGGAGGACGTGCTGAATTTTCGTTTCCGAAAGCGGAGCCATCTTGCGATCATGCGGACGGGTATTTCCCTTTGGCAATCGCTCTAGTTGCTCAATGATCAGTTGGCGAGAAGCCGCGGAGATATTTCCAGCCGCAAATGCCATGGTGTTGCCACCTAAAAAATGCAGGACATGGTGACGCTGCAGATCAGCTCTTGTCAAGCCTCGCAATCCCGCTTCGGTACTGTTGTAGCCGTACGGGTGACTGCGACCAAAGATGGCCTCGGTCAGCAATCGATATCCTTGGATATCCGGCTTGTCGGCGTTGATGCGTTGCTGAGCAACGGCACGCTCTATAAACGTCTCCATTTCCTTTTGCGGGAACGACGGCGCGAGTAGCAAGTCAAAAACGAGGGGCAAAACTTGAGGCAAGAACTTCTCTAGCACATAGAGCGTGAAGCCCGTATGGTCTAGTGAATTATGCCCTTGCAGCGTTGCGCCATAAAAATCAATGCGCTCTGCAGCATCTGCCCCTGTGATCTCATCGGTTCCTTCGCGCCATAGCACATTGGTCGCTTGGGCTACGCTTACGCGATGCTCTTGCCAGCGACCGGCTTCGAAGATTACCTCGAACTTGATGACGGGCTGCACGTCTGCATGAATTACATACAGCTCAGCACCGTTGCTAAGTTCTTGGCGATCTGGAGTCGGAAGATCGACGCGGTCAATAGGGTAAATAGGAGGTGCTTGCACGGGGGGAAGGTATGGCCCTTATTGGTAGTAAAGGCGCTGAGTGGAGCCATAAAATTGCCCCCCATTTAGCGCTCAAGAAACCCCACACATTTGCGCAAGAGCGCCTCTATTTTCTATCCGCCAGCGCAGCGGTCTGACATCCGATATTCAAAGTACTGTTTCTGCTAATCCTCTTGTCCTTTTTGTTCCGCCAAAAAGAACGAAAAAGCTCGTCCGAAACTAAAACTCGCACCTTGGTCATATTGGTCAAGATTGTGGTTTGCTTCGCTAAATTGTCTTTCAATAAAGAATTGGGTTGCTCGAACAGTAGTTCCGGACTGTCCTGGCCGCTGAAGGCGGGAGATTTCGCTTCGAGAGAGGCCAGACTCACGAACATTATCAATTGACGATTAGCAACTAGCAATTGAACTCGCGGTCCTTCAATTCCGCAAGCTCCATTCAGGAAACCGCTTCA
The DNA here is from genome assembly GCA_045110575.1 of Saprospiraceae bacterium. Classification (GTDB taxonomy): domain Bacteria; phylum Bacteroidota; class Bacteroidia; order Chitinophagales; family Saprospiraceae; genus CALDTK01. Next base: position 5,412 of record JBGCGF010000074.1, read on the forward strand.
ATTCCGCAAGCTCCATTCAGGAAACCGCTTCAACTCCGTAAGCTTCGTTTAGAAAACCGCTGGTCAGCGCAATAGCGCCCCAACCATCTATCCGACAGCTAAGCGATCTGACATCCGAAATCCTAAGAACTGATCGCGTAGCTGATCAAGCAAAAAACGCATCCAATCCTTCAAGCAATGCATCGTTCTCAACGGGCTTACCAACGCTGATGCGCAAGTGACCGCTACCGAATTTTCCTGTCTGGTTTCGCAGGATTACGCCACGATCACACAAGTGAGTGTAGAGCGCATTACAATCTGGATGAGACACCAAAATGAAGTTCGAATTGGTTGGGTAGACGCGCGTCCAGTAATTGGTTTTGGCGAAAGCTGTCAAGAGGCGATCACGCTCAGAACGCATGGCAGCAATCTGCTCAGCAACGCGTGTATCGCGCTCACCAATGGCTTTCAGCGCAGCTTCTGCACTTTCAGAAGGGACGTTGTATGGCGGCTTGATGTTGTTGAGCCACTCGATCAATTCAGGATCGCCAAAGGCAACTCCTACCCTACTTCCGGCAAGTCCGTAAGCCTTACTCATCGTCTCCATAACGACCACGTGTGGGTGCGTCTCAATGAGGTGACGGTAAGAAGGAACGTCCGAAAATTCAATGTAGGCTTGGTCGATTACCACGATGCCGGGGAACTTCTCGACCAGCTCCATCACGTACTCCTGCTTGTAGTCGTTGCCCACTGGATTGTTGGGTGTACAGAGGAAGAGGATGCGGTCTTTTCCAGCTTCAGCTTTCGCCAAAACCTCAGACACGACCGGCTGCATATCGTCATCGAGTGGGATATCGAGTATCTCCAAATCGTTCATGCCAGCGTCCACTTGGTAAAGACCAAACGTTGGCGGCAATTGCACGATACGATCTTGGCCTGGGCGACAAACGAGGCGCATCAGCAAATCGATTGCTTCACTTGATCCGTTGCCGATAAAGATGCGGTCGGGAGCGATGTCATAACTCTTTGCAATCGCCGCACGCAAGGGCATGTGCATCGGATCTGGGTAACGGTTATGCCTTGTGTTGTAGGGGTTCTCGTTGGCATCGAGCAGGTAGTCTGCCTTGCCGGTAAACTCTCCGCGCGCACTTTTATAAAACTGCATCCGCTTGAAGTTGGGGCGGATCATTTCGTCAAGGCTTGGGCGAGTAGTCGTCATGGCGGCGAAGGTACGGTTTTGGTGCCGTGCTTGCGCTTCAAAATCACCGATAACGTTCGATCTTCGTGTGGTTTTCATTAGATTTATTACATGGCTTATGTATTAACCTCAGCGCAAAAGGAGCAATATCTAAAAGAAGGATACCTGCACCTTCCTTCCGTCTACTCTGAAAACGACATTGAGCGTGCCCGTGAGTTGATCGAAGACTACATCAAGTCTGGTGGTTGGGACAGTGCTCCTCATGCAGATGAAGGTGTAACGACCGACATCTATGAGCGCATCCCTGAGTTGACGGACATCGTCTTCAATGAGCATTACCTCAGCGCCATGCGTCAACTTTTCGGAGAGGATGCGGTGGTGTTGGCCGAGCCTGCGATCCACAAGGGGCGTTACTACTACTGGCACAAGGACTCCACGTTCATCGATGAACTCGGAGAGGATTATCACTGGAAGCCAGACTTCGCTGCAGCAATGACGGTGATGTACCTGCAGGAAAACCACCCTGAGTACGGAGGTGGCATTACTGTCGTACCAGGCACGCACCGCGATCCCGATTTTTACCACACGATTCCTAAGATGAACCTTGTTGAGCGAGCAATTTTAAAGGGTAAGAAAATACTCAAGGCTTCGCATTTCGACATGCTCGATCAGCACCCAGAGCTCTACCCAATTGCTAGCGGCAAAGGGGATTTACTGGTGCTTGACATGCGACTCGACCACAAAGGAACGCCAGCCTTAAAGCCAGTACCGTACGAAAAGTATGGGATCATGAACATCGCTTGTACGGGAACGGAAACAGCCGAACGACTTCGCGCGACGCTGCGTCGCAGGTCTTCTGGATACTATTCGAATTACCTCAAAAACCAGCCTGAAACAACCCCGAAATTGCAAGAGAAAGAGGATGCGTTTGGTGTGACGATCCGACTCTAATCAGGAGTTGGCTTGAGCGGATGGAAGTCTAACCCAATTCCCAATTCCCATAAAAACCATACTGCTTCGGGTACAATTGCTTGGCAAAAAAGATGAGCTATCCGGTGTGATAGCTCAGGTACAGTCATGTGAATCCACACGCCCATCTCGGTGGCTTGGTACCCCTGAACAGTGATCGGAACTCACTCCACCACAAATCCCCGTGTCAACATCGCATTCCCATTATCCTCTGGCCACACCGTGAGAAAATAAACCCCCGAAGGCAGATCATCTATCGGCACATCAAGTTTCCCTCCTGAAACCCTTACGCTTTCGTTTAAACCCAGCCGTCTGCCCTGCGCATCGGTGATTGCATATCGTATGGCAGCAACGCTTTCTGGAAAAGACACAGATATACGCTCACCTGCTCGCACAGGATTAGGAGCTAAGCTGATTTCATAGTTGACGTAAGTAGCTTGTGTAGATGAAACATCACGACAACCTGGGGCGAGGCAACCTAGAGAGTCTAAGAAAAAGAGTGCGGTGTAAGCATAGCGGAGATCACGGTTTGGATCGAGTTTACTTTCTGATGCCCAAGCTGCAACGATATACCCCTCACCATTTGGCTTCATTGCAATATCCATTGCTGATATACCGTGGTTTCTTGTAGCAAACGAGTCAAGCCTTAAGTAAGTAGTCCAAAGAGAGTCACCTGTCACCGCATCAGCAGCTTTAAGCTCTATCTGAGCATCACGCTTTATAGTGAGCGTATCATATAACTGGTCCGATGAATAGGAAGTAACTACAGTTCGACCAGCACTATCTACGCGAGAAAGTTCCCAATTGGGATAAATAAACCATTCATTTTTAGAAATATACTCATTTTCCCATTGAAATTCAGCTGTCCGCAAGTCAAATGCAGCAACTCGTATAGTTGTTCTGCGATATCTCGGCGCATCAAAATCAACTTTACTCTCAGTCATATAACCTAATCCATTAGCTGGGCTCGATATGACTCGAGCTATGCCGCTTACATTTCTTTGCACCACTACATCAGGAAGAAATGGAGCACCAGTATGCATATTAAAATATCGAAAGATCATATTATTATCCCCAGCACCATCAACAAATAACTGAGCTCTGCCTAACGTATCGCCAAATGACCAAACCCCGACTTGAAAATCATTCGGCACGATATTATCAAAAATAGGAATCGTTTTCACCTTTCGATATCCTAATATAGAATCAGGTACATAAGATCTAATTTCGACTATAGATGGTCGATTTGATGTAAATCCGACATTAAATACATAACGAATCGTATCCAAAGCAGAGCTATCTAAGCGCCTGACACCCGTTGTTAAATAATTAGCTTGCTCCTCAACCACCGCAGCGGGAAGCCAAAGGGTATCTATCTGATACACACTCGCCTGTTCGTCTTCCTCCGAAACAAATTCCAAGATCGAAGCTGATCCAGAAAAGTTATAGCTCGTGTCAACAGGGTCGTAATTAGTATTTCGAATTGACAAAATTCCACCTGGGACAACCATCGCCGAAGCTCTAAAAGGATCATTTTGTGTTTTAATATCCATAGAATCGAACGCAATAGTTTCTAAACCAGCGTCTTCATATATAGAAAAATATGAACCTGTAGTATAGATATTCACAGAATCCCAACCAACACCCTGCAGAATAAGCTTGTCATCGACATTTATCACTTGAACAGGTAAGGAACCAAAAGAAAGCTCAGGGGCTGTCTGTAAACGTTTTATTCCGTAATCAGGCACCCCTTGCGCACATAACCCCACCCCAAAAGATAGGGTGAGGCTAAGTGCAAACAAGAGTTTTTTCAATACTCTATTTGACATTTGAAACGGATACGGTGTGAATTGAGCCTTGGTCATCCATTCCTCTAACAAAGTAGATCCCTGGAGGTTGATTATTCAAGGATCGATTCAAGCCGTCGACAGTCAAATAATCACCAGAATTAGGTTGCCCTAACTGCCTTCCCAACGCATCAAAAATGGTCACATCTTGTAATTCAAAAGGTGTTGATATGGTTAGTGACTCTTGATCATCGGAACCTGAACCGTCCTCGTCGGCACCAATACCAGACAACATAGCTTCGTAAGCTACTAACCCGTATGACGCCGCAGCAGCCCTAGCTAGTGCTTGCCCGTAACTCTGGCCAAGTTCGCTATCAGAGATGAGAGATAAAAGATCTGCATTAGCATATGCAGCTTCGACTTCATCCTCAGAGTTCGCTAACTGTAGATCTTCGCCTAGTGAAAGCATGGTAACAAGCCTCGACATCTCTGCCTCACCAGCTAATCCAATAAGCCCTTCAAGCTTAGTACTTGCAGCACCGTAATCACCCTTATAGACTTCAATTAAGGCTTCGTCTAATGGCTGCCATGGTGCAGCAGTTTTAATGGTGTTTTCCCATTCAACAACACTACCGTTCTCGCAATCGTCTACCTGATCAATGAACTCGCGCGCATACATCACATATTGCTTGTTGTAGTCAGAAAGCGCAACCGCAGCATCCTTTTCCGAAACTTTGCCTGTTTCATAATACGATTTTATCGTTTCGCGATCTTCATCAAGTGCTACAATATCTACCTCTTCACATGGAGGTTCTTCTCCTCCAGTAAAACCGAATATTGGTAGACAAGAATTAGAAGTACTAGTAGGCACACCAAATACATTAATTTGAGGATTCGGCTCCTCACTCAGAGAAGCTCTCAAGTAAGAAACACTAGTTACTAGACTTGCAAATTGCATGACGGAAGATTCAAACACGTTGCCAGCACTTGCCGCTACGCCACTTTCTCGCCCCTGCTGCAGTGCAGCAATCGACCCCACAGCTCTTACATCGTCTCCACAACCATTAAACGTGTTACACTCATAGCAGAGGCCCTCAGCCCTGTCTGCCCCCCCATTAACACCTTCTGCCCACATGCCAAAATTGCAGCTATTGAGAGTATTGTTGTAGACATCGTCCCGAGTACGTGCAATTGCATTGCCCTTGATTGCAATGCCATATGTTTGTCCAAAAGCCGTTAAGCCTCCAGTTACGGTGTTGCCTTCCACTTCATACCTACGGCAATGCTCTATTAGTATACCTGCTACAAGTAGAGGTGCACCCATCCGATCAGTATAAGACCAAGGTGATTGTGCTTGAAAATCATTGTTAACTACAAGTGGCCCATTGTAACCTAATAACCAAGTACTTATGTTCGTATTTTCACTTTCGGCATCGCGAATTTCCGCCAAGTGGTTATCGATGAGTCCTTCAATAGCTTTTACACCATTTTTGCAATTAATGAATTTTGTGCGTCCAAAGCTACCGCCCGCTGGTCCTGCACCAGTAGAAACTAAAAAGCTTGCGTTCTGCACACTCACCCCAGTATATCCTATACTACGGTCAGATCTTTGATCGGTGAAGGTATTGGAGAGAATTTGTGCAACTACTCCGGGAGGTGATTCAACAACACTTACGCCTCGTGGTTCACCACTGCTGAAAGGATATGCGTCATTCAGCTCGAACGTTGATCCCGTTACTTGAGGGACGGCCCCAGTTGGACGAAAGAATGACACCCCCGTTTTACAATTCAAAAATTCCGAAAATTCCACTTCGACCTCTCCTCCATCTGTAGCTAGAGGTTGCTGCAAACCATGATCAGAAACACCCGAAGTAGCATGTTCGATAGTACACCCATTGATAAACACCCCTGGCCTCGCAGGTCCACTTACGCCTGTAGCACCAGAACCGTTCATTGAAATTCCATTCCAAGTAGGATACTCGCCACAACGGTTATACGTAAACGTACTGCCTCTTGCTACTAAGTTCCCTCCAGACTCAACAGTGATACCGGCGCCCACTGAAAAATTGATTTGGGAACCATTAATCGTTAGGAATCCGCCATCCTTTACAATTACTTGACGATTGTAAGACATAAACTCACTATCCCAAGACACTGCTTCGTCTATAATTAATGGACTTGCACTTTGATCGTATTCAGCAGCATCTGAGTATTGTCTCGCTCTAGACACTGCTGCAGCCTGGTCGACTACACCTGCGCCATGATCAAGCGCTGAGTAACCTGTAATATCACTACAAGCCGTCAATTTTAGCAGGTTTTCCATATCTCTATGCGAGAGACATGAATTTACCGACAAAACACTGCCCAGCACACCGGCTACAGACGTGACAGCTTGCGAAGTACCCCATTCTGTTGCGTAATATCCAGTATAGTTATCAGTATCTGGATTTGTGGCCACGGTAACGTAAAAACCAGTACCAAGAAAATCGACTTCAGGTCCATTTGCAACACCCGAGTGAACACCTAAAGTGTAATCATCACGATTATATGTAAATGTAGGGTTAGGACGAGAAGATGATACCACAAAAAATCCGGGTATATCATTGATTTCTGAGCCATAATCCCATCCATTTCTCCTGTTATTATTTCCAGAAGCACCTAAAATGAAAACCCCTCTAGCCACAGCTTCTTCAACAAAATTTTTGACACAAGCGGATTCCCCTAAACTACTAATTGAAAAGCTCAACACCTTATGGCCATCATCCATAGCGGCCATTCCTCCAGTCCGAAAATCATCAGAATTAATAAAACCATTATCAGTATCAATAGTGTACCCAACTACATTACATGTTGTACAGTTTCCAAGAAAGCCTTCGCTATTATTTCGATTTGCGATAATCATACCAGCAACATTTGTCCCATGTCCAAAAACTTGGTCAGCAGGTTCAGTTAAAAGATGGTCGATATTAACGGAGGTTAGCCGACCTAGTAAATCAGGATGATCAACATCGAATTCTGAATCCATGATCGCAATTGTGATCGTTTCTCCGTCGGAATGATCGGCTTCTACACAGTCCGAATTCAAGCTGCTAATTTGATGCTCAGTTCCATTTTGCTGTATTAGAGGATCATTGTAAGCTACTCGATCCGGGCAATCTGCACAATTTGTCAGCTCAGCTATTTGTTCGACAATAGCAACTTCCACATCGCTCGGATTACTGTTTTGTACTTCTGCAATTAGATCAGAAACACTACAAGCTCCGCATTCGACTCGAGTCCATTGTGCCAGACCTTGAGTTTGCGCGGTAGGATAAGCTTGTGAAATGGTGGCCCCGTATTGATCGAGGATACTTTGCAATGAGACCGACCGCTGTGCTGTAGAACTAGTTGAAACGCCTGCGGTTAGCTTTATAAAAGCAGATTCTTGAGCCATGCAGCTAAGGCTAGCTAAGGCTAGCTAAGGCTAGAATTAAAGAGAGAAAAGATTTCATGATTTGATAGATAACGAGGTTATGAATTTTAGCAAAACAAAATAAACAAGAATTTGATATGAACTTCTACAACAAATCTCAATTCAAGTCGGGTTCCATTCAATTTAACACCCGATGTATAGGACATATCATACAACTCAAAAAAATCAGTTTACTAAATGATCACCCCTAACATAAGACATAAAAATGATCTTCATGAAGCCAATGTCGCAAATCTGACAAATTTTAACACTCGCAATAATCGATTTAACAATAGAAAATCCCGCAAGTACTTACGAGAACACACTATAACCGACTTTAAAGAACAACCTAGTAAACTGTCACCGTAGCCCTCTTCCTTAAGCTCTGACAGCAGAGCTCAACACACACTATAATAGCGAGTGTTGACCACCTTAAGCCCTACCCTAGCCCCCAATCCCCATAAAAATCATACTGTTTCGGGTGCAACTGCTTGGCAAAAAAGACGAGCTGGTCGGTATGATAACTCAGGTGCGATCATCCAAACACGAACGTTGAAGAGACAGACGATTGATGGGTGTTCACTCATATCGGCGAGCCGGCAATCAAGCCGTTTTTTGTAGGCCTGTTTGTAATTCGTCGAAATACGAACAAGCAGTGGCTACTGCAGTTTGCGGCCCTACCCCAAGTCCCAATCCCCATAAAAATCGTACTGCTTCGGGTGCAACTGCTTGGCAAAAAAGATGAGCTGTCCGGTATGATAACTCAGGTGCTCGGCCATGTGAATCCACACGCCCATCGCACTGGTTTGGTGGCCTTGCACGGTAATAGGACGTAGCAAGTCATCTGCACTCGCAAGTTGGGTTTTGGCGGAAGCTAAAACACCTAAAAACGCGTCGAGAATATCTCCTTTTTTCTTTCCCCCTTTGAGGGCAAACTCCGCATCGCGCTCGCGCACTTCAGGCTGTCTGCCCAAAGAAGTCAACACCCACTGACGGATATTCCCTGTCAAGTGAACGAGTTGATTGGCTGGGGCGAGCGTCTCCGAATTGGGACGACGCCAAATGTCATCTTCCGAAAGATCCTGCCAGACAAGTTTGATTTTACCTTCGTTCTCCTCGAGGTAAAAGAGGATCTGCTTTTTGAATTCGTCAATCATTTCTTTGCTCTTAATCGTACGCTTACGGCACGGGCGTGTGCATCTAATCCTTCAGCTTTCGCCAAAACCCGCACTGCCTTTCCGATACCCTCTAGCCCTTCGCGCGTCAACTTTTGGAAAGTCACTTTACGAACAAAGCTATCAAGCGACACTCCTGCGTACGCACGTGCATGTCCGTTGGTTGGGAGGGTGTGGTTGGTACCACTGGCATAATCGCCTACACTCTCGGGACTGAAGTGCCCAAGGAAAACGGAACCAGCATGCTGAACACTTCGGGCGATGTAATCTGGTTCATCGAGCGATAAGATAAGGTGCTCTGGCGCGTAATCATTGCTCATCGCCATTGCCTCATCGATGCTGTCTACAAGAATAGCGACGCTGTTGGCAAGCGCTTTTTTAGCAACCTCAGCACGCGACAACTTCAACAGTTGCTTTTCTAGCTCTCCGTCAAGTTCGGCGATGATGCGCTCAGAGGTCGTGACCAACACAACTTGACTGTCCGGACCGTGCTCTGCCTGACTTAATAAATCTGCAGCGACGTTGGCGATTGGCGCGGTATCATCGGCAATGACCAAGACCTCTGAGGGGCCTGCGGGCATGTCGATCGCTTTCCCTTTTGAAGACGCCAATTGCTTTGCAGCAGTGACGTATTGATTTCCTGGGCCGAAGATCTTGTCGACCATCGGTACAGACTCCGTTCCGACGGCAAGTGCGGCAATCGCTTGCGCTCCACCAATTAGGAAGATCCGGTGAACGCCTGCAGCGACTGCAGCGGCAGCCATAACTGGGTGCAATGTGCCATCTGGCTGAGGAGGAGTACAAAGGATAATCTCTTCGCAACTCGCCAAGCGAGCAGGCACGCCCAACATGAGCACGGTACTCAACAGAGGCGCTGAACCTCCTGGCGCATACAGCCCAACCCGTTGAAGGGGAAGTGGCCGACGCCAGACTTTGACACCAGGCATCGTTTCGATCGGCGGCTCATAGCGATGCTGTGCACCGTGAAATGCCTCGATATTGGCTGCTGCGAGATTGATCGACTTTTTCAGGTCGCCTGTAACGGTTTCAGCGAGTGCTTCAATCGTTTCGCGAGATACTTCTAGGTCAGTTAATTCGACCTTATCGAAGAGTGAGGTGTAGGTACGTACCGCTTTATCTCCTTCGCGTTCGACACGCTCAAAGATTGGGACGACCCGCTCCATTAGTCCTGCCATGTCCATGACTGGACGCTTGGTTGCAGCAATGGCTTCGGCTCGAGAAGGGTTACGGAGAATTTTCATGTAGCTGGAATGTAGGCTAGATAATTTGCGACGTCTTTGCCTTCATGAACAGGGCAAAACCACTTGAAGTTGAGAAGATGCTCAACCTTCACTTAAGAGTAACGTAAACGCAAAGAATGCGGGTTCGGTCGAAAGCTTTTCAAATTTTCGCTACATCTCTAATTTCGCGTTTGCGTGCGATCAATTCCACTTAGTTTTGAGTGACAAACAGAAGCGCATCCGTGAATCCAAGACTCAAAATAGCGATTAAGGTTGCCGTATTGGCTAGCCTCATTTTATTGATCGAGCTCTGGCCGTTGCTCTACAATATTGAGCCGTTTTCAGGAAGCACCTTCGGAGGGGTACTTAATAAATTCAGACCCTTTTTGAGGTTTGCAACTTTTGCACTAGCGCTTAACATTGCCCTGCTTTTTTTCAATGTCCTGTACCGAAGGCGAAAAGCGCTGTTGCTTACACAAGACGATGCGATCATTTTAGGGATGCGCAATGTGTATTACATCATTGTCGCCTTCCTGATTTTCGGAGCGATTATATCCCTCTACGGCATTGATTTCACAACGCTTTTCACGAGCCTCTCCATTATTGCGGCCGCTATTGCCATCCTTACGCGGGACTTCATTTTTGAAATCCTTTCGGGTCTGGTGATGAGCTTCTCAGGTCAGCTCTCCGTAGACGATTACATTTCTATAGGAACCACAAAGGGCCGGGTAACCACACTTACCCTCACCAAGGTGGTCCTCTTAAATGAAGACGAAGACCTTGTTCACATCCCTAACACAAAAGTGTTTGGAGGCGAACTCGTCAACTACACTCAACGAATGCTGAGACGGGTGAGTATCGAATTCGAAGTCGCACTCTCGGCTATTGCAAGCGTTGACGACTTCGAACAAGAACTCATTAAGTCACTCGAAGAATTCAGTGATTCTGTCGTAGAGAACAGCTATTCGCTCCGCGTCGTAGACCTCAGAAAGGATAGTGCTAACCTAAAGTTCCGCTACAACCTTCATCAACGAAGTTTCGAGTTGGAGCGGAACATTAGAAAGAAAACTTCTCGTGCGGTGATTAGCTACGTGGGCTCAGTGAATAACAAGAAGGGCGAAGAAACAAGTTCCTCTTAAGCACTCGCGCTCGTTCCCTCTCTCGGCACCATTTGCCCAGGACGTGTATTGCTATCTACGTTCGCTTTGTAGCCCATGCCCTCGCGGATACGGTCACTCACGCGCATAGCGTTTGCAATGATGGTAAGCGTCAAATTGACGGCACCCATGCCCGGCATAAAGCTCGAGTCAACTACGTAGAGGTTGTCGTATGCATGTGCTCGACAGTTGATGTCTAGCACAGAAGTGGCTGCTTGCTCGCCAAACACGGCGGTACCAGCCTGGTGCCAAAGCGTCTCGATGCCCATGGTTTTGATCATGAACATGTAGTCGCCTGTTGCACGGAGGTGCGTCGTCCATGCTTCGATGAGTTCATCGTGTGCGCGACGGTTGTTCGGGCGGAAGTCAAGCGCTGGTTTTCCATTTGCTTGCAGGCGAACGCGGTTGTTCGGGTCTGGCAAATCGTCCGTGGTTGCCCACCAATCGATGGCGTGCTTTTCGAGGTACTTGTAGTGATCGTCGGACATGTCCGCATCTACAAATGCCTTGAGGCGCTGCCATGGTGCTTTACCGGTAAGCTGCACGGTTCCAAGTCCGTAGTTTTGATGCTCCTTCGGTCCTTTGAAGTAGTAATCGTGGAAGCCGAGTGTCTTTTGAAACACGGTCGGATTCGGGCGATGGTTGATCGCATGAATACCTGAGTGGTTGTGCTTCATCAAGTTGCGACCGAGCAAGCCACTCTCGTCCTTCATTCCTGAACGAAGTAGAAGCGCAGCCGAGTTGACTGCTCCACAACTCACGACGACGATGTCAGCCTTGAGTTCGTAGACTTTGCCTTCAACGGTTACGTGAACGGTGTCCATTTTAGCACCAGTACCTGTGAGTTTTTCGACGTGTGCATTCGTCCAGAGTTCCACGTTGTCGTGGCGCAGCGCTGGACGAATACCCGCGGTCTCAGCATCCTGCTTTGCGTGAAGCATACATGGATACGGGTCGCACGTAGAACAACGAATGCAAGGACGTTTCTCTGGATTCTTTGGATCGCGATTGAGGGAAAGCGTGGAGTGAATCGGAATTAATCCTTGTGCTTCTAGTTCGTCTGCTGCCTGCTGAATGCGCGGCTCGTGCTCCATTGGTTCGAAAGGGAAATCTCCTCCGCTGTGAAACGGCTCGGTTGGGTCTTCCCCCATCTTGCCGTGGATACAGTACCAGTCTTCTGCACGAGTGTAGTAAGGCTCGTACTCGCTGTAGTCGAGCGACCAAGCTGGACTTTTACCGTCTGGCCAGGTCTGCTCACCAAAGTCTTCGGCGCGCATACGCATGAGGACAGATCCGTACACCTTGGTGTTGCCACCTACTTTATAAAACGCTTGAGGCTTGAAGGTTTCCTTCTTCTCGTGGTCGTACCAATCTTCTTCGACTTGATAGCCGCGCTCTCCAAAGATGAAATTGGGATCCCAGTTCTTCTTTTCACAAGGGAGAAAGTCTCCGCGCTCCAAAATGAGAATCTTCTTGCCTGTATCTGCCAAAGAGCGAGCAACTGTTGAGCCGCCTGCCCCTGAACCGATGATGATAACGTCGTAATCTGTCAAAATGCGTGTTTAGGTGTGCAAGGTAGTGGATGCACAGTTTTGTAACAGACTATCGTCTGAGAGGTTTTGAGAGCGGTACTTGGGATTTCGGACATCGGACCGCTGCGCTGGCGGACTCTTGACGGTTGGTAATATTAGCTACACCTTGGCACTGGCGGGCTAGTTTGATCGCTTCATTGATTCCGCAAAACATCTAGGACTCATCAGTGCATATACCACAGCCAAGCGTATCTACGATGTGCTACCCCGGTCGAGAAGTCCATATTATATTGACACTGCATTGATCTTCGGTAGCCTTTCGGCAAAACTAATCCACCTCATTTTATATTAATAAATTCCGTATGCTAGTATCCCTAATTCATCCCGCTATGTATAAATCACTCACTCAGCTCATCCTCGGATTAGTAGTCACTGTGATCCTCACAGCCTCAAGTTGCGAGGGCAACGACCCTTTCATCAACACTCCCGAAGAAGAAGCCGCCCGTATCCTGGCTAATACGCCCACAGAACTGCCTCCCATTACCACCACAGGTGAAAACACCATGGGCGCTTGGATCATCCTTCAGCCAGGTAGTGAATTAGCTTTAGAAGCTGGGACGGATTCTATCCTCTTTGTCGCCTCAGGGGTTGAGCGCATTGACCCGATTGGCGCGAGTAGTACAGATTGTGATGCTTTTCAGAACTTTAGGTATGAATCGCAGGGATACGTGGATATTCTTGGAAGGTGGTGTCCAAGGCCAGAAATTGGAGACCCAAAGTGGCTTACTCTTGGCTTTCTCCGGTTCGACAATGATAGAGTTATGGTAACTGCTTCAATTGATCTGAACGGCGGTAGAACTGTAGATTCAAAAAAATTCCGTAACGATTCAATTGGGATATCCCATTTTTCTGTGCTCCTTGACGATGCAACCAATCGCATCCTCTCGGCTACATTTTCTGGTGAGTTATATGGTTGGGATAATACAAGTGATACGATTCAAATAGAGTCCGGTCGCCTAGATGCACGCTATGGTATCACCCCATAGTATGCATTCAAGAATAGAAACTGTCTCTTTGAACACACACTAAAAATAAACGACAATACTATGTTATCTATTTACCACAACACAAATAACTTCAGACTTTTACTTTTTGGTATCACCATCACCTGTTTGGTCTTCAGGCAAACCTGAATGCTCAAACCAATGAATTTGATGACCTAACAGGGCTGTACGAGTCTGTCTTTTCAGAACTTGACGATCAATATTTGAATACTGGCCTTTTAGGGGAGCGTGCATTCCCCATGTTTCCATTGCACACATGCCTAGGCGAACTCGGCAGCGAGGCCCCTTGATCCCCATTGCCTCATAATCATGATTCTCTAACAACAAATGTGCAAAGCTATCCTATAGCGGTTAGCATGATGCATCGCATGGCCAAAGATTCTGGCGCTCATACTGCTTTTACGAACGCTCTAGCATTAACCCTGTAGACACGCTACACTTAAGCGTATTGGTTGTGAAATCGCTATACCTCATACAAAAATAATTCGACATTATAGTTGCGAATATCGCAACTGCTAATTTACGGAGTTGCGATATTTGTAACTGACAAGTACATTGTACTTTTATAAAAGCTATTAATCCTGTTTAAACTGCACGCTTTACATTTTAACCGCACATGTATATGAAGTTTCTTTATTTATTTGTCGCCACGCTAGTCTTTTGCTCTTCCTCTTGTGAAGTTGACCCCATCATCGACACCCCCGAAGAAGAGGCTGCCCGTATCCTCGCCAATACACCCACAGAGCTACCCCCTATCACCTCCACCGGCGAAAACACCATGGGGGCCTACATCATACCTCAGCCGGGCAGCGAGTTGCACCGCCTAGCAGGCCAAGACACCATTCTTTTCGTAGCTTCTGGAGTCGAACGAATCGATCCTATTGGGGCCAGCAGCACGGACTGCAATGCTTTTCAGAATTTTAGGTTTGAATCGCAGGAGTATACTGCAATTTCAGGAAGGTGGTGTGATCGACCAGAAATTGGGGACGATCGTTTTATGCGTTTACTTTTTGGTTTTTACGATTCTGGTGCAGTTATACTTAGATTTCGCTACGAACATTCAGCTGGAATGTCAAGTCAAACACTACGTTATGGTGGCGCTGATACTCTTGATCTAAGTGTGCTAGGACTCCAAAATAATCTTGACGAGAGAATTTGTTTTGCTCAATTTTCTGGTACACTTTATAACATCGAAAACAACCAAGATTCTGCATTATGCAAGGCTGGGAGCTTCGATGCCCGTTATGGAATCACTCCATAGGAGGTATTCTTGATGTATTAAAAATTAAAATTTCTCATTCAAAGAACAGAAAATCACACAACACACAATTCAAAGACCTTACCATGATATCTACCCCCACACTAGTACGTAACCTCACATTTTTACTTTTCAGTATCGCCTTCGTATTTTTAGGTTTTCCGGTAAGCCTGAATGCCCAAGTCAATGAATTTGATGATCTCACAGGACTGTACGAGTCTGTCTTCTCAGAGCTCGATGATCAGTATCTTAATACTGGTCTACTAGGGGAACGTGCATTTCCAATGTTTCCATTGCACACATGCCTAGGCGAACTCGGCAGCGAGGCCCCTTGATCCCCATTGCCTCATAATCATGATTCTCTAGTCACTAACGTGCAAAGTTATCCTATAGCGGTTAGCATGATACATCGCATGGCAAAAGATTCTGGCGCACATACTACTTGGCTTAACAACAAATCACAGCTGTCCAAAACGTTTGAGCTAGACATAACCTAGCTTGTAAAACCGTGGGTTTTGTGCTGAAAAGAGGTCCTTTGTGAAATCTAGCCTACCCTGTATCAAACAGTGTTGCTTGTGATTCGATTCTGCCACTGGTT
>JBGCGF010000075.1:0-8687 GCA_045110575.1 Saprospiraceae bacterium
TTGTCTGCAGCAGTGTAAGAAACAGTGTAAGGACCTCCAAGAGCTAGGTAAGGAGCTGGAATCTGGTATCCAACTACTTGACCACCAATAACAAGTGGAGTCGCCTGACCTGCAGGAGTGTTCACTGTTACTGAAGAAAGATCAACACCTGAACAGTTGTCAGAAAGAACTGGAGCAGGAAGAAGTCCTGAAGAACCACAAAGTCCGTGTGCACCTGCACCTGAAGTGTTCGCAGTAAGCTCGATACGAGCAGGAACGCTTACACCTGGGTTAGTACGATCAAGAACCTTAATAACCTGAAGGTCAGTAAGGATTGAGTTGTCACACCAGTTTAGTGCACGCCATGAACGAAGAATCTTGAATACTCCTGGAGCTGCGTTGCAAGTCTCAAGTGTATCATCTTCGAAAGTTACGTGGTACTTGCAGAAACCGCTAGTAGTGCTGTAAACGCTAGGAACGCCTGAACCAGTCAATGCTAGTACGTCGTCGTCCTCAAGACCGTTAACCTGTGGTTGAGCACAAGAAATGCCTGTTCCACCTGCAGCTACAGTAAGGTTGAATGAAGGAGATCCACAAGCTCCACCAGTAGCACCGTCGCGCTCACCGAATGGTGCACAGAAACCATCGTCATCATCAGCATCACAAACAAGTCCAACAGTAATTGGATCGTTGTCTTGGCTGAATGCAGTAGTACTGTCGTCATCATCATCGTCCATGCTGCTTAGCAAAGAATCACCGTTGTCGTCGAATGTATCGAAAACACCAGCAGAACGCTCAGTCGCGTCAGTGATAGATGAGTAACAAGCGTACTGTGCACATGTCCACTCAATGTCACGTGGGAACGTTACAGGAGCTTGGTTTACAGTAATACTTACTACGAAAGGATCTGAAGAATTTCCGTTCTGATCAAACGCGATGTACGTGCGCTGGATAGAAATACCAGTACAAAGATCAGTAGTTAGGAAAGCCTCTTCAGTTAGGTTAACTGTTGTTGGAGTACAGTTATCAACCGCTGTTGGCGTTGCTAGACAATCAAGATCGTCAAGGCAAGAAACCACAAAAGTCTGAGGACCGCTAAGCTCTGGAGCTAGCTTGTCCTCGAAAGTTACGTCACTCCAGCAGCTGTTGCCGTTAGCGTCAAAAACCTCTGCGCGGAGAGTACGATTAACGTAAGTGTATCCTGCGCCGTTAGCGTCAACACCATCAATTACCAATGGCTCAGCTCCGTTCTCAACGATACGGTTGCCTACCTTAAGCATAATAGTGTACGGACCGTTGTTCATTGGTCCTTCTAGAATCTCGTCAGCTGTCAGCGCCACTTGGCATTGCTGATCTACTGAGACCTGCACACCGGGTTGGTTGCAGGTGATGTTCTGTGCACTAGCGAAGCTTCCTACGAAGAGAGCCACTAGAGACAGCATCATCCACCGAAGCGAATGAAAACGTGTAGTTGATGTTTTGGTCATGAAGATTATAATTTGTTGAAAAGCTTTGTTAAGAACCACCCGTCGGCGATGTCATGGTTACAATTTGGCACAGGACTTGCAATAAGTACTGTATATGGTGTGCTCATCTCTCACGTTTGAGATTAGAGCAATTGAATACCTCTCGTATAGAGAATTCACACCCGCGGTATCAGTGCTGGATTAAGACGCTGATGACCCCAAAATTACTACCTATAAGCAAGGCATACGCGATACACGTATGGAATTACACATAAGTAGTTAGTTCTGCTAGTCTAAATGACCAGCTGAAACCTTCTAGGAAAAACCGAAAACAAAGATATCCCGACCCTCAGCCATGTCTATACCGCCGAAACGGTATAATACATGAGAGAAAGTCGAGATATATAGGCTAGATTCATTGCTCTAGCTGAGCTCTACCCTACCTAGGGTAGATATCTTAAGGGATTAGACCATGCTGTCGGAATAGACGATTGCAAGCAATCCTGCTGTGTTATTCACTCCAAGCTTGCGCATGATATTCTTTCGGTGAACGCTCACCGTTTGGTCACTGATAAACAGCTCGCGCGCAATCTCTTTATTACTCAATGCTTGAGTAATCAGACGAAGAACTTCAATCTCACGCTTCGTGAGCTGGTAGCGCTTCACAAAGCGATCAGCATACTGGTGTGAGGTCAATACCACTGGCAATTCAGTCCGATCTGTAGGAGCTTCAACTCCCTGACCGATAAACTCCTCACCCTGCATAACAGAATCAATCGCCTTGAACAAGTCTTGAATAGCATAGCCCTTCAACACATATCCGTTCGCTCCAGCCTTGAATGCCGCAGCAACAATTTTTGGATCGTCGTACATCGTTAAGGCAATAACCTTTACTCCACGATGCTCTCGCTTTATGCGTGGTAATAGAAGGAGACCATCATCGCCTGATAAATTTAAATCAAGGAGGATTACCTGTGGCTTCGTCTCATTGACGACATCAGGAAGGCGTGACCCACTAGACTCTTCGGCAACAACTTTGATGCGGAATTGTCGACTAGATTCGAGAACAGACTTTAGTCCTTCTGCGAAGATTTGGTGGTCCTCAGCGATGAGGACGGTAATTGTATCGTTAATGGCCATGTTAGAGCGTTTCAGGCCTAAACAAGTCCTATTTTCGTGCCATCTTTAACAATAACCTAAGCGTGCAACCAATCCTAAGCCCTTACCAGGCAAGTACCTGCCGACTGATTGTTCGACCGTCTTCTAGTTGAACAACGCAAACAACCGACTCTATCCTACTGCTATTGAGTAGTGCTCGGCTTTCGCCAAAACCATCAGCACGTGTCTGTTCAAAAGAGAGTCGTTGCCCAATTTGATTATAAATAGAGAGACTAAATGCCTCTCCAGCCGCTAGCCCATAAATCAAGACTCCTTCTTTTGTCCTATTGATCGAAATCGGCTCCTCGTCATTCAAGACGGATACCGATGAGACGGCTTCTTCTACCGTGAAACTCAGTTCACCACTCAATCCACCAGCGTTTCTTCGAATAACATCTGAAAGACGTTGACGCTTTACCCAAGCAATCTCGCTTCCGCTAAAACCTGCATCGCTCGCTTCAAAATATAGTCGATCTCCATCACGAAGTCGACCAAATTGATCACTTAAGACTAAGCGCAAGGTTTCTCCTAAACCATTTTCTTGATTTTCTGCTAAAAAGCCTACCCAAGCATCTAGGTCATCTACCTCTGCATACAAATCGGTAAGCTTTGCACTGTTCTCGCTTTCCAACGTGAGCGCTCGAAAGGAAGGATAAGGATCCAAGCCTAAATCAATTCGCATTTCGTTGAAACTTGCCAGCCCACGATCTCGACCGCGGTTAATATTAATAGCAGCTAGATCAATCCCTCCAGCACCAGGAGGGCCAAACAGCATGTTTCGTAAGTCTGAAACGAGGCCACAGTCCAATTCCTGCTGGTGATTTTTCGACGCACCTCGGAGAAGTGCTTCCACACCATTTTGCTGAATCACTGCAATCGGGTCAAAGAAGACATCCGAAAGCGAAAGCGGACTCGAAGGCAACTCGAAGCCTAGCTCATCCACTAACTTCAGTTCACTGCTCACTAGTGTATGTCCGAAACGAAAACCTGCTGCGGCAAATTCATTGCTAATACCTGGATTGACATCACTGTCGTATCCGAAATAAGGATCTAATTCCACACCCAGCGCAGGAAGCCATTCTGCAAATACAATTTGCTGCAACTGCGCACCAACAAGCATTCTAGCGTGCTGATAAAGCTCCTCATCTGAACTACCCGGAAACGTATTGACCAAACTGTCGCACAATCGATTGTGCTCTCGAACCCAAAGCGTATGAATCGAAGCCAGAAGGCTATTTTCATTCGCTCGGACGTCACCACAAATCAAAAATTTAGCAGCACCTCCAGAAGAGCGCTCCATAACAGGAGCGTCAGGGTCAATAGGAGCACCATATTCACCATTCAAGGTGTTGAACGGCGGTATATTACCCGCATTAACCCTAAGCTTACCGCCTTCAAACGATCGGAGGTAATCCGCTCTTGCCTGATCAGAGCCGTAAACGTTGGATCCATCTACAAAGGCAGTAATGGTATTCTCATACCTGCGAACACCAGTAGCATCAGGTGTTCCAGCCGAACGCATCATTGGGATCATTGCCCCACCTGTTCCGTTTGGATCGAAGGCTGGATCACCCGCAGGAACTGCGATGCCCATAAATTCAACCGGTGAATTCTCGGATAAGGCTATATCATGATCTACGAACTGACCAAAGCTCCACCACAAGTCATTGAGGTTCTGTGAACTTGGTTTTGGCGAAAGCTGATCGAAGATTTCATTACTAATTGCACGAGGATTAGGCATCGACGCGCTTTTAGGGATACTCAAACCGTCTTCAAAACCTGCTCTACAAAGACTAAGCATTTGTACATGTGCCGCTCCTCTTTCAGGTTCGACAAGTGAATTGCCATACCCATCTAAAGATCTCCACTCGTATTGCGCATTGGCAATACAAGGAATCAGAACACAAGAAATTAATAGCCCTAGAAGTAGTTTCAAGTCCGTTTTTTAGTTCAGTAGTCCCCAGCAAAATGCAAGCATTTCAAGCTGTTACTCCACATGAAACGTGGAACACTACAAAACTGGCCTTAATCAGCCAGTAAAAGAATACCAGATACAGGTTGAATCTGAGGCCCCTCAATGCTGTAAATCAATGAACCCGAGAGGTTTGCAGGAAGGTCTGAACGGCGCAATTCGAAACTTTCCGACCCAATTACTTCATTAAGTACCATTCGCCCGAGCGCATCAGTCGCGATAATCGTGGCACCGATAAGAGATGCCTCATTGGTAGATCTTAGCACGCTTTGCTCTTTCAAAATCGTTGGACTAAATGTTACCTCCGACGACTGTGCAAGTCCACCCAGTGATTGTTTTAGCGCAAGCGAGAAACTAGTACCGTTCGCATCGTAAGCTTCTGCAGTGTAGGACTCATCAAGCACAAGCTGCTCAACAGCTTCGTTAAATCGAATAACGAAAGGAGTGTTCAATTCATCACCTGCTAAAGCCACAGATATTGAAGATTGATCATCAGAAACGACAAACGCGCCTTGAGGCAATCCGTCAACAGAAGCGATACGCTCACCTCCGTTGAGTTGCAAACGATATTGTGCTGCGACTAGCCCTTGCGCTTCAAATTGAACTGTCACCTTCGTGTCTTCGTCTAAATCAGCAGAGACAGCAAGAAACTTAGCGGTACGAGGTCCAACAGTAGGCTGCTGGAAACTGAAACTGTTGTTCACGTCTCCAGCTTTGATCGCAATTAGATCTGCCGTAGCTGATCCGTTGAATAAATTCAAGTGAGCTTTACGTTCCCAAGCAAAAGTGAGCGGGTTATCATTTACCCCAGGCTGAACGCTTGGGTCAATAAATCGCCAGGCCGGAGAACCTCCGAACGTGGTTTCCAATCCAAGGATAGCACGACGAATATTCGTTAAGTCAAAAGCCGAAATCGATCCGTTGCGGTTTACATCAGCTGCAAGTAATACGTAAGGAGAAGAGAACTCTGTAATACCAAGCACATGTTGGCCGATGAGGTACATGTCGTACGTCGTTACCCCAGCCGTTAGTATACCTTCGTAAAAGCCTTCAACAGCATAATCGTCGCACGTTGGCAGGTCACTGAATAGCGCAAATCCAAGCGCATTCGTGGTATCTACCGGCAAGACATCATCCATTCCGTAGACAATGACATCTGCACTTTCTAGTGGTCGTCCGTCAGGTAGCGAAATAACAACCTGAAGATCTTCTTCAGCAGTAGCTGCTGCACAAACCGGCACATTGCTGTGGTTCATGCTAGTGAACACGTTCCCTTGCATGATTACAACATCAGTATTGCGACGAATCACATCACTCATTCGAGTGCTAGTAATTATAGCTTGCTCCTGAGTACTAAGGTTAGGATCACCTAGGTAAAAAAAGCGATCACCGTCACGAATATCTATAAACTGACGAGCGAGTGCTTCTGTAACCGTTGGACCAAAAAGCTTGCCTGGCATTGCTTTCTCAGCCAACATACCAACCCAAGGATCAACATCACCAAGGCCACCATATAGACTTTGGAGCGTTGATATAGTAGCTAGATCATCAATCACTTCTGACCACTGATTGATTCTAGTTAGGCCGAGTGCTTCCCGAATACTGTTGTAATCTGGAAGGCCTCGTTCACGCCCACGGTTAATATTAATTGAAGCGAGATCAAGTCCCCCCTGACCAGGTCGGCCGAAGAGGAAATTTCGTACATCGTCGATGACCTGTGCATCAAAAGATTGCTGCGTCTGCTCTGCCATTCCCTTTAAGAAAGGCTCTACACCTCCAGCTGCCGGAAGCGATGCTGGGTTAAAATAAGCATCTTTCAGATCGAGTGGAACTCCTGAGAATGGCGTCCCATCAGGATGCAAACGGCGAATGTCGCCGTTCAATAGCGTATGTCCCATTCGGAAAGCTGCAGCTGCAAACGTATTTGCGATTGCAGGATTCACGGTCTGGTCATACCCTTGATAAGTCGGAAGCTCAATCCCTACGGCTGGCATCCATTCGTTATAAAAGATAGACTGAACGATGCCAGACGTAAGCTGACGTGCTTTTAAATAGAGCTGTTGGTCGCTCAAGCCAGGATTAGCCGCTGCTATTACATCACACTGACGATTATGCTCCCGCATAAAGAGAGTGTGCATGGTAATGAGAAGCGTGTTCTCATTGCATCGTGCATCTCCAGCGACAAAAATCGTAGATGCTGCGCCCACAGGGTTATCCATGTGCGGAGCATTGATGTCAATGCTACCTGAATTCTCGCCTGTAAGTGTATTGTAGGGCAATAGGTTGCCTGCTGAAGACTTCAATTTACCTCCAGAGAAGGTGCGTAACCAGTCTGCACGAGTTTGATCCGAGCCATAAATACCCGAGCCATCCATGAAGGTGGTGATCGCATTTGCGTGCTCCCTAGGATTTGCGATTGACGTTCCTGTTCCAACAACGAATTCGCTGCGGTGCATAGGAATGATCGAAGTTCCTGTATTAAAAGGATCAAAACTCGGATCTCCCATCGGAACGCTGATAAGCGCTAGCTCGCTCCCGTCGGGAGTGAGTGTGATGTCATGATCGATAAACTGACCGAAAACCCAGCAGAAATCGCTGAGTCCAGTGGGGTCAATTAGCGTAAGATTCTGATCGAAAAGCGCGTTTGAAATCTCGCGAGGATTAGGCCTATTGGCTCCTGCCGGTGTAGAAATACTATCACCGTAACATGCTGTGTCCCAGCGCTGCATCTGAGCGTCTGTAACACCCCAAAGTACATTTACGGGGTTGTTATTCGATCCATCAATGGTTCGATACTCCTGGGCTTCCATCTCTTGTGAAAATGCAAGCGACATCAATGCTACTGCACAGGATACAGTTGCTCTATTGTAGAATTTTTTCAAGGGATTATAGCTGTTTATGGGGTTACCAAAAGTAAAGCCATAATCGATGCAGAAAATACCCTTATCGAGTAAGACATATAGATAACGTGCATTTTACCCTTATCTCGGTAGCAGCACGATGACAGAAGTTGAACTGATTTACTTCCTCTTCGTACCACATCTACAAGCTGTACGTTTACCCTTACTGTGCATTTGCTAAACTGGCTTCTTGTTTTTTGTATGGTCTTGACTGTTTCCGCAGCAAGAGCACAAACTGCTATCGGAGATACACGTAATTTACGCATCGACACGCTCTTGGTTTCAGATACGTTAGACTTATCGTCTATTCGGTATTTCAAGAACTCTGTTCATGCAATAATCACTGGAACGCCCTCAAATACTAAAGTTCAGGTCGAGCACGAAAATGGTAATTGGTGGATTGCTTCAGCTGCTTTAGACGACCTCCCCGGCTCAACGCTTGTACGTTGGAGCTATAGAATTTTCATTCCACCTGTGGCTGAAGTTTACAATCAATTGGATTCCATTCGCTTGATGAACGAACGGCCAATTGACGAAATCTTGAATGATGGCCTTGGAATCACCGTCGGAGAACTGCGCAACGAACTTGGTGCCGTAGACTATCGGGGCTCCTTTGGCCGTGGGTTAAGGTTTGGCAACAGTCAGAATTTAGTACTCGATAGTAGACTCGATCTCCAATTAAATGGAGACTTAGGCGGAGGTCTTACCGTCGCGGCGGTCGTTTCAGACCAAAACATACCGCTACAGCCAGAAGGTAATACCGTTCAACTTCAGGAATTCGACAAGCTCTTTATCACCGTAGCAAAAGACAAGCACAGCCTCACCGCTGGAGATTATAGTCTCCGATCACAACAGGGCCACTTTCTTAGGTTCGACAAAAACCTGCAAGGCCTCAACTACAACTACGGTAAGTCTCAGGACTCTACCCGCAGCAGTATTGGAGTCGCTGCGGCGAGAGGACAATTCAACAGAATCCAACTTGCCGTTGACGATGGTAATCAGGGACCGTATCGACTTTCTGGTCAGCGCGGAGAGCCTTTCGTTATTGTACTTGCAGGCACAGAGCGTATCTACCTCGACGGAAAGCTGCTGACACGAGGCATTGACCAAGATTACGTAATCGACTACAACAGAGGTGAGCTAACCTTCATGCCTAGGTTGTTGATCAATCGCTTTCAACGCATTCTGGTTGAGTACGAATATGTTGACCAA
>JBGCGF010000076.1:0-30835 GCA_045110575.1 Saprospiraceae bacterium
ATGTTGTTGAAAATGCTCAAGCTAACCAGTTAGCACTTGCGCTTTTCGCCTAATCCTGATCTAAACCCTCTCAATTTCGTCAGAATCAGCGTACTTGAAAACGCTCAGGCATAAGACATCCCAGACGGAATGCCAAGCTGACGAAAAGCACGCATCCGACGATCAGGTTTCTTCCACTGTTTCCAAATGCAATAGCGTAGGCGATTACGTATCCATCCATCTAAATCTCGAAGCTTTGCCCAAATCTTGCCTAGCCGGAAATAGCCCAACCAGCCTGTCATTAGGGAATTCAGATTTATCAAGCGTTCATCAAAGGTTGCGGGGCTTGTCTTTCTCGTGATCACCTTGATCTTACACTTCAAACGAAGCCAAGACTTGCGGCTTACCACAAAGTTGTACTTGCCCTTCTCACCTTTCTTATACGTGGGTACAAAGCCAAAGCCTAGCAACTCAAACTTGACAGGACGGCAGATTGACGTCTTCTCTTTGTTGACTCGCAGTTTCAATTTCGTCCCCAAGAACTTGTTTACCGACCGAAGTACACGATGTGCTGATCGACGTGACCGTAAGAAAATACTACAGTCATCCGCATAACGCACAAACCGATGGCCTCGGCGGCTTAGCTCTACATCAAACCCATGCAGCAGGATGTTTGACAGCAACGGACTTAATGGGCCACCTTGCGGTGTCCCTTTCGACCGTACATTATTCATTCCGCCTAACAGTAAGCCCGCACGCAAGTACCGTTGTACTAGCTTGAGCAATACAGGTTCTTTCACCTTACGCTTCAGCAGATTCAACACCAGATCGTGATCTACCTCGTCAAAGAAACTCTTCAAGTCCAAGTCGATTATCTCTTGATAACCAGCGTTGATATAGCCTCGTGCAGTTCGCATCGCCTGATGGGCGTTGCGACCAACTCGAAATCCATAGCTGAACGGTGAAAAATCCACATCAAATAGAGGCGACAACACCTGATGTATTGCCTGCTGAATAAAGCGGTCCAACACCGTCGGGATACCCAGTAGTCTTATGCCACCGTTGGGTTTTGGTATCTCAACTCCTCGAACCAGCTCAGGATGATACTGGCCAGTTCGAATGGATGCTTCTAGTTGTGGCCAGTACTTGCTTAGGTATCCCGAAAGATCCTTCACGCTCATACCGTCCACCCCACTACTGCCCCGATTGGATACTACGCGTTCGTAGGCTATCCGCAAGTTCGACTTACTCAAAATCTTGGCCAGCAGTGTACTCATACGAAAACAACTAACTTCTTGCCTTCCAGCACTCTAATCCCAAATCGAACTACGCCCCACGTTGTGGTCGGCGATAAATGTCTGAGTTGGATTTAGAAAGCCTTCCAGCGGTTCATGTTCAGGCCTTCAGGGCCAGTCTCTCCAAGCTTACGCCAACAACAAGGTTGGTCGCAGTCCTCGGGTTTACCTCCCCTACTATGCCTTCGGCTGACTTCTTCGCTTCGTCAATTAATGACCAAGAAGACCTCCCCAGGTAAGAGCTCTATCTTTCAGCGGATCGCGGCTGCATCTACTGCGCATGGATTATTGGCTACGGCCTTTGATGAGATGTGCCACCTCGACCTCCATGCACAGCCTCTTATGCAGTTCCTGTTCGTCCGTACCCGCTTTTGCAGTCCCGCTTACTTCAGACCTCGGATCACTCCAGACGCCCTTGCGGCTTACTAGACAGCATAACCAACTAGCTGTCAGTGGACTTGCACCACTTAGAAAATCTGATATCTTTATACCAGATGAAGCCCATTCTGGGCACACACATATCGTGAACACTGTGCAAATCAAACTTTAACACTTTATCCTCAAAAGAAACTGGCCTATGTACACCATTAATTCTGTTTTTTCACGAATAAAAAAGCCCCGACGCATCACTGCATCGGGGCTTTCTTATTAAAAATTTAAAGTCAAATAGTCAAGTCTATTTGAAGTTAAAGTGAATGATAAATTCTACTGCAACATCTAAAGTATCTGGATAACCAAAAGCCTCGACGTTCGCTACACTTCCAGGCTCTGCAATTAACCTAGCTGATACGGAACCTCCATACACACCTAAATCATGGTCTAAGTACGAAAGGGCAATTTCATTCGGAAATGATGAATCGATCCTATAGGTCGCTGCAGGGACACTATCGTCGATATAATTTACAAACAATGCATAAACACTATTTGCATAATCATTCTCAAAAACCACATCTTTCAATATCATAGGGTTCTTATTCCTTTTTGTCCAATCACTCACGAGAAACATCTCTTGCCTTTTGTCCCCCCTTTCGTTAGAGATGACAAAGGAGATAGTTCCTACATTCGTTTCAGACATAGGTTCTGAATCGTTAGGCATGACCGTTGAGACAACAGCAGGCCAAATCACTCCATTCAAAGAGCCTTCAAAACTTTCTTCTGGGACTGATCTAGATGTTGAATTATTCTTATCACATGAAACAAGGAAAACAGATAAGAGCAAATAAAAACAGATGAAAGAAAACTTCAATTGGCCCATAGGAACTTAATAGTTTGCGCACCAATTTCGTTGATACTTGTTGAAGTTGAGAGAAAATATAACCCTTGCGGAATATTACTTAACGGAACATAAGTCTCACCAAAGCTAGCCCCTTTAATATTTGCCACAATTTTACCACTTGAATCAGTAACAATAAAAGGTATCGACTCAGGATTAGATGGTGAACCTTTCAACTCAACCAGCACGCCAGCTTCATCTACTTTAATCAGTGAGAGGTTACTGTTCTCGGCATGAGACAAGGTACTCGAACTTGAGACTTTCTGGGGACCGTTCCCTCCATGATCGTCATCACATTCTGCTCCTATTGGCATTTCCATCTGCAATGTTGAGCCATCAGAAGCCGTAGCTAGAACTCGAACAAAAACGACGTCTCCATAATCAAAAGGAACAGATATAGATGTCCATCCATTCGTACTTTGGCTCGGCACCTGAGAATAATTAATTCCATCTAATGAGGAAAACCATTGATATGTAATAGTTCCTAAAGGTGCTGTATTAATCTCAGTACTTACAACTACGGTATGACCTGGACATGCCCAGTTTGGACCTACAATTTGCCCAGAAAATGCAGGAACCTGAGGAATTGCTCTAAATGCGGATACTCCACATGCAGCTCCTCGTATTGTTGCTGATGCGTTCTCTCGTGCGGTTGATCCAATAGTTTTTCCTCGGTACTGAATATTGGGATTCGAAAAATAGGGAATTCTAACACCACCTGCACCACCTTCAACGACTGTAGTATTATGTCTTTTCCAACATTTCCAAATTCCTTTTGAGTGCATAGCACCTGGAGTCTGGTCTGAGTCTACACTATGTCGCGCTCCAAAGATATGACCAGCTTCATGTGCAAAGACTGGTATATCTCCAACGGCTGTATTTACGTCTACGTGTAAATATGCCAAATTTGCAGCAGCAGCAATCGCAGAAACGGCCCCCAATGCACCGCCATAAGCCCTATCATGCATATACACTACGATATCGGCACCTGATGCAGCTCTTAATAGATCAACTTGCCCTCCGGCAGCTCTTAGTGCGGCTAAGTCAAATGCACCATTTCCGGTTGGAGTAAATGGAATAATCTCTAGACCAACTCTTCGTAGTTTTAAGTCTCTGTTATTTATTCTACTATTCCTTGCAATATGATTAAAGTCCTGTATGCAACGACTTGACAACATGCCTAGGTCGCGCGAATCTGCAACTGTTTGCGTAGAAATGAAAAGAACGTCGACGGGACAATAGTTGTCCGTCCGCTGATCAAGTGAGATATCTGTATTGGTTGCTTCTCCATAATCGCCTCCATTATCCTCTGAAGATCCAACTCCACAAAAATTCACAGAATTTGCATCTGGATCAAATTTGCAGATTGCTGCTAGGTTCGAAGAAATCTCTTCAATGTGATAGCCTCTGTCATCAATGCGTAAGGTTGCAAGGAGTCCATCAGACGTTCGAATCTCGGTATATTGTCTAGTCTGACAATCACATTCATCATCAGCATCTGAACCTGCGTCAAAACCTGACCACTCGTAATCATATGATCCGGAATACTGAACTGATTGTGCTTGGAGTAGGAATTTTGGACAGAGATTTTCTGGATCTGCCAATTGAATTTCACCATCTGAATTTACACTCTTATGAAGAGGAACTACGTCAACCAGAGCAACTGAAGTGTATAGAGATGAACTAGATAATTCATTGTAGCGAACTAAAGCTTCATCTGTAAGGCCTGCTGAAGTTTGTTCTGACTCTAAGAAGTGATCTTGAGTTTGTGCAATTGCTGTGCTAAAAATGCTCGCAAAGCTTAACATGAATAGTACTGCGAAAAAATGTGCGCTACCTTTTTCTTTCAAAAAAGAAAAGGAGATGCGAATTGGGGAATTGGGGAATTGGGGAATTGGGGAATTGGGGAATTGGTAACATTTCCGTGTATTATAGTTAAATGAATAGACTCCAAACATATAACATAGCAGCTGTAAAATAAAACATGAACGCGGTATAAATCAAACTTTAACACTTTATCCTCAAAAGAAACTGGCCTATGTACACCATTAATTCTGTTTTTTCACGAATAAAAAAGCCCCGACACATCACTGCGTCGGGGCTTTTTTCTGCTAGAATATTAACTGCGAACCGGTGGCTAGCAGTACAAGTTCAGTCCTATCGCATTATCTCTATGTACCCGCGATACGTATCTTCTACCCCTTCATTCATTACATCAAGGATGAAGAAGTAAGCACCGTCTGGAAGTGGATCACCCTCATAGGTACCCGTCCAAGTATTGAGATAGCCTGCCTCTTGGTGAACGAGGTTACCCCAACGGTTGTAGATGCGAAGCATGTTGTTCGGGAAGTCCTCGATCTTCGCCACATAGAAGACATCGTTCATGCCATCACCGTTCGGTGATACTGCGGTAAAGACAATCAGACGATCGCACTCGATACAAATCGTGACCGTCGCTATAGAGCAACTGTCAGGCGTTGTATTACAAACCTGATACGTAAACGTCACGTCTCGCGCACAGATGTCTGCAGCCGGTGTAAACGTGATCGTATTGTCAGAATTAATCACAACTGTACCATCGACAGGATCAGGACCATCGAGAATCTCGAAGCTTCCTACACCACCGTACACTTGATCGTTTGCTAGCACATTGAGACGAATCGGCGTATTGCGCTGCGTGCAGGTAGAGTCACTCACCGCTTCCGGCGAACCGAGGTAAGGAACGACCGTAATGACGATACAAACCTGCTCTACTGTGCCATCCGTTCGAATAGCCTCTACACCAAGCGTATCCTGACCGAGCTCTAAGCCACGGTACGTCATACACGTTTCATCAAGACTATCTACACTTGTTTCGACAAGTAGCGCAGCATCTCTGAAGATGTTGAGTTCATCGAAGTTCGTAACCGTATCAAAGCAAATTGCCTCGGTCTGATTGATGAAGATGGTGTCGTACAAGATGGTTTTGACGGAAGCTGGTTCAATTACCGTAACGATAAGTTGCCCCTGAACGCAATTGCCCATCAAGTCACAGAATTCAAGACAAGCCGTCTCTTCTCCTACAAGCAGACCATCGTACTCAATGCAATCAGCTACATCATCGACAAAGATATCGACGAACGTTCCTGAAGCATTTGCACAGTTATTCGTAATCGTAAATGCACCTGGCAACAAGCCAAGATCAGCTGCTGTGAGACAGAGCAGATCGGAGCCGTTCACTTCTACTGTATCGCGCCAAATCAACGGTTGCTGAATCACATTGACAATGAGGAAAGTGGTATCACATACGCCCAGGTCATCACAAAGCACCCAACAGCCAGTCTGACTGCCTACCGTGTTACCCATGATGGTGACACAAGTATCATTCAAGTTGGTGTACGTCGCATAGGTCTCATCAAGACAGGTGTTCGTCATACTGACGATGTTACCCATCAAATCGGTCGTATCGAAGCAGAACGTGTCTGTTGTCGTAACCGGGATATCAATCTCAATGGTATCAGAGATTGTGCAATTCACTCGTGCCCAAAGCGTATCCGCACAAGGAGCAAGCGTATCAAGTATGATTACTCTGTGCAGTCCTGGAGGAAGTTGAATGGCAAGTCCTAAAGGCTCAATTCGTTCGTTGTATGGAATCTGATTCACGAGGCTACTGCCTTGGCGTTGAGCATCAAACGTAGAGTAAACCCCCGTTTGCTGACCGCCTACAATAGCTGTACTTGGTGTGTCATACACCCAGTTACCCATTGGATCACTGTCTTGGAAGAACTGAATAAGCTCAGCTAACGTCGCAACAGTAGCGGTAAACTCCGTTCCGTTAACGGTCCAGGTTACATCCATTGGCACGGCGAAGTTCAGTATACCGATGAGGTAAGTCAATCGAGTACGTCCGTAATCACAACCCACAATTCCCGCGGAGTAAAGTGTATCACCAGTGAAGATGACAATCTCATCTGCTCTGGTAGCAATGCCCGGCAGACAGAAGTCTGTCGTTCCACCACAAGAAGACTGAAGGATTGTCGTGTCTGGCATGGTCGGGAAGTACCCACAAGGTGGACACTGACCAATCTCAAAGCCTGCTGAAACGGTACAACCTGCAGCATCTGCAATAGTAACCGTATGTGCACCAGAGGCAAACATTGCTGAAGTCACATCATTCGTTACCGTGCCGTCGCTAAACGTATACGTGAACGGAAGTCGTCCTTCTCTGACAATGATGTTCAATGGACCGTTATCGGTACCACAAGCATCTCCTGCTTCCATGTCAATTCGAATTGCGTTTGGCGCTTCAAGCGTGATACAATCACCACCTGCTACACAACCACTTTGGTCAAGTATGACGATGCAATAGTTCCCAGCAGCGAGGCTACCGTTAACGAGTGTATCTCCTCTAGAAGAGATAATGAGCGTATCTGCAGGACCAACGAACGCACCGTCAAATCCGACGGTGAAATCAATACTTCCTGTATTGTCATCTGGACATGTTTCAGGATTGACTCCGATCATATTTACGACCGCAGCAGGAACATTATTTTGAAGAACAAAGCTTACCTCACCACTACAGCCACTGATGCGATCTGTAACTTCCACGTGGTATGCACCAGCTGGAAGGTTGGTATTGGTTTCGTTATTCGTACTCCATGCAAAATCGTAGTTACCTGATCCACCTTGTACATCGAGTGTCACAGAACCATTGGCTACCCCACAATCGGGAAGCTGGTTTGTGTTGGCGGTAATAACAAGACCGTTGGTTTCACCAATCGTCACAGTTTGGAAACGCACACACGTCGGATCGACTGCATCATAGATCGCAACACGGTATTCGCCGGGTGCTAAATCTGATCGAGTAAGACTGCTTGTTCCGTCTGGCCAATCCGCTGTCAGCGTAGCTGGAGTAATCGTCGCCGAACCATTCGATGCACCACAATCACTGTCTGTGCCTGCAACGATTCCGAGAGGAGCGTTTGCTGCACTTACGTAAGAAAAGTGCTCGAAGAAACAGATCGGATCGGTTACATCCTCTGCATAGAATCGGTAAATACCTACGCCAAGGTCAGTTATGGTTGACTGGTTTTGCGCAAGCACAGTTCCAGAAGCATCTGTCCATTCACTGGTATAACCTGCTAAGCTTGCGCCAAAACGAAGGTCAATTGAACCTACCGTCTCACCACATTCGGTCGAAATAACCACCTCACTAATCAGCTCAGGGAAATCGCAACGACCTAAACATCCTGCGTTCGGGTCAGAAACCACTCGCACAGTTGTCGTAGCTGTATAACCTGGAAAGGCAGGATCTTCTACTTCAACATCAAAGAGGTACTCTCCTACTCCACCTTGGGAGGCAAAGAGTACGGTTCCTCCAGTCGTGGTGCTTATACCACCGAGTGCTGGGTTGGTCGCACGTGGAATCCACGTGATGATTGGTCCGCCAGTAACCTGTAAGAGCACTGATCCATCTGGACAGATCGTGGTATCAGAAGGCATCGCGATTGGAACGATCGGATCGTTGACGACAACCTCTTGGCTTGCTGTAGCACTACATCCGTATACGTCCGTGATGGTCACGCTGTAATTTGTCGTAAAGACAGGATTGGCAATCGGCTGTGCATCTGTTCCGCTACTCAAGGTAGAATCAGGAGTCCATGCGTATGTGAATGGAGCTGTTCCTACAATGATGTTTGGCGTCAGAATGATCGCTTCACCATAGTTAATCGACACGGAGGCGACTAGACCAAGTGTTACACCCGGACCAACTACTACAGTCACTGAATCAGAAGTGGTTCCAACTCCTAGTCGATTACTCTCAAGGATATACAGAATCGTATCAGGTCCAGTGTATGGATCTGGCGCGGTGAAGGTTGGGTTGGCTGCGGTTGCATCGCTTAGGAAGGTCTCAAAGCCAACAGGAGCAGTCGTCCAGCTGTACATGACATCCGTAGCAGTTGCGCAGTTTACATCTCCTAACGCTACCGATG
The DNA here is from genome assembly GCA_045110575.1 of Saprospiraceae bacterium. Lineage (GTDB taxonomy): Bacteria > Bacteroidota > Bacteroidia > Chitinophagales > Saprospiraceae > CALDTK01. The sequence goes on from JBGCGF010000076.1 coordinate 8,520, forward strand.
CATCCTCACTGATACAAATGTTGAATACGTCTTGGGTACCTGCATTCACAAGTCGTGGCAAGTCAAGATCAAGGTGTTGTGGAGCACAAACCGCTTGACCGGTACTGTCAATAAACAAGATGAGATCGTTGAGCCAATCTCTGTCTAAGCTTCCGCTAAAACTGAAATTAACGGTGGACTCTCCTGCTGTATTTGTAAGTGATTGAACACTTATTACATCGTCGCCTGCATTACCGAGTTGATCACCGTTTGTATCGTAGAAGAGCGTAACTCCTACAGGTGATCCATTCAATACAAAACCAGTTGCATTCAGATCGATATCAATAGTAACGAACTCGTTGTCTGCAGTCTCACACGTTGAAGTGTTGACATTTACAACGGGTACGAAAACGTCTCCAGCAGGAAGCGTCACAAGAGAACCACCACCTTGGGTAATGTCTGTTGGAATGCGACATACTGTGCCTCCTGAAACGCAAATCGCGTCCATGTAGCGAACCGCCGCAATTGCTGCCTCTGGATTATCACCACACGCAACCACGTCTGGACGCACTTCAAAACGAATGCGAGCTGCATCGCCAGGAACCATGCCTACTGGCAGGCCAAATTCAAGCATTGTGACAGCACCATTTACGGTAACGATTGGCTCCGCAGCGATAAATCCGCTTGGAGCAATTCCTTGTGTAGTACCAGCCTCGTAGAGGTAGCCTTCAGGAATAGTGATCTGAAGTACATCGTCAGCATCTGTCGGGTCAGTACCCACATTGGTTGCAATAACCTCAAGTACAGACGTTGCTGTAGAAATACCAATTCGTGAGTCTGGATCAAAGGCAACCGTGTACACGTGCGATCCATCAGGAACTACGCCATTGATCTCAAGCGCTGCACTTTCCGCAGCAGCAAGGTTGGTTTGGTCACCACAAGCTTCGTTTCCTTCTGCGTCGAAGTAAACGATGCTTCCAGAACGGTAATTACATGTTGTCTCAAAGGTGAGCTGGATTACAAAACGGTTGCTATCCGTTGGGTTGCCGGCTTCAAATCCTTGTAGTCCATTTGCCGCGAGATGCGAATGCACAGCACTTAGGTCTGGGAATTGCCACCCGAAACCACGCAAGGTGGTGTCACTCGGAATAAGATCCGAAACAACCAATTGGAAAGGCGATGACGGTGGATATGCAACTACGGCACTTCCTGCGATGTACTCCAATCCTTCCGGAATATGGAACTCAGAAAGAATGTCGTAAGCACGCCCAGCTTGTGCGTTATTGACTTGGAACTCCAAGATGATCGGAGTACAAAGGTCTACAGGAGCAACATGCTGAGAAATAAGATCGGCCTCCAAGAATGGAGCAATTGGCTCAAACTCGCTGAGTCCATTATCATCAATACAAGATGCATCAAGGTCTGGTGTCCAGCCAATAGGCGGTGCTGCTTCACAACCCCATCCTGTAGCGAAACGGATTCCGTTTACGCCACAACCTGTGGTCAAGACCTTAAGGCGAACCAGGTTACAAACCTGTGTACTGGTATTGACACCATTCACCTGCTCGAGCGCTTCCATGTTCACGTAATGTCCTCCCGTAAATGTCTCTATTGTAAGATCTACAGGATTACTCGGATCGTCAATTAATTGTGCCTCTACGATTTGAAGCGTAGTCGTATCGTTAAAGGTCAACCAAGATCGGCCAGCACGAGAGATTGTCGAAATATTACAAATCTCCATCTGGATGAAGGCTGTATCGGCAGTAATACGCTGATACGGAGGAGTCAAAATATCCATGCGCAAAATCGCTGGATCCTCGTATGTCATGACCAATGGCCAGTCTTCAGTGACAATCTCGACACCCGAACCTGCCCCAATATCTGTAGCATAGTAACGCTCGCGATAGTAAGGAACAGCCTCCATTGGGTAGAGTGCATCTCCTGCTGTACTCGAACGAATCGAACTACAGTTTGGCGTGAGATTCACCCTCATGTTGTAGAGGAACGGATCGATTACAACCAGGTTAGAGGAGTGATCAAGCGTATCGAGCAGGAGCACATATCGCCCGTCAGGGAAATCAGAAAGTGGTCGAATCGGGAAGAAAGTACTACCCTGTGTTGGGTGAGCAGCTACTTGTAGTTCTACAGTGATGTCTTCGTAAGCCGTTAGAATCGCTGGATCGAAGGTGAGAATCACACTATCCAAGCGAGCAGATCGACGGAACTCGTTACCGAATTCTTCAAAGTATCCTCGATTCACTCCCGTTAGACGGAAATCGAGAGATGCTGGATCACATCCTTTCGGGAAGCTACCGTTGCTTGGCACGCCAAATACAGTGAAAGGGCGTCCTACACGGAACACTTCACCGAACTGATCACACAAGGTCTCTGTTCCGCCTTCTACAGCGAAGAAACCTCCACGAAGATCTTCTACGAACTCATAGGTTGAGAGCATTGGCCCGAGTGGGTTGATCTCAAACAAGCCATTAAACTGGATACTGTCACCAGGAGTAATGTTCCATCCGTTGTCAATCAAGCACTGGCTTAAATCAAATCGTTGCCACGTTTCTGTGGTGTCGTTCTCCAAAGTATGGATCGTTGGAGGAATAGCGCAAGTACGCCAGGTCACGCCGTCTTTCCATTCGATGGTACCTCCACCGAGCAAGAAGAGTCCTGAAGTGTCAGTCTGATCATTAGGAGTGAAATAGTGAAGGATAACGCCGAGGCTATCTCCAACGATATTATCACCAGCTGTACCGTTCATCGTGATCAATATACTATCGGCAGGAATTGCAGATTTCGTATTAGCCGAGAATGCATCGTATGGGTTCGTAAAGTTCTGATCGAAGAACCCGAAAGTGGTTCTATTGATCTCGAAGCTACTTCCTTGCACACCCTGTGGACATGGGAATAGCTCTGACGCCAAACATGGAGGCGATGTTTTGTGAATCCAAGGACCTACGATGTTCTCGCAAATCCAAACATGCTCACAAGCACAGTCTGGACAGAAGTACGCGACTGTCGTAGGGAAGTTTGTTTCTCCCAACGGCGCTGTACAATCAGCACTCAGTCCAAGCGTAAGTGTGTAGACACCTGACAAGAAAGCTTCTCCTGCGGGACTAAAGCGTAGCATTGCTGTATCAGCTACCTGCGTTACACCTAGCAGCGGCATTCCTGGACCTCCACGGCTCATGTTGCTCGTACCAGCGTCTATGGTTACACCTTGCGGCAAAACCACATACGCACGCATCTCTGCATTAGCAGAACAACTGTTTTCGAAGTTGAACACAAGGCGTCCAAATTCAAGTTCTATTTGAAAAGGAGCTCCTTCTGAAAAGGCATCCGGCTGGGTGCGTTGCTCGAAGTCGTCCTGAATATTTCTTGGTGAATGAAGGTTAATATCCCTTCCTGTTAGACGGTTACCACAAGCATTATCGTAGTACGCGTATGCTTGGAATGTCGTCGTTGCGTTATTGGCGCAGTTCTCTGAAAGGTCATCGCCTGCAACAGCAGAACAGTCAAAGTCATAGTAGACCTTCACCTCAAACTGTTCAAGAATAGCGAGGTCATCAAAGAATCCATCACCGTCAAGGTCTTCTAGGCCACCTGCTCCGTCTGGATCAGAACCAAAAGCAGCAATCGTATCCAGTTTGAATACGGGAGCCAAGGTTGGAAGTGTAACGCCTGCCACATCGATCTGTGAAATGCTGTATCCGTTAGCTGCAAGTCCTCCACCGAAGTCGGGAATCATACTCAAGGCTAAGTCACGTGCTTCTCCAAAGGTAGGATCCGTCTCACGACCAAGGTTTGTGATGATAATGGTGAATTCACCTGGCTGACAATAGCCTACTTCAACATCAGGGAAGACGGCTGTCTTTGTAATTTCTAGCACTGGCTGACCGCTACCGATCGGCAAGTCACTCTGAATTTCTGTCTGGTCGCAATACACTTCGTCACAACCAAATAGTGTGGTGTGTCGAGCGATACGGCTCTCGTTACAGGTATTAATGAGTAGGTCTTCTTGGATTTCTAGTCGCTCATCTGGATCAAAGCGTGCGTCTCCATTACCAGCAACACCGCCTACGGTATTTGCATTAAAGTCTGTGCCTGCTAGCACCAATTCAACAAGTGTATCTCCAGCTGGAGTTAACGTTTTTGTGAGTGTTTTGCTGATGCCATTCACCCGAATAGCCTGAACTGTTGCTCCTGGTCCTTGCTCTAATTGATACCTAACCGTGTCTGCATATCCACGGAATGATCCATTGGCAATCTTGATGAAACGTGTTACCTCTTCTCCTACTCGAAGCGGTGATCGTCCTAACGAATCTGTAAGACTAAATACCGGAAAGGTGATTGCTGCGAGGTAAGGATCAATAGCTTCTCGCTCTGAACGATTAGAACCAATAGAAGTGAAGTCAACTACAATTTCATCAAAAACAGACAGCAAGTTATTCTGAGCAATTGAGTCTTTAATCCCACAACGTGCTTCAAGTATGAGCGCAAAATCTGCACTCGGGTTACCTATTGCTCGGTTAAGGTTTGGTAGCGATAATACGGGTCTTGTTGGATCAGCCAAACTCACTACACTTACGCCAGGAGAAGATGCCGAAGCATCAAAGCCAACTGCTCTCATTCCTTCAAAAAGCTCAACCGTAACGGTGATATTGGATAACGGTTGTGCAGACGCTTCTTGTGCAACTCGATACACCGCCATGTCGGTATCACCGCAGACGTTGAGTTGGGTCGGTCGACCAGTGGACGGCACGTAGTTAGCCGTTACAAAGGTTTGGCCTTGAAGGGTTTCTGCTAATGCTCCTAGAAGGAGTAGACTGCAGAGAAGGTGAAGTATGCGCATAAAGCTCTGGGTTAGAGCCTTTGTGCCGTCGAAAAATGCATGTAATCGACGACACAAAAGCTGCCAGAGGCTTATATGTCTAAAACTGTACCGTTTTTCATCATATGTCTTGAGGAGCACACAGAAGTGCTAAGCAGGACTGATTTTCCAGCGCCCACAGGAAGAAAGACCTGATGTCCTCGAGATTGACAATCCGCAGGACCCGTGCTTATCTAGCCTCCTTCACCCTTGCCACAAACGAAGCTGCGCTTCCTGCATTCACAGGCAAAATTTCGTAAATCTCACCGTCGTCCATCTTGATCGCAAGCTCTTTAGACTTGAGGCTCTCGAGACTCTCCATGAATCGTGGACTACTGCTTGAAACGTTGAGAATACCTTGCTTAAAGCCGAAGAAGTACCATGTATCACTTGGACTCTTCAGGTAGACATACAGACGGTCATCACCACTGCCAGGCATCTTGATTTCAACATAGCCTTCAATGCGCTTATGAATAGCTGAACCGTTGATGAAGGCGATATCAATCTTGTTATTCGCACTAAAGAAACTCTGGTATTCACCATTGTAGACGAGCGGCAATTTTGGAAAGATGAACGAGTGCTTAGGTTCGTTTTTCTGCAAGACGAATGCCCCACCCTTCGCTGCTGCAATACTCGAAGAATCCTTCGGATTGGCAACCCAGTTAGGTAGTGCTTGCTGCAAAAAGGTGGATTGTGTTGCGTAGTTCACGTCAGGCGCATCAAAGCCTGCAGCCGTGATATCTGCCGCAACTAAATTGAGCAACTTCTCCGGAATGATTAGATCGATACTCAGCAACGCATCTGTTTCTAAGGCAGGGAAACGACCGCCGTTCGCAGGTTTTTCGTACCCAGTCTTAAGGTCACCTGCGGCCTTTACCGAAATGTAATCAAGCTCATCGCCTAAGGCCAACGGACCGTTTGCTTTGATCGCTCCGGTGTTGACATTGATCGACATCATTGCACCTTGCCTAGTCTTTCCAAGCACGCGCAAACTATCTCCAACAAGGAATTCTTCCGACTTCGGACGATGATCCAACAGTCCTTCACTAAGGTCAAGAATTGCACGATCCTGCCCTGTATGCGTTGGTTGGAACACCAATGGATATGCTTCTTGAGATTCACGACTCAGGAATATACCGGTGTACAAATCATCACCTTCTGGCGCTTTAGGAAGGTCGTATGGAATGAGCAGGTTATCCTTATTTCCAAGTGTATTGATGCTAAACCAGCGCGGCTTATCAACTCCTGGTGCATCAAGCTTCGCAAATCCATCAAAGGTCAACTCTGGTCGACTCGCATCCAAGGTGATAATTCCTTTGAAACTTGTCTTTTCGTCGATGTAGAATTTATCAGCGCTTTTGACTTCGCCGCTTGCACGGGTCACGGCTGCCTTTTCCGAACTCTTACCTTTTCCGATACGCTCACCGACAACCTCTGCAAAGAGCACTCGTTGGGTACGCGAAGGAAGGTCGTAGCGATAGTAACCACGCGCGGTGTATCCCTTACGTCCTTTAATGTTGACGGTGGCACTATCGATAACGTGGAACTTATTGATCGTGTCAGCAACAATGCGAGCATTTTTGAGCTCACCCATCTCACCACCAAGCGAAACCTGAACTTCACCATCTGCAGTGTAGACCAATGCATCAGCGGTGGCAATGAAAGGAACCCCACCTAAGTCTAGACTTGAACCTGCGAGGTTATACTTCGCTGTCTCACCTTCAAAATAAAGGCTGTCCTGATCGGGTGCCGTACTAACGAATTTACCTAATTGACCAGGCTTACTCTTGAATGCAATCTCTCGAGAGTTGATATCCCAAGTGAATTCATTCATGCTCGTCTGGTACATGTTCGCCGGCAAATCGATGACGATAAATTCATCGTTGGCCTTGTAAACACCAATGTTCTTATCGAAATCGGTTTGACCGTTGAGGTTGTCAGCTTCTAGGGCAATGTTTTCTCCATCTTCTGTCTTGATGGCGAGATACAACGTATCACTATCCGCAGAGAAAGGTCCGTAGGCAAGTAGTCTAGACCTCAATGTGGCCAGCGGCCAATCGTGCACGCCTTGACCCTTAAGGCCAGACGGGGTAAGGATTAACCTTCCTTCAAGCTTGTGCTCACCACTAGCAAAAATGTTAAAGGCAGCCTCTTCACTTTGGACGTACATACTGTCCAGGTAAGGAGCCCAATCAAGACTTACATCTTCACCGCTAGCTTTTGGAGTTTTGGGGGAACCTGTACGATCCTCAACCATGTTAAAAGCCTTCGCCGTTGCCGACATTCGCTTTGGCTTGAACAAGAAGTCTAATGCATCTACGGTTGCCGTTAGGTACTTCAATGTACCCTCTCCGTAATATCCTTTGTTACTCAAATCGAGTGCACCTTCAAAGTTGCCCTTGCGCTGGTAGGTCGGCCAACCACCTGCTGCCGTTTCTGTAAGGTGACCGAGGCTACTATCCTCTTCTCGAACGTAAATATCCTCTTTGTAAGGAGGGAAAATCATCGCCGAATACATCATTCCCTTAAAGCGGAGCTGCTCCTTAGTATAGTTATCTAGGCTGTTGAACGAAAACGGATCTAACGCAAAGTAGAAGCTATCACGCGTGTATGCCGTATCGTGTGTCTGAGGCAAATCGTAGTAGACATAACTAGGCGCTGACGTCTGAAGACTTGGAAAAATCGGAATTTCCTCCTTACCACTTTTGTTTCCAGGAGCATCTACAAGCAATGTTCCTTGGACGTGTTCGATACGAGAACTCAAGCCAGCAGGAGGTGGAGCTTTAACACCCGGCTCAACATCGGCAGGGATGAAAAAGTCGAGATAACGAACAGAGTCCAGGCCTATTTGATGGTCCTTGTATTGGTAGTGCATATCACTTCCATTGAGCACGGAGTACCCTGCATACAACGTCCCGTCGAATTCAACATCTCGGTCGTTTTGCATCACCATCTGTCCTCCAAAAGGAACAAGGGCAACACGTTGTTTACGACTGAGCTCGAGGTTCTTTACGCCATTCAAAAGCATGTCACCAGACAGCAAATCGAAACTTGCATTTGTCTCTTCCGTCTTAGATACGATGTTGTATCCGTCGAAATCGACCTTGTTGTTCTTCGCATCGATGTAGTGAAAGATCTTCTCCTTCACGACTACTTCCGATGTCTTGATATCATAACTAATGAAGCCATCGGCAACTAGATCGAAGTAGAGCGTTTTTACGCTTTCGAGTGTAAATCGAGAATCAATTTTCTTCGCAAGGGTAAGTCCATCAAGACGACGGCCTTCGCGTTCTGCAACAGCTTTGATGACATCAAGCGGGTTGTAGGTGGCAATACTCTGGTAACGGTTGTAATCTGAAGCACTGAAGTACTGCAGACTTTGAACGGTAACAGCTTTGTTGCCTTTTCCAATGCCTCGTTTCTGCTCGCCAAAGAGGATACTGTCTTGAGCAACCATAATCTTCACCTCATCTACATCAAAGTTGACATCCTGCTGTGAAGCATAGAACGGGTTGCGATCCGCTGCTCGATCGCCTCGAATGAGAGATAGAATTCGCTCAGGGATGTTGTAGCGAAAATTGACAGATGGGTGGATGATACTGTCCAATCCATGATAGAATGTAGAATTCACCTGACTACCGACAATTCGTTCTCCTCGTCGGATGACAAAGGCATCAGCAACACCTCGGTAAATCAATTTACCACCTTCGTTACGTAATTCTACGGTCGCCGAAGATCCACCTCCACCGTCTCCGTAGACGGTAAGGCCGTGAAGCCTAAATCCACCTGTATAAGTCAACCCTTCTCCAATGTCAGTGAGCTTCAATACAGATTCGTAACTCGTAAAACGCGGGTACGAAGCGGTATTATTTCCTGAAGTGGTAGAAATCTTGTCTTCGAATTTACCGAGGACCCTTTCATCACCGAAATACAGCGGGTAGGTCATTTTGACCGAATCAGCTTTGTAGAGGCTTTTCGTTACATCTACCGTGTAATCACCTAGAAATGCATATGCATCTGTAAGGCCGTGACGATCCCAATAAACACGCCCTTTTGTTCCTTTAAACTCTGTGTCTGCTGGGTAATAGTCACCCGATGTAGCCATGATTGCGATACTATCCGTGCGTCGAATACCGACCAAGTTGACAGTATCGAAATGGATGATCGGAGTAGATCCCTCAACCCGCATGCTGAAACTCTTCGAACGTGCGAACCAGGTTAAACTAGAAGAGCTACGTAAGCTGCCATCAGCAAAAAAAGACGCTGAGAAGTCTAGGAAATTTGCGTAGCCTTTGAACTTCCTGGATGACATTCCATCCATTAATGCTAGTAGCGCGGCGTGCCAGTCATCAAAGGACTTGGCGTATTCTGTAGCATACGGGACAACTTCTAAAGCCGTCATATAATCTTCGAAATACGGTGACGAAGACATGCCCTTCTCGAGCATTTGATTCGTAACGCGCATGATCGTAGCCTGCTGCTCTGGCGTGTATGCGCTAAACTTCCGGCTGAAAGATTTGAATAATTTGGCAGCTACATCCCGCTTACCACCATTAACGAAGCCGTCAAAATCTGCCAAATACACTTTGACATCGGCTGTTCCAAACGAGTCGATGCGCTGTGCATCTGCTGTGCTAAGCACAAGGCATAAGCTAAGAAGCGTAAAAAAGTACGTTATAAATTTCATGCAATCGTTTTCGGGGCATAGCGACAAGCTAGCCATTGGCCCTTCTGCCTATGTTCTACGCGAACGAGGGAAGAAGAGTTAGCAACCCCATCAATCAAGGGTAAATCTGTTTCAAGAATACCACTTAACCAGAGTTCGCCTTTATCAGTCAGTCTATTAGCTAACGACGGGATCGTTTTCACTAGTACGCTACGGTTAATGTTGGCCAAAATCAAGTCGATCGGACCTTCTGGCAGGTTGTCTTCAGTTCCCTGAAAAACCTCTTCTAAAACAACACCATTACGCTCAGCATTTTCGAGCGTGCTAGTGATGCAGCGCTCGTCAATATCCGAGGCTGCGGTGTGCGTTGTACCTAGCATTTTAGCCAAGATCGCGAGCACACCTGTACCTGTACCGAAGTCGAAGCAGGTTTTGCCGAAAGGTGAATAGTCGCGCAAATAGGTAGACATGAGATAGGTAGTCTCATGATGTCCAGTGCCGAAAGACATTTCAGGAATCAGCACAATCTCGTTGGCGAATCCTTCAACCTTAGGGTGAAAAGGGGCACTAATCCGTAAAAACTTATCGATTTCAACGGGCTTGTAATTCTCCTCCCAGCGAGCATTCCAGTTGATGTCAGGCAAGGTTTCCACCGATATGGTCAAGCCAAAACGATCTGCCAATTGCCGTAAAGCTTGCGCCAAAACATCCGAGTCCTTTGGTTCGGGAACATAGGCCTTAACCAAGTTCTCTTCTACCTCAAATCCACCGAAAGGCCAGTCGCCCAACAGTGCAATTACCGTCTCTGGCTGCAAAGATCCTGTCTCAATCGAATAACACCTCGTAGCACTCAAAAGCTTGTATTTATACCTTCATAAACTTCGTCCTTTGCAGCACGGAAGGTGTTTTGGATTAGACTGATAACCGTCATCGGCCCTACCCCACCCGGAACTGGAGTTATCGCCGAGACCTTGTCTTTAACGCCTGCAAAGTCTACATCGCCAACAAGTCGATAGCCTCGCTTTTTGGACGCATCTTCTACTCTATTGATGCCCACATCAATGACCACCGCTCCTTCTTTAACCATGTCGGCAGTCACATACTCAGGACTACCAATCGCAGCGACGAGGATGTCTGCCGTTTTAAGTACCTCCGCCAAATTTTTCGTTCGACTGTGCGTCAACGTAACCGTCGCATTGCCTGTCTTGGACTTGCGGCTGAGCAAAATGGAAATAGGCGTACCGACAATGTTAGATCGACCAAGAACAACGGCATGTTTGCCACTGGTCTCGATGTCATAGCGCTCCAATAGCTGCAAGATACCGAACGGCGTTGCAGGCAAGTAGGCGTCCAAACCTTGCGCCATGCGGCCAAAGTTGACGGGGTGAAAACCATCGACATCTTTGCGTGGATCGATGGCTAGTGTAACCGCCATATCATCGATGTGCGGCGGCAACGGCAATTGCACGATAAAACCATCAACCTCTGGATCATCGTTGAGTTTGTCAACAACGGCCAGCAATTCAGCTTGCGTCGTCGAATTATCAAGCCGCTCAATGGTACTCTTAAAGCCAACTTCTCGGCAAGACTTAATCTTGTTACGTACATACGAGGCGCTTGCCGGGTGATCGCCTACAAGCACAGCCACTAGGTGTGGCGCGCGGTTTCCGAGAGCAATGTGAGATTCAACCTCTACAGCGACCTCGTTTTTAATTAGTGTGGCTAGTGCCTTTCCGTCCAAGAGTTTCATACCTCAAAGAAAGAATTTTGACGCTTGCTCTCCGAAAATTTATTGCACAACGTTAGCGTCCGTCTACGAAAAGTTCTCTTCTGGATAAGTGGTAGCGTTGACTCTAAATCCATGGCTTAACTTTCGGCCATGACCCTCGATTTCCCGACTGACTTTCTTTGGGGCACATCTACTGCTGCTGGTGCCATCGAAACCGCCTCCGACCACAATTTCAGTGGTATCAAGGCGAAGGATGGGCACATTTTCCAACGGACCACCGACCATGAGCGCCGGCGAATGGAAGACGTCGATCATATCGCTCGTTTTGGACAGGTATATCGTTGCAGCGTAGACTGGGCTAAGCTTCAAGCTCGCCCGTACGCAGCCTTCGACAAGACAGTTATCTCCGAATACCGAGACTTTTTCAAAGCCCTCAACGGCCGTGGCATGCGCATTATGCTCGTGCTGCACCATTACACCCATCCGAAATGGTTTGAAGAAGCTGGTGGTTGGGCATGGGAATCCAACCTCGAAGTATTTTACGATTACACGGCGCGCATCATGGAAGCCTTTGGTGATCTCGTATTTGCATGGAACACCTTCAACGAGCCAAATGCGTACGCACTTTATGCCTTTCATCAGGGAAAATGGCCTCCGTATGAGAAGAGTTTGCCAAAGGCCTCACGCGTCATGGGCAACATGGGTCGTGCGCATGTGCATGTGTACAAGCGCCTGAAGGAGAAATTCCCAGCATCTTCGGTGGGCTACAGTCTCAATACGGTGTTTGCCGAGGGGCGTGGTTTCAAAGGCCAAACGACGGCCAAGCTTTTTGACTGGTGGTATTACAAACGTGCGATCAAGCTTTTTGAACCGACAGACTTCGTCGGCATTAGCTACTATACGCACCTTGTGTTTGCACCTGATCCGCTAGATGCGGTGAACCATCGCACTGAATTGGAAACCTTAGGTCTGCCACACGATCAAATGTGGGCGTTGAAGCCGGAAGGTTTGGCTTACAACATTCAGCGGGCGCATGCCGATACAGGTAAGCCGATTTGGGTAACCGAAAATGGAACAGCTACCGACGATTCCAACAAGCGAATCGAGCTGCTCCAACAATACCTGCAAGGCGTGTACGGATGCATCCGCGAAGGCATTCCGGTGTTGGGCTACTTGCACTGGAGTACCTGGGACAATTTCGAGTGGCACCTCGGCCCTCGCTATCAGTTTGGACTACTCCGACTCAATCTCGCTACTTTCGACCGAGAAAATACACCTGCCGCAGATTGGTACGAAGACCTTTGTAGCCGTAACGCCTTAGACGTATGATCCTTTTTAGAACCGTTTTATGCTGTTTTGTGCTTTGTGCGGCTTTCGCCAAAACCTCCCTTGCGCAGGTGGCCAACCCAATTTCGCTTGCCCTAGGCGATGCGACAGTGGCCTATACCGACGTTTGGGGCGCTGCAGAAAATCCTGCCGTTACCTCAATGACCGAGAAGAAGTTCTCTGCGCAAGCATACGGCTACAGCCAATTGCAGTTGCCCGACTTGAACCGACTAGGTGTCGACCTCGCTTACAAAGCGAAGTCTGGCCACATTCAACTTGGCTTACAATACTTTTCGCCTCCGGGCTATACCATCACGGGAATCCACTTGGGCGCGGGTCGCCAGTTTTCAGAAAACTTAAACGCTGGTATTCGTGTCGGTATCCTTTCGGGAGACTATGACGAATATGGAAGTGAGATCCTTCCGGTAGCGCAGGTTGGTCTGCAATACGACGTCACGACTCGCCTCCGTGCGGGTGCGCATTACACGTATGTAGATCGTGCGGCGCTTCCGTTGGCCGAGCATCGTTTGCGTGTTGGCGTCAACTATCAGTCTAGTGATCGTGTCCGTGTTCTCGTGAGTGCGTGGCAACCGCTCGACAATTCACTTGCCGGTGGCCTAGGCTTGCATTACCAAGCTGCTGATCGTTTGGCCTTCAATGCAGGCATACGCACAGGAGCAGCCGCCTTCACGTTTGGTGTTGATGCGGAGCTGGTCAATGGCGTACGCGTTGTGCTTGGACTTGCTGCGTATCAGGAGTTACCGTTGGGTGTTGGGTATGGGGTTATTTGGTAGGTCAAATGAATGACAATCACTGCGCGACTTTACGCTACTTTATCACCAAGAATTGCTGACTGTACTTCGTATTTGTGTTCTTAGATGACAGCACGACGGTATACACGCCTGCAGAAAGACTTGAAACCATGACTTGTCTTCCACTTCGACTAGAGGGAATTACTTGCCCTAGCTTATTAACTACAGCAATAGAATAATCAAAGAAATCTTCTGCCAGTAATATCGATCCATCTACCACTACTGAAGAAAGTAGAATTGTACGATTAACTTCAGGATAACCTCTTGTACTCGTAGCTGTGTTGCACCCATTGGGAACAATATCAAAATCTCCACTTACGGTAGATACGCAAAGCAACTCTGATTCACAGCCTTGACTAAGCTGAAGCTCTGGTTGTCCAAAAAAACCGTAGTTACTTCCTAGGCCAATAATAAATTTGCTTAAAACAGGAGGGAAATTATCAATAGAATCGACTACGCCGCCTACTTGATACCTGATAGTGGTTGCGGGCAATAGGCCTGTAATTGATGGACCATTCCCATCCACGCCATCTATTGACATTCTAAAACTTGAAGCAACATCAAAATAATCTCGATTAGATGAGACGTCATACAATGCAGCATTGGCAGGAATAGACATACTAATCGTGTCTCCAAAAACTGGAAAAGAATTAAGAGAGTAGTAAACCTTCCACCGTTCGTTTTCAAGAAACTCCAAGGTGCTATTATGATAAAATACTACCAACTCTGAACCTGAGACGAAGCTTCCATTGACATCTATTTTACCAATAACACTTGCCAACCTATCTCCTACTAACGTATCTCTAAGCCAATTTACCGTCGATATTTCAATATTACACGATAATGAATGTTCTTGATAGCTCCATTTAGGCTCTAGCGCAATGTAATCACAAGTATCTGCTATAATTCCCTGGTCGGAGAACGTAATTGAACTCGAACCACTAGGCAAAAGATTGAAATTGGAATCAAGTGCAAAACAAACAGGCATTATCTTTCTCTCCAAACAAGGAGATGCTGAGCCTTGCACCAAATCAATGCTCCCAAATAAATTATACCCTACAGAATCACTAGTTGATATAGCCTCAAATTTAACAATTGAACCAAATTCAGCACATGGGTCTTCAGATATTAAACGCCGAAAATAAAGTACTTGCTCCGAAAGTCTATCGCTTTCATCGGTAGTTGACAAATAGCCCGGAAAATTCACCCCAGAATCTAATAGAAGTGCATATCCCATTTTCATACTTGAATAACCCAAATGCGGAGACCGGAACGATTGGTTATCAAAAATCACCGGCGAACTAGGTAGAAGGCCATTATATCCAGAAAATCTAAAGGAATAATCAAGAAGTGAAAACAAAGAATTAAATTCTGTATTTTCAAGAAAGTAATATGCGTAATTAGTAACGATTTCAGTTCCACCTTTACCAATACATAACTGTGGTTCAAGAGCGTTGCCTCTAAATGAAGGAGATAATTTTATCTTCGAAGAAGATTGATTAAGAGGAGTTTGGACCAAAGAATAGCTGACGCTGTCATTCTCTTCTTTCATCTCAATTAAATACAGAAACGAGTCTAACTTAAATACTTCATTTTCAAGCGCTCCTTCGATTTGATCTAGCACAAGAAATGAGTAATTTGCCCTTAAGTTAGGATCTACAGAAACGACACAACAACTGCTAAATACACCCCTCTCGCTAAGTACTAACCTAACACTATCAGATACCAGATATAGAGTCCCTTTGTAAGCAATTGTGCTATAAGAAGAGTCTATTTCAATCGCATGAAAGCTAGAATCAGCTAGGTTATATTGACTCAGCAAATAGTTATCAGAATCAAGTCCTTCGGATAAAATCCAGACTAGGTCATCAATAACAAGAATGTCAATTACGGAGCCTTCTAGAGATCGCAATTTGTGCGATTCCAAAACTGGAGCACTACCGCTACTCTCATTGTAGACCAAGTATTTTGTACAATCGGAAGCACAAACTTCACCGATACCTACAACTACCCCTGACTGAATATTCACTGACTTTGAGAACCATTCAAAAGTGTCGAAATCCAAATCCAACGTAGAATACGACAATTGCGCACGTGAAATAGAAGTTAGAAGTAGAAATATGGAGAGCAAAGACAGTTTCAAGAAGAGAATTTGGCTTTTCATTACTGTACCACTAGAACTTGTGATGTAGGAAAGCATTCTTTGCAATTTAGCGAAGTACTAACGACAATGTAGACCCCTTTGTTCAAAAACCCAACATCTGAACGAGTTAAACCATTGGCTTGCTTAACCGAAAGCAAAGGCCTGCCAACAAGATCTGTAATAGCATATGAAAACAAACCCTCATTAGACGCAGTTGACTTCAATAAACCATCAATATTAACTCCATGAATTTCATTGTGCTGCGTAGATGATGTCTGTCTGCCACTATCTGCAAGATCATCGTAGCCTGATGGATAATCTCTTAGTAATTGGGTATTAGTAGCCCATTCATATAACGAAGTACTGTAAGTACGAGACTGAATAGGAAGCAATTCTCCGTAAAATGATAGCGCTCCTTCATCAAGTACCCTATCCGTTAGATCAGGGTTAGATAAATTCGAGACCACAAATTCAAGGTCTTGTAATTCTTCGATATCACTTTCATCTAGCACGTCTAGTTGATCCATTAAGACATTAGCAAGGGCAACATTATCAGTGTAAATCGCAAACCCTATCGCCGCTCTCGTGGCTTGCAAATCGTTTTCGAAATCGGTAGTCTCTATATAATCTATGGCTTGGTTCTTCGTTAATTGACTCTGAGCAAAATCAGAAAGGGGAGTAATTAGTCGCTCGTAGCTATCCCTAGAAGCATTGAAAGATGCTAATCGGCCTGCAATCAAACCTCCGTTAAAGTTAGTCTTAGGCGCACTATAGCGAGAAACTGGAGTAGTTGAAAACAACTTTTTCTCTGCAACTTCAATATTACAAGGTGATTCTACAGGGAAATCAGGAATGACGGGACAATTAAATGCACTATGAGAGGTAGCAGATCTGTCCAAAATCAAGCTAGGATACGGTCCTGAATAATTATCAAGTTCAAGACAAACGTTATGAGAACCACCCAATGGAAGGTAATATCGAACCTGATTCGAGAAAAGCTGAAAAAATTCGGGATAACTATGAATAGTTTCATAACAGTTCGAAGCTGCATTATTAAATGACCCTTGAATCGGCTTTACAATAGAGTTAACGTTAATAACATCATAGATCTCATTTGCGGTAAAGCAATTATCTACTATTTCTAGCCCAAGATTATTACCTGTTGAATAGACTGCCAAATCGTTTTGCAAAAAATTATTATCTCTTACACGCTGTACAAGTTGAGAACCTGAACTTGACAAATGGCAAGCGTACGTCAAACGTTTGAATGAATTTGCCTCAATGCGATACGCCGTTGAATTATCGATTTTCACACCATAATTCCCCGGACCTAAAAATTCATTATTTACTATTTCTGTTGCATTTAAAATGCTGCCACCAAGGATGTCAACCCCAATTTGATCTACACAAAACAAGTTAGGATCACTACCGTAAGTTCCGATTTTAGAGCTAAAGACGTTAGGATAGCTGCTTGCTAATTGAATTCCAGTGGTAACTGAACGGAAGCTACAACCTCCAGTCACATTGATAGCACTATTCAGCGCGTAGATACCACGGCTCTCAATATCATAAAACTCGCAATCTTCAAAAGTCACTCCGTTATTTTCCCAAATAGTTATTGCTGAACCAGTAATATTCTGGAAGGTGCAATTGTTGAATGTACTACGGTCAATATTAAAGTTCACGCCATATTTCATAAATTCCACGGCTCTGTTACAGTTATATATTGTACTATTGCTAGCTTCAATTAAACCACCCCAATGTTGGCTATACGCAGGCCAACCTAGGTACGATGGATGCATAGAAATAGCAGTAAGTGCATCTCTGATTACTGTATTATTTTGCAAGACTAACTTGCCAGCCAAAGATTGATTTACAGAGCTAGATACACCTTCAACCTTTATCCCTTTCCAATTCAAATCACACGCGCTTAATTCTGCCCCATCAAGTATGAGAGTTCCACCATGATGTACTCTAACCTCGCCATGAGTACCAAATTGTAGGTCTCCAGTTACAGTTAAAATTACTCCTGTATTTACTTCGACAACGCCACTAATCAGCCTGTCACCCCAAGTTTGACTAACAGATACAATGGTACTTAACGGCGCTGTTGTCCCCAAAGCCAATAGAGCTTGTTCAGCGTCTACTATTTTGGGAGTGTAACCTGAAGAGGGGTAGATAGGATGCCACATCGTTTGCGGACAGTCTTGATCGGGTTCACTACCAGTAGATTGTAATATTGACAGCACATCATCGTGTGTAAGACAAGGGTCAACACTCAACATAAGAGCTACAATACCTGCCACTTGCGGACAGCTAACACTAGTCCCCGTTGCAAGAGGAGTCCCACCATTTTGATCTATAATACCAGAAACTACGTTAAAAGATTGAGCCAAAATATCAACTTTATCATTATTTGTATGATATTGAGGAGGATCAAAAGCAGGGCCATTTACTCTGTAGGTATTCGTGAAACAGCCTGCGCCTGTAACTCCTCCTACCGAAATTACATTATCATAACTTGCCGGATACATATAGTCATTATAAGGACCAGGCCCAGTCCTTGGACAACTATTCCCATTATTACCGTTACCAGCTGCTGCTAAAACAATCATTCCCTGTTCTGTAACTGCATTGATCGTACTCTGTATGGTAGATGAAAATCCGCAGCCACCATAGCTATTTGAAGAAATTCGAGCGCCACGACTAAAAGCATCAACTAAATCACCTGCGGTGTTACCCCAACGATAAAGCATTAAATAGTATTGTAGCCAGCAGAACGAATTCCGAATCCATTGTTTGTCGCTCCAGCAGCAGTAACAGCGGAACCAGTGCCATGGGATTGCCCATTATAAGCTCCTGCTTCAACATAAATGACTTCAGACACTAACTCTTGTGTATTTGCTTGAAAACCATTATCTATTACTGCGATAGTAATATCACGGCTTCCTTGTGTAATACAATGTGCTTCTGGAACTTTCGTGAGAATATGTCGAGAGCTATTCCATGCTGCTTCAGATGGATCGTTTGTAACACAACTAATTTGGGGAAGGTCAAGTACCTCAACTAACTCGACTTTGCTTGACAACCTAATTGCCTCCAAATACTGAATCTCCTCATCACTCGATATTGAAAAATGATACGTACGATTAAAGTAACTTTTCCACTCAGTGGAAAACATATCCGCTTTCCCATTGTCGCCCAGCGCGATGAATTTTTCACGCATCGACAAAGGAATATTAAAATCATTGCAGATCTTGCCAAGTTCATTAGCAGGCGAAAGCGTTACATAGGCTTCCTGATAAGAATCAAAATCTTGAGCATTTGAAACGAAAGCAGTAAGCAGTAAGCAATAAGTGATTATATATTTCATAAACCAAATATAGCTGACATTACACAACAAATTCAAATATTACTATTATTTTTTTCGAAAAAATCGATTCACACCCTCTCGCTAGGCGTCTTGGCAATGTTATAGACTCTGCAAATCCTATCTTAATCTTATCTGTATTCGGCAATTCCATTCGTTGGATTTCAGGTATGACTTTGAGGCGCCCTGAAATGAACTGACACAAAAACCCCACCTTTGATGTCAAAACTTTCAAAACCTAAAAAGCGAGTGAAAGAGTATCGCAAATACGACCCCGCAATTAAGCGGGAACTAGCGCGTCGCTACCTAGCTGGGGAGTTTCCCTAAAGTGTAGCTGCCGAAGAGTACGATCTCCCTAATAAGGATACGGCAAAAGAGTTTGTCCGATGGTACAACAAGCGCCTTGCAACAGACCAGGCAGCGATAGCGAGCTCAGTTTCACTTGAGAACCCGCCATAGCCACCTGACCTGTCCGCTCGAACTGCCGCTGAACTCGAAGAAGAAATTGTAAGATTAAGGAAACAGTTGAATTTGGAGCAAACCAAAGCTGAGGCTTGGCGAACCATCGTCCACAAGGCCGAGGAAATTACAGGCATCGATATCGTAAAAAAGTTCGCACCCAAGCCGTCCTCGAAGTAAGTGCTTCGGCACAAGGCATATCAAAACAAACGATATGTCGATGGTTTGGGTACTCACGACAAGCGCATCATCAGGCTCTTGTCGCTACTCATCGAAAAGTATTTGAAGCCGAGATGATTTGTCAGATTGTGAAAACGATTCGCAAACAGGCAGGTAAACGACTCGGGACATTAAAAGCCTATGGCAAGGCTAAGCCAGAGCTGGAGCAACTGGGCATAAAGTGCGGTCGTGATAAATTCTATGACGTCTTGCGAGATGCTGACATGCTCATCAAACCTAAGAAAACACGTGTAAGAACCACCGATTCATCAGCGTGGATGCGTCAGTTTGATGACTTACGTTGTGGTTTCAAACCCACAGGCCCCGACCAATTGTGGTGCGCCGATATCACATACATAGCCTGTGAAGAACAGAAATTGTATCTCTCATTAATCACAGATGAATATTCACGACAAATCATGGGCTTCGAATTACACTCGAGCCTAAAGACGAGTGGCCCACTACTCGCATTGAAGCGTGCGCTGGCAAGACGAGTAAAATCACGCAACAGAATCATCCATCACTCAGATCGCGGATGCCAGTACGTCTCAAGAGGCTATGTACGTAAACCGCGAAAAAACGGACTGAAGATTAGTACAACACAGAATGGATCACCTTATGAAAACCCGATGGCCGAATCAGTTAATGGACAACTTAAAGTTGAATACGATCTTGACCAAGTATTCAAAACTAAACAGCAAGCCCAAGCAGTTGTGTTGTGTTCGATACAGCAGTACAATGAATACCGACCGCATGGATCGCTGAATATGAGAACTCCATGTCAAGTACATTACGGACAACTCAAGGACACGTAAACCTATTCTAGGACGACCAGATTGAGTGTCAATCTATATCAGAACAACTACCTACTAACGTCAAGTAATTTCAGGAAGCATCACTTATTTTACAGATAGAACGAAAATAAGGCTTACCACCCGCCCACTAACTCATAATTCGTACTCCTTCCGCCTGCCGCTTCCTTTCGTAAGATTCCTTTTGCAATTAGGTCATTTAGATCTCTGACAGCTGAATCCTTCGAGCACTTTGCGAGCTTGACCCACTTAGAAGAAGTGAGTTTGCCTGTAAATCCATCCAAGAGTTTATTCAAAAGCTTCCGCTGGCGTTCGTTAAGAGATGTGTCTTTTTGCTTTCGCCAAAACTCTGCTTTGAAGAGTACCTTTTTTAAAACCAAGTCCGTTGATGCAAGCGCACTACCGAGGCAGTTCAAAAACCAAACGATCCACTTGGTTACATCCAAGTTTCCTTTTTGGGTCTTCTCCAATATTTCGTAGTACTGCTTTCTCTCAATTCCGATCTGCGCAGACATGCTGTAAAACCGCTGGTTGCTTTTATCCGCTCGCGCTAGAAGCATATCGGTAAGTGCCCTTGCTATCCTACCGTTCCCATCATCAAACGGATGTACGGTGATGAACCACAAGTGAGCGATAGCAGCTTTGAGGACGAGGTCTATACCTGAATCGGCATTGAACCAGTCTAAAAACTGGCTCATTTCAGTATCCAACACTTCAGCGCTAGGCGCTTCGAAATGGACCTTCTCCTTGCCCATTGCGCCAGAGATAACCTGCATCGGTCCTGTGGTGTCTTTTCTCCAGTCCGCTACGGTGATTTTGAACCTTCCACTTCTTCCGGTTGGAAAAAGCGCAGCATGCCAGCCAAATAAGCGCTCAGCAGTCAAGGGTTCAAAGCAGTTCTGAGTTGCGTCAAGCATCATTTCAACAACGCCTTCTACGTTTCGATCGGATTCAACTGAACCAGCGATCTCCATCCCAAGCTTTCGCGCTATCGAAGAACGAACCTGCTGAGGATCAAGGTTTTCACCTTCTATTTCAGAAGACTTGAGCACGTCTAGCGTAAGGGTATCCAGCAGTGCCTCGTTACGAAGGTCAAACCCTAATGACTCCATTTTTCCGACAAGCCTTCCCTGTTGATTTCTGACCTCACTCAGCTGACTGACAAAGACGTCACTCTCCCAGGAAAGTTCGGGCCAGCTAGGCTTTTGATGGATGAAGGGCTTTATTCGTTGCATAATCTGCATCGAATGTAAGCCCTATTCGTTGCACATTCAAGCTAATCGTTGCAGAATTTGCGATGATTAGGTGTGTTATTCGTCGCAGCGCTGTGTTGATCGTTGCCTTTTAACCCAGATTGTGCATTAGCATTTCTACTCCGAGCCTACGAATCCCAATGCACGATCTGGGTTTAAGGGACAAGTGGTGGATTACCACAGCAATCCGAATCCACGAAACCGTGTGATTTCACAGCCCGATCTACCTTCCTGTAGGAAACGTCTTGCGCTAGAATCGATCGCAGTTCGAACGTTTCTCGAAACGGAATTTTAGTCCACAATGCTAGCGCCTTCCGGCATCTGCAAGGTTGCCTCAGGAAATGCATCCTCAGAAACGGAAACATTGATAAATTCCCTCGTATTTCTTAGCTCGGTGATTTTGCCCTCTTCCGTTTTATACCACGAAAGACTGCTTGGCAATTTCACTCCATTAAAGTTCTTCCAGTCATTATACCTGATCCAAGAGGTCTTGGTACCCTTTTCACCAGAAAAATACGTCACCGTATATCCCAACCATTGCATTTCAAACGTTTCTGCATCGTAATGAATGAAGTACTCGTCTTGCGGACTGATCCCTACTCCATCACCGTAAGAGATACGGTATCCTGGGTATGATTTCCCTTCAAAAACGATAGGATCGATCTTCGTGTAGGT
>JBGCGF010000077.1:0-15784 GCA_045110575.1 Saprospiraceae bacterium
GTATACGAGACCCGTACGTACGGTGGTGTGAGAGGGATAAGGGACGGCCTAATAGCCGTTCCTTACCCTACTCGATTATCTGTTTCACTTCTTTTCTTTTCGGTTTCTAAAGAAGAGATAGATTAGAAAAACTATACCTAAAAGGAACAGAAATAATCCAAGATATTTAAGTGTATTGTCCTGTTTAATCACATTCTTTGGATTGTCCCAGTTAACAAAAAGAATGAGATAAGCATTTCGTTCTCTTTCAGATTCATATAATTTCACATCTCCTTCAAGTATTTTTGGGGCGACCCAATCACTGTTTCCTTCTATTATTAATTTTTGAAGATATTTCGCTCTTAGCTCTGGCAAATCTCGATTGTGGAATGGTTCTTTGATTGCCTTTTCAATGATTTGTCCTTCATGTATTTTTGTAGAGTTGTTAAATGGTAAATACTCTATTCTGTTAAATCCATTTTCCTCATCATAAGGTTCGGTGAAATAATCTTCAAAAGATTCATCACCTAAAATATCAGCAGTTCCTTTAATAAATAGTTCTGTTTCATAATTTGAATCAATTGCGTCATATACCGTCTTTCTGAAATTGGTAATACTTTTTCTAAGTTCTGACTGATCAGTTTCCATGTGATATTCACCAGTTGGAAATTGTACATGTTCTTTATTGTCTGCAAATTTTAATTCAACTTTATAATAATCACCATTTCTGTTTTCAACCTTTGTCTTTTCGGGGTATTTATAAGTTGTGAAGTTATCCGTTTCGAATTCTGTCCGAATTTTAGTTTTAATTTTGCCAATAGTTACTTCAATCTCAGTCTTTTTAGGTTCTTTGTTCGAATTCAATATCAGAAATGATCCTATTAAAAATAATAAAATTGTAATTGCAAGTAAAAACAGACTCTCACTTAGGTTGAATGTTTTTGCTGGTTTTTCAGATTTGCTGTGACCAGAAGGAACTGACGCATATTTAGGGTTTTCAAGCGAATCAATTTTTGCTTGAATTGCATTTTTCTCTTTAACAAATTTGTTCTCTAAGTATTTCTTTTGCTTATCATTGTCGAAGTCTAACTCTAAAATTTTAATATCAAAGTCATACTTAATCTTAAGCAGCTTTTGCCTAAGTACTAATTCTTCAACATTTTTAGTTGATTGGTTCAAAGAGGCTGAAACTTTGGTATATATCGATGTTAGCTTTGCTTTGGACTTCTTAAAGTCTGATTCAATTTCATTTATCGGTTTTGATTTCATTTATTCTTTTTTTGGTGTTACAGATAACGTTGATGTGTATGGTTAGTTGCGTGGTTAAGCAACTAATTTAGCAAATAAATCACAGATAGAATATTCCGCAGGAATGTTCGTAAGTCGGCAGTGACCAAGCAATTAATTATACACGGTGTTGTGCAACGTATTTTTATCTGTATAAACTTGGGACTTTTCTGTATTCAGTTAATATTCGATTACTTTCATTTTCAGAAAGTCCGTATTTAATTCCAAATCCATTTGGTGGTGGTGGCGGACTATTGTCACCAATCTGCAAAACAATATCGACTAAATATTCGCCAATATTCAATTCCATTCCAATACAACCAGATTGAAAATAGGTTTTATATTCATTCTCCTTAATTGCTTTGAGCACAAGGTCAGTTTTATTATTAAAATCTGATTTTCTGATTAATCCTTCGTATGCAATTGTCTTAATCGTTCCATCTGGATATTCAGTTAATTTCAAAAGTTCAGATTCGGTAGCATTTTTCATTATCCAACGAATTCTATCAAATTGTTTTGGTCTATAAGCACTTTCACCGACTAAACTGGATGTTATTCCTCCATATTCAGCAACTTTTACACTATCTTTTATTTGTTTTCGAATTCCGTTCCAATTATAGGTCCAGCTCTTTTCGTAAAATGATGAGAATGCGAACAAAATTCCAATTCCGATTATAGTCAGAAATGGAAAAACAATTGAGAATCGATTTCTCTTTTTGATATGTCGTTCAGTTTTTCTCATATGTTGCACAACTACCTTATTTACCCACCTTTCCTGTGGATTCGTTCCTGTTTTTGTCGTTTAAAGATAGGGCATCCAAGGGACTTGTGATGTTTTTCATGCTTTTATTCGTGACGTGCGTGTAAATCAGGGTCGTCTTGATGTCTTTATGCCCTAAGAGCTCTTGAATGTAACGAACATCAGTGCCTGATTCCATAAGGTGTGTCGCAAAACAGTGCCTTAACGTATGTGGTGTCACTTTCCGTTGAATACCAGCAGTATAGGCCGCTAGCCTAACGATTTTCTGGACACTGCTTGAGGAATATTCAGATTCTCCATCCTGTCCATTAAACAAATATACTTTCGGCTGATACTCGTCAAAGTATAGCGTCAGCAACGCTTTCAGTGTTTCGCTGAGCATCACCGTACGATCCTTCTTGCCTTTTCCAGCGCGGACAAACAATTGGTTTCGGTCCCACAGCACGTCTTGTAGTTTTAGCGAAAGCATTTCAGAAAGACGTAATCCGCTGCTGTACAATAAGTAAAGTATTGCCGTATGCTTCAGATTGCTGCTTGAACGCAGCATACGATCTACCTCCGTCACAGATAAGATAGTTGGTAAGCGATGACTCTTCTTTGGCCGCTTAATTTGGGACAACTCAAATCCAGGAAGGAAGATCACCTTCTCATAGTAGAACTTAATGGCATTCACTGCTAAGTGTACCATACTTTCTGAGACCTGCTGCTTTGCAAGGCTAGACAAGTAGCTATTGGCATCTTTGGCATTAGCTTCTTTCGGCCTAACTGCCCCTAGGTACTTGACGTACTTTCCAAAGTGACTTGTGTATTGCAGCACAGTTTTCCAACTGTAACGCATCCGAATTAGCGTGTCTGTATAAGACGTAAGCACCTCTCGCATTGCCTGAGGATACTTGCCTATGAGGTATGCTTGCTGTTTAGCGAAATCTATCGGTTTAGCCTTAGGTGCTTTCCCTCTACTCAGCCGATTTTTGATTTTCACCCCTGGGAGTGAACCATAGTGGGCTATTAGTCGGTCAATCAGTTCTTCCGAACGTGGAATGAGCCACCGCTTACGTTCCTTCTCATAGTTGCGTTCAGGTAGGTTCCTGAGAAAATCTAGCGAAACTCCGTATCCCCGCACTTTCACCGCCACCTTGTGTGGAAATTCAGGTGTTTGGTAGAGTTCCATTACAATCGGATCACTCACCTGACATGCACGTTCGTACATACGCCTGTAGTTAGCCTTGCCTAGTTCGTCCGATTCGGAAGTGTAGAATGGCATACAGATCTCTTGCAAAGCCTTTACATTTTCAGGCAAGGGCTTCATCATCCACACTAGATGTTTCGGATTCCACCAAGCGCCTTGCAAGTTTTTGATTAGCGCTACTTTCTTCCGCTCAAAAGGCAGTTTTAGCGTAAGCCATTTCGCATTTAAGCTCACAGTCACGTCTGCATGTACGTTTGAAACAGACTCTACATCAGGGTTTATGTCAGCGGTCTCGCGTCGATCAATGCTGGAATCCACTGCTTGCTCATCTCTAGGAGATGATATGCCGTTATTGTCGCCATTTGACGTGATCGCGTCGGCGTTGTCGGATGTTGATGTAGAGGGCGTGTCTTGTTGTAATACAGGTGTTTGTGGGAGGTTTGGTGTTGCTTTGTGTTCGGTTATTTTGGGCTTATCGGTTCTGGATTTATCTCCTTTCGCCAAAACCTCAATCTCAAAAGGAAGCGCTTTTAGCGATGCATAGGCCGCTTTGCTATAAGGAACGTACCAGCACTTTTGAGATCCTGAATAGTGTCGGTTCGGTAATTGCCGCACTGCTCGATCAATATCTTTGCTGGCGGTGTAATCGTAAAGCAAAAAGATCTGCCAAGCGCCTCGATGATGACGCTTTTCTATGGAAATAACCTGCTGCGTTGTAGAATGTAAATTCATTCAGTTATGGTAGCTACGGCTTCGCCGACGATGTGTCGGAACACATCGGTCGGTAATAAGGTATGCGTTGTCGCGTACAAGAATAGAAGCCTAAAATACAACTTTTTGTTGTATTGGAAAAGGATGTAACTAAAGTTATAGAGTAGAGGCGCTATACACTTCTATTTGCGTCCGATGCTTTCCACGATGGCATTGCCCATAGCTCGTCTCGCTCTCAGATTAGCCTTCAGCCGGTATCTCCCCATCCAACCACTCCGCAAACGCATCACAATCATAAGCCGTCTCAATACTGAACTCCCCAATCTCAGTCCTACGCAACGCACACAAGTGCGCACCACTCCCTGCTGCCTCACCTAAGTCATGGGCCAACGAACGGATATACGTGCCTTTCGAACAAGCTACTTCAAAGTCTACCTCTGGAAGTTCAAAACGATGGAGGTCGAATTGACTCACCAGGACGCGACGCATTGGGATCTCGACGGCTTGGCCTGCACGGGCAGACTTATACGCACGCTTACCTGCAACCTTGATGGCAGAGAAGATGGGCGGCTTCTGGTCAATCTCTCCAAAGAAGTTGTCGGCTACCAAAGTGGTGAGCAGCTCCTTGGTGATGTGCGCAGTAGGGTAGTTGTGATCAGCTTCCGTCTCAGCATCGTAGCTCGGTGTGCTTTCGCCAAAACAAATGGTACCCGTGTAGACCTTAGGGAGCCCTGTAAGCTCCGTAAGCTTCTTGGTGAACTTCCCCGTCGCAATGAGCAGTAAGCCCGTTGCCATCGGGTCTAAGGTGCCACTGTGGCCCACCTTGATCTTCTTTTTGCCCGTGATCTTACGCAAGCGGTAGCGAATGCGGTTGACGACATCAAAACTCGTCCATCCCTTCGGCTTGTCTATCAGAAGGATTTCACCTGCGATAAAGTCGAAGGTGCGCTCAGTGTAAGGGAGTTGCTGAAATTCGGTCATACGGCGATATGGTCTTGACGGAAGGGGTTTTGGCGTAAGCCCAATATCTGAAAATTAAGTCCGAAGGCTAGCCTGAAGCTCAGACTTACCCTTGCGTAAATCCGTATCCAATCGCAAGTACAGCAACTACAAAACAGTAGTACGCGAAATAGCGAAGTTGGCTACGCTTTACGAGTTGAATCATGAGCGTACAGGCGAAAATGCCCGTAAAAAACGCAGCTAAAAAGCCAACCGTATACGGCTGCCAATTGCTGGCTTGTGCCATGATCTCACCATCGAGTAGGTCTTTCGCGATCTTTCCGAAGATGAGTGGAACCACCATCAAGAAAGAAAAGCGGGCTGCCTTTGAACGGTCTACGCCGAGCAATACAGAAGTAGAAATCGTAGCGCCCGAGCGACTGATGCCTGGAAGAATCGCAATGGCTTGAGAGATACCAATGATGATGGCCTCTTTGATGCCAACGCCTTTGTCCGTTTGTTTTGCTTTGTCTGCTAGGAAGAGCAATACACCCGTGAGAAGAAGCATGAAGCCTACGAGCATGATCTGACGATCAAACAAGGCTTCGAGTTCTTTTTCGAAGAGTAAACCAACGGCAACCGCTGGTAGCATCGAAATGAAAATTTTGAGTGCGAAGTCAAGGTCTTCGCGTTGTCCAGTGAAAATGCCCGAGACAATGCTCCAGACGTCCTTTCGGAAAACCCAGATGGTGGCGAGTGCCGTGGCAAAGTGGAGGACCACCGTCATGAGCATACTCTCCTCGGCAAGTGCAGTGTCGCCAAGGATGACTTTCGCCAACTCCAAGTGACCGCTACTGCTGACGGGTAAAAACTCAGTTAGGCCCTGGACGATGCCCAGAACAATAGCGCGGAATAATTCTGTCACGTTTACTTCTTAAGAATGGCGTAGGTAATCACTCCCAATCCCGCCAAAATGACGATGGGAGCAAGTGTTATACGTCGGAAGCTGTAGATGAGTTCATCATCCCAAACATCAGGGCTCGGCATGCCGCCGCCTGCCATGAGCGCCATTCCTACAAGCATCATCACCACGCCAATACCAATCCAGATAAAGGTCGCTTTTCCGAAAATCAAGGTATCGTGACCACTAGCACTAGGGTTGCTTACGACTTCCTCTTCTTCAGAAACGATACGAGACGCTGATGGGCGGATAGGGGTTGACTTAGCCATAGAGAATTGAGTTTAACGCAGTGCAGAAAGGTCATCAACCCGAAGATTGAGTGTCTTTCGTACTACGTAGTAGGTGCTTGCAAAGTTGAGTAAAAGACCGAGAACGATCAGCATCGTTGCAAGGATTATAAAATGAAGTCCTGAAAGAGGCTGCCAAAGAAAGGGAATCCACGACGAAAGCCCTTCAGAAACCAAGAAAGTGAGTCCGGCGGCAATCGCTCCGGCGAGGGCGCCCATTTTAGCACCTGTGACGAGGAACGGCTTAGAGATAAAGCCCCAGCTTGCCCCCACGAGCTCCATGTTTTTGATGAGTTGCGCTTTGCTAAACAAGGCGAGTCGGGTGGTGTTGACGATCAAGAACACAACGCCAAGCACCAGCAGGATGCCTAGCGCTATCCCAATCCAGGCAATGATGGAAACTCGCTGCGAGAGCGATTTGACAAGGTCCTTTTCGACGTAGGTCGCCAGACTTTCATCTCTCGCGTCAACTAAACTACTTAGCTCGTCAAGTTTTTCCGAGGTGGCATATGCTTCGGTCACGTTGAAAGTGAACAGCTCATACAGCGGGTTTTCAAGGTTGAAATCCATGAAATCCTCGCCGTAACGCTCTCTGAGCTTTTGTGCACCTTCCTCCTTGCTGACGAAGGCGATGGTACTGGTTTTGGCGAAAGCCTGCTGACTCAACCATGACTCAAAGCTATTTCGTTGCTCTTCCTGCAACGAAGGCCGCATTTCTACGACGACGGTTACACGCTCACGTAGGTCTTTGAGGAGCGTTCGTCCTTGAAACAAGACCAGCCCATAAACTCCTACGAGCGTTAGTACTGTAGCAATCGCGAACACCATCCTTGTGTAAGGAGGCTTGCGTCCAGAACCCGTTGATGGTCTTGCCATGGGACGAATGTAGAAGACCTTGAAGATTTTCTCTATTAATCTTCAATATACTAGGCACTAGTTTTATAGAGCGTGTCTAGAATCTTGAAGATTCTAGCGAAATAGAGAGGGTATTGAGCTGATTTAGACGAAAAACCTCAGGCCCTCGCAGAGCGGGGCGCAAGGTTTAGCTGGCTAATTCGTCCTACTATACTGTAAGATCAACAACAATCAGGTCAAAACCATCCAATTTTTAGTCGAATTTGGAGTTCTTAGACAGGCTCTTAGCTATATTGCTGTTACATTTTAGCATATGAAGATTTTACTATCCCTATTCACAACGCTCATTCTAGTAGGCACTGTCGCTGCACAGGACCTTCCCCAAAAGGATTTAGACGCCCGCAGAGGGTTCTATAGAACCTATCAAATGCCTGACGGAGCTGTGCTCAAGGGTAGGATTATTGGCAGACTGCCCAAGGATTCAGTGGTTATAGAAACACGTGATGGCCTCGTTTATCACCTGTCGAACGCAGAAGCTAAAAAAGCCGGTAAATTATTTTCACCGCCAACAGCTTATCAAGAGGTGGCCGGGAGCGAAGAGATTATTGCAAAGCCTAAAAAGCCTGCTGTTCCTTTTAAAAAGCAACCACTATTTTTTAAAGGGGCCAGTCAAATTGGAGTAGATCTCATGACGCACTTTAGCTCAGGAGGATCTCTGGAAAATTCTGATCCGGAATCTGGAATCGTCTTTTCAGCTTCCTACCTGTATGGTGTTTCGCCGCAGTTGAAAGTAGGTGGAGGCCTTGGAATCATGACTGTGAAATCAGGTAGTAAAGAGCGAATTGTTCCTGTTTTCGTAAGGGGTGAGTATCAGTTGTTACCGAAAATAAGTGCATCGCTTTCTGCTGGTTACAGTTTAATTCCAACCAACGAATTTGTGCTGAATTCGAAGAACGGCCTGTATTCGTCAGCCAATGTTTCCTTTGACTTAGTTGGTCCTGAAAGCGCTTATACATCACGAATAGGTATCGGTCTCGTTGCTCAGAAGATCGACCTCGGCCGCACGGAGGTGATTAGAGAGGGCGGGTTTAATACGCAAAGAACCTACACGCAATATGTCGAACGCAACGGTCTACTGAGGCGTCTCCAAATTACCTTTACGCATGCATGGCGTATGCCATCGGCAATGTCAAAGAAAAGGTCTAGAAAGTAGGGTTTGTTTATTGACTTCCAAGGTCAACGATACTCTCGTTATAAGGCTTGTTTGTCTCGCATAGGCAGTAGAGGCTACCTCAATAGCGATTAGTGCACCGCTATCGTTCTGTGTTGGTCGGAAGACTTTGCCCGATCAGCGTTAATCTTCCTTTGAAAAAGGCTTACTTCAAAAACGACTCAGAAGCATACGTCGGCTTTGGATAATCATAGAATCCTGCACCTGTTTTAACGCCAAGTTTCCCTGCACTTACAAGAGGTGAGATAACATCTCTAAACGCTAGACTCTGACGATCTGTGCGGACACTTAAGATCTTGTCGACCGTGTCGAGTCCAATAATGTCCATCATTCCGAAAGGTCCGACGGTAGAGCTCATGTTGCCCATCCAAGAACGGTCGATCGCCTCGGGTGTAGCTTTTCCTTTTGAAAGTAAGTTACCTGCTGCGCCGAGATAGGCCATAAGCATGGCGTTGAAGAGGTAACCTGGAGTTTCCTGCTCTACATGTACTGGGATTTGATTCAGTTTCTTACCGAGCTCTATGAGGAAAGGAATGACCTCAGGGGCTGTATTTGGATGTCCCATTACATCTACCACACGTGCATCAAATACATCGTGGAAGTGAAACGCGCAGAATCTGGCTTCGTCCCCTACGACATCTACAATCTGTGAAGGCAGGAGGTAGCTAGTATTGGTGGTAATTACAGTGTGCTCTTTCCAGCCTTGTGCGGAGTCCGAGGATCCTTGCTGTCCATCGGGGCTTCCGCTAAAACTCTCCCAGACGCGACGTTTGAGGTCAAGATCCTCGGTAACTGATTCGCTAACGAAGTCTACTTGGCTTGAAAAGAGTTTCGCATCATCGGTGGTTGAAATCCTACCGATTGCAGCATCCTTGAGTGCTTGGTCAATTCGACCAGCCTTTACAAGGCGTTGTGCAAGTTTGTCTTGGAAGGTTTCGGCGGTTGCCAGTTGCTTGGCAGAGATGTCAAACATCAGCACGTTAAAACCTGAGAGTGCAGCTTGAAGTCCTATTTTCCATCCGAGTGTACCTGCGCCTAAAATGCCGAAGGTTTTAATTTCTCTGAGCGTCATGTTCGTTGGTTAGATGGTGTAGCCGCCGTCAGCGGTAAAGAGTTGTCCTGTGCAATATCCAGCGGCGCCACTAACGATGGCGAGGCTGAGCTGTCCAATTTCTGAGGGTTGGCCAATTCTACCAAGAGGAGTGGCTTGTTTCATGTGAGCGACCAATTGTTCGTTGCTCCAAAGCGCCTCTGAAAAGTCTGTTTGAATGAGTCCTGGGCAGACCGCATTAACGCGGACGCCATAACGGCCCCATTCCTTTGCGAGTACTTTGGTCAGGCTGTTGAGCGAGGCCTTACTCATGCTGTAGATACCGAGCTTCGCCTCAGGCGAGATGCCGCCGATACTACTGATATTGAGCACGTTGCCATGCTTAGAAGTCTTGAGGTGGGGGAGTGCTAGCTTGGCTAACTCAAACGGCGCTTCTACATTGATGGACATAATCTTGGCAAATGCCCAAGGCTCCGTGTCTTCTACTTTTCCGAATACGGGATTGGCCGCAGCGTTGTTGACGAGGATGTCGAGCTGGCCGTATAGTTCGACGGTGTCTTCAATGAGTCTTTTGCGATCATCGGCATCGCCTACGTTACAGATTTTACCTGTTACGTCGAGGCCTTTGTCCTTGAGCAATTTCTCCGCATCGCGAACGGTTTCGATGCGTCGACTGGCAATGACAACTTTGGCTCCTGCAACGGCGAGTTGCTCGGCAATGGCAAGGCCTATTCCTCTTGTTCCACCGGTTACGAGTGCAACTTGATCTGAAATATCAATGGTAAAGCTCATGCGGGCAAAGTAGCCCACAGGATTTGGATTTCACCTACACGTGAAGGCTCTCTTTTCGTGCGAGCAGTTTTTCTTTGGATTCTCTGCGTTCTGGATCATCTACACAGCAATCGACAGGACAAACAGCGGCGCATTGTGGCTCCTCGTGGAAGCCAACACATTCTGTACACTTGTCAGGGACGATGTAGTACAGGTCATCAGAAACTGGCTCGTTCTCGGTTGCAGGATCAACGGTTTTGCCGTCTTCAAGCGTATAACCCTCAGTTACTCCGGTGCCGTCGGCCATGCGCCATTCGACGCCTCCTTCATAGATTGCATTGTTTGGGCATTCAGGCTCGCAAGCGCCGCAATTGATGCATTCTTCAGTAATGATGATGGCCATGTAAAATCAAGTTGATCGATAAACTAACGCAAAGGTAAGGTGACAGTTGTTGAAATCCTATGCTCGATTGCAGGTGAAGTGAAATTCTATGTCAGCTTTCGCCAAAACAAGCTATTCAACGACCACTTTACCGTTGAAGCTTTTAGCTTCTTTGATGTCTAATTGAAAGAAGTAGGTTCCGCTGGTAAGGAAGGGTAGAATAGTGAAAAGGAAGTCTTCACCGGCTTTAATGTCTAACCATTCTTGTTCGAACATGAGCTGGCCTAAAGGGCTGTACAACTGTAGGCTAGCCTTTTCGTAGTTCTTGTCTGAGAAGAGCGGGAAAGCCAGGGTGTTCCTAGTAGGGTTGGGGTACACTGCTCCGAGGGTAAGCTCGTCAGGTATAACGATGTTGGTATCGATTGGCTCGATTACCGTTCTTGAAAACCCAACCCATGGTCGTGCTTGCTTAATGATGAACTGGTTGTTCTCATTGACCTTGTACTCGATTTCCATGGCAAAATCCGGCAAGTCTTCTGCAGCGTAGAGCGGCGCGAACATTTCGTGAATGAGCTTCAGGTAGTCTCTGGTCTTCACAAGTTGAAACGAGTCCATTAATTGGACTCCTATGGGAACTAGATTCGATTGACGCACGAGCTCATAGCGGAGCTCTGATCCTTCATTGTCTTCTGTGATGAGCAGTTCTTCGGGAGAGACGGTACCATCAGGATTCGTGACGAGCTCATTTCCGAGCTGCGTATTGAGGTAGTATTGTCCTTCGCTGCCATATAGAGGGTCAATGCTCACACCCACACCATTCGACAATTCGTTTTTATAGCTGAGGTGAACGAGCACTCCCATCTTGGCCGAGAGGTGATTGATGCGATAGAAGTCTCGCTCAACGAAAGCTCTGTATGTCCATAGCCCCGCAAAAACTTGACGGACTGTTTTTATCAAGTGTCCTTCGTCAGGTCTATGTGTTTTTGAATCGTAAAGTCCCGCACCACTAAATCCTGGTAGATCTTCATTGTTACTACTAGAACGGCAGCGAACAAAGCTGTCTGATGGGAATTTTGCTTGCAAGATCGTAAGCTCGTCGAAGAGGTCAGTTGGCATGATGCCGAACTCTATTTTGCGACGGAAATCCTCGAGTGCTTGATCTTGCTGGGATAGGTTTTGGCGAAAGCTGGGGTCAGATAAGAAGGCAGCGGCTTCGTCGTAGAGTCCGTTGTGCTCCATGAACCGATCATAAAAATAGAAAGGGATCGCATAGCCTTCAGGCAGTGTGCCGGCGTCAAAAGGTAGGGTAGTGAGTTGACCTAGGTTGGCAGCTTTTGCTCCTACGGAGATGACGTCTGCAAAATCAAGTGCATCTAAACTTAGAATCTCTGTTTTGGACAGATCCGCTGAGAGTACTTGAATAGAGTCAGGGCGTATGGAGGCAAAGTGATCGTCGACCTCTGCACGTGTTGCGAGTCTGATTTCGAAACCTTCGTTTGCAATCGTTAATTTCACATACTCACCAATAAGGGGCTGGATCTCAGGATGGGTAAAAACGTCTCTGATGTAAGCGTTTGGAATTCCATCTTGAATAGCACGTAAGTTGACATGTGCCAAAGGCGTTTGGACGGAGCCCGTTAGTATGCCTGCCACCCGGGGCAAATCGTCTGGAACCGATTCGCTCATGACGATGTCGAAAGGAGATGGGGATACGTTGGGCTCAAGAATTTGTAACCGGCCAAAACCGATTTCTTCGTTCAATGCGAGATAGTCAAGACCAGCGAACAGCTCTTCTTCTGAAACAACGCTGACGCGGGATGCATCATAGAGGCTTCGTTCCTCTTCGTATTTGTCGACTGTTACCTGAAAGCGTGGTCGAAATGCAAGATTCCCTTTGAGAAAAGGCATATTGATCGCGATTAGATCGTATGCCCGCTGTATGATTTCGAAAGGGTAAGCATTAGAAAACCCGAAGCGGAAGGAATAGAGTCCACGCGTTCCATTTGCAGCAATTATTTCTGGATGGTAAATGATTGTGCCTCTCATGTCTTCGGTGAGGCTTACTCCATTTGGTTTGGTTGGAATTCCAACTGCCCGGGCGAAATCTAAGTGAAACTCGTGCTCGTTTGTGTTGACAAAGTAAC
Source organism: Saprospiraceae bacterium (assembly GCA_045110575.1). Lineage (GTDB taxonomy): Bacteria > Bacteroidota > Bacteroidia > Chitinophagales > Saprospiraceae > CALDTK01. The sequence continues at coordinate 12,548 of JBGCGF010000077.1, forward strand.
CTTGTATGGAGTCAGTTGATACGTTATTGACTAGGTAGATCTTAGATACGGCGTAGAGCTCTCCTTGGTTGGTTGAGTCTCCTGTGGTGGCTGCTCTTGCTAAGCGTGAAAAGTTCGGTGATGTTTCAAGTCTAATCTCTCCATCTAGGGTGATGACGGATTGGGCAGGGTTGAGCGGTGACGAATTGGGGATGTCTAAAAGCTCGGTGACGTCATCGATACCGTCCTTGTCTTCATCGCCGGGACTAGTGACGAGGCGAGCTTGCACTTGATAGGCGTTTTGCGGAAGCGCGACGAGAGATTCGGATAAGATTAAACTATCAGGTGATCCCAACGACATACTGACGGCATGGTAGGTCGTCTCATTGGCATTTTTAGCGTAGAGCGTGTAATAGTGGTCGATGTCACTGGCTACAGTTACGAGCGGTCGCCCGAAGTTGTCCAGGGTGAAATTGTCAATGGCCACTTGTTGGCCAGCCAACTTTTCTGCTTGAGAAAAAGAGGCGATAAGGAGGACTAGAAATGCAATCCAGTGGTGCATAAGCGCAAGGTAGCGTGCTATAGGTCAGATCGTGATGATCGTCGGTAAGGATCAAACGAAAAACGTCCGAAAAGTTGTCTCAAAGACGTTTGCGTATGGGGATATCTAGCTTTGAAAGGGGTAGGATTGGAAAAATCAAACTATCGCGATTTACCAATGAGCAGGTATTTCATGGCTGGAGGATGATGCTACCTTTGGCGCTACAACGCTCCGACCGGGTGCGCTAAGCGCCTAAACTCGCTGTTAGCAAATTATAATCACGACCCATTGAGGTCGGAAGCGCACACTTAAAGGTAGTTTCTCACTTGTGAGGAGCTGCCTTTTTTGTTGTTTGAAACCTTGGGCTAGGTGCCTCGTACAAGTGGTTAAGCCAGCGCCAGCTTGGGTCTCTCTGAGATTCTTGTGTTTCTGGTGCATTCTATAATCCCCCCCCCTTGCGTCGCACTGAGTAGGAACCCAAAATCCACCAGTGCTACTTCGGCTTAAACATGTCCCCCTTGCCGAGGCGCTACCACACCGATTTACGAAAGACAACTAATTGCGTGATTGCCTAGCCTAGAGCTTTGCAAAAGCGCACTGCTTGTTATCACTCAATTACGTGGCCTTTGGGCTACGTAGCTGGTGGTTCAATATGTAAATCTGTAACTCATTCGCGCTTGCGCAAACAAATTTCCCCCATGACTAAAATTCAACACTTGTCGTTGACGCTACTCACCTTGCTCTGCATGGTCGGTATGCTAAATGCACAAAGCAGCATCACCTGTAACTCAGGAGGAGGCATTCAAATTTCAGTAGATCAGCAATGCCAAGTGGCGCTGACAGCTGATGAGGTTCTTGAAGGAGCCGCTAATAACGGTCCTTATACGATCATGCTAAAGGTTGGCAACCGTATCGTTGAGAACGGAGCTGAGCCATTGGTAATTGATGGTGTTGACGCTAACGGCGCAGGATACACTTACGTTAATCGTACTCTCCGCGCGGAGGTTTTTGACGCCACTGGAAACAGCTGCTGGAGCGACATAACTTTTGAGGACAAGCTCGCGCCTGTTTTTGATGTACTATTCACAACCATCAATGTTACTTGTCTTGATGACTTGGCATGTGTGGGTGTTCCTGTAGCAGTAGATAACTGTACTCCTGCCACTGTGAACTTCACAGAGACAATCATCGAGAATGATATCTGCGCTGGAACGGGTCGTATCATCGAGCGTGTATATTCTGCATCGGATCAAAATGGAAACGTAACTACAGCTTCTGCCCAGGCGGTTGTGACTATTGTCATTTCTCAAGCTCCAGTTGTTTTTCCTCGTGATATCGAGTGGACATGCGAGCAATATGCTTGTTACCCATCTATCACTGACGCAGCTGTGCGTTCTGCTGGTGTTTTCGATACGTTCGATGACAACGGTGATGCTTTGCTCAGCAGCATGGATGATGATGACGACGATAGCACTACTCCATTTAGCCAAGACAACGATCCAATTACGGTTGGGCTTGTTTGTAATGCCGATGATGACGACGGTTTCTGTGCACCATTCGGTGAGCGCGACAGTGCTACTGGTGGAACATGTGGAACTCCAACATTCAACCTCACTGTAGCTGCAGGAGGAACGGGCATTTCTTGTGTTACACCACAGGTTAATGGTCTTGAGGATGACGATGTACTAGCATTGACTGGTTCAGGCGTTCCTAACGTCTACAGTACTGCTAGTGGCTTCTGTAACTATCACGTAACGTTCACTGATGATACGCTACAATCTTGTAACGGAACTCCAGGTACACTGAAGATCCAGCGTAACTGGCGAGCACTTAACTGGTGTGACAACTCTCTATTGACTGAGACGCAGATTATTTCAGTGAGTGACAAGATGAGTCCTGTTGTTACAGTTCCAGCTCTTGTTGAACTTACTGCTAACACTTCAGGTGCAGGTGCACACGGGCTTTGTGGTTCTTCTGGACTTCTTCCTGCTCCTGTAGCTTCTGACAACTGCTCAGGTGTTGATCTTTCTTCAGTAACAGTGAACACTCCTGCAGGTCAGGCGACTCCGCTTGTTATTGGTGGTCAAGTAGTTGGATACCAGATTCCAGCTCCTTACCTAGCTCTTGGGGGGCCTTACACTGTTTCTTACACTGCTGCAGACAATTGTGGTAACATCATGACAGTATCTACTCAGGTATTTGTTGAGGACAACACTGCTCCAGTAGCAATCTGTGATCAGATCACGAACCTTTCTTTGACTGGTACTACAACTTCAGCAATCTATGCAGATCGTCTTGATGACGGTTCTTACGATAACTGTAATGACGTTTGGTTCAAGGTTATCCGTATGGATGAGTTGAACGCAGGTGACGGATCTACTGTAGGGCGTTCAGTTGCTTGTAATGGAGCAAACACAAACAGCCCAGAAGAGAATGGTTCTTCTGTAGCTTTTGACGACGAAGCATTCTTCTGTTGTGACGATATTGCTACAAACAACAACATGGTTGTTGTTCGTGTATTCGATGTTGATCCTGGTACAAATGGAGTTGCCGCCTCACGTATGATTCCAGGCGGCGATCTTTACGGTCACTACAACGACTGTATGGTTGAGGTAGAAGTTGAAGATAAGGTTGCTCCAGTTAAGCTTATCGATTCTCCAGACCGTACAATCGTTTGTACTGATGCTGCACTTCGCCAGCAGTACGTTGATGATACT
>JBGCGF010000078.1:0-3778 GCA_045110575.1 Saprospiraceae bacterium
TACCTCGACGGAAAGCTGCTGACACGAGGCATTGACCAAGATTACGTAATCGACTACAACAGAGGTGAGCTAACCTTCATGCCTAGGTTGTTGATCAATCGCTTTCAACGCATTCTGGTTGAGTACGAATATGTTGACCAAGAATACCTGCGTACGCTCGTCACTGCGGAAGCCTTTCACCAAGCAGGAAAATGGACCTTTTACAGTCAGGGTTTACAACAACAAGACGGCCTACGTAGGACTGGCAACCCACTCCCTGCAAGTGCGGAACAAACCTTGAGAAACGCTGTCGGAAGTAGGACGGGAACACTTGTTCCTTCGGCCACTCCTTTAGAGCCTGGTACAGCCAATCCACTGCGCTATCTACTTCGTCTAGACACTACAAATTGCGGCACTGATTCTGTCTGGATTTTCACTCCAGACGCAAGCGACACGGAAGGATTTAGTGTCCGATTTACAGACGTTGGCCAAGGAAATGGTGACTATGTGCTTTCAACAGTCGCCTCTGCAAACGGAACTAGTTTTGAATACATCCCTCCGGCAAGCGATTGCTCAAGTCAAGGGCGTTACGCGCCCTTACTTTTAGTCCAAACGCCTCGGTCTTTGCGCTTGTTGAGTTTTGGCGGAAGCTATGAAATCGACTCTGTATCAGGTGTTTCATGGGAACTTATCGGCAACAACAATGACCTCAATAGGTACAACAACGGCGGAGAAACCACCGTCGCAGGTTACCTAGAAGCTGCAAAGTCTTGGAAAGCTGGCAAAGGGATATTTAGCGCCCTCGCTAACCTTGAAGGCACAGGAAACGGGTTTGAAGCGATTGCTCCTTGGAGAAATCAAGAATTCAAGCGAGACTGGAACCTTGGGGGCCTATCACAAACAGCCAATTTATCGGCCGGCGCAGAGCAACTTTCGAACGTTGCGCTCGAGTACAAGCAAAAGTCATTTCAAGCGCTTGTAGCTTCCAAGCACTACCAACAAGGTTCTGAATATCAGGGCTTTCGCCAAAACTGGCTACTTGGATTGAAACAAGGTTCTTGGAATCTTTCTCATAGGGGTAACAACCTTTCGGCAAAACGGAGCGGCACCCAAACAGGACGAACCGAACTAAACGCGACGGCCAGAAGAGCTGGTAACAGGTGGACGCAAGAATTCGGCGTAACGGACCTACGTACGTCCAACTATGATGCGATTTTAGACGACACAACCGCTATCGATAGAGGCATAACGGAATGGTGGGCAACGGCATCGACGCTAGAAGTGGATACCGCGTGGCAGATTAGCACCAGCTATCGAGGAAGAAGAGACGTCGGAGGAGTAGGCTCACCAGATGAAGTCCAATTACAACATCAGGTTGAGGTCGAGTTGTCAAACCCAAGTGACAGACCGAATCAAATCGGTCTTACAGCGACATTGCGACGAGGCGACAATCCTAGTCAATCGGAAGGAGAATCCTATTACCTCGGACGCGCGTCGCATGGATACAGCACCTCTAAACGCTGGCTTCGTACCTCGAGCATTTTGGAAGCAGGAAGTGGACAGGAACGGCGTATTGCGCTGCAATATCTGCGTGTCCAGCCCGGGCTAGGCCAGTATACGTGGCGAGATTACAACGATGATGGAGTCGAAGATCTCGATGAGTTTGAAGTTGCAGTCTTCTCAGATAGCGCCTCTTACATCCGAACAGTCCTGCTAACCGATGACTTTGTGCCTACCAACACCCTAAACGTCAATCAGTCACTGAACTTGGACTTCAGTCGAATGGGGTTTTCGAACAAGTCTGTCTGGAGCCGATTCAGCGCACTTAGTACGGCTAGCTTAAAGAGACGAGCGCTCCGTTCTGCTGGGTATTCCCAACTCCTCAAACTATCCATTCCAGAAGGAGATACAAGCATCGTTGGCGACAATTTGAGCTGGCGAAGCGCGCTGTACTTCAACCGAGCGAGAAACGCCTTCCGAGGCGAGTTAGAGCATAGACAATTGAGCAGCCGTGCCATCAGTTTGCAAGGATTACAAGTATTACGAACCACGGGGCAAGCTGCAAAATTCAGGCAGCCTATCAAACAGTCTTGGGCACTTGGTCTAGAACTTGATCACGAAGTAAAACGCTCAGAGAGTGAAGGGCTGACAGCTAGAAATTTTCGACTTCAGACCGATCAGATTGCTCCCTCCATAACTTTACAACCCAATGCAGGGTTAAGGGCAAAATTGGAGGCCAGTTACCGTGAAGGAAGAAGTGATGATCGCTCGGCGAGTGTAGTCGCGCAATCTTTGATCGCTGAGTTTGAACTTCGTATTTCAGAAGCTCCAGAACGGAAAAAACTCCTCGGTGGAGCTACAATCCGATCATCTGTCGAACGGATCAACCAGCGCTTCTCAGGGAATTCAAATAGTCCAGTTGGATTTGCGCTTTTGGAAGGTTTACAGCCGGGTCAAAGTTGGATCTGGAGCCTTAGCAGTGACCAGCAAATTGGAAAATCATTGCAGCTATCACTCCGGTATGATGGTCGTCAGCTTGGAAAAGGACGCATCGTTCATACGGGACAAGCGCAAGTTCAGGCGATTTTCTAGCTTCTTCGTCTATTTTCCGTCTGCAAATGACACATGTCCACTTCCCGACAAACCTGTAAGCCACCCTAAGGTGTACTTTTGGGGTAGTGGCTCTAGTAGTCAACTTTGTTCTTGCCGAATCATTTCCCACAATATGCGTTCACGAATTCTCCCCTTGCTGTTCTCGCTAATCTTAGTTGTTAGCGGAACGACCATTTTTGCTCAGTCGATTTCACCTTTTCAGGTTGCGACTGAAAACCTCACTGGTCAAGAAATTCAATTTCTAGATGTGCAAACAGGTGTGGTTTTGCCGAAAGGTGACCAACACTTTGAATTGACACTCCCAACTCCAGACGGAATTGGATTAACTGTTGATCTTATAGAGACGACCGCGTTCCCTGCTTCAATGAAAGCGAAGTATCCTGAAATCAAAACGTACAGAGGCTATGCAAATAGCTCAGGTGCGCTCGTTGCGGTGCTACAGGAGCCAAAAGGAATTTCGGTTTATGTGAAAGAAGTCAATGGGCCAAGCTGGCAGATTGAGCCAATCGGAACAGGTCGCGCTCGAATGGGAACGAGCTTTGCAATCTCTGGCGAAGAGGACATTGTTCCACTTTCTTGCGGTTACGTGCCTTCAGAAGAGAATGAAGTTGCCCCTTCCGGCAAAACAGAAAACTTGCAAGCACGTCAAGGGCAAGTTGTCAAGCGCAAGTACATTTTAGCGCTTGCCTGCACGGGTGAGTTTGGCCTTCGCAACGGTGGAACAAAAGCTTCTGTCAATGCTACTTATGCCCAAGCGTTGAATGTCTTAAATGGCATTACGCTTTCTGAGGTTGCAGCTGAATTTGAGCTACACCCTTTAAATGACACGCTAATTTTTGTAAATCCAAGCACAGACCCGTACATCGCGACTACACTTGGAACATCCTTACTTGGTGAGAACCCACCGGTTATCAATAGCCGAATAGGAGTTAATACCTACGATGTAGGTCACGTATTCACAAACCGATGCGACGACGTAGGTGGTGTAGTGAGTGGTCGTGCTTGCGACAATAACGGTAAAGCTCGTGGTGTTACTTGTGATGGCAGCGGCAACATTTCCCGCACAGTCGAGACCATCATGGTGCATGAGGTTGCGCACCAGTTTGCGGTGAGTCACTCATGGAACAACTGCCCAGGTAACGATGGCCAGCGTGCCGGACAAGGTGCATTTGAACCAGGAAGTGGA
>JBGCGF010000079.1:0-31487 GCA_045110575.1 Saprospiraceae bacterium
TCAGTGCGATAGGTTGGTTTGTGGTAGGCAGCATTGGGTCGGTGCTCTCGGGCGACGGGTCCAATGCTGTCGCTAATTTGATTTTACTGTTGGTGTTGGTCGGACCACTATGGAGGCCTGCGAAGGAGCGGGTTTAGTAGGGTAGTCTACCGCGTTTTAGGTGCTATTCCGTGGTCGTATTTGTGTTTAGCTTTTATTATGTTCCTTGCACGCAAAGGGAATATGATGAGCGAGCTTCCAGAAATTAGCTTTGAGAAGCATTCGGATCTTAATATCGAGGTATTCGATTTTGAGCAGCTCTTTAATTTACTTAGCCAGGCGGACGATCATGATCCATTCGCGCCGCACAAGATCCAGTTTTACCTTATTCTGTTTGTAACGGAGACGAGTTATACGCATGCTGTCGACTTCAAGTCACACGAGGTGAAGGAGGGCAATATGCTCTTTGTGACGAAGAATCAGGTTCATCAGTTTAGCAAAGACTTGATCAAGTCTAAAGGCTTTGGAATTGCATTTAGCCACCTATTCGTGAATGAGCACTACTTCTTGACGGATAACTTTAGGTTGAACAGGTTGTTCAACTATCACATGGATAGCCCAGTACTGCGTCAGGCTGAAATTGGTGGAGTAGGTATGGGGAGCCTGGTCGCTGATTTACATGTTGAGTTCTACGCTGACAGTGTTTTTGCGAAAGCGGAAATCTTGGCCTCAACGCTACGGTTAATTTTGCTGAAAGCTGAGCGGGCAAAAGAACTTCATTCAGTTGTTCAGGTAAATGTACGCTGGCTGGAGGTCTTTGGTGATTTTACGAAAATGCTTGAAAGTGACTATGCAAATAGCAGGAATTCAAGAGATTATGCTGCTCGCTTGTTTGTGTCGTACAAGCTGTTAAACGATATCGTGAAGAACATGACGGGTAAAACGGTAAAGGCGTTCATCGACGATTTTGTCGTCGTAGAAATCAAGCGGCATCTAATTTCATCGTCGATGTCCGTAAATGAAATCAGCGTGAAGGTTGGATTTAAGGAGTCGTCGAACATGGTCAATTTTTTCAAGAAAAATACCGATACCACCCCGTTGCAGTTCCGCCGGATGCTGTAGCTATTGGTTAAGCTTTCATAGGTTTTGGTCTCGCTTTCATAAGCGTTCTGCTAAAGGGTGAGCGTACGTTTGCGTTTAATTCAAACAGCCCTTTCCCTATGAAATTTCCGACTTCGTTTCTTTTAATTCTTGGTCTTCTCTTTACGGTCTCTACTCTTGTCTCTTGTGACAAGGACGACGACGTAGTTGTCATGCCTGTAACCTTAGGTTCAAGTGTAACAGCTACCAATACCTTTCAGTCAGATGCTTTTACAAGTGGAGCTGAAGTAGCGATTGAAGATTTGTTCATGGCACCGGCTGGTTCGTTGGCAGCAACGGCTAACGTTGGTAGTGCTGTTGAATTTTCTTCTTATTTGTTGAATCTATACGACATTGATATAAATGAAACTAGTATTTCATTTACAGTTGTTGCAGCATCTGATGATCCAAGCTATGGTACACTATTCAGAGTGTTAGAGGCTGGAACCATGGACCGGTACTACTTGACGTTTGATGCGGCGCAAAACGTTAGCGGTTCTACTTCTGATAATTCAGCTGTAAGCCTCCGCTCTGATTCTGACAAGGTGTTGGTTGTTGAGATTGGCGAAGGATTTGACTTCAAGCGAGGTGCTTCTTTTAGCATCACATTGAACTAACAAAAGTGCGTATTTCATTCAAATTACTGTCGCAGCTGATACTGTCTTTGTGCATTATCAGTTGCGGCGTTGATGCTGCCTCCAAGGCCGAAGTGAAGGTGGAGGCAGAGGTCGCTAATCCAGTAGCCATGCAGGTCCAAACCGTTTTAGAAGTTACGAGCTTCGCAATTCATGCTGAGGTAGATCCGCTCGCTTTTGTCAAGCGTGATGCACAGGTAGAAGCTGATTTCACAAGCAAGCAACCAGGCTTTATCAAACGTCACAGTGGCGTCGATGAAAGCAACAACTACGTTGTCGTGGTTTACTGGGAGAGCATGGAGGCTGCAGCTGCTTCGATGGCTAAGTTCATGAGCGATGCTTCCGTTGCTGATTACGCGCAGATGATTGATGGCCCTACCATGCAAATGGCGAGGTACACACTTGATACTTCGTTTGATGCCGCTCGTTCAAGCTTCGTGGAAGTCATGTCTTTCAATCTGAAAGAAGGAGCCGACTTGGCTCAGTTTGAAATCCTCAACCTTAAAGTGGAGACGGATTTTACCGGTAAGCAACAAGGCTTTTTGCAGCGACTCACTGGCGTTTCACAGGATGGAAGGCAAGTGGTAGCAGTCTACTGGGCTAGCAAAGCCGAATCAGATGCAGTACTCCAGGCTTTTATGGAAGCTCCAATCGCAAATCAGTTTTTGGGCGAAATGGATCAAGCCTCTATGCGCATGGGTCGCTATGAGTTGTTGAACGAAGTGCCATAGGTCTCTGAGAGGGTTCTTCTACTCCTTGGCCTTCGGTTCTACAAACGTTTTTTCTGTCTTGTCTGAATCTGTTTTGGCGAAAGCTGAACGATTAAGAAAAGTCGTTTTCGGTCCTCCGACTGCCATGGCGGAAGGAGGGCTTTAAGCGAATTCATCTAACCTGAAAATCATTACATCATGTCAACTGAATCAACTGCAACGACTCCGAAATGGATCGTAATCTACCTCTGGCTTACAGCCTTACTTACGTTAGGAGCTAGTCTTTCGGCTTACTTCATGCCGGAGGCGCTACTCGCTACATGGGAAGCATTACCCGCTGCAGGAGCACTTTCTCTTGCTGGACCATTGGGCTTATTTGTCTCAAGAAACTTTGCAACTGCAGCCGTAACCGTTTTTGGTCTCCTAAAGAATAATGCCTCCATGATCAAGGTCGTGCTACTATTGAGAATAGTAAGTGACGGACTAGACTTTGTAAATAATATGATAGCCGGAGAATTGTCCGTTGCTATTATGGGAGGCGTAATGTGCTTGATTGAGATCTTCGCATTCATGAAAATAAAAGCGTAACCCACGTTCGTCTTAACGAATGATCGACCATCGTGTCGTTGAAGTGTAAGCTCGCGTATAGTTAATACGACCCTAGAAGTCAGTTTAGCCGTTTGATGGACCATGTGTCGATCAAGCGGCTTTCTGTTTTTGGGTGGGGTGGGGGGCTGCTTCGTGTTGGCAGCCTCACGTTACGGTTGTAGGTGATACGGCCTCTAACGCCTTTGCCACGGAAACATTCGTTCGGTTGCTCCCGAACGGTTGGGAGCTAGGATTTCCTACTCAGTTCTACCTGTATCCAGATGGTACTAGTCCCGAGGGCGTCGGAATCGTTCCTGACATATACCTCAGAAACGATACGCTTGACGTTCAGAATGGGATTGACAGAGAGCTAGAAAAGGCGATCGATTTGCTTTGATTGCTAGTAAGATCCTTGTGCGTTTTCTGGTTTTGCGGCGATTAGAGTATCTATTCGCCGCATATTTGCGGTGAATAGTGGCGTTGAACTCTGCCAGTGAAAAACTTACCCAATGAGACTAGTTACAATTCTCTTTTTTGCTAGCCTATTCCTAGTTTCCGTCTCATCCGCTCAATCTTGTCTTACTTACGACTGGGGCGCGCTTAGATTAAATTTTTCTCCCAGTAAGGCTTTTTAGTTACGCCTTTAGCTCTATTCGTTCGTGGCGACTTTCGCATAAATCAACGTGAAGTCCTCTCAATTTTGTCATAAGTCTGCCTTCTTAGACAGACTTTGAGCAAGGATGATAAGAAGATCATGAAGGCTGACCTAGAGCTCTATATGGTTAGTGCTAATTTTATAAGGAAGAGTTAGGGTTTCCGACGATAAGGTGTAATTAAGCGAAAAATAAATGATAATAATTAAATAGAGTTTTGCTGCGCACAATTTTCTTAGTGAAATCGTTTTACCGGTAAACATGTCGCCATGTTGACAGTTGTTAGTGTTTTGTTTTGTGTAAGTGAGGTAAGGCGGTACTGTGTATTGTGTTTGTGTACTATATTACAGTCGTTACCTTAATTTTTACGCTAATTACGAGATATGATTTTTCAACCAACCAACCAACAGCAAAGCTTAGTGTTACAACGCTAATTTTATGCTGCTGTTTTTTCATGCAGAGCCTTCAGGCGACATACGCGCAACAGCCACTAATTCCTATTTGTCAAGCAATGATGGGAGATCTACAAACCAACGAATTGGTGGTAGTAGATAATTTTAAAGGCGTTAATGAAGCTGGAGTTTATGATGATGGAGACGTTTTCGTCACATTATACTATCGTCTTCCTAGTGCATCTCCCTCATTATCGACATCAGGAATTGTAGGTTGTAATGGGCAAGACCCAGAGTATATATTGGCTGTATCTGCACTTGGACTTCCAGATTGTAACGATGCGATTTCATTCACTTTTGATATCCCACGACCGCACGATCAGATTGATGATAATCTTATTGCGGGAGTGCCTACAGTTACCTCGGCTGGAAGCATTAATGGGGTAAATATGACTACTACTACTGTTGTGCCTCGTGTCTCTGCTATGGTTTCTGATCAAGTGGAAACAATCACATTTAATCTACTACCTGATAATTTTAATGAATATCGATGCGGAATCATTCGGATTGCATATCCGACAAGCCTTCCGGCCACACCCCCGTTACCGGCCGCTAAGTATAGTTTGGCAACTAATACAAGATTGACACTTACTCGCGGATCTACTTGTATACGAACCGGGCAAGCTAATTTTCCTTCTGGTACAAACACGCTTTTATGGGATTATCAGCCAGGGACTCACACAGGCCCTCAAATGCGAATTCTTCCGCAGTTTGTAAATCAAACGATCACTGAGATTGATTTAGGCGCGGTTGTAGGCGTGTCAAGCCCATTTAATCCTGCCCCTAGTCGAGAAGTACTCATTAATGGACAAGTGACATTTGCTGGGACCGATTGGGTTTCTGCTAATTCTGGAGTATCATTTTTTATGGGACCTGGAGCAGAGTTTGTCTTCGATCCTCGTTCTGGAATTCCAACGATAGTTACGAATCCGCAATTTATTCCATGTTCTACCTTGCCGTTTTCTTCCGTCACTATCGAAGAAGGGGCTGACATAATAATTGAACCTTCCAGTGCTTCTGGAGCTTTCTATTCACCGTTAGTGTATGGTGCACAAACTGGTATAGTGTTGAAAGATGATGCGCTTTTTACTATGATCGGTGGCGAAATTGTTTCGTGTAATATTGGCCTTGAAGTTTTTGGAGCTCAAGTAGCTGAGCTTATTGACGTGAACATTAGACAAGGCAGGCCTACTTCTTCAGGACAATCGCCTTTCGTTCCACTAGTAGGAAGGGGGCAAGTGGGAATTACTTTAAGGCCAGGTAATCGAAACGAGGGCAAATTGAATGATTTCATTCGTGTAAATATTTCAGATTTCAATACAGGTATTTTGGGGAATCGTGGATATCGTCCTTCAGATGAGCTGTACTTCACAAATTCTACAATAATGAATGTGAATAATGGTATAGACCTGCAAAGAATGATCGGAGGGGAACTTGAGGTGCTTAACTCGTCGATTACTGCAGGCAATATTGGAATTCGTGCTCGACGGTTACCACAAACCTTTATTAACATAGAAGATAACGAGATAGTAGCTGGTACAGGTGCTGTTTTATCTGATCAACCATATTTTGGAACGATGGCAACAATCCACGGAAATGACATAAGTGGGTTTTCAGATTACGGTATCCAATTAACGAGACGTCGCGCGCAAGGAATCGTCACAGGCAACAAACTTAGGCCAATCCGTAATGCTGCTCCTAATCACTACGGGATTGGAATATTTGGGGTGAATAATGGTGTAACTGCCGATTGGAACACTATGAGATTGTCACCTGTAGCAGCTACTGGTATTATCGCTAATGGCTCGCAAAGCGTAATTGTCAATGAAAATGACATTACATACGAGGGGCTCAATAGTGTAGGACTAGAGTTTAGTAACAATAGCAATGTCTCCACCAATTGCAACCTTGTCGTAGCCTGGAATGCTGCAGCAGGGAGATCAAGTGTAGGTTTGCTATCTCAATCTGATTTAGGTAGCTCGCTTCATGCATGTAACGCCTTGCGTGATATGGAATATGGTTTACAAATGATGGGTAGCTCTTCTAATGTACAATTCCGTTCCAATACCCTTGATAACAACGATTGGGGAGTAGCTGTTGGTCTCGATAACGGTTCTCAATCACAAGCTCCTACACTAATTGGAGGTCAGCAATTCAACACAGCCACCCTGCAGCCCTACGACAATTCCTGGAGTCTTGCAGCAACTAATCCTAGGCCAAGAAGCGCATTTCATTATACGGAAGATATTAATTTGAAACGTCGGAACGCATTTAGGGTTTGGCAGCTACCTAATTTATTCCCTACAGCAGGCAACTTGGCCAATTGGTTCACAATTTCAGCAAGTGACGGTACGGCTATTGCCGCCTGTCCCGCTGGATGCGCTTCATTTCCGCGTGATTGGCCTATTCAGGATGATGGGCCCTGTCTACCTGAGCTTGAATCACTTTCCGATGAAGATCGCAAGCATATTCAGATTCAGCAAGCTCGCATAAATGCTAAGTCTGATTACGATTCTGAACTTCAGCCTTGTGATAATCAGACGTTAGAATGCTACACGAATCTAGCTGAGATTGAGGCAGCTTATCTTTACTTGAACCAAGATGATGAAGCTACATCTTCAGCTAGCTGGTCTTCATTGGCCGAAGACTATACCGAGCAAGTTCATGCAGGTGAAATAGAGGCGTTTAAGCTTGTTCACCGCGCAGCTGTCTCAGATTTTACATTTGATGCAGAACTCTCTGATTTACAATTGGCTAATCTAGTTGCACAATTAAATGATTTTTCTCCTTGTGATGATTTGTCTGTATTGTGGCATGAAGCCTTGTACTTTGCAATATTGGATGAACAAGGTGACATAACGGAGAGCCAACTTGCGACACAATATGAAACAGCATCACTTTGCGGCCACAATGCAGGTCCTGGTGTTTCCATCGCAAGAGCACACCTTGGGCTCGCAATAAGTGATGCCCAAATGTGTGATCAAGGGGAAGGAGATGTTGAGTCAATGGAGCTTCGTCTTGCATCAAAACCAGCAACAGCATTTCCGAACCCGATCTTGGCAGGGCAAGAGTTAACCTTACCTGAGCAAATGAGTGGCCAGCTTGTACTTACTAATAGTATAGGACTAGAAATATTTGTGCAGTCGATTGAGCGAACTGCTACCGTTGGTGTACCAAATGACCTACCTTCGGGGCTGTACATCTTGTCGATAACCCATAAAGATGCTCAACCCACGTTCACTATGAAGTTACAAGTTACAAATGCTAACTAAGCTTTTTTCTTTGCAAGGTCAAACCTTGAAAAATGGAGGGATAGCGCTAATACTAGCGCTATCCCCTATTTTTTCATTCGGACAATTAACAACTGAATCTTATCGACCAGATTTTCAATGGTTTACAGGAATGGGTGTCGTTACAAATCCATTAGATTCAGTATTAAGTCAATGGTCATGGAGTAATGGCGGCTTATCTATTGAAGAATTAGATTTAGATAAACGTTACGGGTTTTCGGCAGCTAATGCTAGTTATGTAGATGAAGCGTTTATACTGCAGTCAAACGGCTGCTATTTAGCTCGTAATTTTGTCGACTCTATCAGCTCAACCGTTCAGTACGACGATTTTATTTTTTTTAGACCTGATGATTGTAATCAATATCCTGATTTAGGAACTGCTGCGGGCTATGATTTTATCATACCGTTAAGTTCTGTAAGGTTGTTTTATTCGACGCAAATTTATACAGATGTACCAGATCCTTATTGGCTCTATGCTCAAAAAAGTTTTGCGTTTACTTATTTGGACCGTGGAATGTTGGCCGACAGTGTGTCCATAGATCCTGCCGAGATTGTAGTTGAACAGTTTGAATTTGCTTTTCAGGACACTGTGATTGACGCTTGTGTAAACTATATTCCCAACCCTGCAGGAGGGTGGTGGGGGATTGCTAAGTCAGCGGTATCTAATCGTTTTCAGAGATACTGGGTGAACGAAGATTCGGTAAGTTTACTACCTGCTGTTGCGGTAGGCCCAGCGGGCTTTAGACGTGAGCGTTCAGCTGCCAGACTTACGTTCAATCCAGCCGGTGATCTTTTTGCTGTGTCAGGTACAGATGATGGGGTAGCATTGTACACGTTTGATCGGGCTACGGCCGATATTGCTCTTTACGATACCATTGCTCCTTCTTTTGATACGACGTATGAGGCTTACAAAGGCATCAGTGCATGCGCGTTTTCAGCTTGCGGTCGCTACTTATATGTCACAACCTTTCGTCATGTCAACCAATTCGACATGTATGCACCAGACATTGCGGCTTCGGCTATTCAAATTAACGATATAGATCGCCTTCCGTTTGTAACGGGTTACAGTGAAATTCAGCGCGGTCCCGATTGTCGTATGTACATCAGCTGGCCAAGCTTTTCTACAGTAGTAAGCGTAATCGATAAGCCGAGTCAACCTGGTCGCTCTTGCGAGCTCTATGAGCAAGGAATAACTGGGCTTACAGAATATTTTGAATATCTCCCACACTTTCCTGAATACCACCTTTGGGCCAAGGATCAACTTAACCTTGGACATACAACCCGCATGGATACGGCCGTATGTGATTCGAATTTACGGCCCTATCCATACATGACCTACTCATCAATCTCTGAAGAGGCTACAGCCGCCCAACTTAGCGAGCGGCTGCTGTGGCCGAATCCAGCAATGGAGGGGTCAACTGTGATTATTGGTCTTCTGCCAAAAGAGGTCGTTCAGGTTTCTTCTGTAGCTCAAATATTTAGTCTTTCTGGGCAGCTTTTGGAGGAAGTAGCATTAAAAATAGCAGCAGAGGGTATGAGCTTTCAAGTTCCAGAACTAGCTTCAGGATTATACCGTATTGTATTACTTTCTAATAAAGATAGTGGAGTCTTGTATTCTGCTTCATTAGTGGTGCGATAAATTAGTTTTTGAGGTTGAATCAATTGATTTAATTGCAATTTTTTAACCTAAAAGGACAGTGTCATTTGGCTTAATGGAACTCAACTCTCTCTACGTAAAGCTAACTGAGTAAATCTTTATCAAGGCAACCTGATCTCCTGTGCTATAGCTTGCTTTAGTGATTTTTTTTATGCCACTTCTTCTTCTAGCAGCAGATATATTTCTGTAACCACTCGTCTACTACAGTCTTTTGATTCTTAATAAGACGCGAGGCATTAACGAGCCAGGTGATAGGTGCTTTTTATCTCTATATTTTCGGCCCCATACAGCGAATTCACTTTAAATTCACCGCAAATAGACAATTGTCCCATGCCTCGCTACATCTACGAATACGCGCAATGGCCTGCATTTACTTGGAATGAGGGGCAAATCAGTGTGCTTTTAGGCAAGGTACGGCACCTGCAGGGGAGAGTCTTCGGTCGGATAGAAGCTCTAGGCTTTTCCGTAAAAGAGGAAGCAAACCTGTCCACCTTGACGTTAGATGTTTTGAAGTCGTCCGAAATCGAAGGCGAGTTCTTGAATTACGAGCAAGTTCGTTCCTCCATTGCAAGGAAGCTTGGGCTTGAAGTTGCAGGCATGGTACACGCAGACCGGAACGTTGAAGGAGTCGTTGAAATGATGTTAGATGCAACTCAACGCTATGAAAAGCCGCTCGATGGAGAGCGCCTTTCTGGATGGCATGCATCGCTGTTTCCAACAGGCTTCAGTGGAATGCATAAGATCTCTGCCGGCCAGTATCGTGATGGTGTGATGCAGGTGGTGTCAGGTGCGATGGGAAAAGAAAAAGTACACTTCGAGGCGCCGTCTCCTGAGGTCGTAAAGGCCGAGATGGATTCGTTTCTCGTCTGGTTTAACCAAACCTCTAAGGTTGATGAAGTGCTAAAGGCCGCCATTGCTCACTTTTGGTTCATCATTATTCACCCCTTTGACGATGGCAACGGTCGAATAGCAAGGGCTATGTGTGATTTACTGCTTGCTCGTTCTGAAAAAAGCCCTCAACGGTTTTACAGCTTATCCAATCAGATCTTGATTGAGAAAAAAGACTACTACGCGATTTTGCAAAAAGTGCAGCACAGCTCGGGCGATATAACGGCTTGGCTTGAGTGGTTCTTAAATTGTCTCTACCGCGCACTGGTGAGTGCAGAGTCAACGCTACATGACGTTCTACAAAAAGCTAATTTTTGGGATCGACACAACGAGACGGTTTTGAATAGTCGTCAGCGGTTGATGTTGAATAAGCTCCTTGATGGTTTTGACGGAAAGTTGAAGACTTCAAAGTGGGCCAAAATCGCCAAATGTTCTGCGGATACAGCCTTGAGAGACATAAAAGACTTGATCGAAAAGGGCATTTTAAAACAGGAAGAATCCGGAGGTCGGAGTACTAATTATGAGTTGGTGGTTTGAGTATCTACGAATAACTATAAAATAACAATCCTACTTTTCTGATACCTCCAAGTCTCATATAGGTCAGTGAAGTGTTAATTGCTTGTAATAGGAATAGTTATGGTTGCTCCTAGTTGTAAAGAATTACTTTACAACTGCGGCTAGAGCAGGGGCTTTACCAGGCTTAAAATAGCTTGAGATTACAACGAAAGGAACCCCCACAAAAAAGCCCCAAGCTCTGCTAGAACTTGGGGCTTTTTCATGACCTGTATAGAGTCAAGAACGGCCTTACACAATATCACTTCCGTGATCAACATCATCACTCGTCACCTCTTTTGGTAGCGGGCTTGTAACTACCCATCCGCCATCCACGACAATCGTCTGGCCATTGATGTGCCGTGAAGCATCGCTCAAGAGGAATAGACAGGTATTAGCAATGTCTTCGGGCACTGCAATCGCACCGCGAGGCACAAGCTCTGACCAAACGCCCGCATAGTCATCTTGCTCCTTAATGGTACGCTCAGTAAGCGTAGCTCCTGGTGCAAGCGCATTGATGGTGATACCATGCGGACCTAGTTCTGCGACCAAGTTGCGCGCCATCATCTGCAAGGCAGACTTGGTCATCGAATAGGCCGAAAGCATTGGGTAGGATTGCACACCAACGTTCGAACTCATGAGCACGACGCGTCCTGGGTTTCCACCTTTACGCATCGCTAGGGTAGCGCGCTGCGTCAAAAAGTATGCGCCTCGCAAATTGACGTGCATGATCCGGTCAAACTCATCAGGAGTTACCTCGTCAAACGCGCCAAAAACAGTAATACCTGCATTCGGAATCGCATAGTCAACGCGACCGAATTCCTTCATCGCGAGTTCGACCATTTGATCGATCATTTTGACATCGCCGGCGTCGCCACCAACGGCCAGGCAGCGACCTTCACCACTAGCTTCGATGTCGCTCGCCGCTTTTGAAGCCAACGCTTCGTCAATGTCATTTAGAATAACATTAGCACCTGTCGAAACAAGTGCTTCGGCAATGGCTCTGCCAATGCCTGCTCCAGCTCCCGTGATGAGTGCTGTTTTGCCTTTCAAGTCTGAATAAGACGTCGTCTTCATAGCTGTCGTTCGTTACACGAGAGGTAACAACGACTTTGGTTAAACGTTTCAATAAAAAGTGAAAGTTCTAGATTTAAATCGGGTATTCTATGGTTGCAGCAAGGACTAAGTGGCTAACCTTCAGTGTGATCGTGCATCTGGTTGTGATGTTAACATGCACGAGCGCTGATATCAATCAGGACATATCCAGTGTTAATAAAGAAAGAAATCACCTTGGTTGGAGTTTCTTTGTAGTAGCAATTGAGGTTTGCAGCCTGCCCCGAGCTTGTCGAAGGGAAAGTCAAAAGCCTGCTTGAAGACCCTCGTGGCAACACGGGGCTGAATCAGAACTAGCATGTCAAGTCCTCCTCTACGTCTCTTTAACAACGCTTTCGGGCAATATCTACGCTGGCGTGTGCCGCGGTTAGAACGCACCCGCAGGAGCCCTGACGAGTTTCAAGACCGTTGGATGGACTACCTCTTGATTCATGCGCGACACACCAGTTTTGGCGCAGACCACAAGCTGAAAGACGTGCGTACCTACGAGCAATTTCGTGAGCAGGTACCGATTCGAGATTACGATGGGCATGTTGGCTACATCAAGCGCATGCTAGGTGGCGAGAAAAGCGTGCTTTGGCCAGGCTTCGTTCAATGGTTCTCTAAGAGTTCGGGTACGACGTCTGATTTCTCGAAGTACATTCCTGTTACGGGAGAGAACTTGCGTAAAAACCACATTCGTGGCGGTTGGGATGCAATGAGCCTTTACTATCACCAGCGTCCAAATGCAGGGATGTTCTCTCGGAAGAACCTCATCATGGGCGGGTCGATACACGAGCGCAAGCCGAGTGGAGCCAAGATTGGTGACATATCAGGCATCATGTTGGCCAACTTCCCTTCTGTAGGTCGTCCGTTTTATACGCCGAGTTTCGACACGATGCTCATGCGTGACTACGACAAAAAACTAGAAGCCGTAGCTCGCGAGAGTATGGTGGAGGATGTCGGAATGGTAGGCGGTGTTCCAAATTGGACAATGCTACTCATGCGTCGCATTCTTGAACTCACCGGAGCCGAGCACATGCGTGAAGTGTGGCCAAACTTCGAGCTGTTCACCCACGGTGGAATCAGCTTCGCTCCTTACCACAAGCAATTTCAGCAACTTGTCGGACCTGAGCCGTTCGACTTTCAAGAAATCTACAACGCCTCTGAAGGATACTTCGGCTTGCGTGACGATTTGGACCGTGACGACATGCTTCTGCTTGTCGACAATGGCGTTTTTTACGAGTTCCTCCCACGCGACCAGTGGGATGCTGAACATCCACAGGCAATTCCATTGGCGGAGGTTGAAGTTGGCGTGACGTACGGCGTTGTCGTGACCACCAACGCAGGTCTTTGGCGATACAACTTGGGCGATACCGTCAAGTTTACGAGCACACGTCCTTTCCGCTTTCACATCACAGGTCGTACCAAGCAATTCATCAACACGTTCGGTGAAGAGGTCATGGTCGACAATACCGATCGCGCCCTAGCGATGACTTGTGCTGACTTAGATTGTACGGTAACTGAATACACTGCGGCGCCTGTCTTTATTGTCACTCCTGGCGAGCAAGGCGCCCATGAGTGGTGCGTTGAGTTTGGGCGTCCACCACGTAGTATTTCAGCTTTCGCCAAAACCCTCGACCAGCATCTTTCATCCCTCAACAGCGATTACGCAGCCAAGCGTCGTCTTAACCTTGTTCTCACCGAGATCATGGTGAATGTTGTTGCGCCAGGCACGTTCCACGGGTGGATGAAGTCCCGTGGCAAAATGGGCGGTCAAGGAAAAGTCCCAAGGCTAAGTAATTCGCGGAAATACTTGGATGAGATCCTTCAGTTGGGGCGCGTAACTTCTCGTAGCCGTCCGATTATCACGGTCTAAGATGATGTCTGAATTAGATGTACGCTTGCGCCTCTTTGACGAGGCTGATGTGGATGAGATTCAGATCCCACCAACCGATCGGACCTTCTCTGAAGAGGAAATTCTAGACATCTTGCGGCAGCAAGTAGCTTATCTTCTTGACAACAAGCGCGATTGGCTACTCGGTAAATTGTATCGGTTAGACATTCGAGAACGGGACATCAAAGTCGCACTCAACTTACCTTCAGAGGCTCCGTCACATGCACTTGCAAGGTTGATTTTAGCCCGTCAACAAGAACGCTCTTCGATGAAAGAAGCGATAGAAGTGAAACCGCTCGACCCAGAAGGTGAATTCGGCGACTTGATCTGGTAACTTTACGCTTCATCCGCTGTCCGCTGGTCTAGTGGTCAGATCGCTCCCACGGTCCACCGAGAAAAGTCACCCCCATGATCATAAAAACCAAAGGCATCTGTCTGCATACCACCAAGTATGGCGAGTCGAGTGTGATTGCTCAGGTCTTTACCGAGGAAAAGGGGCTACAGTCTTATATCATCAGTGGTGTGCGCTCCCGAAAGCCGAAGGTGCATGCTTCGCTCTTGCAACCAATGAGCCTGTTGGACATGGTCGTGTATTACAGACCTGACAAGACGTTGTTCCGCACCAAAGAAATTAAGTCTGCGTACACGTTTCAGCACATCCCTTTTGAGATTCAACGAAGTGCGGTGTGCCTGTTTGCGGCAGAAGTCTTGCTGAAGGTGCTGCGGGAGAGTGAAGCCCAAGCGGACCTGTTTCCCTTCATTCATGATTTTGCGCTACACTTAGATCAGACGGATCAATCTGTTGCAAATCTTCCAGCGTATTTCTTGCTCTGGATGACAGACTTCCTAGGATTTCAGCCCGAGCGTCCGCCGTTCGGTGCGCCCTATTACTTCGACCGTACACAAGGGTATTTCTTGCCAGAAGTACCTGAGCACGATGAATACAGTGGAGATGAGGTCAGTGCGTTTCTCGTTGCACTCTTGGATAGCTCGTTTTCCAAGGTTTCGGAGATCAAGGTTTCGAGAGAAATTCGCTCGTCTGCGCTGCTGGCCTTGCTTGAATATTTACGCGGTCAGATGGAGCGATTCAAGGGGATAACGAGCCACCGGATTCTTGGTGAGGTCCTGCGAGATTGATCAAGTAGACGAGGATTAGTCGCATAGTTATTTTTTATCATCTATAATTCCTTTGAATTGTGATTGTTAGGCATCTTATTTGCACTCACTTAATCTGATATGCAGCAACTCCGCAGCTTTAGTTTGGCTTTTTTAGTTACTTGTTTGATGGTTAGTGCTTTATGCGCTCAGTCGGAAGGTGAGTCTAGTGCGTCTAAGATTGTACTCAGGCCTACTATTCCAGCATATTACCCTGGATGCACTAACGAACCTGAAGGGACGGAAGAAAAAGCCAATTGTTCAGGCTCAAAATTGATGAGCTTTATCGGCCACAATTTGCAGTATCCAGAAGATGCACGCGAGCAGAAGATTGAAGGCGTCGTAGTTCTCTCTTTTATCGTTACTGATTCAGGCCAAATTGATCAAGTACGTGTACTTCGAGATATTGGAGGCGGATGCGGTCAAGAAGCGCAGCGCATCATTTCTGAAATGCCGAATTGGCAGCCTGCTATTTTCAAAGGGAAGCAAGTCGCAACTCAGTTTACGCTGCCGATTACATTCGGATTGCGCACTGGCATGTTCGATTACGTATTGCATGTAGGCGACCTTCCTGACGAAGAAGTCTATCACAAGGAGCTAATTGAGACGCTCACCACAACCGACCTCAGAGTAACCGACCCGAAAGGAGCTGAAATGGTGATCACCGAAGTGATCTTAACCATGGAGAGAGGTGGCAAGCGTGAACAGCTCATCTTGAGAGGCAATGAGCGTCCAGAAGAAAAGCAACTACGCAAGTTTCTGAAGCGTAAGCAAGGACGACTAACTATCGAGGCCAACGTTGTTGAGGACCTTGATATTCGAACGGTAAGCAAGCCGTACCTCGTCTTGAATTAAAAGGCCAATTAGGCTAATACGTAGTTGAGTTGCTAAAGGGTTGCCTTGGATTTTCAGCCAATTTGGATGAAAATTAGCGTTCCGTTTTTGAGACTTATTCCGACTTAACTTTTGATGAAGGAGCTGTGTTACGACAGCAAATCAACCTCATCATGAGAAAAGTACTGACCTCTCTTCTACTGGTCTTTTCGACAGTAGCTATCCTACGCGCACAGACCGTAGTCGACATTATCGTAAACAGCCCTGATCACACGATCCTAGAGACGGCGGTGATCACAGCTGGATTACAAACTACGCTGGCCACGGCGGGTCCCTTTACCGTTTTCGCTCCTACAGATGCGGCTTTTAACGCGCTACCGCAAGGAACAGTCGCAGCGCTGTTAGCCGACACCGTAACCCTAACCAACATCCTTCTCTACCACGTGCTCGGAGCTGATGTTCCTGCAAGTGCTATACCGACAGGACAGAGTTATGCGACCAGCTTGTATGCTGATCTGAGCATTCAGCTATTGAATACAATGAGTGGCGTTTCTATAAATCAAGCTACTGTAACGACCCCAAACCTCACGGCAATAAACGGTGTCGTACATGTGGTCGATCAAGTATTACTGCCATTGTCGATTGCTGACGCGGTCAGCTATTCTTCCGTACATGAAACGTTAGAAGTTGCGCTTGATACAACAGGCCTACTAGGTGTGTTTGCTGATCCTACAAATGGAAATTTCACACTTTTCGCCCCAACCGATGATGCGTTTGATGCGCTTCCGACGGGAACTGTTGCAGCACTACTCAATGACCTCCCGGCACTACAGGATATTCTGCTATACCACGCAATTGGTTTTGCTGTCCCAGCATCAGGTGTACCAACATTGGCTTGGGGTACGACAGTAGGTAACGGATACAGTCTTCAAGTTCAGAGCAATGCGGCAGGTGTTTTCATCAATGAAACCCAAGTACGTATTGCAGACATCAGGTGTGTGAATGGAATCGTTCATGTTATTGATGGCGTTCTACTTCCTCCGACGATTGAAGATTGGGTAGCAACAAGTCCAATTCATACGACACTTGAAGCTGGTGTCGGGATCGCAGGCCTCGGAGCAGCACTTAGTGATGGGGCATCTCAGCTCACGCTTTTTGCTCCTACGGATGCTGCTTTTGCAGACGTTGACACGGCAGTTCTCGGTTCACTTCTTCGTGATCCTGCAGCGCTCACAGAAGTGTTGACGTACCACGCGTTGGGAGATACACTATTCAGTGATGCGATTCCTATGGGGCTTTCTTTTGCTCAAACGTTGAGTGGATATACAGCTCAAGTAGAGGCTGGAACAGATATCATTCTCGACGCAGAGGCTCCTGTAACATTGGCTAATCAGCTCACTACAAACGGCGTGATCCATGTCCTTGGAGCAGTCTTAATTCCGCCAACGGTAGCAGATATCGCAGTCCGAAGTCCTGTACATAATACACTTGTAACCGCTGTTGGCCTAGCTAACTTAGGTGGAACGCTTTCAGATCCAACAGCAGATCTTACCGTGTTTGCTCCTACAGATGCTGCGTTTGATGCTGTCGATCCTGATGTACTTGCAGCTTTGCTAGCAGACCCAGCAGATTCGCTAACCAATGTATTGCTCTACCATGTACTTGGTGCGCAAGTGTCTGCAGATGATATCGTTACCAATAACATCACAACCGCAACAACGCTTCAAGGAGAAGACATTGCCGTTGATGTCACAGCAGCAGGTGTTGTTTTGAATTCAAATGTCAATGTGATTATCACAGACATTTTCGGAACGAACGGTGTGGTGCATGTTATCGATGGAGTACTTCTACCACAGATGTTGTCATCGACAGGTGCAGAGCCAGCGAGCAGTGCAGGTATTGTTGTTTATCCAATTCCAGCTGATACGTACACTGATCTTCGTTTGCCGAGCAACATGACAGGCGAAATGACAGTGGATCTTTACGATGCACGAGGTGCTCAACTTGATCAGCTTCGCGTCAACGGTGGTACAACACGTATCGACCTATCAACACGTGCATCAGGCATGTACTACTTGCTCATCGCCGACGGCGAAAAGAGCTACTACCAGCCGATTGTAGTACGGTAATACCAACCAAAAAAACAGCCTACTGATTCCTTTTCAGGATTCAGTAGGCTGTTTTTCATCTGAAGTTGAGTGATGTAGGCAGTCTGATCTTTGAGACCTGGCTGCCTTTTTTAGTTGCAGATACTCGCTACGATCTTTCGACCGCTCGCATGATTTCTGAACTCGCAGAGGTAAACACCTTGCCAAGTGCCAAGCATGAGTCTGCCCGCAGAAAACGGAATGCTCAAGCTATGACCCGTTAAAGTGCTTTTGACATGCGCTGGCATATCATCCGGACCTTCAATCGTGTGTAAAATGCCAGGTTGATTTTCGGCAACAAGCCTATTAAACAGTAGCTCGTAGTCCATCCGAACATCAGGATCAGCATTTTCATTGATCGTCAATCCGGCAGAAGTATGCTGAATAAACACGTTCAGGATTCCGTCGCCTTTCAATGGAGGAAGGGCATCGAGAATCAAAGAAGTGATCAAGTGAAAGCCACGAGATGCTGCAGGAAGTCTAAAAGAATGGTGCGTGACACTCAAGTCTTAGGCTGCTTGAACTTCGCTCGGTTCTAAGAATCGAGTAACGGCGTTGTTTACCAACGCAATCTTTTCATCCATCACTCGGTAGTTGACAAACTTGCCGTCGCGTTCAGCGGAAACAAGATCAACTCGTCGAAGTATGCGGAGGTGCTGAGAAGTCAGGCTCTGTTCAATGTCGAGTTCAGTGTGAATCTCTTGAACAGTTGCTATTCCTTTTTTAGAGATGCAATCTAGAATTTGCATTCGGAGCGGGTGCGTAATCGCACGCAGAATGTCAGAAGCAAGCGTGAGCTTGTCTTCCGCAATCGGAAAAGGGGTGGTTGACATGTAAAGTGTTCGTAGTGTTTCAAAAGGATCCTAGTGTGAAGACCCATATAGTGCTGGCGACAAATATGCAACACGCTAATAAGATGGCCAAGTGAAATGTGTAAAACACCTCACTCAGAGAGACGTTTTGCCTTGTTTGGGGTCTATGAAAAGAGATACTACGATCTTAAAAAGACAAAAAGGCCGTACACCTTGAAGTGTACGGCCCTTTCAGAATGGGGAGAAACAGGGGGAAACCTTTCTAGTAGGTTAGTAGTGCGAGTCTAAAGATTACACTGACAAATTTTAGTCAGACAGTGATTCTTAGAAACGCGTTTTAGTCAGCTAATTCGTCAACGAGTCGACTAATTTGCTCTAAACGCTCAGGATTGAGTGAATAGTAGATGTATTTCCCATCTCTTTCCGTGCCGACGACGCTTGAGCGACGAAGAATTGCAAGGTGTTGTGAAGCTACGCTCTGCTCGAGACGCAGCTTGATATAGATATCAGTGACCGTCATACGGCCGTTCTCAATTAAGAGACTGATCATTTGTTGGCGGAGATCATGATTTACTGCTCTCAGCACAAGGACTGCTTTGCGGAGGTCGCCGTAGTCCAGCTCTGATCCGCTCATCCCGCCGCTCAGCACGGCAGAATCGCTTTTTGGTTTTCCCATTTGGTGTGTTTTCTCAATTATGTATTACTCAATAGGCCAAAACAATGCCAATGAGATACATACGAGGTAATGAGGATCTATAACAGGCTAGGCCAGTGGCCCTTAACCCGTTAACAATTACAAACATACGTTAATACGTGCATGCTTAACTGTATTCAGGTATGCCATTATCCACAGATATTTGAGCCCTAATCCGGGAATCATATGCGTGCCAAATGCAATTCATGCGCAATCAACTGAGCAGAAAGGCGTTTCGAACGCTTCACCGCCAAGGCTCTGACCGATCATCGCAACAATCCAGGCCAATTCGTGCACACTGATTTCAAGGGGATCTTCAACTAAGAGCCAAAGCGAGGTTTAGCCTGCGTAATGAAGGGCGGCTTCACGTAGTTGGGCTCTACACTTGAGGTATCCGCGAAATCTTTCGCGCGGTACTTCATCGCCGCAACCGCAAGAAGGTTGCTTGCCTTCAGGGATACCGTAAGGTGAGTAACACGTAAGTCGTGGTCTTCGGTTAGTTGTTCGACGGTAGGTCCAACCAGCATTGTGCTCGAGTCTTTAAGCTGTTCTTCCCACCATTCTTCATTGGCCTCTACGCAGACAGGGGCTATCAACGTGTCAAGCTGTTGGTTGAATCGAGCGAAATACACATCCTTGCGGCGAGCAGGAAGGATCGCGATAATTTCGCCAGACCAGTCGGTCTTAATTGCCAGCGCACTGCTCGTTGCTGCTTTTAAGGTAGATACGGTGATCATCGGAATGTCCAGCGCGAGGCAAAGTCCTTTCGCCGAACTATAGCCGGCGCGCAAGGCCGTGTAGGAGCCTGGGCCTGTGCTTACAGCTACTGCGGAGGTTTCCTGCAGCGTGTAGGGGGTTTTGGCGAAAGCTTCTTTAATCAACGGCAACAGCATCGCTGTATGCTTCATCGGTACCGTGTGTTCAGCTTCCGCCAAAACCTTCTGAGTCGTTCCTTCGAGTTGAGCGATAGCCACTGAACACTGTTCGCCAGAGGTCTCAAGAAGTAGAAGCAAGTCTGCCATAGTGCAATAGTAACGGCGAAAATACGAGATAGGAGAATTCCCCCAGCAAACCTCGTAACTTTGCGCCGCTCATGATTGATAAACTCGAAGATCTATACAACCGCTACCGGGAAACCGAGGAGCAGCTTTCTGACCCTGCAGTAATGTCGGATCAAAAGCGCTACGCAACCATCTCTAAGCAATATAAGGAGCTGAAGAGGGTAGTCGACGTTTTCCTAGCCTACAAGGACGCACTCGGTAATGCTGAGATGGCCCGCGATATGCGCAAGGACCCAGACACGGAAATGCGTGAGATGGCTGAGATGGAACTCACCGAGCTCGAACCTAAGATCACCGCTTTCGAAGAGCAGCTTCGCATGCTGCTCATTCCGCGCGATCCAGAGGACGAGCGAGATGTGCTGTTCGAAATTCGATCAGGTGCAGGAGGCGACGAGGCTTCAATTTTTGCCGGAGACCTGCTAGACATGTATACCCGCTACTTCTCGACACGTAAGTGGAAGACCGAGATTCTTGAGGTCAACGAAGGATCGGCAGGTGGATTCAACAAGGTCGTTATCGAAGTGAAAGGCGACGATGTCTACGCGAGAATGAAGTTCGAATCTGGTGCGCACCGCGTGCAGCGGGTTCCACGTACCGAGAGCCAAGGTCGCGTTCACACCTCAGCAGCAACCGTGGTTGTACTGCCGAAGCGTGAGATGGAAGACCTCAACATCAACAAGGCAGACTTGCGTACCGACACCTTCCGTAGTTCGGGAGCAGGTGGTCAGCACGTTAACAAGACGGAATCAGGTGTACGTTTCACGCACATTCCAACCGGAATCGCTGCAGAGAGTACCGACGGCCGTTCACAGCACCAAAACCGCGAGACCGCTCTTCAACGTCTCTACGCGAAAATTCACGAGGTGCAGCTTCATGCTCACGAGTCGCAAATCGCCAATGCGCGTAAGTCATTGGTTGGATCTGGTGATCGCTCGGACAAGATTCGTACGTACAACTATCCGCAAAACCGCGTAACCGATCACCGCATCGGTTTTACCAGTCACAACCTGACTGGAATCATGGGTGGAGACATTGATGATATTCTCGACGCCTTGCAAATGGCAGAGAACACACGTAAGCTCGAGGAGTCGAACTAACAGCTTCCAGTAGACCATTTACTAACTGACTATCTGCCCTTTTTGGGGATTTTAAGGACGATTTTCCTCCATATTTATGGTGGGAAGGGCAAAAGCGATGTCTTTAGTGAAACAAGGATTAGGCTAAATGGCCTATCTGCCGAACATGATTGGGTGGCAGTAGTCTTTAATTAGTGGATTGTTTTTGACGGCGAATAGCATTGTTAATGTGATTCAATTTTGCTGAATTACTCAAGCGACGATAGTGTAAAAAGTACACCTTTGTGCTTTGATTAAACCAGCATTCACGCTGTGAAACACACCTCCCAGAAACCTTTAGATATGATCGGCAAACCACACCCTTGGCACGGCATTAGTCCAGGAGCTGAAGCTCCTGAGCAAATCATGGCTTTCATCGAGATGACGCCGTACGATACGGTTAAGTATGAGATTGATAAGGTCTCTGGATACTTGAAAGTTGATCGTCCTCACCGCTTTTCTAGCCTTCTTCCTGCGCTTTACGGCTTCATCCCGCAGACGTACTGTTCGTCTCTTACGGCGGAGTACTTCAGGGAAATGAGCCCAGAGGCAAAGGTTGAGCACGGTGACCGCGACCCGTTGGATATTTGCGTTCTCTCTGATCGTAACATTCACCGAGGCAACATCATCGTTCCTGCAATTCCAATTGGCGGCTTCCGCATGCTAGACGGAGGTGAGGCAGATGATAAGATCATCGCTGTACTTGCTAGTGACGAGTTCTATACAACTTGGAAAGACGTAAGTGAGCTTCCAGTAGCTATGGTAGATCGCCTCAAGCACTACTTCCTCAACTACAAGCAGATGCCTGATGAGGAAGCACGCGTTGAAATCGTTGCTACCTATGGCCGCGAAGAAGCACAAGAAGTGATTCGTCGCTCTATGTTGGACTACAAGAAGAAATTCGACGGCGTCTTCGGATAAACGTTGTTAGAACGCCGAGATCGTTTTATGCATCGTTACTTCGTAGTTCAACGCTGCACGATGCCTCAACGATCTCGGTTTCTTATTCTATTCGCACTCTTAACGAGTACACTTTTATTAACGCAAGCCCCTACGCTTGCTCAGGTACAGCTCCGTTCCGGGCCGATGCTCGGGTACAATACCATGCGCGAAGTAGCTGTCTGGGTTCAAACCGACAACGCTGCCGAGGTTGAACTGCGCTATTGGCGATTGGATGACGTTCGTGCTATTCAGCGTTCAGCTTCCGCCAAAACCTCCTCCAAGGACGCTTTCACAGCAACTCTCCTTGCCGATTCACTCGAGCAAGGAACAGCTTACGAGTATCAGGTACTCATCGATGGTTCAGCAATACGAACCCGAGACCCACTGCGCTTCACTACGCAAGAGCTTTGGGCGTTTCGAAAAGATCCGCCTCCTTTCACGTTTGCGCTAGGCAGTTGCGTCTACATCAACGAAGAAGCATACGACCGTCCTGGAAAAGGCTACGGTGGACAGTATCCGATCTTTCAATCTATCGACAGTCTTCGTCCGAACTTCATGCTCTGGCTTGGAGATAACAACTACTTGCGTCCGGGAGATTTTCAATCTGAAGGCGCAGTTTATCACCGCTACTCCCACAGCCGTCAAGTCATTGAGATGCAGCCGATGTTGCGCAACATGCACCATTATGCCATTTGGGATGACCACGATTACGGTCCGAATGACTCAGATCGCAGTTTCTTGCATAAGGACTGGACAAGTAAGGCGTTCGATCTTTTTTGGCCAAATCCTCCAGCCAATCACCCATCGCTATCGCCAGGTAATGGAACAGCTTTCCGCTACAACGATGCAGAATTTTTCATGCTAGACAACCGCACCTTTCGTGCACCAGCAGCTTGCAAAACCTGCACGCCGAAACCTCTTCTTGGAAAAGGACAGGTCGATTGGTTGATCGAGGCCCTTTCGTCAAGCACAGCGACATACAAGTTCGTTGCGATCGGCGGTCAAGTGCTGAACAGTGCTGAAGTCTGGGAAAATTACATTCATCATCATGCAGTAGAGCGCAAAGAGCTTCTTGATCGCATCGTTGCAGAAGGCGTAGAGAATGTCGTTTTCCTCACGGGAGATCGTCACCATACTGAGCTGAGTAAAATGGATCGCGAAGGCGTAACGATGTATGACTTCACGGTTAGTCCGCTCACCTCAGGTGCTTCTAAAGGCGGTGAATCAGAAGGTAACCGTCACCGCGTAGAAGGAACCTATGTTGCTGAGCGAAACTTTGGTACCGTTACACTGACAGGGCCTTATGCTACTCGAGTAGCAACATTGCGTATTTACGACCAGGCTGGTAAGATGCTTTGGGAGCGCGTGCTGTAGGCCTTCGGCTAAATTTTGAATTTCGAGTTGATAATTTTGAATACCGTTACGCTACAACCGTGTGTCTTGTCCTGTGGAACCACTGGTTCGCAGAAGTAGCAAGCCATTGGCTAGCGTCCCTATTAGCAATCCCAAATCCCAAATCTCACATCCCATGTCGTAGCTTCCCCCCCATGGCGAAGCTCCGACAGCTGATAGCGTACCTCGAACGCATGGCTCCTCCAGCCCTACAGGCATCGTATGACAACTCTGGCCTGCTGGTCGGTAATCCTGACCTCGATATCGAAGGCGTGCTCGTGTCGCTCGATTGTACAGAGGAGATTATTGCTGAAGCGGTAGCAGTAGGTGCCAACGTCGTAGTTGCACATCATCCGATCGTTTTTTCTGGCCTGAAGCGCATTACCGGTAAGACGTATGTAGAGCGAACCATCATTGCTGCGATCAAGAACGATGTGGCGATCTATGCGATACATACCAACTTGGATAGCGTGCTCGCCCGTGGCGTTAACGGCCGTATCGCGGATCGTTTAGGTCTTGAGAATGTAAAAGTCCTCTCTCCAAGTAAGAACACGCTCAACAAGCTAGCCGTCTATGTGCCGCACGAAAGCACCGAAGCAGTTGCGACCGCAATGTTCGAAGCGGGGGCAGGAAAAATTGGCGATTACGACCAAGCATCTTTTCGAAGTGCTGGGTTAGGAACCTTCCGTCCACTCGATGGAGCAAACCCTGCAATTGGTGAAGTGGGTAGCCAAGAGCGCGTCAATGAAGACAAATTAGAGGTGATTGTGCCGCGTGTTTTGGCGAAAGCTGTACTCGCTGCCGCAAAGAGAGCACACCCGTATGAGGAGGTTGCATACGACCTCTATGCACTCGAAAGCAACTACGCTGACTACGGAATGGGCGCCTATGGCGAGCTCCCTGAACCGATGGAATACGATGAATGGATGGCCCATTTATGCAACACCATGGAGCTAGAGGCAGTGAAACATACTGCGCCAACAGGGCAACTTATTAAGCGTGTGGCCGTATGTGGTGGTGTCGGAAGCTTTTTGTTACCCGCCGCAAAAGGCGTGGGAGCTGACGTATTTGTTACCGCCGATTACAAATACCATGAGTTTTTTGATGCCGAGGGAAGCCTCGTTATCTGCGACATTGGACATTACGAATCGGAGCGATTTACGATAGATTTGTTATACGAGGCTATATCAACTCGATTTGATACCTTTGCGGCCCGTATGACTAGTCGGAATACCAATCCGGTACGTCTTTACTTCCCGGCGGGGACCCCACACTAAAACGGAAAAGGCACATGGCAGCCACTAAAGAAAAAACGGTAGCAGAAAAGCTTCACCACCTTTACTCTCTTCAGGTAGTCGATTCCAACCTAGATGATATCCAGGTACTCAAGGGCGAGCTTCCTATGGAAGTAAGCGATCTCGAGGACGAGATCGTAGGTCTTGAAACACGTATCAACAAGCTCCAGAGCAGCGTTGATGACATCGACAGCCAGATCAACCGTCTCGACGGTGTGATGCAAGATGCGAAAGGAGCGATTGAGAAGTACCAGCGTCAAATGGACGAGGTAAAGAACAATCGTGAGTACGAAGCACTCCAAAAGGAGATTGAGCTTCAAACTCTCGACATCCAGCTTTCTGAGAAGAAGCAAGGCGAAATGCGCGTTTCACTTGAAGCGAAGCAGCATACTCTCGAAGCAGCAACAGAGCGTCTTACTGGACGTAATGCTGACCTAGAGCGCAAGCGCATTGCACTCGAGAAGATCGTTGCAAAAACAGAAAAAGAAGAGCGTAAGCTCAAGAAGCATAGTGACGCTGCTCGTAAGAACATCGAGGATCGCTTACTTAAGGCTTACGACAAGATTCGCGGAACATACCGTAACGGCCTCGCTGTTGTTGGTGTAGAGCGTAACTCTTGTGGAGGTTGCTTCAACCAAGTACCACCACAAACGCGTCTAGAAATAGGCATGCACAAGAAGATTCTTGCTTGCGAGCACTGTGGCCGTATCCTCGTTGACGAGGAAGTAACCAACCCAGCTCCAGCAACTGCTGCTGAGTAATCAGCTGATTGCTTACGACTTAAAAGGGCCGATACTACGCAAGTAGTATCGGCCCTTTTTGTATGTACTGAGAACCACTGGTTCGCAGTAACTACTTGCATGTGGTCGTCCTGCGAGTTGGCAGTTCGCAGTAACGATTTGCAAGTACGGTCCTGCGAATTGTCAATTCGCAGGACCGTACTTCGCCACTCTTTTTAACCCCTTGATGCTACCATGTCAATCGGGGAGGGATCATGTGCTATTTTCGCCCTCATGCCCGCAACTCAATCGAAAGCTTCCGCCAAAACATCTCTCGCTAAGAAGACCTTGAAAAGAGGCTTTGAATTGATGGCAACCGCGAAGTCGTTGACGGAACTCTACGAGGCAAATTTCAAAGAAGTCAGTCAGTATGTACACGCAACCTCACGCGGGCACGAGGCGATTCAGCTAGCTGCTGGAATGCAATTGAAGCCGCAGGACTACGTGTATCCGTATTACCGTGATGATTCGATTTTGCTTGGGCTTGGCGTCACGCCAGAGGAGTTGATGCTTCAACTCTTGGGTAAGCAGACCGATCCATTTTCAGCAGGTCGTACCTACTACTCGCACCCGAGTCTTCGTCGTGAAGGCATGCCGAAGATTCCCCACCAAAGTTCGGCAACGGGCATGCAGGCAATTCCTGCAGCGGGCGCTGCAATGGGCCTCCGCTACAAGAAACTACAAGGCTTAGAAGATGCGGCGAACAAGGACGGAATTGTCGTTTGTTCGCTTGGTGATGCATCGGTAACAGAAGGTGAGGTCGCAGAGGCGTTTCAAATGGCGGTACTCAAAAAGCTACCGATTCTGTTTTTGGTTCAGAACAACGAGTGGGACATCTCGGCGCACTCCGATGAGGTTCGCGCAATGGACGCGGTTGAGTATGCTGCTGGCTTTAAGGGCCTTTCGGCAAAACGTATTGATGGAACCGATTTCGTTGCTTCGTACAAAGCCATTGAGGACATCTACCAGAAAATTCGCGCAGGTGAAGGACCTTGGTTGCTGCAGGCTGATGTGCCTTTGCTAAATCACCACACCTCAGGTGTGCGCTCTGATTTCTACCGCCAGGCAGAACTCGAAGCGGAACGTCCACGTGACCCATACCCAAAGCTTTGGGAGGTGATGCGTGCGGCAGGTTTTAGCGAAAGCGAACTGAAGAAAGCAGAAAAGGAAAGTCAAGACCTCGTACAAGCAGATTTGGACAAGGCTCGACTAGCACCTGATCCAACGGCTGAGACGCTATTCGATCATGTGTTTGCACCAACGCCAATCACCGAGGAACGTGGCGAACGCGAACCAGAAGGCGGAACGACAAGTAACATGGTCGATTCGGCTTTGCACGCGGTCGGTGAGATCCTTGAGGAGTACCCAGAAGCTTTGCTCTACGGTCAAGACGTCGGAGCAAGACTTGGAGGTGTATTCCGCGAAGCAGCGCTCCTAGGGCGCACGCACGGCGACGAGCGCGTATTCAATACGCCAATCGTAGAGGCATTTATCATTGGTAGTACTGCCGGCATGAGTGCCGTTGGTGCCAAGCCGATTGTAGAAGTCCAGTTTGCAGACTACATCTGGCCTGGACTCAATCAGCTCTTTACCGAGGTGAGTCGTAGTTGTTACCTCTCAGCAGGTAAATGGCCTGTACAGAGTTTGATACGTGTTCCGATTGGAGCGTACAAGCATGGCGGTCCATATCACTCAAGCAGTGTCGAAAGTGTGCTGACGGCTATCCGTGGAATTAAGATTGCCTATCCAAGTTGTGCGGCGGACATCAAAGGCTTGCTACGTGCAGGTTTTGAGGATCCGAACCCAGTGGTTATGCTCGAGCACAAAGGCTTGTACTGGAGCAAGCTTCCAGGTACCAAAGCAGCAATTGGCATTGAGCCTGCGCGTGGCTATGCATTGCCGTTTGGCGTTGCTCGCACGGTGCTTGCCGCAGATGTCGATGAAGAGGCAACACTTGGTATCGTTACCTACGGTATGGGCGTTTACTGGGCAATTGAAGCAGCAAAACAATACAAAGGAAAGGTCGAGATCTTGGATCTTCGTACACTCTCTCCTATTGACGAAGAGGCGATTTACACACTTGCACGCAAGCATCATCGAATCCTCGTTGTAACCGAAGAGCCAGTCATGCACTCGTTTGCACAGGCACTCGCTGGTCGCATTCAAGAGACGTGTTTTAGCCATCTCGATGCACCCGTGCGAACGCTAGGGGCTGAAGAGATTCCTGCAACACCTCTCAACTGGAACCAAGAGCAAGCTTACCTCCCGAATAAGGATAAAGTGGCTGTTGCTATAGGAAGTATGCTGGAGTATTAGCAGTGACTCATAGAGGTCATTTGCTACCTTGCCACCATGTCTTTTGATACGCCAACTCTTTTCGATCAGCTCAATGAAGCTGCGGCTTACCTCCGTGAGCGAACTGATTTCAAGCCTCGAACAGGATTGATCTTGGGCACCGGTCTCGGTGGACTTATAGATCAGCTCGACCTGCACATGAAGTGGGATTATGAAGCTGTTCCCCACTTCCCGGTGAGCACAGTTGAAGGCCATGCAGGCTCTTTACTCATGGGACATCTTGCAGGAGAACCTGTGATTGTACTCAACGGACGGTTTCACTATTACGAAGGATATTCAGCCAAAGAATTGACCTTTCCGACGAGGCTGCTCTGTCACCTAGGAATCGAGCGACTATTGATTTCGAATGTATCGGGCAGTACCAATCGACAGTATCGGGCAGCCGATGTGGTGATCGTGAAGGATCACATTAATATGCATCCAGACAATCCGTTACGCGGAAAGAATGATGAACGACTTGGGCTTCGGTTCCCTGACCTGCTCAATGCGTATGACCCAGCGCTTCGCAAACTAGCTAGTTCGGCGATGGATGAGCTCAAGTTGCCTGCGCATCAAGGCGTGTACGTTGGTCTTCAAGGTCCCAACCTGGAAACACCAGCCGAGTATCGCATGATCAAGATTATAGGCGGTGACTTGGTCGGTATGAGTACGGTGCAAGAAGTACTTGTCGCGAATCACATGAGTGTCCCCGTACTTGTAACTAGTCTGGTGAGCAACGAGTGCCATGATCCCGATAACTTGACAGAAACCACCTTGGAAGAAGTTCTTGAGGTGGCGCATGTTGGCGGAAGGAAAATGCAGCAACTTTGGAAGGCGATATTGAGCACTTTTGCCAGTGCATAGTCTTACACGAACGAACCGTCAGATCGGGCGATACTCCAATTTGAACGTACTTCTGAATATGGACCTGCAGCCTAGTATGAAGTATTAGATCTGACGGTTCACATCTGAATACTAACGACCACCTTCGTTTAAGAAATTAGATCTGACGGTTCGATCGGAATCGGAAGGACGCACCTAGCACCTTGAACCTTGAACTATAATTAGAGAAGTGCGTAGCACGAGTTAATTATAATGAACCTAGACCCCTTGAAAAACTCCCCCCAACAAGCTTTCATCCAAGCACAAACTCAAGCTACGCTAGCTGCCAAGCAAGCGGCAAGCAAGGCGCAGCAGCTAAGTTTTGTACGGTTGATCAGTTTCTTTGCCTTGATTGCCCTAGCAGTGCTTGCAGGTGCAGAAATACACGGTGCGGCAGCTATTCCGGTAATCGTGCTCGGACTTCTCGGCTTCAATCAACTGGTCGGCAAGCAACAGGCACTCGATGCGCGTAAGTTGTTGTGCGATCGGGTTGTTCAGCTAAATGCCCGTGAATTGGCGGCATTGGAGTATGACTTTTCGAGCGTAGAAGGAGGGGAGCAATACGCAGATTTCTCACATCCGTACACGGGCGACTTAGATGTCTTCGGGCAGAAGTCTGTTTTCCAACTTACCAATCAGACGAGTTCCTTGGTGGGGCAGCGTGCGCTAGCATCGTACATGCAAACGCCGTTGCAAAACATTAAAGATTTAGGCTTACGTCAAGAGGCGATTCAAGAGCTAGGACCTTTGCTTGATTGGCGTCAGAACTTCCTCGCGCACGGTGCTGAGTCACCGGCAAAGGCAAGTGCACTCGATAACCTGAGAAATTGGGCTGCAGCTCCTGCAAGCTTTTCGCAAGGGTGGTGGCCGATCATTCTTTATGGGCTATCGATTTTTAATGTCTGTTGGTTGGTAGCCTTCTTCTACCTGCCCTTCTTTGTAGCGGTGTTGGCTTACCTACCGACGATTGCGATACTGCTTCGTAACAAGAAGCACGTGGATGTAATCCACCAACAAACAGAAGCGGCCGTAGATCTCCTGCAGCGCTATCAAGGCATGCTTGGGGACATCGAGGAAGCAACCTGGACCAGCAGCTTGCTACAGGACTTAAAAGCGCAACTGGTCTCTTCAACAGGAACAACTACGAGTGCTGCTTTTGGAAAGCTGGCCTTTATGAGTAGACAGCTCGCTGTTCGGGCCAATCCATTCGTAGCGTTGCTCAACCTGTTTTCCTTCTGGGAAATCCGCTATGCACGTCAGTTGGAGAAGTGGAAGGGTAAGTACCTCGTTGAGGAGGTTTCGACTGCATTCCCTCAAGCGCTTGCCTTTGAGCTTCCTTCAGAAGAGACGGCTGATGCACACCACACAGCAACGTTGCTTGATCAATGGCTGCTAACACTCGGCGCATTTGATGCGCTCGTATCGTTTGCGGGAGTTCATTATCGATATCCAGCGTGGTCTTTCCCAAAGTTTGAAGCCAATGGCTCCTTGGTTGGGGTAGGGATGAACCATCCATTATTACCACCTCATAAAAGCGTGTCAAACGACTTCACCAGTCCAGCAAAGGCACACATCAAGTTACTTACCGGATCGAACATGGCGGGCAAATCAACCTTCTTGCGCACCGTCGGTCTGCAAATCGCCATGGCACATTGGGGCGGGGTTGTTCCATCTAAGCAGATCAGTCTACCGATTCTTCGGGTGTATACGAGTATGCGTACGCAAGACAATTTGCACGAAGGCGCATCAGCATTCTATGCCGAGTTGCAACGGCTACGTGTTGTTGTAGAAGCGACCAAACGTGGCGACAACATCTACTTCCTCTTGGATGAAATCCTCAAAGGAACCAACAGTCAAGATCGCCATGCGGGTGGTAAGGCACTCATTGAGCAGCTCATCCGAGAAGGCGCTGCAGGTATTGTAGCAACGCATGATTTGGAGCTTGGCGCAATGGCCACGGATTCTGATGAGGTCGATAACATTCGTCTCGAAGTGGAGACGGACAAGGAAGGAAAGCTCTTCTTTGACTACACGGTCAAGTCAGGCTTGGCGCAAAGTCGCAACGCTTCTATTTTGATGAAGCAGATGGGCTTGGGGGTGAAGTAATTGAGAGTTGAATAATTGTCAATTGATAATGTGCGAATAGGGACGCAAGCTCAATTGGCAATTGAATAATTATCAATTGATAATGGCTCTAAGGGCGTCGCAGAAACGCAACTGGAGATGAGCCGAAGGCGAGCAAAATAACTCGGCATTATCAATTATCAACCACTGGTGTCCGGTAAAGAAATGCAGGGGAGAGACAAGCTCTCCCCGCAAATGATGAAATTTGTAGTTACTACACAAACAAATTGTCATCGTGAGCAAAGACCCAAATTTTATCGGACAGCCGATCTTTTCTCAGCTACTAAGTTTAGTTGATAAGCGTGAAGTCGATGATATAGCTCGTCACTACAACTCCGACCGCTATACCAAGAAGTTCGATACGCACGGTCATTTGGTGACGATGCTC
>JBGCGF010000080.1:0-69452 GCA_045110575.1 Saprospiraceae bacterium
AGAAGGATATCTGTACCATTCGCACGAAAGCTAAAATCAAGAAGTATTGTAGAATCCTTAGCGATACTCTGGCTAAATGCCAACTGACAACTGAAGAAAAAGCATAGGATTAGAAGGAGCCTTCCCATCAAGTTTATCCACGTTTTTGGGGACCAGCATGCGAGAAAATCTTCCCGAGCTCTTCGGTGAGGGCCTCAAATTTGGGAACCTGCTCTGGCGTGCAAATGGACTTGATCGCGCGAAAGTGATCGAGCTTTGCTTTCTCTGCTTCCGTTTGTGCGATGGCTAACTGTCCGAGTAACATAGACTCATCTGAAGACTTAACCGTAAGTCCTGAATAGAGCCTCAGTCTAATCTCGTTGATGCGCGTGTCAAGAATAGCAACCTGAGCTTGATGGTCAACGATCATATCCTGATAACCCTCAACCTGAGTAGCGTTGAAGTCTAAACGCTCAATTATCATCTCACGAGGAGATCCGTGCTTGCGAAACCTAGGGTTGCCCAAGATTAAAAAGACTAAGAGCACTGCATTTGAGCAAATGAGTCCGATAATCAACCAGCGTTGTGTGCTCCAGCTCCCCATCCTAGTAAAGTGAATTGTTCGTTGTAGGAATAATGGTGGCGATCTGGTTGGTATCAGACGCGCCCCATTCAGCTTTCGCCAAAACATAACCTTCTACTCCCCAAAGGAGTATCGCTGCCGCTGCGGCAACACGCAACCAACGTCGCTGCTTCATGCGCTTGGCAGCAATCCGTTGCTGGATGACTGCTAGCATGTGCTGCGGTGCATCAACGGGTTGGGCAGATGAAAGAATGTCTAGGAATGGTTCCATACTAGATTAGACGATTATTTAGTTGTATTTCCTTTGTTTGATTCAAGAATCGTGCGCAAGCCTTTTTTCGCTCGCTGAAACAAGGACTCTACAGCCTTGGTCCCAAGGTCCATAATTTCAGCCGCTTCTTTTTGAGAATGGCCTTCAATTTTCAGAAGGATGATTATCGTTTTCTGATTGGGAGGGAGTTGGTTGAGTCCCCAGTATACGTTGGCCACAGCCTCTTGTTGCTCGAGTGCATAACCCGGGTGCTTAAAGTCGTGCAAAGCAGACTCATGCTGACTATCGTCTAGGTTACGAACAATCGCTCCTCCACCCCGCTTCTGACGAGACTTAAACCTCAAAAAGTCTAGCGACTGATTGATGGCGATTCGGGTAATGTAGGTTTTGGCGGAAGCTTCCCCTTTGAACTGCTCACCTCGCTCGTAAAGCTTGACGAACACGTCTTGCGTTATCTCTTCAGCGTCCTGCGGATTCTGAGTATAGTGCAGGGCAAGGTTGAAGACCATTTTGGCGAAAGCCGAATAGAGGTCCTCGATCTGCATAGGCGACTACGTAAAGATTAGTGTTACTGCTTGATGACTTGACGAACCAACACCTGGTCATCAATCCGCATGCGCACGATCAATGTTTGCGGGCTTATGTCCGTGAGGGACAAGCGAGTCTCAGCAGTATTAATTCCGCTAATTCGACGAAGCAATCTGCCGCGAAGATCAAAAACTTCTACGTATTTGATCAAGCTCCCCTCTGTTCTGATCAGAAGTTGATCACTCATCGGGTTAGGACTTAGCTGCACATTTAGCGTTGAAACTTCAGCAGTTGGACTAGTGCAAGGACTGCAAGAACTACCTCCACAATCGATGCCTTCTTCGTCACCATTTTGGATAAAGTCACGACAAGAATAATCGTCTCGCTGTTGTGCGGCTTCTGCTTCTAAATCAGCTTTAACATCAAGCTGCGCCTGCGTCAGGCCTTGAACCAATAGATTCGTCGTTTCGAGTGAATCAGCGATTAAGTCATAGAATTCTTGCGTCGCATCATCGAACGTAATCAGCTTGTACTGCACTGTTCTCATTGCCCATCCGCTAGGCGTTTCTCGGCCAATCTCGCTGTAGTTGTAAATCCGATTTTCAACTTGTGTACCGTCTAGGTAAGGCACCAAATTGAGGCTATTTTCAGTACCAGGACTTTCTGTTGATCCTGTAAGAGCCAATACGGTCGCAAAAATATCTGCTACATGTACAAGGGCCGATTCGCGTTGCCCCTTTCTAGTCACTCCTGCTCCAGAAATGAAGAAAGGAACTCTTACTCCTCCTTGATAAAGAGTGGTCTTACCATGCCCTTGAGGATAATCTTGAAGCACAGAACTTGGCGTTCCATTATCGCCGACAAAAATGACAACGGTATTTGCTTTTTGGCTTGGCGTAAGTGATGATAAGAGTCTACCGATTTCAGTATCCATCGCCTCGATCATCGCGATGTACTTCCCAAGGTTGTTGTTGGTGTTACTAACCGTAAACAACTCTGCAGGAGGAACGTGAATCGGCGTATGCGGCGCTGGATGAGCTAACCAAAGCAACCAAGGTTGATTTTGATTGCCTATCCAATTGATGGCCTCATCTGTAAGCACTGAAGTGGTATAGCCCGTATCCGTGGTAATGATACCGTTCGTTGTTCTTTGCCAATTGAAGTAGGAAGAAACCCCGGAGTCCATGACACCGTCAAAGTGCTGAACACCGTGTCGTGCAGGGTCGTTGGGATCGTTTGGTGACTTGAGGTGCCATTTGCCGATTACTGCATTTGCGTAAACGTTCGGCTGAAGTCGCTCAACTTCTCGAAAAAGTGAATGATGAACCGTGTCCAATGTCCCAGGAGTACCTGTTACGCCTGTCTTTATCCCGTACTTGCCGGAGAGCATTGCTGCACGTGACGGGGTGCATTTTGGCGGAGCGAATATGTTTTCAAAGAGCAACCCTTCAGCAATCAGACTATCTAGAATAGGCGTTGTTGCTGTACGCTGCGCGTCATGGTAAGCAGCTAGTGGATCTACCCCTAGATCGTCGGCCACAATGACGATGACGTTCGGATTTTGTGCTTGTGCTGAAAACACGAATAAAACGAGAAAGTAGAAAAGCGCGCTGAGGTGTTTTACCATAGTGTTCCTCTAATACGTAGGAAGTAGCACTGGGTTTAACTGCAGGTTTGAAATTCTGTATGCAATTCGGCAGGCGCCTCAGCATGCGCAAGCGAACTGGTAAGCCGAAAAGTCGTCCCCAAACGGCATAGCTGATTAGAATTCCTGTTACTGCTTCACGATCTGTCGGACAACCATTTGGTCTCCAGCCCGAAGACGAACGACGAGAATTTGCGGCTTTAATCCTTGAAGAGAAAGTTGGGCTTGGCTGGCGTTGACACCAACGACTTGCTTAATCAATCTTCCTTGCACATCAAAGATTTCGACGTATTTGATGGTATGTGCTGTTGACTCAATGAACAGTTGCTCGCGAACCGGATTCGGGCTCAGTTGCACGTCAACGTCAGCAGTTCCAGTCAACGAAGAAGTACAAGGATCGCAAAATGATCCGCCACAATCGATGCCTAACTCATCTCCGTTTTGGATAAAATCACGGCACGAATAGTCATCACGCTGCTGTGTCGCTTCTGCTTCGAAATCAGCCTTGACAGCAAGTTGAGCTTGCGTCAATCCGCTTGATAAAAGATCGTTGGTCTCAAGGGAATCAGCGATTAGATCATAAAACTCCTGCGTTGCGTCATCGAAGCTGATCAACTTGTATTGTTCGTTTCGTACCGTCCACCCACTCGATTGACCGTTCGATATCTCGCTGTAGTTATAGCTTCGACGTTCAGGTTGACTTCCAACTAAATATGGAGCAAGATTCAGGCTGTTTTCTGTGCCTAGGCTTTGAGTCGACCCTGTAAGCGCAAGTACCGTAGAAAAAACATCTGCGACGTGGACGAGTGCAGGTTCGCGCACACCTTTTCTAGTGACGCCAGCCCCAGAAATGACGAAAGGAACTCGAACGCCACCTTGATAGAGCGTTCCTTTTCCATGTCGACGTGGGTAATCTTGAAGCACATTCGTTGGAGTGCCATTGTCGCCTACAAAAATGACAACTGTATTTGCCTTTTGGGCAGGGGTAAGCGCCGAAAGGAGCCTGCTCGTCTCCGCGTCAAGAGACTCGATCATGGCGATGTACTTCCCTAAATCATCGTCAGTGTTGCTGGTCGTAAACAGTTAGGCAGGAGGCACATGGTAAGGAGTATGGGGAGCAATGTGTGCTAGCCATAGCAACCACGGCTGGTTTTGATTTGAGATCCAGTCAATGGCTTGATCCGTAAAAACGGTAGTCGCATAGCCCGACTCTCTCGAGACGCTTCCATTGGTCGTCCTGTCCCAATCGTTGTAATCTTGAACACCTCCACCTGCTACTCCATCAAAATATTGGACGCCATGGCGAGCAGGATCATTTGGATCGACACGTGCTCTGAGGTGCCATTTGCCGATGACAGCATTCGCATACACACCCGGTTGAAGGCGCTCTATCTCGCGAAAAAGTGTGCGATGAACTGTGTCCAATGTCCCTGGCAGACCAACAACTCCTGTCTTGATTCCATACTTACCAGAAAGCATTGCTGCTCGTGATGGTGTACAAATGGGTGGCGCAAAGGTGTTTTCGAAGAGCACACCTTCTGCAATGAGGCTATCTAGTGTAGGAGTCGTTGCTGTGCCTTGTGCATCGTGGTAAGCCGCAAGCGGATCAACACCTAGGTCATCGGCTACGATAACGATAACATTAGGGCTTTGCGCTTGTGCTGAACACACGAATAAAACGAGAAAGCAGAAAAGCGCGCTGCAGTGTTTTACCATAGTGTTCCTCTATTACGTAGGAAGGCCCTGTTGGTTTAACAGGTTGGGTCCATTATCCATGCCTTGGGGAAGGCGCTGGAGCTACCAATCAAGTAAGGGAATATTCATCCAAATTTTAAAGACGCTCTAAAGAAATGAGCGTTGGCACGAAGCAAAAAGCCGTGCTCATTCGAGTAGTCTAACCGACATGTTGATCGAATACCTCAACTTTCTTGTTAAAAACAGATTTCTTAGGTGTGGTTCATCGTTCAAGGCACCGTGCAGCATAGTTTCTAGAAGTGAATTGAACACAATTCGAGAGTTGAGAAGGCTTACCTTGCTTCAAAAACAGTATTTTAGTTAATTAACCAAATCCATGTTATTCACACGTACCAAAGCAAACTTGGCCACCCTTTTCTTGATGGGGTTGGTCATCGCTTCCTGTAAAAAGGAAGAACCGCTACTTCCACCTACGGAAGATATTGTTTTCAGTGGAGACATGATTATAACGGATACGATATCTACGGAAGTAGGTGAGAAGGTTATCATAAAACCTGGTACAAACCTAACTTTTGGCCCCGAAGGGCTTTTGATCGTGAATGGTGAATTGATTGCGATAGGCAAACCCGATTCCTTGATCAGCTTTTTCGGAGATATTAACGCCCCAGACCAATTGATTTTAAAAACGGGATGGGATGCGACTAACATTCACTTAAAACATGTTGTTATCACAGACGGCCTCGTCCGATCACTAGCAGATGACAACTTGCTTCAACACGTGAAGTTTGTCAATACAAAGCAACTCAAATGGGACAGCGCTTTGATCAGGCTCTGGTTTGGCAACATGACCATCGAAGATTGTGAAGCCTACGGAAATAACCGAGGAGAAGGAATCTTAGCGCACAACATGATTGAGGCTGTTGTACAACGATGCAGATTCGAAAAAGTACCCGACGCCGTAGAGTTCATTGACATTAACAATGGCCTCATCACGGATAACATTTTCATCGATAACGCTGACGATGCAATAGATCAGAACTCTTGTGTTGGCACCACTATTTCGAACAATGAGTTCTACGGCACCCACGACAGGGCATTAGAGTTAGGAAGTGAGAATTACGGCAGTTCTCGGAACCTTGTGATACACAACAATCTATTTGTCGATTGCAACACAGCGATCAGCCTCAAAGAATCTTCCGACGCGACGATTACAAATGCGACATTCTATTCTAACACTAGGTCTATCGACGTACAGACTCCTAGTGACAGCCTGCGCCTCAGTCAGGTAACTCTAAATCGATCAATTTTTATTCAAGAGTCTACTCCAATACGAACAGATCACAGATCAACC
The DNA here is from genome assembly GCA_045110575.1 of Saprospiraceae bacterium. Classification (GTDB taxonomy): domain Bacteria; phylum Bacteroidota; class Bacteroidia; order Chitinophagales; family Saprospiraceae; genus CALDTK01. Next base: position 6,053 of record JBGCGF010000080.1, read on the forward strand.
GTAAGTCTATCAAACTGCTTGTCCGACCTGGTCCTCTTTGAGGGAGAAAACAACGTGACGGGATCGGTAACGTTTGACATAGACGCAAATCGACAAATCTCCGTTTCATCTGATGCTTATCCAGCAGGGCAGACAGCTTCCACTATCGGGTATCAGCAGTAAGGGCCGATCTGTAGCTAGAACAAGCTAAGAGCCTGTTTAAGACTCAGCTAAAAAAGCCTGCGCTTCCTTGTCTGTGCGGAGCATTATTTTCTCTCCAGCAAAGGCCTCAAATTTCTTCAATAACCCTGGTCGCTTGATGACGCCAAACAAAGCGACATAGTGAAGGAATTCAAACGTGAAGCGCTCTTTGCACCCTTCGGGCATATCTGGTCTCACTGTACCATGGTGCTTCCATGTCCGCTTAATCACTCGCCAAAAGCACCTGGTCGTTGGTAGATCCAAGTAGATTATCGTATCAGCTGCTGCCAAGGTGATGTCCATCGAACTCCCATAGTTACCGTCAATGATCCATTGGTCCCCTTTGACCAATTCCTGCACAGTGGCCCTCCAATCTTCCCTCGTAGGTTCTTGCCAGTTGGGTAAATGATAGTGTTGATCGAGGTGAAAGACGGGCAAATTCGTCTTCTCGTGTAGCCTTCTGGCCAAGGTTGACTTACCAGCGCCACAGCCACCTAAGATCAGGATGCGATTCATGGATTAAACCTACGGCAGAATGCTGTGCTATTCCTTCCATCCACTTAGCGGCACCCAAAGGGTTGGAAACAGTTATTTATCCCTGTCCACCGAATATCATTCAAACCTCTCCGTCGAGGCACAATCTTCGCTTAGCTTCAGCCTATGGCCATACGTACTACGTTGATCTTTAGCGCACTCTGTCTCTTTTCACTTAGTGCTTTCGGGCAAAACAAGCCGGCATACTTCAAAGTGCCGCTTCCTGCAACTGCTGATCAACCTGCCTGGGTACAATTGATGTATAGCGCAGACCCAGATGTGCATGCCGTCGATGAGGCCTATGAGAAGTACTACCGCAGCAACGCATGGAACAAAGACCAGCACGTGCGCAATTACCTCTATTGGAAAATGCAGATTGCAGAAGCTGTTGGAGGCAATGGATTGATCCGCGAGCAAAGCCCTGAACAGCAAAATGCTGCGTACGATCAATGGGTGAAAAAACAACAGACCAGTACCGCAAACAGAGGCGACTCGACTTGGCAGCCTATCGGTCCATTCGGAACTTACCGGCCTAGCACTGGAAAACTCTACAGCCTGCAGGCAAATGTCTTTTCACTGGCCATTGCGCCTTCTAATTCCAATGTGCTTTATGCAGGTACAGAAGGTTCGGGCGTGTATCGAACCGAAGACAAAGGACAGCATTGGAGTCCAGTGAGCTACGACCAACCGTTTTGCAGAAGCGTACACATGGTGAGCGTTCACCCGACAGATCCAAACCACGTGCTAGCTGGCGTAAACAATCGTATTTACCTAACTACGAACGGCGGGAACACTTGGACTGAAACGCTGAATGTTGGCGGTAGAAGTGTCGAATTCAAGTTCCACCCGACGATAAGTGATCGCGTTTTTGCCGTTACTGACAAAGGGCTACGACGTTCTGAAGATGGCGGTCAAACCTGGACAAACGTGACCAACAATGACTCCTACGATCTTGAATTTAAACCCGGTAATCCACAAGTGATTTATGTCCTTCAAGCGGAGGCTAACCTGAACCGGTCTGTCATTTACAGAAGCGATGATGGTGGAACTACCTGGAACCTAAAGACTACAGGATACTACCCTGGATCGACTGCATCAGAAGCACGATACAACGGAGGAAAAATCGCGGTAACTCCAGCTAATCCAGACCTCATTTATGTAAGTGTACTCGGTTCGGGAAAGCTTGGCGACAATGGATGGATCGGCCTTTATCACTCTACCAACAGTGGAGAGTCTTGGAGTAATCCTGCCCCGCAAGACGGCTCACCTTATGAGAGCCCGAATGAAGGGCACTGGTCTGTAGCCAGTTACGGCAGCGGATATCACCAAGGCTTTTACAACCACGATCTTGAAATCTCACCTACCAATCCCAACAAGCTTTGGATGGGTACGGTGCGCCTTGCAGAAACGACCGATCAGGGAGCAACTTGGAAGAGCATCGGAGGAGCAAATTCACAGCGACTTAGCACCCAACACGCCGATATTCAAGACATTGAAGTACTACCCAATGGCGAAGTCTGGATTGCTTCTGATGGAGGAATCGATGTCTCGAGTGATGAACTTACGTCTGACCATGAGGCTCGTATTTATGGATTAGATGCGGCAGATTTTTGGGGATTCGCCGCGGGTTGGAATGAAGACCTATTGGTCGGCGGTAAGTATCACAATGGTAATTCAGCTTACTATCACACCTATGCGGTGGGGGATTTCAACCACGTTAGTGGCGTTGAAGAAGCAACTGGCTACACCAATCCATACTATCCAGATCGCGCCATTTTCGGCCACTGGAACGGTCAAAAAACAGAGCAGTTCGCGATGAACGACGTGGTGACGCAAAGCGCTCAAAAACTTGGAGACATTGTCATGCAGCCTCGCCAAAAAGTGGCAAAAGGCCAAAGCTCATTGCTTACGCACGACGTTCGTTATGGCGATTGGATTTACCTCGGACGCGACAATAAATTTTGGGCAAGTGATGATGGTGGTGCGAGTTTCGAAGCAAGGTTTGCTTTCCCTGACAGCGCTATCGTTCGTCAATTTGCTCAGAGTCGAGACCAACCAGAAGTCTTTTATGCTTGCGCCAAAACCGACGGGCAGGTAGCTAAACTTTGGCGCAGCGCAAGTTTTGGCGAAAGCTGGACTGAAGTCGAAATGCCTGGCAATAACAAGGGTGAGCAATTATTCACTTTAGACCCAAACAATGCAGACCGACTCTGGCTGATGGATGTGTACAGTCGCGCCGACAATCGCTTTTTTGAAAGTACCGATGGTGGACAAACATGGACCAACCGAACACCTGCCGGCGTGAGCACTGATCGCCAACTTGGTGTACTCGCTGTTCCAACTCCTGAAGGCACAGCTGTCTACTACACCACTTCCCGTTTCATGAAAGTGTACGAGTCGTGGAATGAGACATGGAGAGATTACGATTCCGGAATGCCTTACATCAAGAATGCAATCGGACTTGCTCCTTTCTACCCAGAAGGCAAGCTACGTATGGGATCGACGGGTCGTGGAATTTGGGAAGTTGAACTTGCTCATCAAGTCGCTCCTCAAGCCTTTCCAATGGCAAGTAACAAGAGGGTGACATGCGCCTTCGATACTATTCGACTGGAAAGTCATTCGATCCTGGATCAGCGCGACGGAGCCACATTCGCCTGGACAATTTCACCCACTCCTGATTGGATCAGTGACGTCTCCGAAAGAAGTCCGCAATTAGTACTTTCTCAAGATGGTAGCTACGATGTGACGCTCACCGTAACCGATGCGGATGGCCGATCAAGTACCCGAACCATCGAAGACATGCTCGAACTTGAAAACCAGTGTAGTATCGGCAGTGAAGCAGGATTGGCATTTGCGCTTAACGATGGTGAAGCGCGACTTCCAACCTCCGAAATGGAAGCGAGCAACATGACCATCATGCTGTGGATGCGACCAACTGCCTTGCAGTCTTTTGCAGGAGTACTTATGTGCCGCAACAGCAATGTGCCTGCAACGGGCATACACATGACTACTGACAATGAACTTCGCATTCACTACGATGGGAGCTATTGGGGTACGCGAACCGATCTATTTCTCAATCCCGACGAATGGTACCACATCGCTGCCACGTTCGCTGCGGATGGCGCTGTGCTTTACGTCAATGGTGTACCAACGCGTATTAGCAACAGTCTACCACCGCTCACCCTAACAGGAGAATGGGCATTAGGAGCTGATCCTGGCTATGGAGATGATCGTCGACTTGAAGGTGACATCGATGAACTAAGTATTTGGGATCGTCCGTTGAGCTTGGAAGAAATTCGCAGTTACAGACACCGCACGTTAGACCCTACTCGTGATCAAGGTTTGAAGCATTATTACCAGTTTGATTCACCTATATCGCGAGTTATAGACGTGGTGGGACGAAAAGATGGTCAAATTTCTAAAGGCATAAAGCACATCCCTTCTACCGTTCCTGTCGGTGCGGGTACCAATGAAATCCTTAACTCCATTTCTGGCGGGGACTTTATTAGCCTAACGGATGAGCAGCTTGCGCTTACTATCGACGGCAGCGATACTTATGGTCCAATTTCAGTGACACACGTCCAACAGCCCCCGCATGATTATCCAATGGCAGCGCACCAACCTGACGGCTACTGGATCATCAATGATTACTCGGCGACGCCAGCCGATGGGCTTAGTCTTCTGAACCTTTCGAGCGAGGATCTAGCGTTCCCTGTTCCGACTACCGAACTTCTCCGTCGCAGCCCAAATGACACGAGTGAAGTGCAATGGACAGCCTTGTGTGATGGCAACCTTGACGGTGATCGTTACGCCTACACGTGTGTTGAAAATGGTATTAGCGGTCAATATTTCTATGGTAGTTCGGAGACGTTTGCGATGCAACTCGACAACTTTGAAGGAGATACCGTAGGTCGCGATGCGCATCTTGATTGGACGCTTACGGCGTATCAACAGAATGACACGTGGACGCTTGAGCATCGAGATGTTGGTGCAAGTACGTTCGTGCCGTTGGACAGTGCGAGTGCATTTGGCAACAATGATTTCAGCTACATCGATACCGCATTAGCGTATGATCTTCATACCTATCGCCTGCGACTCACGACAGCAGATGGAGAAGTAGCCTACTCTCCGGAAGTTGATCTTACGGTAGTGGAGCCGTTCGTTGTTTCTACTTCAGCCACTCACCTTTCGGCAAAACTGGTGGTCGCTCCCAACCCAGTTGCAAAAGGCAAGAACATCCGGTTTAGCAACCTTCCACAACTCGACGCACAGGTTGTTCTCTATGACACCCGCGGCCGCGAACAAGCTCGTACTGCAAGCAATGACGGTCAGTTGATACTCGGCACAAACGGACTTGCGGCAGGTGTCTATGTCTACCAAATCTTGGTAGGTGACGTAATGCTCAATGGACGGGTGATTGTAGAGTAGCTAGAAAAGCGCGAGCGCTGTTTTAGAATTTTGAATTTGTTCTTGAAGCTCCGTTCGCCGTACGAGGGTCCTCGCAAAGCGGGACTGCGCTTCTTCGAAATTTTGAATTTGCTTTAGGGGCGTGAGGAGGTTGAGATGTGAGATATGGGATGATATTAGATTCCAGTTTCCTTGGGTCCTACATTTTCTCGTGAATGAGGACTTGGAATCGCCTCCGGGCGTAAGCTGCAGATCAATTGAGTCATAGGCTTGTGGGACCCAAGGCCGTCGGCTTGGCGTGCTGATAAGGACGTGAGGTTGCGAACAATCGAAGGTTTTGGTTTCCTCGGGTCCTATACCTACCTCTTGGATGAGGACCTGTAGTCGCCTCTGGGCGAAGGCCTAATACCAGCTAAGTGATGGGACCGTGAGACCCAAGATGGTCGGAGTTGGCGGGCTGATTGGTACGTGCATTGGAACATTAGGTTCTTATTCATATATTCACTTAATGCCTGCATATCATCAGAATACTTATCAATTAATTTTTACTCCAAAGCATCGACATCCTGTTTTAGAGAAAGCTGGAAGACCTCGACTCTTTGCATATGCGACTGGATTTTTCAAGAATAAGAAGTGTGTTCTATTCGCTGTAAATGGAGTTGAAGATCACCTTCACTTTGTGTTTTATAAGCACCCTTCAATTGCGGAGTCCGATCTTATTCGAGATTTAAAAAAAGCCTTGCATAGCTTCATCGACAAGACGGGCATCTTTCCAATGTTTACCAACTGGCAAGTACGATATAGCTGCTTTTCTTACTCTTACAAAGACCGCAACCGAGTGATTGCCTACGTAGAAAAACAGGAAGTACATCACGCACACCAACTCAACGATTACCTCACAGAACTTCGTCAACTCTACGCAGAAAACGGCCTACAATTAAATGAAGACCAATACCTTGAGTAAGTGCAGAAAACCAAAAACCCGAATCCCTCGGGTCCCACAAACCCGCGAAATCATAACAACCAAAATCTCCGCCCGGAGGCGATCCAAATCACTCATAGCAACGATAACGCAGGACCCGAGAAAACCATAAAACCGAATCCCTCGGGTCCCACAAACCCGCGAAATCATAACAACCAAAACCTCCGCCCGGAGGCGATCCAAATCACTCATAGCAACGATAACGCAGGACCCAGAAAACCATAAATCCAAATCCCAACCCCCATGTGGAAGTGCCCAACCTGCAGCCGATCGTTCTTATCGACCAACCAGTCGCACTACTGCGTCACTACGACCATCGACGACATTTTTGAAGGGAAGGCAGATAACGTAGTGCATGCCTTTGACGACCTCCTGCTCGCCGTCATGGAGTGGGAACCGCAAGAAGTAGGTGCTGCTAAAAAAGCGGTCGTCTTTACAAGCAAGCGCGCATGGCTTATTGTGCGACCAATGTCGAAACTGCTCGACGTAAGCTTCTACACGGAAGAATTTCTACAGAGCCCTCTGCTTCTCAAATCAGCGCCTTGGATGAAAGGCAAAAAGAATCACCGCAACAGCTTTCGACTGAGTGGACCAGGTGAGCTTACCCCTGAACATATCAAGTTGCTGGAAAAAGGATGGAAATTTGGGTTGAGGTGATCACAGTTCGTATGTGAACGACCATTCGTGTCCACTATCTGTACGGTCAATTGTCATCGTTCCTGAAATACCAGTCAGCTCTCTTGTTCCTGAATCGGGAACAACACTAAGATTAAGATCACTCACCTCCCCATACATGCGGCCGTGATGGGTAAGCATGAAGCTTCCTTCCTTATCACCAAGTGAACCGACAAACTGCTCAATTGCTACATAATCTGCAGAGCCTTTGACGGTGGTCATGGCAGTAAGCATATTCCCTTTTGAAGACCCGATCAAGTCTCCAGCAAAGACCTTATTCAAGGTCATATGTCCCAAGGATGCTCCTTCTTCACCTTGCGAAGAGACTGGAGTCATGTCAACTTGAAAGGTTCCTTTTGCTAGTTTCATCGTCGGGGGTTTTCACGAAAGTATAAAACTTGAACAGCCGAAAAAAACTGCCTGTAAAATCAAAAAGCCCCACCAACCAATTCAGGTTGATGGGGCTTTTAATACTGTCGCTAAAGACTAGCTCGCAGTCGGGATCATGTGAACCTCGCGCTTTGTCATTGGAGCTTTAATACCCGCAGCATCAAACTCCTTCTTCACGTTTTCTTGCATGTAGAAGAATGCATCCCAGTAGTGCTCACTCTTACAGAACGGGCGCGTCGCCAATTCTAGCGCCGACTCACCGTGACCGCTTACAAATACAGCTGGCTTCGGGTCCTTCAACATGTAAGGACAAGAATCTGCAGCCTTAAGAATCGCAGTCTTAGCAGCCTCAATGTCTTGATCGTAGCCGATGTTGAAGTTCAATGGTACACCCACTGTCTCTTGACCAGAGATATTCGTAATCACGTTACTAGTTACGGTACCGTTTGGCACAACAACTTTGTGGTTGTCAAGTGTAAGAAGGATGGTATTGAAGATTTGAATGCCTTGCACATGTCCTGTCTGACCACCTCCGATGGTAACTAGATCACCAACTTGATATGGCTTGAAGGTTAAGAGAAGAACACCACTTGCAAAGTGACCTAAACTTCCTTGAAGAGCGAGACCTACAGCAAATGTCAAGGCACCTAGCATCGCTACGAAACTTGTTGTCTCGACACCAAACATGCCTGCCGCACTGATCAGTACGATTACTTTTATTCCAACAGAAATAAGCGATGTCAGGAAAGGAATAACGGTAGCGTCGGTTCCTCGATTAGTCAGAGTCTTACCAACAATCTTACTGATCTTACCCGCAAGCCAGAATCCGATGATGACGACGAGAATGGCACCTAAAACCTTAGGAAGGTATAGTAATGCTGCTTCTAGAATTGAGTCTACGTTGAAATTGAAATCCATGATGATCCGTATTTAAGGTGTTGGGTTTTTGACGCAACAATCCTAATCGGTCACATTTTTCAATCAAAAGGATCACATCCTTCTCCGGCCAACAAACTCCATGGCTTCACCTTTTCCGAAGCCGTAGCTTACGCCAAGCGTGAAAAACCGGCCCCTGAAACTCTCGCGATAAGTACTGAAGCCTGGCTGATTGACTTCTCTAATAAAGATGCGACTTGCAAACACATCACGTACACCAGCGCTAACAACGATCCGACCTTTCAAGACTTTTTTACGGACGCCTACGTCCATCCACATGAAGCTCTGCTCTCGACCTTGCAAGGTTTGGATTGATGACTCACCGTTACCAGAAACTTCCAAAGCGATGTCTGCAGGTAGATCAATTTTAGTCACCAATCGCCCCGTAAGTTGATCTGCGTTAAAGTCAAAGCTTTGACCTTCAAACTCGCCCTTCCGATTAAACGTGTTGTAGTTCAAATCAGTACTAAGCTGCAGCCACTTACTAGGTGTATATTTTGCATTTAGCTCAAGGCCTGTGGCTCCTGTTGTTCCTATATTCTCTGGTCGCGAGATATTTACATCGCCCTCCTGTGTAGTAATACGCTCTACGACGTCGGTAGTAAAACGATAGTAAATTCCTGTATTAAGACTTACCTTATCAAAGATTACAATCCCCGTAAACTCGTAGGAATCCGTAAATTCTGGACCTAAGTTCGGATTACCTGCTCGGACGTTAAAATTGTTAGAGACGTTAAAGAATGGATTTAAATTCCATAACCTTGGACGAAAGATTCGCTTTGAATAACTCGCCTGAAAGGAGGTGATCTCGTTTAGCTTATACGACGTCGCTAAACTTGGGAATAAGTTCGTGTACTTCTGTGGATTGCGCTCATTGGTATTGAGCAGAAAGGTTTCTACGTCTGTCTGCTCAGCTCGCAGTCCACCTTTCACGCCCCACTTATCGCCTTCATATGAGCCTGTTGCGTATACGCCCAAAACACCTTGATCGAATTCAAATTCGTTACTAAAGGCTGGGTCTATGACGAAGTTATTTCCTACACGATCTTGCGTCTCAAATTCATTACCTACATCGTTGCGCACGTATTGCGCGCCAGTCTCGATGGTTACCTTTTCATTGATCGGCCGTGTATAGTCAGCCTTGAGCGTGTAAACCACTTCACCAAAATTGGTGGCCGTTTTTTGGTCTCCAAATCGCGCGACACCTTCGCTGGTGGTTGTTGTAAAATCAGAACTCTGATCCTTCTTGAAGGCGTTGCCTAGCGCTGACAACACAAGTAAATGATCCTTGTCGTCGGCATCAAATTGCTTGGTATAATTTAATTCATACTGCCACTTTGGATTCCCGGCTTCGGTGTCTTCGGTTCGTTGCCAAGCATCTATTATACCTCCTACACTATCGGCGAATACACTAAAGTTATTGACCGAAGGATTCTCCTCCCATTCGTAGGCAAAAAAGCCTGACAAAGAAAGTGTGTTGAGGTCGTTGATGCGGTAGTCTGTTCCAAGAATCAGGTTGACAAATTTTTCGTTTCGTGCTCCATCTCCATCTGAAAAGACAGTAGTGCCATCGACGAAATTTTGATTAATGTTTGTATTCGTGCGCGGCAACGAACGAATGCCGGCACCGAGCTGCCCAAAGAGGTTGAATTTGTTCGAACGTCGACTGAGGCTTGCGCCAAAACTGTGATTATCCGGAATTCCAGTATTGAGCGTAACTGAACCACTGAGTCCGTTCTTCTCTTCCTTCTTCAGAACGATATTGATAATTCCAGCCGATCCTTCTGCTTCGTATTTGGCTGATGGATTGGTGATCACCTCGACTTTTTCTATCATGTCAGCAGTGATCGTTGCAAGTGCGCCACCTTCACTAGCAAGGACTGATGGCTTTCCGTCGATAAGAACCTGTACTCCACTGCTTCCACGCAGGTTGATCCCACCTTCAATATCAACGGTGACAGACGGCACGTTGTTGAGCAACTCAAGTGCACTTGCACCAGAACTACTCAAGTCCTCACCTACATTAAAAACACGGCGATCAAGCTTGAATTCGGTTGTAGAGCGCTTGCCTGTTACAATGACGTCGTCTAGTAACTCGCCTTGCAACTTGAGCGATATGGTGCCTAAATCTTGAGCTGTTCCGCTTTCGCTAAAACTCGATACGAGTGAAGGGCTGAACCCGATAAACGTGAATTCCAGCTCCACGTTCAAAGAAGGAACGATCAATTCAAACCGCCCGTCAAAATCGGTTGTGGTACCTGCGACCAAAGCCCTACTCTCCTTGTCGAGCGCCTTTACTGTCGCAAACTCAACGGGTTGCTGGCTTCCTGCCTCAACGACAAGTCCAGTGAAGGTTATGGATTGCGCATTACCTACTGCAAACAAGCAAAAACTACATCCAATAAAAAGGACACAGAATCGCAAGAGGAGTGAAAAGTGAGACATGTAATGTGTTTTAAATCAAAGCTTTCGCTGCAGCCGACGAGGTGAAATTCGTCTCGGCTGTTGCGGCCCATGTCTAACGTACCTGTGCGTTATTGGTTTTGAGTCATCGGGTCGCCCTGTTAGACGTCAAGACTTCCATGAAGTAAAAGGAGAGCATGGCTCTTTCAAAAAAAAAGGCTTGCGCCAAAACCGAGGTTTTGGCGCAAGCCTAATTGAACGAAATGTCAATCACTAAAGCGACTGAATTGCAAATGACAACGCGCTTTAGAGCCTGTTTATGAATCCAGATTCTGGCGAAATTGAGCAGGTTTCGGGCTGATTTAGACGAAAAGCACAAGGTTTAGCTGGCTAAACCGAGCATTTTCAACGACAATCAGGTCAAAATTTGCCAATTTTTAGTCGAATAGAGATTTCTTAGACGGGCTCTTAGTTCGCGGTGTGCATGTGTACATCACGCTGAGGGAATGGAATGCTAATGCCTTGTGCATCAAGCTCCTTCTTCACGTTCTCCTGCATGTAGAAGAAGGTGTCCCAGTAATCTTCACTCTTGCAAAAAGGACGTGTAGCCAACATAACTGCTGAATCTCCGTGCTCGCTCACAAAAACTGCTGGTTGCGGATCTTTAAGAATTGTTGGACACCCGTTAGCAACCTTCAAGATCGCAGCACGAGCGGCATCAATATCATCGCCATACCCAATGCCATAAGTAAGAGGTACACCTACTGTTCCTTGACCTGAGATGTTCTCGATCACGTTACTTGTTACCGTACCGTTTGGTACAATGAGGCGGTGATTATCTAAGGTCGAAAGGATCGTGTTGAAGATCTGGATACTCTCAACTACTCCTGTTTGGCCTCCACCTAGAGTAACCAAATCACCGACCTTGTAAGGCTTGAACGTGAGCAATAGTACACCACTCGCAAAGTGACCGAGACTTCCTTGAAGCGCTAAGCCGATAGCGAACGTCAACGCTCCAAGCATTGCAACGAAGCTGGTCGTCTCTACTCCAAACATCCCTGCGGCACTGATGAGCACCAATACCTTGATTCCAACACTGATGAGTGATTGGAGGAAAGGAACAACCGTCTCATCTGTTCCACGCTTTTTGAGCGCCTTGCCTACCAGCTTGCTGATCTTACCAGCAAGCCAAAAACCAATGATGACAACCAGAACGGCGCCAAGCACTTTCGGTAAGTACAGTAATGCTGCCTGCATGAGGCTATCTACATCGAAATTGAAGTCCATAGGTTTAACGTTTAAGCGTAAACCGCGAAGCTAAGCCAAAGAACCCCGAAAGATGATTCAGATCAAATCACCCCTTCCGTAATACAACTCACTATATGACAGATAGATAGACAAGTTGAATTCATTGTATCTGAGAAGCGCATACCTTTATCCCTAAATCGAGACTAGCTAATTGGGCAGACACCTTTAACCGTCCTCCCGATTCTCTTTGAGGTTAGCAAATTTTCAAATCTGAGCAGCAAAAGCTGCGAACACTTACCCTATACACTGATGACACGATTCTACTCCCCCATGGCGCTCGGCCAGCTACTGCTTTTGCTTAGCTTTTCGCTAATCACCCAACTCTGCGTTGCGCAAATCAACGGAGGCAGTATAGCCCTATCAAGCGCTGCAATTGACACGACCATACTGATTGACGGAATACCAAGTCCTATCACCGTTGTTCGTGACGGACTTGATACCGGTAGTGTTAAGGCCTTCGTGATTACGGATACCGCTGGAAAAATCCTCGGTCTCCCTATGGGCGATGGTCCTTTTGACCTAGAAGGCGCTGGTCCTGGTACTTGCCAGATCTGGTACCTCGCTTATGAAACAGGTCTTACTGGGCTTGCCGTTGATGGCCTAGTAAGTAACCTCGTTGGCACCTTCGATTTCTCAAATCCAATCACGGTCGTACGCGAAATGGCTCCTGTCTCAGGAATCTATAACGCACGACTTAGTGGCCTTCAACAGAACCCTAACGTATTGACTGCAGCTCGAGGCGTTGTCACTGCAACCGTAAGAGGTAACCTCGTGAGCATTGAAGGTGATTTCAGCCAACTTACCGACGACTTCGACGCGACCATTGGTGGCGGTGCACACATCCACATGGCTATCGCAGGTAAAAATGGCCCTGTTGTTTTCCCTCTTGTCACTGACCTAGACGGCGACCTCAACGGCGGAGACTTTACTGCAGCAAACAATACGTTCACGTTTGATGCAGCTCAATTGGCCCAGCTAGAGGCAAATGAGTTGTACCTCAACATCCACACGCTTGAATATCCTAGCGGAGAACTTCGCGGACAGTTCCTTCCAACTTCTGTACAGTACTTCCAAGCAACCTTGCTCGGCTCGAACGAAGTGCCTTCAATCGTATCTCAGGGATACGGCAACTTGCTTTTCACGCTCGACAACAACTTCCTTACGGTTAGTGGATCGTTCGAAAACTTGACAGATTCAATCGCTATCGACATTGCTGGTGGTGCGCATATCCACACAGGATATGCAGGCCAATCTGGTGCTGTTGCCTTCCCGCTCAACCTCACGATTGATGCTGACAATAAAGGAGCTGTAGTTGATGCCGCGAACAACACGTTTACACTAGACTTCGACCAACTCAACGGACTATATGCTGACAGCCTGTACATCAACGTACACTCTAAGGCGTTTAGAGGCGGAGAACTTCGCGGACAAATCAGTCGCCTTAACGTTGCCACCTTCCGTGGTCAACTCACAGGTATGCAAGAGCTCCCTGCGGTTAATGTAGACTCATATGGACGCGTTCACGTGACCTACGACGAGAACAACATGATGCGCATCAGTGGTAGCTTCAACGACCTCTCTTCTGATCTAGCAACAGACATTGCCGGAGGTATCCACGTTCACATCGGCACCTCAGGACTTAATGGACCTGTTGAGTATGTCATTACACCAACCTTAGACGCGACAAATCGCAACGCTGTCATCAATCCCGCGCTCAACACCTTTGATGTAGCTGGTCGAGAAGATGAGCTTTACGACCGCGAGATGTACGTCAACATTCACAGTGACAACTTCCGCACAGGTGAGCTTCGTGGGCAGCTACTGCCACTCGCCAAAACCTACCTCGGCGCAGACATGGCTGGCTTCAATGAAGTAGAAGCAGCATACACGTTTGGTCGCGGTAACTGGCAGTTTGAGTTAACCGACAATGAGTTGACTGTATCTGGAGGCTTCTTCGATATGATCAGTGACTTCGATGCTTCTATCGCAGGTGGATGTCACTTGCACTATGGTACAGCAATCGAAAACGGACCAATCGCTTTGATTTTGAACCCACGCGTTCAACCTGATTTGCGCAGCGGTAGCTTCCCTTCTGACGACAATAAGTTCACCATCAGTGACGGTCTTCGCGACAGCCTTTTGGCTGGACAGATCTACGTGAACCTTCACTCTCAACGCTACCCTACGGGTGAGCTAAGAAGTCAGTTGCTTCGTGATGACAACAAGTTCCCAGTTGGTGCAGTAGTGATTAACTCACCTGCGATTGGTGACACTATCCTACTAGAAGACGACGCAGCCTTGACGTTTGATGTTGCTTCTGCTAACCTTACAGATCCCGATGGAGACCTACTCGTTTACAACTACCAGTTGTCTCTCAACCAGGACTTCTCACAGACCTTCTACACTAAGAAAGTAATCAGTGCAGAGCCTGCACAATTCAACGCAGCTGACATCTATGCAGCCGCGATTGACACAGGCTTTGTATGGCTAACACCTCGCACGGTATACCAACGCATGAACATCTCTGACGGAGCGGTTTCGATCTTTGGTTCACGCGATACGTTCCTCCTCACGCTCAAGCCTAACGTCCCGACAGTTGGCGGCGACATCTCGATTGTGGATGGAGCTACGGATACAGTAATTTGTATTGACGGTGTAATCAGCCCGATTGAAGTGACCCTCGCAGGTAATGCAACGGGTACTAATTTCAACTTCGTTATCACAGATCTCGCTGGTAACATCCTAGGAATACTGCCTTCTTCAGCAAGAGTCTTTGACTTAAATAGTGCAGGTGTAGGAACATGTCAGATTTGGTACCTCGCTTCACAGATTGACCTCATGGGCGCAGTCGTTGGAAACAACGTTTCTGATCTAACAGGAACCTTCGGACTTTCTAATCCAATCACCGTCTATCGTCAAGCGCCAGACGGCGGTGCTGTAAGCCTACTTAGTGGAGCATCAGATACGACTGTCGTATTAGGTACAGCAATCTTCGATGTACTCCACACAACCGCATCAGATCGCCTAGATTACTACTACGTCATCACTGACGACCAGGACATGATTCTTGGTTTCGTCAACTCAGCGATGTCATCTACAATCGACGTCAATGGAGCTGCCCCTGGCACGTGTCGCATTTACGGTTGGAGTTCAATCAACCTTGACGAACCAACTGTAGGCGCCGCAATTACTACGCTTATCGACGATGCTTGCGAGGCCGTTTCTGCAAACTTCATTACCGTTGTTCGTGAAATGCCATCTAGTACGCAAGACTTTGATGCTGACACACAGATCGATGTCTTCCCGAACCCTGCCCATGACTTTGTACAAGTTGCGATCCAGCAGCCGAGTAACATCGAAGCATCTGCTTCTCTCTACTCTACTACGGGTCAGCTGATTGAAGTAAAGCGTGGTGCAGCACAATCACTCAACTTGTCTTTCGCACTTGAAGCGTTGCCTGCAGGCACGTACTCAATCGTTATCCGACGTGGAGATCAAGTTGCTGTTCACAATTTGGTGAAGGAGTAAGTTGAGACGAGAGATATGGGATTTGAGAGGTGAGACGCTAATTGGGACTCACCTTAAAAAGGTCCATACACTCTAAATCTTAATACAAAAAAGCCCTCTCTTTCAGTTTGAAAGAGGGGGCTTTTTGATTGGGTACTTTGGATTTTGGACCGTCCCGCAATTCTACGGGACTGGCGGATGTCGGATGCGGATAGGGATGCACATTTGGAACGCTCGGTCAACGCCGCGATAAATCGCAAGCTACCCGTTCGGCTTCGCTCAGGGCAGGCTATCTGAGCAATCGCGCGCTACGCGGCTCACCAACGCGCCGCTCGCTAGGAACGTTCCTTGCGCTTTAGCCCTTGGTCGACGTAAGCCAAGCCTCAGGTAATCTTCCCCTCCACACGCGCACGCTCCATATTTTCCTTCACTTTGAACTTCACCATTTGGGCTAATAGTTCCAGTGGAAGATCTTCGGTAAACGGAAATTGAACTGTCCCTTTTCCAGTCTTGTACGGCTTCAGTTCTTCTGCAAATTTAGCTACTGGACCTGCTTCAGGATAGAAGGCTAAGTGCTTAGCATATGCGCCAAACCAGACCAGTTTATAGTGAAGCATGTAGACGGGCATTCCATAGGTGATACCTTCTTCAGCTGCTGGTGCAGCCGCTTTAACCATTGCTCGGAGTTGCTCCAGTTTCTCTTGAATGTGCACCGGAAAATCAGCGACATAAGCCTCTACGGAAGGGTACTTTTTCATTGCCATAGTGGTAAGCTAACAAAGTTAGAGCACTCGTCTGGGAGGACCTGCGAACTGTCAGTGCAAGCGATACTAGTCAAGGTTGAAAGTCATCTCTAGATTTCTCACTGACCCGGTTTGGCTCGGCGAACTGACAGTTCAGACGATAATCAACTATCTTGCCCGTATCAACTTACCCCACCCTACATGTCTCCATTTCTAGCCGAACTCATTGGAACCTTTCTTTTACTCCTCCTCGGTTGTGGAGTCGTAGCAAACGTCATCCTCAAGGGCACAAAAGGAAACGACAGCGGCTGGATCGTTATCACCACAGGCTGGGCGCTTGCAGTATACGTAGGCGTTGTTGTTGCCGCTCCCTATAGCGGAGCGCACCTCAATCCTGCAGTTTCAATCGGATTGGCCGTAGCCGGAAAATTTGCGTGGTCTGAAGTGCCACTGTATATCGTGGCTCAGCTAATAGGAGCCTTCTTGGGCGCTTTCGGAGCCTGGGCCATCTATCATGATCACTTCGTAGCTACAGAAGACCAAGGCACCAAGCTGGGCGTATTTGCTACGATCCCAGCTATCCGGAACTACACTTCGAATTTAATCAGCGAGGTGCTCGGCACCTTTGTGCTTGTCTTTGTGGTTCTCTTTTTTACCGGCGCAAGCTTCACTGACGGCGAGACTGTTGTCATTGGCCTTGGATCTCTGGGTGCAGTGCCTGTCGCCTTTCTGGTGTGGGCAATCGGTCTTAGCCTCGGTGGCACGACTGGATATGCTATCAATCCTGCCCGCGACTTAGGTCCACGGCTGTTTCATGCCTTGGCGCCGATTAAGGGCAAAGGTTCTAGTGACTGGGCGTATGCTTGGGTACCGATTGTTGGGCCACTTATTGGAGCGACGACGGCTGGGGTGGTTGCGCTGGTTCTGGGGTAGGCAAAAACGACATTGAAGCAACTAGTCTAGACGATCGAGCGCCACACTAAGAGTGAGTTTATGAAAGGTCTGCTGATACAGTGAGCGATAAAAGTATGCGAAAGAAAAAACCTTCCTAGGAAGCACTGGCGCTGGACACGATGGCTCATGACGCCTGAAGCATTGCGAATAGTTCTGAAAAAGAGTCTTTTTAAAACAAAACGCAGCTTGCAGCAAGTGGACTTAAAGATGTACGTTTGGATCTTCCACAGGTTTAGTGGAATACTCATGGCGGCGTACTTCAGCGCACTGTCTTAAGTAGGCTTACACATCCACATTCATACAGTATGTCAGGAGCTCAGCAACGCGCCAACCTTCACCGCCAGATTTGGCAGATAGCCAACGATGTACGCGGAGCAGTAGACGGGTGGGACTTTAAGCAATATGTCCTCGGCACACTTTTTTATCGCTTTATCAGCGAAAATTTTTCGGACTATATCGAGGCTGGAGATGAGAGCATCGACTACCCCACTATGGAGGACGGCGTTATCAGCCCAGCCATCAAGGACGACGCGGTTAAGACCAAAGGCTACTTTATCTATCCAAGCGAACTGTTTGAGAACATCGCGCGCAATGCCAACGACAACGAAAGCCTCAATACAGACTTGGCAGCCATCTTCTCGGCCATCGAGGCCTCAGCCAACGGCTACCCCTCTGAAAGCGACATTAAAGGACTTTTTGCGGACTTTGACACCACCAGCAATCGCCTTGGTAATACTGTGCGAGATAAGAACAGTCGACTTGCATCGGTAATTAAAGGTGTGGCTGGACTAGACTTTGGCGATTTTAATGGGAGCCACATCGACCTTTTCGGTGATGCTTACGAATTCCTGATTTCTAATTATGCTGCCAATGCTGGTAAGTCAGGTGGAGAATTTTTTACACCACAAAATGTATCGAAGCTCATCGCGCGGCTTGCGATGCACAAGCAGGAAAGTGTCAACAAGATTTACGACCCAGCTTGCGGGTCAGGCTCACTGCTATTACAGGCCAAAAAGCATTTCGATAAGCACATTATTGAAGAAGGCTTTTACGGACAGGAATTAAATCATACGACCTATAATTTGGCCCGTATGAACATGTTCTTACACAACATCAACTACGACAAGTTTGAAATAAAGCTGGGCGACACGCTAATGGAGCCTGACTTTGGCGATGAAAAGCCTTTTGATGCGATTGTGTCCAATCCGCCCTATTCCGTCAAATGGATTGGCGATGCAGACCCTACACTTATCAACGATGACCGCTTCGCTCCCGCTGGCGTACTAGCACCAAAGTCCAAAGCCGATTTTGCCTTTGTGCTACATGTGCTAAGTTACCTATCGGGCAAAGGGCGCGCAGCCATTGTCTGCTTTCCTGGCATATTTTATCGCGGCGGAGCGGAACGCAAAATTCGGCGCTACTTGGTCGAGAACAACTACGTCGAGACAATCATCTCGCTACCACCAAATCTGTTCTACGGGACCACGATCGCGGTCACTATCCTGGTCCTGTCCAAACACAAAACGGATACCGAGACACAATTTATTGATGCCAGTGGCTTGTTTAAAAAGGAGACCAACAACAATGTGCTCACTGAGGAGCACATCGAAACTATTGTCGGGGCATTTGACAGTAAGGCTGACATCGATTTTTTTACTCAATCTGTTCCGATTGAGTTGCTAGCAGAGAACGACTATAACCTATCTGTGAGTAGTTATGTAGAGCCAGAAGACACACGAGAGAAAATAGACATTAAGAAACTAAATTCAGAATTGGAGAAAACTGTAATACGGATAGATCAACTTAGGTCTAACATTGATACGATTGTAGCGGAGATAGAAGGTTAATCATATCAACAAAATTACAATCAATTAATATGTCAAAAGGAATAGGTTCAGTAAATGCAGGAGCTTTGAAGAAGCTTCTTGAAGGGGTAAGTGTGGAGTGGGTCCCACTAAAGAATAAGGCCAATTATTCTTCAACTCGTGTTCTATCATCAACCTTAGATGAAAAATCGTTTACTGGAGTTGACAATCTAATTTCTGATAAAGGAGGTAGAAAAGATTCAACTTATTCAGCAAACACACTTAATGTTACAAAGTACGAATGTAATGACATACTGATCGGGAACATTAGACCATATCTAAAAAAGATTTGGCTAGCAACAAGCGAGGGAGGATGCAGTGGTGATGTACTAGCTATCAGAATTAATGATTCAGAGGAACGATTCACTGATCCACTGTATTTATACTATTGCTTGTCATCTGACGATTTCTTTAGATACAATGTCCAACATTCTAAAGGAGCTAAGATGCCACGTGGTGATAAAGCTGCAATAATGTTGTACCCCATACCTATCCCTTACCCAAGCGACCCTAAAAAATCCTTAGCCCTACAACAAGAGATCGCCCATATCTTGGATACTTTTACTGAGCTTACCACTGAGCTTACCACTGAGCTTACCACTAGGCGCAAGCAGTTTGAATACTACCGAGAGCAGTTATTGACTTTTGAAAAGGGTGAAATGGATATGATTCCGTTAGGTGAACTTGGTGAGTTTGTCCGCGGAGGCGCTTTGCAAAAGAAAGACTTTACAAAGACTGGTATCGGATGTATTCATTACGGCCAGGTTTTCACACACTACGGTACATATGCTGATTCAACGAAGACTTTCATCTCTGAAGACTTTTTCAAAAAGGCACGAAAAGCACAGCCATCTGACTTAATTATCGCAACAACTAGTGAAAACGATGAAGATGTATGCAAAACAGTAGCTTGGGTCGGAAATCATGAAATCGCTGTAAGTAGTGACGCCTATATTTATAAGCACGCTCTAGATCCAAAATATGTTTCTTATTTTTTTCAAACTGAGAAATTTAGAAAACAAAAACTGCCTTTTATCACAGGGACCAAAGTTCGTCGGGTCAGCGGCAAAAACTTATCAAAGATTATGATCCCAATCCCATTTCATAACGATCCTGAAAAGTCTCTCCACGAGCAAGAGCGTATAGCCTCCATTCTCGACAAATTTGATACCCTCACAAACTCTATCTCCGAAGGTTTACCACGCGAGATACAGCAACGCCAGCAACAGTACGAATACTATCGAGACTTGCTCCTAAGCTTTCCACAGACCACTAAAGACATAGACGCGTGAGCACATTGAGAGAAACAGCGGAGATACTACTTGACGAACCAAAGAAGGGCGGCAAGCAGAACGTCCGCTTGATCTATGCCTTTAATGGAACGGGGAAGACGCGCTTGTCTAGAGAGGTCAGGAATATAATTGCTGAACGTCGCACAAGTTTAGCGCAAGAAGATGAATCGACAAGTACGCTTGAGCTATCAATGTTGTATTACAATTCCTTTACCGAAGACCTTTTTCATTGGGATAACGCTACGGATGATTCAGCAGAACACGCTTTACTAATTTACCCAAACGGATTCACCGACTGGGTCTTGAAAGATCAAGGGCAGGACCAGAACATTATAGAGACTTTTCGGCGATATACTGGGTCTCGAGCAACAGTGCGATTTGGAACGGACTTTCGAAATGCTAGTTTTTCAATCGAAACAGGCGATGATACAGCTAGTCGTTCTATAAAGATTTCAAAAGGAGAGGAAAGCGTTTTTAAGTGGAGCATGTTCTACATCATCCTGCAACAAGTAGTAGAGGTGCTGAGTGTAGCGGAACCGGAAGAACGGGAGACGAGGGAGTTTGATAAGCTACGATATGTCTTTGTTGACGATCCGGTAAGCTCACTCGATGACAATCACCTCATTCGCACGGCTGTCGATCTCGCGGACTTAATTCGAGAATGCCCTGACGAAGTGAGATTTATTATTACTACTCATAATCCATTGTTTTTTAATGTTTTGTCAAACGAGATCAGTTCGCGTAGTCATAAAAACAAATTTCTACTACGAAAGCGGGAGGACGGCACATTTAGTTTAGATCAACAACCATTTGACTCGCCGTTCGCCTATCATCTTCACCTGAAAGCCGAAATTCTAGAGGCAATTGAAAACAACTCTGTCAAAAAGTATCACTACAATTACCTACGTAATATCTTAGAAAAATTATCTACTTTTTTAGGATACAATAAATGGGAAGATCTGCTGTCTTTTCTTGAAAAGCCAGGAGAAAAGCTCTATCAGCAGCGTATGATGAATATTTCCAGCCATTCAAAGCATTCAGCTGAAGAAGTATCTGAGCTTTCAGACGACGACAAGCGTGCTCTTGGATTCATCTTAAAAGAAATAGATAAAGCTTATAGTTTTTATCCAAATACACCTCAGCTGAACTACGAAAATAAAAGACGATGAATGATTACATGCCTTTAGCTGAATCGAGTGATTTTATAATCCTAAGTAGCTACAACAAGCCGAGTATACTCTCGGAACCAACTTACCAGTCAGAAGACGCACTCGAGCGCAAGCTCATTCGCGACCTGGAGAATCAAGGCTATGAGTACGCCAGTGGGTTGAATACACCCGAGTTAATGCTTGCTAATGCACGTGTCCAGCTTGAGGCGCTCAACGGGTTGCGTTTTAGCGAAAGCGAATGGAAGCGCTTCGTAGAACAGTACCTAGATAAACCTAGCGACAACATTGTAGATAAGGCACGCAAGATTCATGACGATTACATCTATGACTTTGTTTTCGACGACGGGCATATCCAAAACGTCTATCTCTTGGACAAGCGCAAACTCTGCCGCAACAAGCTCCAAGTGATCAGGCAGTTTGAGCAAACTGGCACGCATGCTAATCGCTATGACGTGAGCATCCTAGTTAATGGTCTACCCTTAGTGCATATAGAACTAAAACGCAGAGGTGTTGCCATTCGCGAAGCGTTTAACCAAGTACACCGCTACAGTAAGGAGAGCTTCAATAGCGAGCTTTCACTGTACAAGTATGTCCAAGTGTTCGTGATCTCTAACGGGACCGACACCCGTTACTTCGCCAATACAACCAAGCGCGATAAGAACAGCTACGACTTCACGATGAACTGGGCGAAAGCCAACAACGACCTCATTCGTGATTTAGAAGACTTTACTGCAACCTTTTTCCAGCAACGGACCCTGCTCGAAGTCTTGATACGGTATACCGTATTCGATACCTCGGATACGCTGTTGGTGATGCGCCCCTATCAGATAGCGGCCACTGAACGCATTCTCTGGAAAGTGAGAAGCGCCTACGAGAGCAAGTCTTGGAGTCAAACAGAAAGCGGGGGCTACGTGTGGCACACCACTGGGTCGGGAAAAACACTCACGAGCTTCAAAGCTGCTCGTCTCGTTACAGAACTAGATTTTATTGATAAGGTTTTCTTCGTCGTCGATCGTAAGGATCTCGACTACCAAACAATGAAAGAATATCAGCGCTTTTCACCTGACAGTGTAAACGGGTCGGAGAGTACTGCAGGTCTGCGACGCAACTTGGACCAGGACGACAATAAGATTGTGGTGACGACGATCCAAAAACTCAACAACCTAATCAAATCTGAGCGCGATCTCCCGATCTACAACAAGCAGGTGGTACTTATCTTCGACGAATGCCACCGTAGCCAATTTGGTGAAGCACAGAAAAACATCCAGAATCGATTCAAGTATTATTACCAATTTGGCTTTACAGGAACGCCCATCTTCCCGCAAAATGCACTCGGTGCTGAGACAACGGCCAGTGTCTTTGGACGAGAATTGCATGCTTATGTAATTACCGATGCTATTCGCGACGAAAAAGTTCTCAAGTTTAAGGTCGATTACAACGATGTACGTCCGCAATTCAAATCACTCGAAACGGAGCTCGATGAACGTAAACTTACCTCTGCTGAAAACCGAGCAGCGTTGCTGCACCCAGAGCGCATTCGACAGGTCTCGCAGTATGTACTGAATAATTTTCGCCGCAAAACGCACAGGCTGCACGGTGACGGAGCTGGCTTTAATGCCATGTTTGCGGTTAGCAACATCGAGGCTGCAAAGCATTATTATGAAACACTGACCGGGCTTCAAGAAAATGCAACGCGAAAGTTGAAAATAGCTACTATCTTCTCCTATGCTGCCAACGAAGAGCAGGACGCTGTTGGTGATATTGAAGATGAAAGTTTCGACGTTTCGGCGTTGAATAGCTCGGCTAAGGAATTCCTTGACAAGGCGATCAATGATTACAATAGGCGCTTCAAGACAAGTTTTAGCACTGGCGGCAATGGCTTTCAAAATTACTATCGCGATCTCGCAAAACGCGTAAAAACAAATGAAGTCGATTTAGTAATCGTCGTAGGTATGTTCCTGACAGGCTTTGATGCGCCTACGCTCAACACCCTATTCGTCGACAAAAATCTGCGTTATCATGGTCTTGTGCAGGCCTATTCCCGAACGAATCGCATCTACAATTCGACGAAGTCGTTTGGCAATATCGTCACCTTCAGAGACTTGCAAAAAGCCACAGTCGATGCGATCACTCTCTTTGGTGATAGCAATACGAAAAATGTGGTCCTGGAGAAAAGTTATCAGGAGTACATGGAAGGTTTTACCGACCAGGTTACGGGTGATGCAAGGCGTGGTTTTAAAGAAGTTGTCGGCGAGTTAGAAGAGCGCTTTCCAAACCCGGATGAAATCTTTCTCGAAAAGGATAAGAAGGACTTTGTAAAGCTCTTTGGTGAGTACTTACGTGTCGAAAATATCCTACAAAACTTCGATGAATTTGCAAGTCTTAAAGAGTTGCAAGAACTCGACCCAGGAGACACGGAGCGTCTGAGAGCATTTAAGGCAAAGCATAACCTTACCGACGAGGATGTTCAAGAACTGGAAAAAATTACACTTCCTGCCGAGAGAAAGCTACAAGATTATCGAAGCACCTACAACGACCTACGAGATTGGAAGCGTCAGCAAGCTGCCAATAAAGCCCGAGAAGAATCGAGCGTAGATTGGTCGGACGTAGTCTTTGAGGTAGACCTTTTAAAGTCTCAAGAATTTAGCCTCGACTACATCCTCGAGCTGCTGTTTGAGCAAAATAGAAAAGTTAAAAATAAGGTCGAGCTGATTGATGATATTCGTCGTGTGATACGAGCCAGCTTGGGTCACCGAGCGAAAGAATCGCTCTTAGTTGATTTCATCAACCAAGCCGACCTTGATACCCTTCCTGATAAGTCGAGCGTGATTGCGGCTTTTTTCACGTTTGCACAAGAAGAGCAACGAAGAGAAGCCAAAGAGCTAATTGCGAATGAGAACCTAAATGATGAGGCCGCACGTCGCTACATCCTCTCTTCATTGAAGAGGGAATATGCTAGTGAAAACGGTGCTGAGCTTAACGAGCTCTTACCTAAAATGAGCCCTCTTAATCCTAAGTTTTTAACGCTGAAGCAGCGGGTCTTTCAGAAAATCTCAACTTTCGTAGAGAAATTTAAGGGGATAGGAAACGAGCTTTGAAGGCCCAATATTTCTTGAAAGGTCCTAACGATGTTGCAATTAATCAGTTTATCTATGACATTACTCTTTAGAAACTGAAGCATGCGGTCTAAAAAGTAAATAGTACTTTTTAGACCGCACATTCTACTTTTTCTTGGGCGGTTTCGTACTCTTTGAGGGCTCTAGAGAAGGGGTGTTGCCGGGTGTTGATTTATTGTCCCTTTGTCGTCTATCGGGTTTTCCGGTTGATTTGGCGATTTTCTTGGGTCCTGGCTTAAGTGGCATGAGGTTAAATTTATTAGTTGAAAAAAATTTAACTACTAAACAATTCGTTTCTCGTAACAGTTCTTCGCCTTTCTGTTTTTATCGTCTACGGTCGATCCACTCTACTGTTTTGGCGGAAGTCCCGTGCGGAGCACGAGGATCCTCGTGCTCCGCACGGGACTGACTCATCAAAACCACGCGTCGCCATCGCGAAAAGCGTTTCTAAGAATCACCAAAAACTGAAATAAGATTAATGCCTTACCCCACCATCTCCGCCTCCGCATACAACGGATACGCCGCCATAAACTCCTTCACCTCTTGGCGAATTTCAGCCTGAAGTGCTTCATTCTCGACATCATTGATGATGCGATCGATCCACTCTACTGTTTTGGCGGAAGCTGACTCATCAAAGCCACGTGTCGTCATCGCAGCCGTACCGATACGGATACCACTGGTCACGAAAGGTGAACGAGTGTCAAACGGCACCATGTTCTTGTTGAGCGTAATGTGCGCTGCATTGAGTGCATGCTCAGCTTGCTTACCGGTAACTCCTTTGTTACTCAAATCGATGAGCATACAGTGGTTGTCCGTACCTCCACTAATGAGGTGGTAATCCTTCGCCATGAAAGACTTCGCCATCGCCTGCGCGTTGAGAATTACCTGCTTGCCGTATTCTTTCCAGCTTGGCTGTAGGCACTCACCGAAAGCAACCGCCTTTGCAGCGATTACATGCTCGAGCGGCCCGCCTTGCATTCCAGGGAAAACTCCTGAGTTAAGAATCGCCGACATCTTGATCGTGATTCCTTTCTTGGTCTTGCGTCCCCAAGGATTTTTGAAATCCTTACCCATCATGATGATGCCTCCACGTGGACCGCGAAGGGTCTTGTGCGTAGTTGAAGTCACGATGTGACAGTGCGGCATCGGATCTGCGAGCAATCCAGCGGCGATTAATCCGGCTGGGTGAGCGATATCAGCCAACAACAATGCACCGACTTCGTCAGCGATCTCACGGAAACGAGCGTAATCCCAATCGCGAGAGTAGGCGCTTGCTCCACAGATGAGAAGCTTTGGTTTCACTTCTCGTGCTTTCGCCAAAACCTTGTCCATGTCGATACGCCCTGTATCCGCCTCTACTCCGTAGAAATGAGGATCGAAGTGCTTACCTGAAAAGTTGACAAGGCTACCGTGTGAAAGGTGACCACCGTGACTTAGGTCAAAACCTAAAATTGCATCTCCAGGCTTAAGTACTGCAAGGAATACAGCAGCATTTGCTTGCGCACCAGAGTGTGGTTGCACGTTGGCATATGCAGCACCAAAGAGCTCCTTGAGGCGATCGATGGCCAATTGCTCAACCTGATCAACTACCTCACAACCGCCGTAGTAGCGCTTACCGGGGTAACCCTCCGCATACTTGTTCGTGAGGCAAGACCCCATGGCTTTCATAACAGGCTCTGAAGTAAAATTCTCAGAGGCGATAAGTTCGATGCCGAAACGTTGGCGGTCGAGTTCTTGGTCGATGAGGTTGAACACTGGATCTTGCATGGCGTGAATGTACGGCACGCAAAGATTTGGACGGGGATGAGATTCTTTAATTACCCTTAGCTGAATGTTTCGCCTAGACCGTTCCAGTTCAACCCTCAATACGCCCTACTGCCAATGTCAAAAGTCTTGCAAAGAACTGAATTTTGGAAGGTGCTTCTTGAAATAGACTTAGATTCAAATTTCATAATTCAAAGACCTGATGACCAAATTTATCCTCCTCTCACTGCTCTCCGCTCTTTTTTGCTTTCAAGCAGCAGCTCAGAATTGGTACTCGATCGATGATCTTGCTTTTGGGAGCCGATACGATGACATCGTTTTTGTAACGCCAAGTATTGCGTTTGCAGGATCAGGAGAAGGACGAATCGTCAAGAGTACAGACGGAGGACTAAACTGGGAAACGGTATTCCTAGACCGAGAAGAGTATATCCGATCAATCGACTTCATTGATGAGAACCGAGGCTTTGCGGGCTCTCTGACAAACAAACTCTTCGCAACCACCGACGGCGGCGATACCTGGGAAGACATCACGACGAGGCTCCCTGCAGGCACTCCAGGATTTTGTGGCCTGAGCCACATCGGCGACACTGTATTTGCTGCAGGCATCTACTCTTCGCCTGCAGTTTTCGCAAGGTCTTTTGACGCAGGACTCACCTGGGAAGTAAGCGACCTAGACAGCCTCGCGAACGGATTTGCTGAGGTCGAATTTGTAACGCCAGAACGAGGATTCCTTGCAGGTACAAAAGGAGCGGACGGAGCAACCCTTCTTGTCACCGAAGACGGCGGTGACACCTGGCGAGAAGTATTCGGCACAAACGACCCGCTCGAATACGTCTGGAAGCTTTTCTTCCTCACAGACCAAGACGTTTATGCGTCCATTGAAAGCTTTGGAGATGAGACATCCATGATCATTTCATCAGACGGGGGTACTACCTGGGAGGAAAAAGTCGTGTCTGCCCAAGGCCTTGACATACAAGGAATAGCCTTCACTTCTAAGGATACAGGATGGGTCAGCCCACGATCTATTCCTGGCTTCGAGACCTTTGATGGAGGCGAAACCTGGGAAAGGAACGCGTCGATTCCTGGCAACATCAACCGAGCCGTATTTCGTCCAGACTCTACGCTCTTTGCTGCGGGAGCGACGGTATTCTACTTTGCAGATGAAGAGATTGTTAGCAGCCTCGTTGATCGAACGTTCAACCCTTCGACAACCTTGAGTCTTGTCAATACAATCGTCTCGAATGCCAACGTAGACTTGACAGTCTCTCTAAAGAAATCGTCGAATGTTCGCATAGATGTGCTTTCGACAAATGGACAATTCGTCGAATCAATCTTCTCAGGAAGAATGCCAATCGGTGTTCACGCCTTAACGCACCACCTCACATCATCGATGAGCGCTGGTAGTTACATCATCACATTGCGATCAGACGACAATTTCCAGGCGGAGAAAATTGTGAAAGTGAATTGAGGTGACGCCATTTGTAGGATAAATTATAGCAATCTCTAGGCAGGAACGCAAGGAGACCAAACAACCGAAATCAGATGGTCGTTGTTTGAATAGCTCTCTATGGAAGTCTCCTCAAACGCCCTGTGCACCAATTCCCAACTAAAGCTCAATCCTGAGCTCGCAAACGTCCCCGACGATCAGCTTGACTGGCTGCTCTCCAAGGCGGAGTGTAAAATCTTCGAAGTCGGCGAAAAACTGTTCTCGCCCGGCCAAAAAGTGGAATACATGCATGTTCTCCTCGAAGGGAATGTCCAGCTATGGATAAGCCGTAACGGCAGTAAGCAAACACTGGGCTATTTCGAAGCCCCACGCATCACAGGTAAACTTCCATACTCTCGCATGAAAGAGGCCACTGGACATGGCGAGGTTATCGAGCGATTGACCGTAGTCTCCTTACACACAGACCACTTCCCTGAGATGATCCGAGAGAAGTATGAACTCACGGAAGCACTCGTCCATTTCATGACGAGTCGTGTCCGGTCTTTTACTTCTCAGATGCTTCAAAATGAGAAGCTACTCTCACTAGGTAAGCTGAGCGCCGGACTTT
The DNA here is from genome assembly GCA_045110575.1 of Saprospiraceae bacterium. Lineage (GTDB taxonomy): Bacteria > Bacteroidota > Bacteroidia > Chitinophagales > Saprospiraceae > CALDTK01. The sequence goes on from JBGCGF010000080.1 coordinate 34,332, forward strand.
CACATGAGTTGAATAATCCAGCTTCGGCAGTAGTCAGGAGTGCGCAGGCTTTAAAAAAGCACCTCACGGATCTACCGGAGGCGTTCAAGAACATCACCAATATCAACATGGGCGACGAGAAAGTCGACATGGGCAACGGGTTAATGTTTGCCAAGTTAGCTTCCGCCAAAACCTTAGTCGAGTTGACGCTCATGGAGCGCAATGAGCTCGAAGATGACTTGGCTAGCTTCCTGGAAGAGCAAGGCGCAGACGATGGCTACGAGATGGCCGAGACGCTTGCTGAATACCAGTTCAGCGTTGATGACCTTCAAACGATATTCAACGAAACCAGTGAAGCGCACTTTTTGCCGGTTCTTATGTGGATCGTCAAAAACCTGGTTACCCAAACCATGGTCGGTGAAATAGAAGAAGCATCGCGACGCATCAAAGACCTTGTGAGTTCGGTAAAAGGATACACGCACATGGACGAGAGTATCGACCGACAAGCGGTTGATATCCACGCCAACTTGAAGAGCACGCTCACAATCATGGGTTTCAAGGCGAAGAAGGTCGGCGTTCTCATTGACAAGCAACTTCACGTTGACCTCCCAAAAATTATGGGGTTCTCCGGTGAAATCAATCAGGTATTCACCAACCTGATTGACAACGCTATCGACGCGATGGAGTCTTCAGACGAAAAAGTACTCGGCCTCAAAACGGAGCTATGTGGAGATCAGGTTAGAATTCTAATCTCTGACACAGGAAGCGGTATCCCAGAAGATACGATCAATAAGATTTTTGATCCTTTTTTCACGACCAAAGAAATCGGAAAAGGGACAGGATTGGGGCTGGACATCGTCCAGAAAATCATCACCCACCACAAAGGCCAGATCACAGCTAGTTCAAGTCCGGCAGGCACAACCTTCGCCATATTACTACCCATCGCATGAGTGACTCAAAGCCCATCATTTTCTGCATTGATGACGACAAGCAGGTACTTCGAGCGGTGATGCGCGACGTACGTGATCAATTCAAAAAGAAGTATCGCATCATGGGCACTACCTCTGCTCAAGAAGCCCTAGACACACTCGAATTACTCAAGAAAAAAAGTGAAGAGGTTGCGCTCTTCCTCTCTGACCAACGTATGCCCGAAATGCTCGGGGTTGAGTTTTTAGAAAAAGCAATGAAGCTCTATCCAGGTGCACAACGGGTACTGCTTACCGCATACAGCGATACCGAAGCAGCAATCAAGGCAATCAACGCGGTACAGCTAGACTACTACTTACTCAAGCCTTGGGATCCGCCAGAGGAGAAGTTGTACCCTGTACTTCAAGAACTATTGTTTGACTGGAAAGCCAATCACAAACCAGAAGGCTCAGGCATACGCGTCGTCGGCTATCCATACTCCCCGAAGTCGCATGCGATCAAGGATTTCCTTAGCGGAAACCTCATCCCGTATACCTTCATCGACGTAGAATCTGACGATCGCGCATACGAGATTTTGCAGTTACACGACCGATCAGGATCTGAATTGCCTGTCGTTATCACTGCCGAAGGCGAACCACTTTGCAGTCCTACAATTCCTGTTTTGGCGAAAGCACTAGGACTGAGCGCAACCACAAAAGAAGACGTTTATGACCTCGTCATCATTGGTGGAGGACCGGCAGGATTGGCTGCAGCTGTCTATGCAGGATCCGAAGGACTAAAGGCCGTTCTTATCGAAAAACGAGCTCCTGGTGGACAAGCGGGAACGAGTTCTAGAATCGAGAATTATCTCGGCTTCCCGAACGGACTTAGTGGTAGTGATTTGACGCACAGAGCGATATCACAAGTGAAACGATTCGGTGTTGAAATCGTGACGCCAGCAGAGGTCAACGTTATTGAAAGCAACGGACAGTTCAAGAAACTAACCTTGAGTAATGGCAACACCGTCAATACCAAAGCGGTCGTTGTCACCACTGGAGTTCAATATCGAGAACTAGAAGCGAAAGGCATCAGAGACTTTTCTGGAGCTGGCATTTACTACGGTGCAGCAATGACAGAAGCCGCCACGTGCAAGGACAAAACAGTGTATGTGGTTGGTGGAGGTAATAGCGCAGGTCAGGGAGCAGTGTACTTGTCCAAATTTGCCAAACAGGTTTATATCTCGATTCGACGAGAGGATTTAACAAGCAGTATGAGTTCGTATCTCATAGACCAGATCAACAATATCGACAACATCGAAATCATTTCTAAGACTCAGATCATTGAGGCATTAGGAAGTGATGACAAACTTGAACGCCTAAGCATTCAGGACCTGAAGAATGACCAAGTCGAAGAAAAGGAAGCCAATGCACTTTTCATTTTCATTGGAGCTAAACCTTATACCGATTGGCTCGATGGCGTTATCAAAGATGACAAGGGCTTTGTGATTACGGGCCGGGATGTCAGTCGATCAGACAGAAGTAACCAGGTATGGAAACTCGACCGCGATCCATACTTATTGGAGACGAGTATCCCTGGTGTTTTTGCCGCTGGCGATGTGCGTAGTGGCGCCATGAATCGAGTAGCCAGTGCTGTTGGCGAGGGGGCGATGGCGATAAGCTTTGTGCATCAATACTTAGCGGAGGCATGATGAAAGTTAAAGAATGTCAGCACATTAAGGAAGCCAGATCAGCTTCCTTCGTCGCCAAAACCGAATGCGAGGAATGCATCAAAACACAAAGCACTTGGTTGCATTTACGGCTTTGCTTAGCTTGTGGAGCAACACTCTGCTGCGATGATTCACCCAACCAACACGCCTCAAAACATGCAGCCAACCAGGAGCATCCTGTTATTCGAAGTGCAGAGCTTGGTGAAACGTGGTTGTTTTGCTTCTCCGATAATTTATTCGTCCCTGCTTAATTAGAGACCATGATCGTCTACAATCCAAACAAACATTTTCTCAGGGACATTTGGAACCTGACACGCAGCTATACGATGCGTCGACTCATGTGGGCAGTGGCAGGTATGGGTGCTGTTTCAGTAGTTGTTTGTGAAGTACTGCGTTATACCGGTTGGCAGAAGTACATAGAGATGGACGTATCCATCTTCAGCTTTCTTGGAATCGTCCTTTCTATTCTTTTGGTCTTCCGCACCAATGCCGCGTATGATCGCTGGTGGGAAGGACGGAAGCAATGGGGCGCGCTGGTTAATCACTCGCGCAACTTGGCGTTACAGGTGAGGGCGGTTTTGCCGGAAGGTGAACAGGCTAGCAAAAAACGCATGGCCGCTTTGCTCTCAAATTTTGCAATTTCTCTTGCTGAGCATTTGCGGCAAGGAGCGAAAGTGGAAGACCTCATTAATCTTTCAGACGAGGATAAAGTGATCTACCCATCGAAAGAACACTTGCCGAATTACATCTCTTTCCAGGTGCAAAAAGAGCTTCAATCGCTCCATAAAGTGGGCGTGACCTCAGATGCAGATCACATCAATCTTAGACACAATTCCAATGCACTTCTAGACATTCTTGGTGCTTGCGAACGCATCAAGAAGACGCCTATTCCATTCAGCTATGCCGTTTACATCAAGCTGTTCATTTCCATATACGCTGTACTAATGCCACTCGTGCTGTACAGTTCGTATCACCTATGGACAGTGCCGATGGTCATGATGATCTTCTTCGCTTTTATTGGCGTTGAATTGATGGCGGAAGAGATTGAGGAACCTTTTGGTTTGGATTGTAACGACCTACCTACTGCCAGCATCGCACACACAATCAAGAATAATGTACACGAGCTTCTTTTAGATAAAGCAAGTATCTCGAAGGTGAGTACAGAGGAGTATGTGAAGCAGCATTAAAAATGCTTACTAAGAAGATATACCCGCCCAAGTAGTTCCTACACATCTACGACATTCTTCTTTGAAATCGTATTCCTTCTACTTTTAGCTCGAAACACTTTTGGCAAAGTCACTGTAAAGACGGAGCCTTTCCCTAACTCACTTTTAAGTGTAAGTCCTCCACCAAGGCGTTCTGCTATTTTCTTACTACTAGCCAGGCCTAGTCCTGTCCCTGCATACTCGTCAGAAGTATGTAGACGCTTGAACAGTTCAAAGATTCTATCTTGATATTCTGCTGCAATTCCGATCCCATTATCTGACACTACAATCTTGACTTCTTCATCCGAATCGGAGAGCGTAACACTCACGCGAGGGGTCAAAGATTCATTGTACTTCAGTCCATTATCGATAAGATTACCGATTACCTGCTCGACAAATGAAGCGGGTGCATTTATTAAAGCACTACCAAATAAATCAATCCGAGCACCTGTTGATGACAAATCTTGCGATCGCTTGGCGATAAGTTCATCGCAAAGACTTCTCACATTAAATGGAGCACTTAACTCAGCCAAGTCAACATTCAGCTTACTAAATTCTAGTACATCGGTAACCAGTGTGTGCATACTCCGCGCATATCCTTGCGCGAGCTCAACGTACTCTCCTACAGCTGGCCTCGCACTTTCAGGCAGCCTCAACTGAATAAGACCTAAGAAGCTCGTTACGTTGCGCAGAGGAGTCTTCATGTCGTGACTCGCGATATAGGCGAACTTCTCTAATTCTTGATTGGACGCTTCTAAACGTTCTGTCTTCGCGGCCAACTCAGCGGTTCTATTAGCTACTTCATGCTCTAGTTCGACTTGCCGTTGCGACCGGTAACGCAAGCGTTGCATTGCATACACCAATACCAATGCAATGCATAAGATGCCTGCAAGAAGTGCGTACTGATTAGAGTTTGCTTTTTCGCGTTCTAGTTCAGCACGAGTTGCCATTTCCTGAGCAAGCAGCGTCTTACTTTCAGCCTCGGAAATGCCAAAATCTCTTCGCGCAGCGAGTAACTGCTCTGCACGCCTTGATTCAGCTAGTAATAAATCTGCATCCCTCCCTTTTCTTGAGTTCTCTAAACTCTTAGCGTAATCCCCTTCAGCCTCGTAAATTTCTTCTAAGTAGCGATACGCCTCTACTTGATGATCGAGATGTTCTGTTTTTGCGAACACAGCAAGACTTTCTCGAAGTATTGCTTTTGCTCTATGATGTTGTCCCGCTTTGACTTGCATTTCTGCCGTCTTAAGCTGAACGAATGCACGGCCCCCTTCATCGCCCCGATCACCACAAAAATCAGCAGCCAACTTCGCGTGTTTCTCGGAATCGTCTAATCGACCCAAAATACTTAGAACCTGCGCATGATTGAGGTAAATAAGGTACGCGTAACTCCATCGTTTAAGTAAAACTGAATCTGCATTCAAACGATCAACCGCATTTCGACTTGAACGATAGCAGGCTTCTGGATCTGCCCCAGCTCGAATTGCTGTAGATGCCCAGGCACTTTCTATATCAATTGATTCTGAAGGTCGTGCTCCCCAATCTGCAAACAACTTTCTAGTTAGTTCGAACTTCTTAGTGGCCTCTTCAAAATTCCCTTTGTCACGCTCTATAAAGCCCAAGAGTTTCGCAGCTGCCGCTACTGTCTCATGCTTTACTCCCAGGTCTAAAAAGGTAAGCGTACTGTCAAACCACATCGTCGCAGCATCCATGTCTCCTCACGCATGCTCTATGATACCCAGACAAAATACCCACGATGCGTGAACGGTATCACTCTTCGTTTGAAAATTGTGCCCATAGGCTACGCTAGAAATTCGAGTCAAAAGTGCTCCACGCGTTTCTAGGCGATTTGCGACCTCCACTGCAGCCAATAATGCGACTCCGTGCAAAGTTTCTGGCCGCTCAGCCATAGCGGTTTTTAACACCTCAATGACCTCCTCGTGAAAGACAGCACCTGTGGTGGTGTCGAGCTCAATCTTGTCGTGGATGTCGTAATAAAGAGCCTTAACCTCTTCGTGTTCATCTTCGACGGATTGCGCCACAAGATTTGAATAACACGTACTTAAAAAAGCTACCGTAGCAACCAGCAAAAAAGACTGTTTCAACACCATTAACATACTACAAGGCAAAGCCTATGCCATCGCTTTAGACATATTCTGAAACATCCTCTTACACATTTGAACTGATAGACACATTCGAATGCAGCTGACGTTAGAGGTGTACATTTAGAATTGTGACTTTTCCCTTTCTCCTTATAGCCTTAGCGATGAGCGCAAATAGCACAGCTTTCAATAGGTAGATTTCAAGCCCAACTATAACATGGCACAACACTACGTCATTCGACTTCATCCTGGTCAGGACCTTAAAAAGGCCCTAGCTGCTTTCGCCAAAACCAAGAACCTACGCGCAGCTTGGATCGTCACTGCAGTCGGCAGCTTGACGACCTACCAGCTTCGGTTTGCGAACCAACAAGAAGGTTATTCTGAGCAAGGCCACTTCGAAATCGTAAGTCTCACCGGTGCCCTTAGCGCCGACAGCATGCACGTACACATGAGTGTCAGCGATAGCACAGGGAGGACTGTTGGCGGTCATCTACTGGATGGAAACATCGTGTACACCACCGTCGAGCTAGTGATTGGGGCAACGGACAACCTCGAGTTCTCACGTGAGATAGACACGACTTATGGCTATCGAGAGCTTGTAGTGAAGCCAAAACAGTAGAGATGTTGGTTGCGACTTCATCGCATCATTTTTTGCCGACCTAAAGGGCGGCGAACCGGATCGTTTAATCCATAAATAACTCCGGCAAAAACAACGACAGCTCCGGAATCAAGGTCACCAACGCCAAGACAACTAGGCTAACCAATAGAAACGGGAATCCCGCTCGGCTAACCTCTCCAATCGATACTTTTCCAATACCCGCAGCGACAAACAAGCATACGCCTAACGGTGGTGTAGTCAGTCCGATCATCAGATTAAGTAGCGCAATAACGGAGAAATGGATCGGATCAATGCCTACCGCCAAAGCCACTTTGAGCAAGATGGGAAACAGGATAAGCAGTGCAGCGATGGTCTCCATGAACGTGCCTACGAATATTAACAGCAGGTTGATGAGTAAGAGCACCACGTACTTGTTCGTAGAGAAGCCCAGAATTTCGGATGAAACGATTTGCGGCAACTGTTCCGTGATAAGGATGTATCCGAACAGATTGGCAAAGCCGATCAATACCATGAGAGAAGCCGACGTCTTCATCGAATCAAGAAAAACGACCATCGCTCGACGAAAGGTCAATTTTTGGTACACGAAGATGCCAATGAACAGCGCGTAAAGCACCGCTACAATAGAAGCTTCCGTAGGCGTAAACAGGCCACCGATGATTCCATATAAGATGATGACGGTCAACAGTAACGCCCAAAACGTGTCAATAAAGCCCTTACCGATTTGCTTCAGGCTACTGCGCTCATGTTTCGGATACTTACGCTTGCGAGAGATGTAATACGTATAGGCCAACAAACTGAATCCCAAAAGAAAACCAGGAATAGCTCCCGCGAGAAACAGCTTACTTACCGAAAGCCCTGTGAGCGTAGCGGCGATGATCATCGATACACTCGGCGGGATAATTGGCCCTACGGTAGAAGAAGATGCTGTAACGGCACAAGCAAAAGCAGCATCATAGCCTTCTTTCTTCATGGCTGGAATCATCACAGAGCCAATACTTGCCGTGTCGGAAATGGCCGTACCTGAAATACCAGCAAATAGCATCGACGCTCCAATATTAGCCAAGGCTAATCCACCCCGAATGTGACCAACTAAGTGATTGCAAAACGCAATAATTTTCTCCGTCAATCCTCCATGGTTCATCAGGTTGCCCGCCATGATAAAGCCAGGAATACTGAGCAACACAAAGACGTCGATCCCAGAATACATCTTCATCGGGATAACGATGAGCGGTGTGCCCTCAACTAATAGAAAGAGCAGGCAGGACAAGCCAAGCGAAAAAGCGATAGGGAATCGTAGCAGTATGCACACGAAAAAAGTCAACAGCAGTAGCCAGATCAATTTGCCTTCTTTTTAGGTGTGAAGTTTTTGCGAATCCGATGGATCGTGCTAGCAAAGCGATCTATGGCATACACGAGAAGCGAAAACCCGAGGATCAACATTGCCCCAAACGGAATCGCCATCGGAAACTTTAAGCTCGGCGACCGTTCACCCCAGCCCATAATGGTAAGCTGTACAGCGAAGACCGTAAAAATGGCGAACAGGACTACCGTGAGAAAGTCAATAAGGAAGGTCAATCTCCGCTGCCAAGACGGACTCATCCGCTGAAAGAAAAAATCGAAATGAACGTACTCTGCGCTTCGCAACGCAAGCCCTGCCGAACAGCCAATAGCGATCACGAAGAAGATACGTGCAGCCTCCTCTGTCCACGAAGGAGCTGTTTCTAAAAACAGACGGGCAAAAATCTGTATCAAAATCGCCGCCACGAAACCTACGGTACTTAGGAAAGTCCCATACTTCATGACGGTTCTCGTAAATTTTACGAAGCGCCTCATTGTATGGTATCCTTTAGCGAGCGATAGACTTCCTGCATCTCTGGAGAAAGGGTGTTGTAAATGGCGTTGCCGTGTTTTTGCTTGAAAGCTTCGCGATCGACTTCAATAAACTCCATGCCTTTCGCTTCGAGCTCGGCGCGAGCCAAGGCATCGTTTTGCTGAAACAGCTTGCGTTCAAATATTTGCATCTCTCTTGCGCAATCCAGAAAAATCTCTTGAAGGTCTGCAGGCATGCGATTGAACTGCTTTTCACCGATAACGGGATAGGTCCAACCAAATACATGACTCGTCAAGTTGACGTATTCCTGCACTTCGTACATCGCCAGCATTTTGGTCAACGGAAGAGGATTCTCTTGGGCGTTGATCACACCCTGTTGCAAGGAAGTGAACACTTCAGAAAAGGCGATCGGAGTGGTTTTCGCTCCAAGCGCGTTCCAAGCCGTAATGAAGGCAGGAATGCTCGGGATACGAATGATCAAGCCTTGCAAATCATCAGGATGACGGATAGGCCGATTAGAAGTGAGGTGACGTGCACCCGCCTGAAAATATCCGACGGGTCGAAGTCCCGTTTTGGTCACCATCTCAGATCGGATACGTGCTCCTACTGGGCCGTTCAGCATCTCATCTACGTCCTCCATGCTATCCATCAGGAACGGCATTTCACAGAAGGTCATAATCTCAGTCCAGTTGCTCAACAAGGCACTGGTTGTAGTCATGTCGATCACTCCAGCTTGGATCATCCGGATGGCCTCAATCTCCTTAGCGAGTTGTTCGGATGGGTAGATCTGAAGTTTGATGCGGCCCTCCGAACGTTCTTCGAGTAATTCCCCAAAGTGCGCGAATGCGCGGAACCAGGTATGGTCTTCGGCAACAAGTAGACTGGCGCGCAGAAGAAACTCAGGCTCATGAGTGGACTTACAAGACCATGCCCCAGTCAAGGTGAGAACAATGAGAAGATAAGCTACTAGTCGCATGTCGATGAGGATTCCTTAGCTGGTGCTTGCGGTAAAGTAAGTCACCCGTTCTGGTTCCGCGCCCTTTAGGGTGCGACAGACGCTAATGCACAAGACGTTACTCGCCTGTGACTCGAAGGTGCGCGCTAAAGCACGCTGAACCAGATCTCGCTGAATCAATCAAAAATCCACCCTACCGTTACCGACATAGTGCCTACTGGAAGCAAAGGCTCATCAAACGGCATATCGTTACTAGTTACCGTCAGCGCTTCATCGCTTACAGGTAAGTATTTGTCCTTTCGAAAGACTTGACTAGTTTCTTTAAACCAGACGCCTTGGCGCTGAGAAAGGCCATGGTGATAAGTCGCCCGAACAAACAGCTCACGGCCACGACGCTCTTCTACACTTAGCTCAGCTGACAGGCTTAGGCCATGCTGCTGCCCGCCATAACTGAGTCGAATTTCATCTCCTTTGAATCCTTTGTTTCCAATCTCGGTTGGGCTTCCCGCGACACTGGCATTTCCAAGATTACGGAAGTAACGAAGCCAATTGTACTGAGCGACACCCCGCAGGATAATAGGACGGTGTCGTGGACGAAGGTTCGCTTGAAGTCCAGCACCAATCGCACGATCTCTGTAGATGTTTTTACCAAAATCAAAGGCCGAACTGTATCGCAAGAAGGCATTTCGATGAAAGACCATATCGAGATCCCACCGAACGATCGCTTCATATGAACTACCCCCAATGTCTTTCTCTACGAAAAGGGTCGGGCTAGTTGGCTCGCCACCAAATGCGGCAGTTAGCGGTCCAGGATCGCTAGGCAAATGGTGCCCTCCGAAACTGACCGATCCTCGCCAATGCAATTGATTATCACGATCAGAGTCAATTTCAAATCCGTCTATTGAGCTCTCTTCAGCGAGTTCTTCGCCTACAGTAATGCTGTCTTGCACTAAAGCATTTGCAGCTTTTTCAGCAGCTGCAGCAAGAGCAACCGCAGTGAGTGAGTCGCGTACCTGCTGCAATGAATCTTGATAAGCTTGCCCAAAGACTGCTTGTGACGTGCGCATGATCTCAAACTGCTCCATTCCCTCGGCTAAGCCTTCACGCATCGGAACGACGTTATAGGCCCGCCAAAAATCTTCGGCATAGCGACCGGTAAAATTCACAAACTGATCGTTGCGATCGACACGCTCTAAGTATGGAATCTGATTGGCTGTTCCATCAACGAGTTTGGTCGTTTTGACCTCATTGATGTAGCGTGCTCCACCACGACGCATTCCCTCTCTGAGCGCATCACTGAAATACCAACGATCACCAGACTTGCGGTAATTGACCGTGTAGGTGTTGCCGCGCCAAGTACCACTGTAGAGCGGGTAGTCGTTCGATCGTCTAAGTCCATCTTTTGTAACCGAGAACTCTGCACGAATGAATGCATAGCTGTCTTTTTCGATGAAAATCCTTCCCTTCAAACGCGCCTTAATCACTCCCGTATTCTCGACGGTGTTACCCGCTAAAAGGCCACCGGTAAGTCGCCCCAATAGGCTTTTACGCTTGCGACGTGTTGGGGCAGAAGGATCCGCTTTGGGATTCTTACTGAAGGCGATGATGTAGACGGACTTACCATCATAGGTCGTCATTCCCTCTAGGCTGTAGCGGTAGCTTGGAAAGAAGTCTTCGTCGATAAAGTCCTCTCGATTTTTAACGAAATCAAAGCGGTGAGCAGCCATGTGCCCAGAAGTAAATCCAGACCGAACCACTGAATCCAGCGGGTTGAGGAGGTTGATCTTCCTTCCTTGAATTACACCTACTTGTCCTTCTCGGGTATTACCGTACCCCGTCTTGTAAACACTGAGCACGCCTTCTGCCAAGTAGCGATATCGAAGACTGTCGTCAGTGAGAGATTCTCGGTAAAAGGCTAGCGTATTCGACGGCTCACTTGAGTAATTCTTAGGAATCGCTGCTACAGCTCGACGGACAATGTTGACGACAGCCCTATCGTCCATGACTACGATCTCGGTCAAACCCGTGATCGAAGCAGCTAAGCGAACAGTGGATCCTTTCTTAAAGTCTTTGAGCGGTATGCGATACGTGCTGTAACCGATACAGGAGACGCTAAAAGAAGCTGCCCCTAATCCACCAGGAACTTTAAGCTCGAAACGCCCATCGTAGCCGGTAGCGCTGCCGATCGCTTCCTGTGCGACACCAACATGGGCAAAAGCCACCGGCTCGCCAGACTTAGCGTCAATGACTTGGCCGGTAATGAGTTCTTGACCACTCTGCGCAATTCCAGAGAGCGACAAGAGTAGGCCAATTGCGAATAGTGTAAAGTTTTTGTGTAGCACCGAGACTGATTTAGAACGCTGACGATTGAGCGCTCGTTAAGTTACAGCCTAGGTCTACATAAAAGTAGTAGACATATACATCTGCTGCTGCGGCTCACTACCATACTTTAAAAGAACCACTTCTGATCTGGAAATAAACCAGAAAAGGATTCGCCTTCTACTAAATTGATACTCATCAATTCAATAGAAGGCGAATCCTAAAAGTGACGTTACAATAGTCCTCTTAATTGGTTAACAAGACCAACTAGTCAATAACCAGAAGTCGTTGGCTAGTGCTCATCGTACCGTCTTGTACAGACAATGTGTACAGCCCTGCGGGGATAGAAGGGAGATCCAGTGAAACACCCGCTGATCCGGCCCACGTTGCGACTATTTTTCCTGAAGCATTTACCAATCGAATTGTAGCGCTTTCCGAAACTTCTCCAAGTTGGATAGCAGCCCCGGTAGCTACTGGGTTAGGTGACACTTGTAGTCCTTCAGTTACATCAGCACTGCTTGCCACTACAATATCTGAATACGAGAAAGTCCCATCAAGATCAATCATTTTCAATCGGTAGTAACTGGTTTTAGCGGAAGCTAAAACAGAGAAACCGTACTGCGCAGGCTGCAATTCCTTACCGCTTGCCATCAGGTAGTCAAGCGTTGTAAAAGTCTCCCCATCGACAGACTGCTCAATAGCATACTTTTCAAAATTTAATTCTTGAGCTGCTTCCCAGCGGAGTTTATCGAATCCCCCTTTACGCTCTACAGAAAAACGGGTGAGATCTACGGGTAGTGGTGCTGCTCCAATATTAAAGCTTGTAGACGCCGTTAATGTCGTAATGGCAGGTGTACATCCAGCTGTAGTCAACGTGTAGGTAATGTTCATCGTAAAAGGACCTAACGCCGCCACTGGAGCAAGTGGTGCAAGGTCATAGGTGACCGAACTCGCTCCAAACTCCTTATCTCCTACTGCACAATTAGCTGCACCTGTGCGCCAAGTCGCCCCACATTCTGCCTGCAACACTAAGGGCGCACTTTGGGTCTGGCTTAAAAAAGGAAACGAAGTCGGGGATACAGTGAATTCAAGAGTCGCTCCCGACACGTCACAGCCAGTTGCTTGACTCGTAAATCCATATATATCATCAATCGATATTACGTCTGTTAGCGCAAACGTCCCTAACGAAGCGCCCGCCAGAGGAGTACCCGTGCCGGCACCTGTAGTATAATTAGTGGTAGAAGCTACTCCACCTGCTGGTGTAACGGTAAAGTCGAGGCTGGTCAAAGTGATAGACGCAGACTGGGCAAACCCTTGAAGGGTAAAAGAGAGGAGGAGTAAAAAAACGGAGACTGATTTGAACATACTAGAGCTGATTTTGGAATGTGAGACTGAAATCAGAAGAGGCGAAAACTCAATTTTTCAAAAATGAATTCCACAACTTCTACTGACTTAACACAAACCTAGGTAGCTATTAATCGGTATGCTTAATTCTAAATCAAAAACAAGAAGAATACGTATTATAAAGTATAATTTCAAAAAACCTAACTACAAAGTGGTAGAGATAAATAACATAAATAGGGTGCAAAAAACGACCCGTCAGAAATAAAATCTTAGACTCGCTTAATCGTTCAGCAAAAAACGACCAAATCCGAGGCGGTCAGCAGGTGCAAACCCCTACCACAAATCTTGTACTTAGTGCTTAGAACTGGTAGCACTTTACGGCTTTCCGCTTCATCTTCTTTCCTTTCAAACGACTAGACTCTCCAAACCAAACCATTGGAAAGATCAGGTTAGCGCCAGCATTCACAGCAACACCATTGAGCTTATCCTGATCGACTAGATCAAGCACATTGTCAGCTGTTGCATACACTTGCAACGGGCCCAAAGCCATTACAAGACCGAGCCCTAAGCCCGAATGCTTTGGCCCGGCAAAGGAATAGCCGGCTAGCGCTTGTACATATTCTCCTGCGTTAACCTTCGCATTAAGCCCAATACTGTGCGCACCTCGAAGTGCATCCACATCATATCCATACGACATGCCCACCTCGAAAGCCTCAGAAACTTGAGCGTTTGCGGTTCCTAATATGCTCGGCTTAAGTCCTCGCGTGTAGGCCTGTCCGTAGTCCTCTGGCGCCTGAGTGTCCGGAAAAGGTTCATCTATGATGAGCGAATCCAAGGAACTGCCTAGCTCCTCGAGATTGGCTGTCCCAGAGACGAGTTTAGGAAAACCAACCGACCTGAATTTCGCACCGAAACGAGCGTCATACACTCTTCGGCTCCAACGCATGAACCCTACATCGAGTAAGGAAACGCCAAACGACCAAGTATCGTCCAATTGATAATGCAGCCCTAGATCAACCCCAAGTCCCATGTTATTGGGCTTGGTCAACAAGTGCCGAATACCTAGCGTCGTATCAGACCCAAATGCCGCCGGACCTGATGAACGAACACGTCCACGTGCTTCGACAAAAAAGGTATCGGAAGCTGTTAGGTTGCTTGTTTTTCCAAGTGCATCTGAAAACAAACCATGTCCTTGTCCGCCGAGAATTTTTAAGCTTCCGCCAAAACTCAAGCCTTCATCCCGCATAGGCGTTTGGTACCTCAAGGCAACCTCAATGAAACTCGATGCTTCGGCATTGAGGTCAGAAACCTCTAGCTGTTTTCCTTGGAGATAACTGTCTCCGAAAAAGATGTAATTCGTAAATTCTTCAGGTATGGCCACTTTGAGATCGGCCCTCTGAGAAAGACCGACACTGAATCGACCTACTTCCGTCAGAATCGACACACCAAATAGATCAACCCGCGCATTGAGGTTGATTTTCTCTGTTTGTGTGTGAGAAAGCGTAATGGACTCTAGCTGAGGAACCACAGGCAAGTCAGGATCGAAATCACCGTAGTCAAAAATATTATTCCGATACCCTACGAATGCACTGCCTAGGGCTATCGAAACCTTGGCATCAAAAGGCTGAGCAGGATTTCGCTGCAATACCTGCTGCACCTCGTCGAGGTGAGGAAAGAGTACCGCGTTTTGTGCAAGCAAAACGTTGCCGGTCATGAACAGCAGGATAATGAGGAGAGGCTTGGATCGAATCACGGAAATTAATTTATAACTATTAGTAGCTCACACAGTATGATGTTAATATACCTCTGAACGCTGCACGGCTTCAACTTAAAAAACGGAAACTGTAGTATTCACTTCAAAATACGAACGAAACTTGCAAGCAGGAATACACTTAGACGCATCAGTCAAATCCTAACTCAAACGCATCTATCCTCCTTGTAAAAGGAACAATCCCATTCAAAAACCGGACTTACATTTTTCAATACACGTGTGGCTGCTATTCAACGATCTTTACAAAGGTTTTAGCGAATCTTTAGATCAGTGTAAATGAGCGTCCAACTTAGGAACAGATCATTAAAAAACAATTTGTTTACATTTACAAGGCCATTATCCACACTTCTTGCTAACAACTGCCGGTTTCTAGTGGACACTCACTTTCTCGATGCGCTGTCTGACCACGCTCACAGCTCTACCTTTGTAGCACATGTCTGAATTCGTTGTATCCGCCCGCAAGTACCGCCCTGTCCGCTTTGATGAAGTGGTTGGTCAAGGACACGTATCCCAGACATTGAAAAATGCATTGCGGCAAAACAGACTGGCGCATGCCTTTTTGTTCTGCGGACCAAGAGGCGTAGGTAAGACGACCAATGCACGTATCCTCGCCAAGGTGCTCAACTGCCTTGCGGTAAGTGAAGACTTTGAGCCTTGTAATACTTGCGCCAACTGTGTAGCCTTCAATCAAAATGCGAGTTTCAATATTTTTGAGCTCGATGGTGCGTCCAATAACAAGGTCGACCACATGCATCAGCTCATGGAGCAGGTGCGCATTCCGCCGCAAAGCGGTCGTAAGAAAGTGTACATCATTGATGAGGTTCACATGCTATCCGCATCGGCCTTCAATGCTTTCCTTAAGACACTAGAGGAGCCGCCAGATTACGCTGTCTTTATTCTTGCGACTACAGAAAAGCACAAGATCCTTCCAACGATCCTAAGTCGTTGCCAGGTCTATGACTTTCACAGGATTCGTCCTGCGGATACGGTTGCTCACCTCGAAGGCATCTGCAAGGAAGAAGGTCTCACCGCAGAACCTGAAGCGCTTCACCTCGTTGCTGAAAAAGCAGATGGCGCGCTACGTGATGCCCTTTCGATCTTCGATCGTTTGGTATCCTCTTCGCCTGATAATACACTCAGCTACAAGCACGCAGCCGAGCAACTCAACGTACTCGATCACAGCACGTTCTTCCAAGTGGTAGATGCACTTTTGCGTGAAGACGCAGCATCGCTCTATCTCCAGTTTGACAAAGTGCTCAACAATGGCTTTGAGCCAGAACCGTTCCTCGGTGGACTTGCCAAGCATCTGCGTCAACTCTTCGTCTGCAAGAGTCCGCAAACGCTCAAGTTGATTGAGGTGAGTGACGCACTACGCCAACGCTATGCAGAGCAAGCTGCCCTTTGTGGGATGAGCTTCCTCGTCAACGCGCTTAACCTTGCCGCAGAGTGTGACTTCCGTCTACGTCAGGCCGTAAACAAGCGTCTACACGTCGAACTCTACCTTGTAAAAATGGCCTTTGCAAGCCGTACAGTAAATAGAGAGTTCGTCGCAACACCAGCAGACCAGGTAGCACCACTCGTTGCTGCTCCTGCTGTAGCCCAACAAGTAGCCCAACAAGTAGCCCAAGCTCCTCAAAAAAAAAGTAAAGCCGTAGCTGCACCTGTACCTGTACCTGTACCTGTACCTGTACCAGCTCAGCAAACAAGTGTTGCGCAGGAACAACAACCAGCGCAGCAGCAAACACAAGCAGCAGCTCAAGCTCCTGCCACAGTTAGCCAACCAGTGGCGCCACAACCTGCTCCCACTTTACAAGAGGCGCCTGTAGAATACACACCGCCGCATGTAGCTCCTGTAGCTCCTGTAGCTCCTGTAGCTCCTGTAGCTCCTGTAGCTCCTGTAGCTGAAACAACGCCAGCTCCACCTACCCAAACAGAACCTCCTGCGGCACAAACCGTAAAGATTTCATTGGCAGAGGCGAATAAGCTTAAACGCGACGCTCCTCCTAAAATATCAGCCCTTCCATCCATCTCTTTTGATGAAGATGAAGACGACGACGATGTTGAGTTTATCACCCCGGAATCGTTAACGCTTCAGCAACTGCAAAGCATTTGGGACAAAGCTGGCTCCAAGCAATCGGACAGTCTGAAGTCCATGATGCGTAACGTAACGCTGAGCTATCAGAGCCCGCTCTTGAAGGTGCTCGTTGGCAGTAAGTATGCCCTCAATGCATTGAGAAATGATGCGACGGATATCCGTGACATCAAGTCTGAACTCAACTGTCCAGACCTCAACATTGTCATTGAGTTCGACCCTGCTATGGCCCCTAAGGAAGGACCTAAAAAGGAGATCGTTGGTCCTGCAGAACAGTACCAAACACTCATCAACATCAATCCAGCGATTGACATGTTTCGGCGGAGAATGAACCTGGAACTGGACGAATGATCAACGGCGTAGCCGTTGATGGTATCTAGGATTTCGGACCGCTGCCCTGTTAGACCGTTTCACTGCTGGACCGCTTCGCTACAAGACTGCCTTTGGGACGCACCAATCTGAACTCACTTTAGAACCGTCATTTCGACTGTAACAAGCTCAGCTTGTGAAACGGAGAAATCTGTTGGCACCAGCCTTCCCAATCATTTGGGATAGCAATACTGCACGGATCTCTCCGCTACGCACAACCATTTATGAAGTCGCTCGCGCGATCGCAAATTGGTTGTGCTGCGGCCGAGATGACCAAGTCCGTTTCACATGCAGAGCTTGTGAAACGGAGAATTCTATCGGAGCAACTCATATCCCTATCAAACCGATAGTTTGATCAGAGGGGCCTTCCATTGCTCCGATTAAGACGACTATCGGTTTATAGCTTCCACCTTAGTCCAACACGTCCACTTACCACAGACGGCATCCCGCTACCCAATCCGTTGGTCAGGTTTTGCGGAAGCGCATAGGAGTAGTTAACTCCTGTTGTTAATCCGAGTTTTGGCGAAAGCTGATAGACATAGCGTAAGCGCCCATCAAGGGTACCAGAAACTCTTGGCAGTGTAGAAAGCGCTTCGCTCAAGTTAACGATTTCACGATTGCTGTCTAAGCGAAAGCCACGTGTTGAACCTAAATACTGCACACCACCACCTAGACCAAAGTCAAGGCTACTGCGTGTGCCGATCGGCTGCACAAAATGAGCAAAAACCGAAAGTTGATGAAGGTTAAAAGCGTTGTACGAGAGATAGTCTCGTTGACGGTCAACCTGCTGTATTCCTGAAGTAGTCGTTGAGGTGAGCAGTGCGAGATTTGTAGAATTAAGATAGTTGACCGTGTGATCGACTAGGCCGGTTCCAGGAATTGTATCCTGATCTGAAAAGACAAACTCTTCCTTCATCTGTTGGTAGGAATAGTGCGCTGAGAGACCGAATCGATCGTTCAACTGTCTTTGGTAGCCAACACTCGCACCTAGTCCATACCAAGGAGTTGAGTAGTCGGCATTTTGCCCACTATTCAATGCCACAGGCACAGCAACAATGCTTTCCAGAGAAAGAAAGTTAGAGGACGTAGAAGGTGGAGTTTGTGCAGGAGGCGTAACAGGAGCTATTGGCCCGAGATCAAGGTCAATTGCTAGTGGAAGCAACTCAAGAGATGCTATCGCAGCAAGACCTGATCCGTCAAGGTTTTCAAATTGATCAGTAGTAGTAGTAGTAGTAGTAGTAGTAGTAGTAGTAGTAGTAGTAGTGAGCTCGCCTAAGCCTGAAGCCTGATTAATGCTCTTTTCAGTTGCTGCAACAGGCGCAGTTTGTACGAACGGAGACACTACCGTAGCTGCGGAGTTGACGCTTGCCGTCTTATCGAACTGAACGGTGTTTTGCCCTACCTGAGCGGTAGAATTTATGCTAGACGAAGTGATTGCGGAGACAACTGAGGCAGACTCTCCTGCGACAGAAGTATTGATCTCTATTGTGTTCAATTCACTAGAAACATCTGAATTTTCTGTCTGCGGGCTCTTTACAGCCATTTCGTTAGCGCTGTCCGTAAGACTAGCATTTGCAATGGTGTTTGGAGATTCGTCAGAAGTATTTTTGAGGTTTGTTTTTTGATTTGTTTCAGCCCGGTGCGCAGCACTAGGGTCTACGTTTGACAACGGGGCTTTCGCCAAAACAGGAGGAGCATCAACAGAGACACCCATGTCAACGTATAACCAAGCGGCCAAAAGGAGACCTAAAAAGCCAGCTCCGAGCCACCACCATGCAGCGATGCGGCGATCTTTTTTATGAGGCATCTTGTCATAGACGCCTTCCTTCATGTCGTCCCAGCCGAATCCTTCAGGGAGGTCCGTGTTTTGGTCGTCGAACGACTGGAAGTTATTGTTAGAGGAGTCCATACTGTTCCCATTTTGTGGAGCCTGTCAGGTGCTTTCGTAGCCACTGTTTAGCGCGGGTGAGTTGAGATCTTGAAGTTTCGGGGCTGATACTGAGTTTGTCTGCTATTTCCTTGTGGGTGTATTCATCCATGATGGAGAGCATAAAAACTAATCGGTAACGGTCGGGCATTTCCTGCAAGAGCCGTTGAACTTCTTCCCGAGAGAGTTGCAAGCTTTCTAAGTAGCTGCTATCAATGGGATCTTCGGCAATTTCACCTTCTACGGTGAGGAATGCTTTTCGCTTTTGCCGGTGTTTCAAACAACAGTTGACAACTATGCGTCTCAACCAAAATTTGAAAGGCCCTTTTTCAGCGTCGTACTGTTTGATCTTGCTAAAAACGTTTGCATATGATTCTTGCATAGCGTCTTTACAATCCTCTTGACTTTCAAGGTACCTGCGTGCAATGCTAAAAGCGTAAGGGGCTGAACTTCGGTAAAGAAGCTCGTGACCTTTCGGCTTGCCTGCGAGGCAGAGTTGTATGACGTGAGGATCGATCAAAAAGTCTGTAGGTTAAAATCCGCAGCGGAGACGAGCTCCGCTGCGGTAGTAAGTGGGGTTGTTAAAGTTTACTGACAACTAGTAAGTAGTGCGAAAAAGTCAATCTCTGATGCTAGATTAAGTGTAGAACCTGTTGCGGTTTCAATAACATCTAAAGGGAATTGAACGATTCCATCTTGCTGCGCCATGAGGTAATCCATTACTTCTGTCTCAGAAGTAAGAACGCTCGTAGTACCATCGTAATTCAGAGTCGTAACTGGATACGCGAGTGTATAGCAGCTTCCATCATTTATCGCGATGACGAAGAAGATAGAAGCAGGAACAGCACCTGATCCTTGTCCGTAGCAATTTGAAATGAGGTCATCGTATTCCTGAGCGTTTGCTAAGGTGATGATTTGAGTTCCCTTAACTACATCGATCGGGAAAATTATGCCTGCGTGCGAGTTTGTATTTACAAATGCAGAAGCTGCAGTTTCATCAACGATTGTTGTTGTCACACCGTCGACATCGATATCAAATGGATAGACGAGTGAGTAGCAAGAATCAACAAAGGATTGAGCGATGAAAGCGAGGGCATCTACTTCATAGGTTACAATTCCAAAGCAATCATTGAGTAGTTCGTTGAAGTCGTCTCCGTCTGCAATAGTTACAGAAGTACCGTCAACCAACGTCACCGTAAAGCTGTACTCGAAATCTGCGAAGCCTCCGTTGAGGACAAGTGCTGAAAATGCATTCTCGTCTGCAACGCTTACAACAGCGCCATTGAAGTCAATAATGTTGATTGGATAGTCAATTGTGAAGCAGTCAGTTCCGAAGATTGAGAACGTACCGTTAGTTCCACCGTGGCCTGGTCCATTGCCTGGGCAAGAGCACACTGCGAGGAGGTCGAATAGTTCAGTCTCGTCAGCTACAGCTACGATTGCTCCTGAAGAATCAACAACATTGAGTGGGAATACAAACGTAAGTGCAGGATTCGCAGCTAGAATGCTAATGAAATCTGCCTCGTCGACAGCCGTGATGACCGTACCGTCCATGTCTTCCATTGCTACGGGGTAGCTAATGCTTAGACAAGGTGCAGCGTCGAAGAAGAACGCAGGAAATTGTCCTGTTCCCCAGCCAGCGCCAGGAGTACAAGCAGATACAAACGTTGCTAGGTCAAAACCATCGGCAGCAACTGCAGCTGTTCCGTCTTCTAGCGTCACATCGAGTGGGTAGACGAAGTCTGCACTCATTGTATTTGCAGTGAAGTGATTCGTGAACATTGCATCGAAGTCCGCAAGCGTAGTGATCGTGTAAATCACACCGTCAATATCAAAATCGAATGGTAGGTCGATCTCGATGCATTCGATTTCAATTCCTCCTGTAGAAGAGCTGCTTTGCGTTTGAGTTCCGTTGTTTGCAATGCGACTTGCTACTGGACTTGTAACCGTATTGGTTACTACTGGAGTAATTGGATTTTCCTCCGTTTGAGTGATTTCGTCCTTCTCGCAAGCTCCGAAGAATACCATCATCAGCAAAGCTGCGAAGACTGGTAGAAGACGTGACATTTGATTTTTCATGTGTTGATTTTTGTGGGGTTCGCTTTACCATATCTTCTTCGATAAAGGAACGCTGCACTGAGAATGAAAAAAAGATGCTTTTCTTTTAAAAGAGCTATAGACTATGCCTCTCTATAGACTTCAGAAGAGCAGCTGAAGTCTTTTCTCAATCCACTACCAAAGGCAAGAAGTGTAACACTGCTTAGAGCGTGTTTAGGAAATCCAATTCGACTAAAAATTGGCTGATTTTTCACTGGTTTTCGTTAAAAATGCTCGAAATAGCCAGCTATTCCTTGCGCTTTTTGCCTAAATCAGCAATAATATCATCTCATTTTCGCCAGAATCCGAATTCCTAGACACGCTCTTAGTTTAAGCAGTAGACCTAGTCAAGATCACCATTGCTCCTCGGTCAACATGACCGTTGTACATTCGCCCACGCATGTATCCTAACCTCTCCTATATCCTTCACGCCCTCATCGGCACGGAGCGCGATAATTTCCTCTCAATCGTCCAAACGTTTGGACTGTTCCTTGCCCTGGGCACCATAACGGCTGCACTCTTTTTGCGCTGGGACATGAAACGTCGGTCAGAGCTCGGACAGTTCACTCCAACTACCACGACAATGCGCGTTGGTGAAGGTGCCGGACTCACCGATCTACTCGGAAGTGGATTCGTTGGCTTTCTGCTAGGCTGGAAGCTTCCACCACTCTTCGCCGGTGTTCAAGGTTCACCGACAGACTTCGTTCTATCTACGCAGGGCAACATACTTTTTGGAATACTAGGTGCAGCTGCGTTTGCAGGTTACACTTGGTGGGCTGGACAACAGGAAGCAAAGAAGTACGACGAGCCGAAAACGATCCCTGCGGTTATGCAACCGTGGTTCCGCACCTCTGACATCGCCATCATAGCCGCCTTGAGTGGTATCGTCGGTGCAAAGGTCTTTGGCATCTTCGAAGTACCGCCGAGCTCTATCAGTGAGTTTTTTACTCAATTTTTCAGCGGCCAAGGTCTTGCGATTTATGGTGGCCTGATCGCTGGATTCTTCGGCGTCTGGTTTTACATGAAGCGAAACAACCTCGCATTTTGGCCTATGGCAGATGCGTTTGCCCCTGGCATGCTAATCGGCGTAGGTGTTGGCCGTATGGGTTGTCAACTCTCTGGTGATGGCGATTGGGGAATCGACAACCTCGCTGCTACCCCAGACTGGTGGCTCCTTCCTGACTGGATGTGGTCTTACCGATTCCCGCACAACGTCATCAACGAAGGCATTCCTATTCCAGGTTGTGACGTCGAATACTGCATGCAGTTAGCCAATCCTGTCTACCCTACCCCATTCTACGAAATCATCATGCTCATAGGCTTAGGTTTAATCCTTTGGTCTATCCGTAAATGGGCTGGCAGCTGGCCAGGCCTCTTAATGGGACTCTACCTCATCGCCAATGGTATAGAGCGTATTTTCATCGAAAAGATCCGTGTCAATGCCGTTTACGATTTCATGGGCTTTCAACCGACGCAAGCAGAGATCATTTCTGTGATTTCTATCCTGATCGGCTTAGCTATCTGTATCAACACCATGCGAAAAGGAAAGCGCGACTATAGCATGTCGACTAATCCTTGGTAAATCGGACAAGGGATCTGAGACTTCCTTAGGGACGTAGGCAGCGCTTGACATGTCAAACACCCTAACGTTAATTCGGGGCTCTGCATGTTTAGGCTTCCGTTTCGTGGGGTCGTAAAACCACCTACTGATTCTATTTTTTTCTGTGTCTTAGAATTACTGCTTGCTCTTGGCTTTCCGCGTTCGACCCCACGTTATTGTGGGGTTCGACTACTTCGCAGTCGCGAGAAGTACCTCCTTGCCAGCGTTAGCTTAGCATAAACTTGTTACTTAGCTATAAAAGCCCACGCGTATCAAATTAGCGTCTCGACTTTGCATACTTTGCTCTCTTGCGTAGACGCGAAGCGGCCGTTGCGGTTCAATACATGTCGTAAAATGAACCGAAGGCGAGCCAAACATCTCGAGTCCGGCAGCGAAGCGCTGGCTTACATCCCAAATCCTAAGTACTGATCGCTTTGCGATCAATTTCAGCTTCCGCCAAAACCTAAGACCCCATACTGATGTTTGTACCCTCGTAGCATCTAAGGCTACTCAAACAACATAAATATGGCTCTTTCAAAAGGCGATGTCGCTCCAGTATTCACGCTCAACAACACCAACAACGAACCGGTATCACTTACTGCACACCAGGGCAAGCCAGTCGTCGTTTTATTCTTCCCACTCGCCTTCACCGGTGTATGTACAGAAGAGATGTGTACGATGCGCGACAACATGGCCAAGTACGAAGCAGTTGATGCTCAAGTACTCGCTATCTCTGTAGACAGCCCGTTTACACTCGCTCAGTTTAAAGAGAAAGAGAACCTCAACTTCCCACTCCTTTCAGACTTCAACAAGTCGGCTACCAAGGATTACGGTGTCTTTTACGAAGACTTCTTCGGCATGCACGGCGTGTCTAAGCGTTCTGCATTTGTCGTCGACGCAGAAGGTAAAATCGCATATGCTGAAGTACTAGAAAGCGCTGGTGATCAGCCAAACTACCATGCAATCCAAGAAACAGTAAGGTCACTTTCGTAGTTAACCTTATTGTGTAGTGCATAGAACTCGCCAACCGTCCAAAATTTACGGATTAAAGGCAGTTGGCGAGTTCGTAGCCTAGCTCTTATCTTTGCGCCAGCTTTAAAGGCTGTCGAATTCAATTCCTATGTTCCAAGTTTCCTCACATAACGACCCTGATACGCTCGAGCTCGAAGAGGTAGACGTATTGGAAGCCATTCTCGAAGAGTCACAGTTGATCGTTTACAACGACGATCACAACACCTTTGACTGGGTTATCGAATGCCTCATTGAGGTCATCGGTCAAACGAGTACACAGGCAGAGCAGAATGCCATGATCATTCATTACAAAGGCAAAGCAACGGTTAAGTCTGGCCCCCTTGAAGTATTGAAGCCATACAAGGACTCGCTCATCGAGCGCGGTCTTTCGGCTGTGATCGAAGGTCAACACGCCTAATTACCTACTTCTTCTAACTTCTAGAGCACCTGCTGATTTGTGGTTAGGCGACGACATGTCATTTCCTGATGTCCAACTTGCCGATCCGCAAGGGATGCTTGCCGTGGGCGGAGACTACGATTGGCGCCGCTTAGTAATCGCCTACTCTCAAGGGATTTTTCCATGGAGTGGCCCTGACGAACCGATCGTCTGGTGGAGCCCTGACCCACGCTACGTCATCTTCCCTCACAAGCTTCGCGTCAAACGAAGCATGCGTCCGCTCATCAATAATCGCCGCTTCAAGGTTACCTACGACACGCACTTCGCCGAGGTGATCGAAGCCTGCAAGCACTCTCCTCGCCAAGGCGAAGAAGTCGGCTCATGGATCACCGAAGACCTCATGGACGGCTACATCCGTCTGCATGAAGAAGGATTCGCGCATTCCGTTGAAGTCTGGAACGAAGAAGGCGAACTCGTAGGAGGTCTATATGGCGTAGGTCTAGGAAAAGTCTTCTGCGGTGAAAGCATGTTTTCACGCGTCAGCAACGCGAGCAAGTATGCGCTTATTCACCTGATCAAAAACCTACGTCGACGAGACTATTGGTTGATCGATTGCCAAATGGCCACCGAGCATCTTATCAGCTTGGGCGCCGAACCGATCTCTAGGCGTGAGTTCTCTCATACGCTTTCGCAAAACGAGCTAGACGATACCGACCGAGGATCATGGAGCGACCTCTTTACCGATGAGGCACTCGACGATAAGCTGCCTCGAAATTAATTGAAAAGGGGAAAACTAGATCGTCAACAGTAGCACCCGAGACGCATTTCATCGCAGAGGTAGCTTCGCCACTACGCAAAGAGGCAGAGGACGCAGAGCGAGACGTGCGGACCAAACGCGGGGGCCTTTATAGCGTAGCTACTTCGAAGCTTTTGGCAAAGCAACCTGCGCGCCGCGTTAGCGTTCGGCTGCCCTGAGCGCAGCCGAACGGGTAGAGAGCGATTTATCGCGTCGTCCATAGGTAAGGTTACGGTTTGCCTTGATGCTCTGATAAATGGTCCAGGTAAAGAATACCGCTGAGATGATCGATCTCGTGCTGAAAAATCACAGCCGTAAAATCTTCAATCCGCTCTTGATGGCGTGAGCCGTCTCGTTTGTTGTATGCCAACTCAATCCATTTAGACCGCAGGCATTTCTCTTTTCGATTAGGGATTGATAAACAGCCTTCCGTTCCTTCTCGTTGCTCTTCCGAATACGTGACGATGGTCGGATTGATGTACACCTCGAAAGGCAATTCTTCCTTGTCGAAGCGCTGCACCCAAATGATTTGCTTCAGGATACCAACCTGTGGAGCTGCGATCCCTACACCGAGAGACATGCTGTCGCGTACCGTTGCAAAAAGTCGATCAACAAACAGCTCTAAAACAGGGTCTTTCTTTTTGAATTTAACCGGTTCGGCAACCTGGCGTAGCAACAGCGAATCTGATGTACTGCTAATTTTCCAAACCCGCATGGGAGTTGACGCGTCAGCAGAGTTGATGATGGCAGCTTGCTTAGTATTGAAACCTGCGTGTGTAGATCGCTGACAAGCGACACCTAGGATTAACATTAAAAGAAGAGGACCTAGCGTTTTCATGGAGTAAACATACAGGTTGTGATGTTCGAACCTAACAACTAGAGCGGTTCCCTGAATGGAGCTTGCGGAATTGAAGGGCCGCGGTGCTCCACAATTGCTAGTTGATAATTGCTAGTTGATAATTGTTAATTGATAATGTTCATGATGGCCTTCAGGGACGTGAGTTACCGCTCAAAGAATCGTAGTAAGCCTACGAAAATGCATGACACTATTGCATCTTGCACCCCATTCAACGCTGACGCGCTAAGCCCCTTACCGCTCCTTGACTGAAACACTGTTATGAAACGCTACACACTTACACTATTCCTCCTTTGCCTGGTTGCGTCACTTTCTGCGCAAGAAGCAAGCCCAGAACTTGGAACAGCACTCTATCCAAAGGGCACCTACCGCTCTCCGGTCAATCATCCGATCAAGATTTCAGGAACGTTTGGTGAGCTGCGAAGCGACCACTTTCATATGGGCATCGACGTCAAGAGTGCTCGTGGTGTTGGAGGAGACAATCTATATGCAGTCGCAGATGGATACATTAATCGTATACGCATTTCAGCAACAGGATATGGAAATGCCCTCTACATAGATCACCCCAACGGTACAAGGTCACTGTACGGACACATGGACAGCTTCACTCCGGACATTCAGCGCTGGGTCGATTCGGTACACTACGCCCAGGAGAGCTTTGAAATTAATGTCGAGGCTCTCTCTCCTGACCTCTTTCCTATAAAGCGCGGACAGAAGCTCGGTACTATGGGTAACACCGGTTCTAGTTTTGGCGCACACCTTCACTACGAACTGCGCTTGCAGGAAAACGATGCGGCGTTCAATCCTTTGCTCTTCGATTTCCCGGTGAAGGATACCCGAGCACCTGAGATGCGTGGTTTGACGGTTTTCATGAAAGAAGGAAATGGAGCCGCGAGAGCGATCAACAGGTTTGCCAAGCTAATCGAGCAAGGAAACGACTATACGCTTTCCAATGAAGTACATGTACCTCCAGGAGAAATTGGCTTTGGACTCAAAACATACGACCGCCAAGAGGGGACGCGTAATTCAAATGGAGTGTATCAAATTGAAAGCCGCGCCAATGGTCAACTGCACTGGCAGGCGACTTACGACACGATTGCGTTTGAAGAGACGCGTTATATCCAAGCACACTATGACTTCGAAGGCAAGGCAAACAAGAAAGGCTACTTCTACCGGATGCATCGACTTCCAGGAGACGAACTACCTATCTATGACGTGAAGCCGCGCGACGGCTGGCTTAACTTGGGTTTTGGCGAAAGCAGAAAAATGGTAATGTCGAGTCGCGACCCGTTTGGTAACTCCGCAACCTTAAGCTTTACGGTCATTGCCGACCTACCGGAAGAGGCTCCGGCCCAACCGTCTTACAATTACCTGCTCCCTCAAAATGAAGGATCGATACTCAATATCGGATCAGCAGAGTTGCTACTCTCCGACAAGAGTCTATACCACGACACCTACCTCACGGCCAACGTAAGCGATGTAACTGTTGCTGGCGCATATAGTCGTTGTTATACCATCGGCAATCCTAATGAGCCAATTCACGTTTCCGCAAAACTTCAGATCTCCCTGCACGATGTGCCCATGGGATTGAGACCAAATACGTATCTGTCGAATTGTGATGATGCAGAAGAAGACATAATAACAGGAAAACTCACCACTGGATCAACCCACTTGGAGGTCAACCTTAGCTCTTGGGGCAGCTTTTGCCTTCGTGTCGATCAACGTAAACCGACGATCAAGGTCCTTGACCGATACACGTACGTGCTCGCCGATGATATTTCGAGTGAGCGAGACTTACGTTATCGGGTAAGTCAAGGCGACACGTGGGTTCTGGCGAATTACGACGCGAAAAAAGGTCGCCTTACGGTGCGTAAAGACAAGGTAAAAGCAGGAAAAATTACTGTTGAAGCCTGGGACAAAGCAGGTAATCGTGCGGTGTATTAGCCGCTCGCAGGTGTGATGCAAAGCAAGTCCGTTTGATTGCAAGAGAATATTAGCTTTACGGCACTCCGGACGGAAGCGTTGACGTAAACACACTGTTGTGTCGGCGGCCATGTCCTATTTCGAAACTTAATTCGCAATTTGACTATGGGAAGTACTCTTACACTTGCTTTTCCAATCATCGGGCTCATCGCCCTTGGTTATACATTCTGGCGCTCGGCATGGGTCGGCAAACAGGATCCTGGTAATGAAAAGATGCAGCGCATCGGTAAAAACATTGCTGACGGCGCCATGGCCTTTCTTAAGGCTGAGTACAAAGTACTCGCTCCATTCGTACTCGTTGTAGCTGCTTTGCTTGCCTTCTCGGCAGACGCTAGCTCTTCAAGTATGCTTATCGGAGTCGCCTTCATTCTAGGTGCTATTTGCTCTGCACTTGCAGGCTTTATCGGTATGCGCGTTGCTACCAAGGCCAATACACGTACAACAGCCGCCGCTCGTACCTCACTCGGTAGGGCACTCGAAGTTGCCTTCGCCGGTGGCTCTGTAATGGGAATGGGCGTTGTCGGACTCGGCATGCTCGGTCTCGGACTTCTCTTCTTGCTCTTCAAGGGTCAGTTTATCGCTGATGTTGGAGCGGGCGTAGACGTTTACCGCGACTCTGTGATTCGCATTATCACCGTCCTTACTGGCTTCAGTTTTGGCGCAAGCTCCATTGCACTCTTCGCACGTGTAGGTGGTGGTATCTACACCAAGGCTGCCGATGTCGGTGCTGACCTTGTAGGTAAAGTAGAGGCGGGTATCCCTGAGGATCACCCACTCAACCCTGCGACGATTGCAGATAACGTTGGTGACAACGTTGGTGACGTAGCAGGTATGGGTGCTGACCTTTTCGAGTCTTACGTAGGATCTATCATCGGTACGATGGTAATCGGTGCTGCGACAATCGGTACAGGTGCATTCGTTGCTGGAAATGATTTCGGTGGACTTAACCTCGTATTGCTTCCGCTTGTACTTGCAGCAGTTGGAATTTTCACTTCTATCATCGGAACGTTCTTCGTGAAGGTGAAGGAAGGTGGTGATCCACAGAAGTCTTTGAACCGAGGTGAGTTTATCGCTGCGTTCCTCATGATTGCAGCTACGTACTTCGTTATCCAATGGATGGTTCCTGCAGAAGGATTTACCCTTTATGGCTTTGAAGTGAATGCAGCGGGACAGACCTACACTGGCCTTGGAATTTTCTTCGCCGTAATCATTGGTCTTGTTGCTGGTCTTGGTATCGGCATGATCACTGAGTACTATACAGGTACAGGAACGAAGCCAGTACGCTCTATCGTTGAGCAGTCTGGCACGGGTGCTGCAACTAATATCATCGCTGGTCTTGGAGTAGGTATGATGTCAACGGCTGTACCGATCATCATTCTCGCTGCAGCGATCATGGGTGCTTTCCACTTTGCAGGTCTTTACGGTATCGCAATTGCTGCGGTAGGTATGCTTTCAAACACAGGCATCCAGCTTGCTGTTGATGCGTACGGTCCGATTTCTGACAACGCTGGTGGTATCGCTGAGATGGCTGAGCTTCCAAGTGAGGTACGTGGACGTACCGACAAGCTTGACGCTGTGGGTAACACGACCGCTGCAATTGGTAAAGGATTCGCAATTGGATCTGCTGCACTTACTGCATTGGCTCTTTTTGCGGCCTTCATTACGACATACAACGTAGCTCACCCAGACACGCTCATCCGTGGAATCAACGTGATTCAAGCAGACGTAATGGCTGCACTCTTCGTAGGTGCAATGCTTCCGTTTGTATTCTCTGCACTCTCAATGAATGCAGTAGGTCGCGCAGCGTTTGACATGATCGAGGAGGTTCGTCGTCAATTCAAGGAGATTCCTGAGTTGACTGCTGCACTTGCGCTCATGAAGAAGTATGATGGTGCTGAGATGAGCACTTGGAGTACTGCTGACCGTGCTGTATTTGATGCAGCTGACGGAAAAGCAGAGTATGAGAAGTGCGTAGACATTTCTACGAAGGCTTCTATCCGTGAGATGATCATTCCTGGTTTGATTGCGATCCTCGCTCCAGTTATCGTTGGCTTTGCTGGCGGTGGTGAGATGCTCGGTGGTCTTCTTGCGGGTGTAACTGTTTCGGGTGTTCTTATGGCGATCTTCCAGTCTAACGCTGGTGGTGCTTGGGACAACGCGAAGAAGATGTTTGAGGAAGGTGTCAACATCAAAGGTGAGACTTTCTACAAAGGGTCTGAGGCGCACAAGGCTGCTGTTGTTGGTGACACTGTAGGTGATCCGTTCAAGGATACTTCTGGTCCAAGCCTCAACATCTTGTTGAAGTTGATGAGTGTGGTTGCGTTGGTGATTGCACCACTGATCTAGGCGCGTAGTGCCTTGTTGTAGGGCCGCTCCTGCGGTCGACCGCGGGAGCGGTCGGACCACAAGTTGGCCACAACACATACTTACTTATGTAAGAAGCCCCTTCTCACTGTGTGAGGAGGGGCTTCTTTTGTGGGGGGGGGATGTGCGCAAATCTTCTGTATCGTGGGGTCATAGGCATGAACCTCCGGCTTAAGATTTGAGCTAAACTTGAGAGACCTTATACAGATTTACATTTTCCTTGTTTGACCCCACGCTAAGTTGTTCGACTGCGTTGCAGTCGCGAGATGCGTTCAGTCCAACCCCACAATCCGATCCTCAATTTCTTCTCTTTCTACCTCCCAGAACTCCTCCACATACGGCCGATCAAAGCTGTAGCCTTTCTTCAGTTGAGCAAGGGCAAGCTGATAGTACTCGGCAGCTTTTGCTTTCTCTCCGCGCGCTTCGTGACGGCGACCAAGGTAGTAGGAGAGTTCCGTGCTTTCGCCGTTGCAGACCTCGTAGCCTTTACGCAGACTTTGTTCTGCTTCTTCGCTGCGACCTAATCCATCTAGACAGATGGCGCGGTATTGCCACACGGGAGGACCTAGATATTTGAGTTCGATGTTGGCAGCCTCTTCTTCTAGCCAAAGGTCGAACCAATCGAGTCCTTTTTGATACTCCCCAAGTTGCATGTTGGCGACGCCACGCATGAAGTGCACGCTCGTTGATTGCGGGTAGTCGGTGAAGCCTGGAGTGAGTGCATCCAATACATCGCAATCTTCGATTGCTCGTTTGTAATCTCGATTAAAGTACAAGTGCATATAGGCGCGATAGCCGAGCCAGAATTCTGGCGAGAGACGTGCTGCATCGTCGTAGCCACGCCAATGTGACTTCAGACCGCGCTTGGCCCAGGCGATGCCGCGCTCTCGGTGGAGGGATGCATTGGTAGAATCGAACGCGAGCCCGTATCGGAAGGTCATCTGCTCTTCAGGAGACCCTTGGTAGTGACGGTGGGCCAATATTTTGGCTACGTCGATGCGCTCTTCAGGAGTGAAGGTGTAGGCATAGTATTCGGGCTGCTGATTACAGGAAGCGAAGACGAGGCCCAGTGCTAAACAGATACTAAGGCAGAAGGTCAATGAGTTTCCCATCTTCGAATTTTAAGGTGATGTAGGTATAGAAATCTGCGAGTGGTTCGTCGGGCCCGACCCTACCGGTGTTCCAGCCTTTGAGTGTTTGAATGGCAAGGGCCACGTCTTTCACCGCCGCTGCAGGAAATTGCTTAGGCTTGAAATTGAGGTCCGCTTCATCGGTGGTAAAGCGTCCAGTTTCGCCTTCGCAATTGACGACGAAACGGATAGTCAGGTAGCCGCTCTCGGAAGCAAAAGGAGCTAGGTCAAGCTTCGGGAGCAAGTCTCGTTTAAGCGTGTAATGCCCACCAGGATAACCGATATCTGGCGTCGGATTGTAATAGTCTGCGATCAGGAGTACATCTCTACATGGCGCCCAGCCTTGGGTGTCGGAAATAAGCGTGTTCTCTGGATCAATATACGCGACGCGTTCCGGGACGCTTGCTAATAGCTCTTTGTGTTGTTTTGGCGAAAGCTGACGGACGAGCTCACGTGTATACGTTGAAGAAGACCTTATTTTCCGAGTAAAAACGTTCCCTAAACCTGTTGCATAAAGTCGCTCTACCTGAGCCGTATCATTGGTGTTTGATGCAATTGAAAAACTGTATTCCGCTCCAACAAACCGCTTGGCTGGCATGCCGCGCCAAGTGGTATCCGCCACTTGAGACAAGTTTCTTGTGAACTTCCATTCAGGTGTTTCAATCTCAAGAATAGATGTTTTTCCATCGAAGCGGAGTGACTCAGACTCACCTATTTGATGCTGAAAGGTGTCAACTTTATAATACCGCTCTGACTTTTCGACTCGAAGCATTGTGTCGCTAACTCGGAAAAGTGTAAAGAAAGCTGGCACTAAGGCGGGTGTAAGTTCTTCGATGGAGACTTTGGTACCGTCTGGCGAAAGCGTGTAGTACGAGTATTCTAATCGCCCTTGGATATCTTTGTTGGGGCCTTGATCAAAGCGTGTCAAATATTCCTGTAAAACCCCTTCTTGGAGTTGCTCTACCGCAGGAAGAAAGTCTTGGGCTGCCAGCGGAACTGGTGGAGGCGTTTCACAACCGACCAAGGAGAGGGCGAGCAAGCTGGCTGCCAACAGATACTTAATAGATTCCATTTACATCGAGACTGATGAATAATGGACCTAAGGTATTTGCTAAGCTTCTGGCATAGATGTAACGTACCGTTAACGCTCGATTTTGATCTCTGTGGTCCGACCGTTTCACGGTCGACCGAAACCAAAACAGAACCCTCCTACTGCTTCAACATTTCCTTGATCGCTTGAAGCTCAGCTTCCAGCTTGTCGATTCGTTGTTGTTGCGCATCGATGGTTTCTTGCTGCTCTTGCATTGCCTTGACTACGACAGGAACAACCTTGTTGTAGTCAATACCCATTCCTTTTCCTTCCTCTCCGGAGACGGCCTCAGGAATGACTTCTTTCACCTCTTGAGCTAAAAAGCCAATCTGCGCATCATTGCTATACCCTCCGGCCTCTTGAGTTGAGGCTTTCCAGTTATAAGTTACAGGATTAAGCGCCTGTATTTGAGCTAGTGCTCCAATTTCGTATCGTTTAATATTTGTTTTGAGTGTACTGTCAGAAGAAGTAATTGTACCTGTAGCAAAGATGTTACCTGCAACGTGTAGCCGTTGACCAGGAGATGCTGTTCCAATTCCAACGTTGCCGCCACTCTGAACATAAAGACCTTCGGACGCTCCATACTGGCTGATCCAATTTCCTCTTGTTTGCAAATTCTCAGAAAGTCGATGGCTACCTAAGTCATCTTTAAGTGTGGCAAGGCTTACCGTCTGGGAACTTCCACCTTCTATACCTACAGTTAGTGTCGTGTTAGAAAGCCCAAGATTTCGAATACTTTGATTATCTGCTAACGCAGCTAAACTGACTGTCTGAGAACTACCTCCTTCAATACCAATAGTTAGGGTAGTTCCTGAAAAAGATGAATTCTGAATATTTTGATTATCCGAAAGGGCTGCGAGACTTACCGTTTGTGAACTTCCGTCTTCAATTCCGACCGTAAGTGTTGTGCCGGAAAAGGACAGCCCTTGGATACTCTGATTGTCTGTACCTGAACTTAATGAGCTAGGTGCAACCCAACTCGCAATACCTGTTGCATCGGACTGAAGTATATAACCATTAGATGCTCCGTCAGTCATCGTAAAATCAGTGGTTGTAATACGACCACCAACCTCTAATTCACTATCAGGATAAGGTACTCCTATACCAACATTACCATCGCTTCCTAGAATTGAGAGACGCTCTGAAATAACTCCATTTACGGTACTGGTATAGAATACCATATTGCCTGTAAGAGGGTCCAATGTGATTTGCCCATGCCCACCACCGGTCGCACCGCCAACCTGCCAAGAGCCAGCTTCAAAAGAGGAGTTAAACGCGATTGCCTTTCTCCCTCCATCGTGTAAAGATATTCCACGATCGCCAACTACAAACTTGTCAAAAGGCGAATCGTTTCCAATACCCACGGAACCATCCGTATGCACAAAAACCCCTTCGTTAGCACCGTCATTACTCAGCCAATTCCCATCGAGCTGAATATTGGTTGTTGCCGTATGATTTCCTAGATTATCACCTGTAACAGAAAGCGTAGAGGCATCAACCCAACTTGCGTTTCCAACGGCATCAGATTGCAGGACACGGCCGTTGGCAGCGCCAGTAGTCATTGTAAAGTCTTCCGTTGTAGACCGGCCAGCTACGTCTAACGTAGAAGATGGTGACGTCGTGCCTATGCCTACATTTCCATTACTTCGCAAGGATAAAACCGTGTTATCATTGGTAAAAGTGGTATTCGCCAATTTAATATCTAATTGAGATCTAGAGTTCGTTCCAGAATTCTCGTACCTACTCAATTCGAAGCTTGCTCTATTACCCCAAGCTTGACTTCCTATTCCTTCTCGTACCAAGTGCAACATATCTTCTGGGGCTGCAGGAACATTTCCTCCATTCGTTACATCCGTAAAAATAGTTACTGAATTTTCGGCATAAGCTAGACTGCCGACAGAGATAGGTTCTCCGACTGTAAGCATATTTTCGGGATCATTTGTTCCGATGCCAACTCGATTATCATTACCACTGACTACAAGCGTATTTGCATCAAAATTCAAGTCGAAATTACCTTGCGTTACCGCGCGGTTAGTTGTCAGCGTTCCATCTGTATTGTAGATGTTCTCTGACAAAGATGAAGTGCTCACTTCTACCAAATCACCATCGGCTTCGACACCTAGTATGCTTGTCGCTGTACCGGTAATTGTATTCCCACCATAGTCCGAAAACCTGACTGTACCGTTTTCAACATCTAGTTTTGCATCTGGACTTGTAGTGCCTATACCCAAGTTTCCACCAGAGGTTAAACGCATACGCTCGGTCCAAGAAGCATCGCCACCGGTGAGCGCATTACTCCCAAACAAATGAGCTCCATCTAAGCTTGTTCCATCTGTGGTATTATTATTCGCATCTGCGACATAATAAACAGCCGAAGCCGACCTAATAACGGTGCTGTTACCGGTTCCAAGATCTGTAAAAAACAACCCTCTCGAGGTAAACCCTCCAGTCATCAATCCATAGTTGTTGCTTACATTTATATACCCACCGGAGATATCTAATTTTTCATCGGGTGAAGCTGTACCGATACCAACATCGCCGTCCGCTTGTACAAATACACCTTCATCGCCGCCATCATTACTCAACCAAAATCCATTGGTGCGTATGTTCTCGGCAGCGGTATGGTTTCCTAGATTATCACCCACAGCCAAA
>JBGCGF010000081.1:0-26048 GCA_045110575.1 Saprospiraceae bacterium
TCTCTATAGCAAAAAACATTGTAGAGCAACTCGACGGTAAAATCGGGGCGACAAGTGTGTTAGGCGAAGGATCTGTGTTCTCCTTTACCATGCGCTTTGGAATCGGTTCAGCAGATGTAGCTGCCGCACCTCCACAAGAACGCGAATACGAAATCGATCCAAATCGACCGATTCGCCTCCTCCTTGCTGAGGACCACAAAATGAATCAATTGGTAGCTCGTAAGACCATCGAACGAGCATATCCGAACATTGACCTAACCATTGTAGAAAATGGCAAGCTTGCCGTGGAAGCCCTTGAGGCAAACACCTACGACATGGTGCTTATGGACATTCAGATGCCAATCATGGATGGCTATGAAGCAGCTGTCCACGTGCGAGAGCACAACCAAGGTCCAATGAAAAATGTGCCGATCCTAGCGATGACTGCACACGCCCACATTTCTAAAGACAAGCAGTACTTACAGTACGGCATGCAAGACTTCGTGCTCAAACCATTTGACCCGAAGCAACTATTTTCTAAAATCGCTCAATACGCTCAGGCCTAATGAATACCGACGTGACCACTACACTTGACCTTTCTTACCTCGACCTTATGGCCGATGGTGATGACTTCATGAAGAAGACCATGATCGATATGCTCATCGAGGAAATGCCTCCTGAGCTCGAGAAACTTCGAAATTCCTTTTTGGAGCAAGACGCTGATGCAATGCATCAAGTCGCTCACAAAATGAAGTCGACGCTTGCCTTTATTGGCAACGATGCGATGACTGAAGCGAATTCAACCTGCGAAGTCATCGGAATTGAAGGCACAGACCTGCAACGCGCGGGCACCCTTATTGAAATACTAGAAGCTCAGGCCGAATTGGTCATGCCGCTTCTCCACGCTGAAAGCGCCAAGCTCGATTAGCGGCTATATTAGCCTAGACTAGACATTGCTCCACCCAAAGAGCAGTGAGACTACTCCCAAAACCCAACCGATGAAAGGAATTATACTCGCCGGAGGACTCGGCACACGCCTATACCCATTGACACTTGCGGTAAGCAAGCAGCTCATGCCGGTATACGACAAGCCGATGATCTATTACCCGCTTTCAACCCTTATGGGGGCAGGCATTCGGGAGATAGCAATCATCTCGACTCCGCAAGATTTGCCAAACTTTGAGAAGTTACTTGGTGACGGCTCACAAATTGGCTGCGAATTCAGCTACATTCCTCAGTATGAGCCGAACGGACTTGCGCAAGCATTTGTCCTTGGCGCTGATTTTATTGGTGATGATTCTGTAGCCTTGATCCTTGGAGATAATATCTTCTACGGTGCTGGATTGCATGATTTGCTTCGTGCAAACAACAAGCCCGACGGAGGAGTTGTGTACGCATACCGCGTCGCAGACCCAGAGCGCTACGGTGTTGTTGAATTTGACGACAAGTTCAACGCGTTGACCATCGAAGAAAAGCCTGAGAAACCGAAGAGTAACTACGCTGTCCCGGGTCTTTACTTCTACGACAACAGTGTTATCCAAATTGCGCGTGACCTCAAGCCTAGCCCTCGTGGCGAGTATGAAATCACGGACGTAAACAAGAAGTACCTAGCCGACGGCAAGCTTAAAGTTGGTGTGCTTGGACGTGGAGTCGCTTGGCTCGATACAGGTACGCACAAAAGTCTCCTGCAAGCAGGTAGCTTCATCGAAACCATCGAAGAGCGCCAAGGCCTCAAGATTGGTTGTATCGAAGAAGTCGCTTGGGAAGAAGGATTCATCGACGACGCTCAACTTGAAAAGCTTGGTCACAAGTTCATCAAGAGTGGATACGGAGAGTACCTGCTAGGCTTACTCGAAATGAAGAAGCACTAAGCTTTTCGACTTACCTAAACAATTCAATAGCTCATTTGCATCCCGCAAGTGAGCTATTGTTGTGTTAGGGTTAAGAAACATCATAAATAAAAAGGTCAGGCACTTACAAAACTGCAAGTACCTGACCCTTCAAAACTAAAGAATTGACATTTTGCCCTAGCGACCTACAAAAAGCCACTTTTTAGCAAAGCCTCTTCGATGTTGAATACCAACGGCATACATACCTGGAGGAAGTTCTCTCAAGTCCAATTCATCCGAAAGTTGATCAGAGTTCGTTTGCTTTCTAGCGACTTCCACGCCATTTACATTGAAGACTACTATTGCTGATGTACCCTCAGGAAAAGTTAACCTTACGAGTTCAGAAGCAGGGTTAGGCGCAATTGACCATTCCTGATAAGCAATATGATCGTTAGCAGTTGGCGTGCCATTTGAACTCTGTCGACCGTTATCACCTCCACCAGTTCCGTCTGGGGGAGAAATTGGAGAGATAATGACAGTACCTGAGACACCTGTGCCTGCATAGCTGCAATTTGGATCTGGACGAGAGTCAACTGTCTCAACAGTGACTTTGTACTTCTTTTGCGGATCTAAACTCTCCAATCTATATGTAGCTGTTAGAGCTGTAGGTGAGAATACCATTGGGAGATTTTCATCAATAGGAATTTCAACTTCACCTACTATCTCACTTACTGAAAGGTTATATCGACGAGATACACCTAGATATGTAGCTACAGTATCGAGAAGTCCAAAGTTCCATTCCACAACAGCAGCACTCTTCGTATGAGTTACAACTTGAGGTTTTACTGGAGCAGGTTTAGGGAATTCAGGAAAAGCAACTGATACAAATGGATATGGCGATCCTTCACAATTAAGAACTCCTGGCTCACCACAGAAACGAACAAGCCCAATGTTTGCACCGTCTCCCTTTCTTAAACGGATTTGAGACCATTCACCAATACTACCAATTTCTGCCCATGAGTTATACTCCGCCGTACGGTACGATGTAACTGGAGTCCAATCAGAAGAACAATCACAATACTTACCTTCGATGATTAAATCACCTATGCCGTTTGCGTCGAAAAGATAAATTGCGTTAATAAGTTGTGGATCTCCAAAATCCACAGTTACCCAACCAACAGCGGTCCAAATAGTGGCATCAGCAGCATCTTCATTGAGAGAGCCGCACGTATTAAAACTATTGAAAGTATTCAAGATCCCTATGCCTTGCTGCGTAGATGCCCCGCTACTTCCAGATACCATTGCGTTATTTACAGGAATGAAACAACTAGAGTTACAATCACCGACTTCAAAGACATCACTTGCGTAGTCTTCATAACTCGCCGAACCTGAAAAATTAGGAAGTTGGCCATTAGACGAAGTCACAGGTATTACAAAGAAATAGTACTCCACTCCTGGAGTTAACCTTGAGACAAAGGCGGATCTTCCACTAATTCCAGTAGCGACCTGAACGGTCAAAGGATCAGCAACGTCAAAATTATTAGGATCACCATTGACGCTATTTACCGGGACAGCATATACATTAAATGTATATCCAGTAACGGTTCCTGAATTACTCCAGGTAACCCTAACACCTCCACAACAAGCGTCTTTTACATTTATTCCAGTGACGGATGGATAACTCGGTTCAGTTACTGTTTCTGGTATCAAAAAGCGCGGTGTCTCACTTACGGGCAATTCAGAATACTCCCAAGCATTTGGAGTAATTGTCAATGAACCTGGATACGATCGTCGTTGAGGGATTTCAGAACGAGTAGACAATTCAAAAGCACCTGCGGTGAAATCACCAAAAATGCCACTAAACACCCCCGATCCATCAGGATCAGAAATTAGAACGTTCGTGATTTCGTATTCATCAAGGTTTTCACCTGCTAGCCACCATGCAATTCTGTAGCGGCCACGCATGGTATTATTAGGAAAATTAACTTCATCCTCGTACAAGTAGGCGCGCAAGTCAAGACCGTTTGGAACACCATTTCCTACTGAATACGAAACATCTAGTTCTTTGACGAAGGTGTAATTGCCGATTACATTTCGCAAACCTTGCACAAAATACCAGGCCGTTTTAGGCGTGTACTGATCGTCAGGAGTTTGATATAACAATCCAGATGTTTGAAACTGACCAGTACCTGTTCCTCTACCTGGATCATCTTTAAGTTCGTAGGCATGTGCTTGAGTGAACTCAAATGGTTCATCTATTTGTCCATAGCTTCGATCTAGAACGCCCGGCGCATCTGCATAATAATCTGCATCCTCAACGGGAGTATAATGAGCAGCGCTAATCTCTAAAAACGATCGTACATACCATTGCCCATGATAAAGCCAACGTTCTCTAACATTACTACCAGGTACATCATAAGGTGAACTACCTGCACCATCTGTATCACTCTCAGAATCATAACCAAACTCACTGATAAAAAACTCCTTAGAGGAGTATTCTCCTTTATCCACCCCTAGTCTTGCTGCACCTCGAGTTACTTCTCGCATGCTCCACTCAAGCTGCTGTTTCAGTTCTTCTCGCTCTGGCGAACGGGCATCAGGCCCTAATGTGTTAATGTCGGTTCCTGTTGTAATTTGATTTGCGACATTTGGTAGCCACTCAGCCTCAATATTCGGATTGGTTACATTTGCATAATGGTGAAAGTTGAAAGCATCAAAAGGCAATTGCGGTCCGTCTTGGAAATCATGTTGGCCTGGTGCCCGATTACTTACAAACCAGTCGAGCATGTCAACTGTGTAGCCTGTTCGAAAATTCGATAGTCCTGGTAGCGCAAGCTTCAAAGCTGGATCTACGGACTTGATTCCTAAAGATGTTTGAGTACCTGATACTTTAATTGCCCCACCATGACCATCATAATCAGCACTAGACATAGCGGCCATATACTCAGGTAATGACTGCCAAATTGCTGAAGGTGTTTCTAATAAACTTTTAGTGTCACGCCACCAACGATCGGGCTCATTCTGGTTTTCAAACCAAGTAACGCTTCCTTGACCTAAAACGAAAGGATCATCATTATCGCTTCGTTGACTATACAAATCCCCGAACGGATGACTAATTGAATACGAATTGGATCCATATCTTATCGCATGTAAGGTCATTGCTTCTGCATGAGCAGCATAACTTTGCGGAGTCTGTTGCCAAGTATCATCAGTAACTGTGAAAGCTCTTTCTAACACACGACGCCAAAAATTTTCATGGTTTAGACTTGTGCGAATCGATGAATTTGGATCGCACGGATCAACGGGAATTTCGTTTCGATAAGGCTTTCCAAAAACGAATTCAGTAGAATTATTACCTCTCCAAAGGAGACTACGCGTCGTGAAGACTGGATACCAAATCTCGTCTGAACACGGGTCATTATCGTGGTCTCCAAAAACCTCAGTTGGAAAAGAATCAACAATCGGGGTACTAGCGGCAAAGTTTGGATGAAAATACGGCTTGAGGTTGGTTGCAGCTGAATAATTACTAGGCTGGCCGTTTATGCCCCTATGTTCAGGTGCATTTGACTGAATGACGGGCATCGCCTGACCTGAAACCCCAGCGTAATAATCGTCGAAGTTTAGACTAAAATCATAAGCTGGTTGAAGTTTAATAGGCTTTGAAGCTTCATTTGCTTCGAGATCCGTATCAAAGCCAGCGAAGACTGACCATGAATGGTATTCACGGATGTGATTGAACTTCTGTTGAGGAATCTGCGGGTCTTTTCCGCGGCTGTTAACTCCAATTAGCTCAGACATTGTAACTTGAGCTGGTAGAGAAGTGCCTATAAAGAGGCAACAAAGACTAAATACAAGTGCTTTTGAGCACTTTGAAAGATGAAAGATGAAAGATGAAAGATGAAAGAACGGAACTAGCTTCATTTAGTAACATGAGGTATTGGTTTAATTTAGATCAAGGTAATAAAATTCTGCAAATAACTCCTCTTGCAATCTGTTTTATGATTTCCTTCTTCAGTACATCATTATTTTGTCAAGTAGGCGCATTGCAGCTTCAATATCAGCGGGAAGTGGACAGTCTTGCGGCTAGGTATCCAAATGGCATAACCTCTATCTCTGGGGAATTAATCATTGGACCACATAGGACTCCTGGCCCAAGTCCTGACTATGACATCACTGATCTAAGTGCCTTGCGACGTTTGAAACGTATCGGAGCCTTAATCGTAGATGGCAATCCCGAGTTAACAAGTCTCAATGCGCTTGATAGTGTATTTGAGATCGCAGCTTATTTAACCGTTTCGAACAATCCTAAATTGGAGGACGTAGATTTCCTTAAAGATGTGGGAGGGCGACCATACAGCTGGCTAACCATAAGAAACAATCCTTTGATCAAGCAATTATTACTTGACTCATTTCCTGGTTGTGGAAGATATGCAAACATCACTATCTGGGACATGCCTCTGTTGGATACTATTGCAATGCCAAGTGCGCAAGGCGTTTGGAACTTAAATTACAACAATTTAGGGATAAAGCACCTTGACTCAACATCTATTCCTTTCACTGGAGATCAGATGGTGCTTCAAAACCTTCCAAACCTTGAAAGTATGACCTTGAGGCGGCATGGTGTAGACACGAATGCAATTTCACTTGATCAAGTGAATTGGACAAGTATCCAACTCTTGAAAGTTCCCCTGTTACAAAAAATAACCAAGTCAGAATTCTGGGGGCATGGCAGAATACAAATAACGGGAGCCCATTCTCTCCCAACTGTAGATTCAATATTCCAATCCGCCTTTTACTATCGTAGCAACAGGCCATGGAGAAATGGATCTAGTATTTCTTATTCCTTTCAAGACATTCATTCTATTGACAGCATATACGTTGGCTACCCAAACTTGCCTGGAGAGCAAAATGGTATAGCTA
Organism: Saprospiraceae bacterium; assembly: GCA_045110575.1. GTDB lineage: Bacteria > Bacteroidota > Bacteroidia > Chitinophagales > Saprospiraceae > CALDTK01. Next base: position 6,729 of record JBGCGF010000081.1, read on the forward strand.
TCAGAAACGCTGAAACCCTTCGAGTCATTACTATTGACTCCTCATATAAAAGTACTTTTCTTGGCGTTTACAATGCGGAGGCGTTTAACACTATTCATAATCTTTCTAACCGATCAGGGGAAGCTTTTATCGGGTTGACAAACACTGGCATCTCCAATCTACCTGTTTTCAACTCCTTAGACTCGACGTATCAATTGCTTCTCCTAGACAATAAGGATTTACAAAATTGTGGTTCCTTTCTTCATCCTAATTCTAGTATTGCTGCACTTGAAATTGAGCGAAATTACAACCTCAAGGAACTCCCTATAACTAACGGAAATTCTCAGTCGTATATCCCGGTTGTCTCAGTAATAAACAATCCCTCACTTAGCCCTATAACTTCTCTACCCATTTTTGAGTCCACTAGCAGATTAAAATCTGGGTACTTTTCTCAGGTTAATAAACAGCGAACGCCAGCTGACAGTACCGAAGATTTCTCGCGATATTTCCCCTCAACTTTAACAGTTATTCCTGTCCCGAAGCACCTTCGTTATCTTGAAAGTCATTTTGAACTTGGAATTGGCGGCAATGTAATTTTGCCCGCTTTTGACTCATTGCGCTATTTCCGAAATGCTCCTTTAACTCGCACTACTGGAGACCCGCTTGACATTTACATTTTTCCAGACTATTCATTGCAACTTCCTGAGGGAACTCCATTTCCACTCTTAGATACAGCCGCCGCAATTAGAATTCTCGGAAACTCCAGTACTTACCCTCCTGTACCTGACATCACTTTCCCTTCCTTAGCCTATCATGATTGGGTGAGTTATTCTTCCTTTTCATCTCCAAACACTTTACCCCAGCCGTTTACGCATGAAGTACCTACTTCCTATGCACTTAACACCGCAGGAGATACTATACTGATCACGGGTCTATTTTACTTGGACTTAAAAGAGCTTGACACTGTCCCTACGGGATTGGATTCGACCTTAAGAAATCAAGGACTATTTCTAGGCAGCATGTCAGACATGACCAATTGTGACATCCTCTGTGAATACATTCGATCTGATTTATTTAAAATCGAATTATTAATCTTAAATGACAATCCAACTCCAGAATGCAGCGATGTCATGATGCTACTCCAACACTGCCAAGTTGTAGACACTGAAAACCCAACAGTAACACATCAATTTCACATTGGACCAAACCCGACGAGTGATTTTGTTACGATGTTCCTTGACAGTCCACTAGAGTCACATTCTATTGCATTCCTGGTGAGTGCGCAAGGCGAAATTGTACATCAACAACAATTGGATTTGGGAACACAGCAGGTTCAAATAGACCTAAGTCATCTTCCAAATGGTTCTTACGCTCTCGCTATAAAGGGCCAAAAAGGTGCTGTAATGCTTCTAAAAATTGGGGCGGAGTAGATTAATACTCACTCTGCCCAAACCTAACCAAGCTCTCTCCTCGCAACGCTGCTGCCATCATATCCGGAAACGCTTCGGGCGTTGTACTGAACACCACTGCCCCCAGCTCAGTGAGGGTTTTGGCGAAAGCTTGATCATAACTCGGACGACCTTCATCGCTGAGCGCAAGCAAACAAATGACTTTGACGCCACTGTCGAGCATAGCCTGCATGCGGCGCACTACTCCACCCTTGCTGCCGCCTTCATAGAGGTCGGAAATGAGCACCACGAGACTTTCGGTTGGAGCTTGGATGAACTGTTCTTCGTAGCGTAAGGCACGGTGAATGTCTGTACCTCCACCGAGCTGAACACCGAAAAGTGTCTCGACTGGGTCGCTGAGTAGATCACTCAAGTCAGCAATCTCTGTATCGAATGCGAGCAGTCTTACCCGCAAGGAAGGCAGCTTGGCCATGACCGCTGCCGCGAGCGCTGCATGGATCGCACTGGTCGCCATGGACGCGCTCTGGTCAACAAGCAAATGCACATTGCGCAATCCTCGTCCCTTGGCTTGACGATTCACGAAACGCTCGGGAATGATCGACTTTAAGCTTGGCTGATAATGCTTGAGGTTCGTCAAAATCGTACGCCCCCAATCGGTATGACGATTGGGTTTGGCTTGCGTAAGCAATTCACCTGAAGCCAGCGCTGAACGAACAGCTCTCAATAGCGGTTCTTCCAGCTTTTTTGCGAGGCGGGTGGCAATGTCGGCAACCACCCGATCCGCCATAGCACGTGCCTTCTCTGGTAGCAGTCGACCGAGTTGCAGCAGGGTCGCGGCGAGGTGAACATCGGGCTCAAGCGTCTCGAGAATTTCCGGTTCAGCTAGTAAACGCGTTAACTCATATCGCTCAATTGCATCACGTTGCATGAGCGTGATTGCCTCGGGTGGATACGATTGTCGCAACTGGCCGAGCCACTTAGTAAGCTTAGTAGAAGATTTAGCCAATCCACCGCGCTTATCAGCCTCGTAGAGTTCGTCGATGACCTGATCGGCAGCCTTCCAATCTTCGTTGAGTTGTGCGCCGGCAGGATCACTTTCAGGTGGCGATCCTCGCTCCCCAAGAACTAATCTCCATTTCTGCGCTCGATCTAGCAAATCAGGGGCGTCAATATGCAACCGACCCTCACCTTTTGGCGTTCCGTCATTAGAAGATCCCTTCAACTCGTTAGTCCCCAACATTGCCTGCAAAGTCCGACTTTTCTGCCGATCAAGACAAGGCGTTGCGCTCCGTGCGCACGAGTAGGATCATATTGCCCATTCTTATTGGCTTGGGCGTTGTTGGATACCTGTTTTATAAGCAGTTCGATCTTGAAGAATGGAATGCCATTCAGTGGACGAAACACACACTTTTGTGGGTGGGCATCTCCTTGACGATGCTCGTCATTCGACACTTAGCCTATGCCATGCGGCTCTATATTTTGAGCGAACAAGACTTTTCTTACAAGAAGTGTATTGAGCTCATCTTCATTTGGGAATTTTCTAGTGCGGTTAGTCCTACGAGTGTCGGCGGATCCGCAGTGGCGCTATTCGTACTTTCACAAGAAAAGCTTTCAGCAGGTCGCACGGCTTCGCTGGTGCTCTATACGGTGGTCTTAGACTCTGCATTCTTCGTCTTTACCCTGCCTGTCTTGTTGGCGATTCTTGGTCCGATGATGATTCGTCCGGGTGCTGAATCACTCGCAGATTTGAGTGGCTGGGGCATTACATTTTTGATCGCCTATGTGTTGATGGCGGCCTATGCGCTCTTCATTTTCTGGGGACTGTTCATCTCTCCTGTTAGTATTCGCAGAATGCTGAGTGTGGTCGCTCGTTGGCGTATCATGAAGCGTTTCCGCAAAACCATTTTCGACATGGGTCGCGACATGGTCGTTGCATCTGAGCACATGAAGTCTAAGCCTTTCAAGTGGCATGCTGGTGCCTTCATGAGCACAGCCATCGCTTGGAGCTTTCGCTTCTTGTTGTTGAGTTGCCTCTTTATCGCCTTTACAGATGTAGGTCGAGATCTTCTCACACAGACGGCTCTCTATGCGCGCTTAGAATCTATGTTCGTCATCATAGCCTTCTCTCCTACACCAGGCGGCGCGGGCTTCGTGGAGACCTTGTTTAATGACTTCTTGGATGACTTCGTTGCTGGCAACATGACGAGTGCTTTGTTGATTGCCACGTTATGGCGTGGCTTTACATACTATGCCTACCTACTCGCTGGTGTCGTTGTGATTCCCAATTGGATCCGAGGCGTAATTGCTCGACGAACTGCGCAAAAGGAATTGGAAGATAAAGTGATTGTGGCTGAAGCGGTGTGACGAATCGCCAAGGGCGAATCGCAATTTTGAATTTTGTCCCGCAGTACTGCGGGATTGAATGTTCGTGACAATCAGATAGGTGCGCGAGCCAGCGATTGACGTGTCAAAGATCCTCGCAATGTTGCGGGACACTGCATATACTGGCCTTTATCTTTTCTTTCCTGCGAACCAGTGGTTCGGCAGGACAAATGCATAAGATTATAATGGTCTTCACGCATAATATGAGTGTCCCGCCTTTCAATTCAAAATTGCCGAAGGCTAAGAGGTACATTTGCGGCGTGGACATACTTCTCGAATATTTTAACGACCTCAGCGAAACGCAAACCAAGCAATTTGAAATGCTTGGGCCGTTGTACAGCGATTGGAATCAACGTATCAATGTCGTGAGCCGCAAGGACATCGACCAGATATACAAGCACCACGTTTTACATAGTCTTTCGTTGCTTCGTTTGCTTGCGCTAAAACCTGGCTCGAGGATTCTTGACCTTGGCTGTGGTGGTGGATTCCCCGGTATTCCTTTGGCGATCGCCTTTCCAGAAGTTGAGTTTGTGCTCGTCGATGGAAGAGGCAAAAAAATTACGGTTGTCAACGAAATCGCATCTGCGCTCGGACTGACAAACGTCAAGGGTATTCACACCCGCGTAGAAGATTACAAAGAAGGTCGTGCCTCGTTCGATTTCGTTGTGACAAGGGCTGTAGCTAAACTACCTCAGCTTTGGAGTTGGGCTAGACCGATGCTCTCCCCTACAGATCAGCATTCCATTCCCAATGGCCTCATCGCTTGGAAAGGTGGTAATGCACAAAGCATGAAGGAAGAAGTCGGTAGTCTTCACCCGAGCATCCAAAACGATGTGTATCCGATCAGAGATTTCTTCAAGGATGAATACTTCTGGGAGAAGTTCTTGGTGTACTGTCATTGATAGCGCCACGCGCTATCTTGTTTTAGACTCATATTCGTGTCTCGGTGGACCGCAGGAGCGGTCGTCCACAATTACCCCATCTTTTCGATGAGTGAGGTCGTGCTTTTCCCTTGCACGAAGCTCAACACCTCAACCTTACCTCCCCAGGCGAGAACTTCTTGCGCACCTACAATGGTCGCAATGCTATAGTCGCCTCCTTTGACGAGTACGTCTGGGTGAAGCGTCTGGATTAGGTCTAGCGGAGTGTCTTCCGTAAACGGAACAACCAAGTCTACACTTCGCAGCGCAGCAAGATTGAACGCCCGATCCTCTTCAGCCTGAAGGGGGCGAGTCTCGCCTTTGAGCCGTTTTACAGAGGCGTCGCTGTTGAGTCCAACAACTAGCCGATGCCCAAACATCCGTGCTTGAGCGAGATAGGTCATGTGCCCAGGATGCAGCAGGTCAAAAACACCGTTGGTAAAGACGACAGTTTCGCCGGCTGCTCTCCACGCCGCGACTTGGGTTTTGGCGAAAGCCCAATCCTTGGCGATACGCTGAGCAGGATCATCAAATATTGGAAAGTCGGAATTCATCTAGACAGCTTCGGTATTGACTGTCGTCGACGGGTCGCCATCGACGGTATCAGCTAAGCTAACGCGCTTTCCGCCGTTAATAATCGGCATCATGATCAGCCCAATGATTCCGAATAACACGTTTACACCGATTTGAACGGTGAAGAACAGGATGTTCGCAAAACTGAGTGCGTCATCACCAGCGATACTGAAGAGTGCAAGTGCCTGAATGACCATGAAATGATAGCTGCCGAGTCCTCCAGGAGAAGGAATAACAATGCCTAGTGCACTAAAGACAAACACCATAAGCGCGGCATCGAAACCTAGCATCTCTGTTGGCGGGAAGCTGAAGAAAGGCAGGTAAGCCATTCCAAAATAGCATGCCCAAATCCCTACGGTATTGAAAAGTAGAATGGGCTTGTTTTTCACTTTCGTAAGTGAGCGAAGTCCTTCTGCAAATCCAGTTGCGAGCTTGGTGATCTTCTGGACAAATGAGGTGTGCGCAAACTTGCGGAACAACCAAAAAACAAGACCTGCTCCTACAACAAGGACACCTACGCCCATGGCGAGTAGAGGCCCAAAACCTCCTCCTGCGCCACTAGGTCCGCGGGTTTCGACTACGAAATTGCTGAGGGTTTCCCATTGGAGCGCGAACGCTAAACCGATGACGACCAGCAAGCAGACCACATCTAGAATACGATCGACGACGACCGTACCCATGACCTTCTCCACTGCGATGCCTTCATAGCGACCGAGCAATCCTGCGCGAACGACCTCTCCCATGCGAGGAAGGCCAAGGTTGGCGAAGTAGCCGATCATGACACTCCAGAAAGCATTCCAGAAGTAGACCTTTTTTCCGAGCGGCTCGATGAGTTGTTGCCAACGCCATGCACGGAAAAAGTTACTGATCATGAAAATGAAGACCGCGAATCCGAGCCATGCCCACTTCACCGTCGATAGATCGGAAGCAAGTTTGTCGAGCAATGAGCACTCGTCGGTAGAGATACCATCAAGAACGCACTGAGCTTGGAAAGCAGCATCTTGATTTCGGTAAACCAAGGTGATGATCACCATTCCAATCGAAAGGAACCCTAAGAACTTTAGGGCATTTGCTAATTTACCTTTCACGCAGAAACACGGTTATTGTCGTCTGGGAAGACAACCTTAGGTTCGAAAACGGCTGCTTCTTCAGGGGTCATCCAGCCATAGCCGATGATGATCACGAGGTCACCAATTTCAGCACGTCTTGCTGCTGCACCATTCAGGCATATAACGCCTGTGCCACGAGCGCCTTTAATAACGTATGTCTCAATACGCTCGCCATTGTTGTTGTTGACGATTTGCACGCGCTCTCCAGCCAAAAGGCCAGAAGCATCCATGAGATCCTCGTCAATAGTGATACTACCGACGTAATTGAGATTGGCCTCAGTAATGCGGACGCGGTGAATTTTGGACTTAAATATTTGAAGCAGCATGTGCGGGGCTTGTTCGTTCGGCGCGCAAATGTACGCTTTTGATTAAGCGTAAACGACAAACAGGGTTTGATTAATCTAGTCGCCCGTAAAAACGAGTAGGTCTGTATCTAGTTGCAATCGCTCGGTGATGCTAAAAAAGCATCCGATTATCAAGTAGGCGAACCCCATCGAGCCAAGCGACCATTACGATGAGCGGCTTTTCGATCGGTTGGGTGGCTTTGGGTAAATCCGGAATTTGCTCGAACGTATCTGCGTTGATGAAATCAAAGTACTCAGGCTTAAACCCAGCTGCAATTAAGGTATCAGCTGCTTCTTTCTCAATGCTTCGCGGGCTGTTTCCTACATTCCAGTCTGCTTCAGCTTTCGCCAAAACCTTATTAATGGTAGCTGCTGTCACTTTTGCTTCTTTACTCAAGAGTGCATTTCGTGAACTCATCGCCAATCCAGATTTCTCTCTGACAATAGGCACTGCATAAATTTTCAGAGGCCAAAACTCTTGTGCAGCTGCGCGTTGAAGAACGGCTACTTGTTGCGCGTCTTTTTGACCTAAAAAGAGTCCTTTAGGGTTGACAGCTTGAGACAGACGCCTTACCACTTGTACAACACCATCAAAGTGTCCAGGTCGTGATGAGCCTTCGTAACGGGTGTCCAATCCATCTAGGTCAGGTACACGATCCTTATCCGTTCCTTCAGGGTAGACCTCCTTTACGCTAGGCAAAAACATGGCGTGTGCTCCTGCTCCACGCAGCATTTCTGCGTCTTTTTCGGGCTGCCGTGGATAACGTTCCAAGTCATCGGCACGATCAAACTGTGTAGGGTTGACGAAGACGCTCACCACCACCCGAGGGAAATGCTTCAAAGCCTCTCTGACCAACGTGAGGTGTCCTTCGTGAAGGGCACCCATGGTTGGCACGAACGCCCAGTCTAGCTTATCGCTTGACCATTTCTGGGTGATTCTGTCTAGCGCTTCGCGCGATTCTGCAATCTGCATAGTTGGACGAAAGTAGATTTATCTGGCGATTCTGTTCTTGACTCCAAAATTTTGGTAGAATTATCGGTCGATAATGTCACAGAACTTTGATTAATATGCCATTTTGCCTAATGGTTTTGGCGAAAGCCCTAACATTTAGTGGCATTTCGAGTCCTTTTTGTATTTTCGCAGCCGCTTTTGGAGGAACCGCTTCAAGCGAAGGCCTCAAAGCAACGGCTGATACAGCCCCTTGACACAAGATACATGGAGAAGAAGAAAGTCCTTATCGTGACGCAAGAGTTGCGTCCATATACGACGGAGAGTATCATGAGCGAAATTGCTCGTGCGCTTCCGAAAGGAGTAACAGAGAATGGAATGGACATCCGCATTCTCATGCCTAGATTTGGTACAATCAACGAGCGCCGTCACCGGTTGCATGAAGTTGTGCGTCTGTCTGGTATGAACATAATCGTGGATGACGATGACTACCCACTAATTATCAAAGTAGCCAGCTTGCCGGGAACGCGCATGCAGGTTTACTTCCTCGACAACGACGACTTCTTTAAGCGCAAGTTTATTTTCGAAGACAAGTCTGGAAAGGTCTACGCAGACAATGCCGATCGAATGGCATTCTTCTGTAAAGGAGCCCTTGAAATTGTCAAGAAATTCGGTTGGCCACCTGACATCATTCACTGTCATGGTTGGATGACTTCTTTGATCCCGTTCTTTTTGAAGAGCGCCTATGCAAACGAGCCACTCTTCGAACTTTCGAAGGTAATTTACTCTGCATACGATCAAGATTTCGACCAAGAGTTTGGTGAAGATTTCTTTGCGAAAGCAAGTATCAACAACCTTAAGAAAGAAGACCTCGCAGCTTTCCGACATGAGGAAGGTGTAAGCCTTGATCTTGGTGCTATCCAGTATGCTGATGCAGTGATTCGTGGTGAGGGAAGTCTTCCTGAACACGTTGACGCAGCGCTTACCGCCATGTCGACAGACAAGCCAGTACTAGACTTCAAAGAAGAAGACTATGTCGGCGGATACATCGAGCTTTACAATGACCTTTTAGCTACTGAAGAGACCGAGGAGGTCGAAGAAGTAGAGTAAAAACGCATTGAACAAGTCGTGCTAATGCTTGAGCGGTTTCACAATCAGTGGACCGCTCAAGCAAAAGCACGGCTTTTTTTCTTGGCCATAGGCCACATTTCATCTACTTAGCGCGTTGTGCCTTTAGCACCTCACCCCTATGAATAAAATCATCCTCTTTTCCTTCCTTGCCATTGCTTCGTTTTTGGCTGCATGTACTGACGCTACCGTAATCGGTGGTGAACTAGTAGAAGGAAGCCAGCTGCCGATTAATTATCAGGATGATACTCCGATAAAGCTGTTTACGCTTCCGGCAAAGAACACCGAACTCACGAATGGGATTCAAGATGCCGAAAGTGGACTGCCACTAGGGTGTATCAAAAGCGCTTACACGGGCGATTTAAATTCGCGTGTAGGCATGCAGATCGTTGAGCGTGATAGCTTGTTGGATCTTACGACTGCGACGATCGATAGCATCGTTTTGATTCTCCCCCTAGATACGTTTCTCCAAATTGGAGACACGTTTGCGACGACAAGTCTTCGTGTACTAGGAGCCACTGCTGGTTCATTTTCGAACCCTGAGCCAGAAACTTCTACGTCTCTTCTTGACAATGGAGTTCTGTTTGGAGAAGTAACTACTGTTCCTCAGCGACAACAGACAACTGCTACCGTTTTTGCGGGTGACAGCACACGAGTTGATACCATTGGGCCCGAACTTCGCATAAGACTAAACCAAACCTTCAGTGATCTCCTATTGCCTGCTCTTGCAGCTTCAGTAGTTAGAGACTCACTAAATGATAGCCTTTTCATCGCCGACTTCCCTGGAATTGTCATCGAAGGAAGTGATTGTGGGGGGACACTACCTGCAATTGATCTTAGTCTCTCTAGGAACAATCGGATGGGGGCATTCATCTACTACACTGACAATGGGGTCCAACGCCAATACCAACTGAATTATCGCCGTGGATCAACTTCTGTTGGAGAACTTCGACCGGAGTACGTGCACGATTCCACAGGCACTCCAGCCGAAGAACTTGCTCTCAATGGTCCAATAATGGATTCGCTTGCAATCGTACAATCACTAAGTGGTTTGATTGTTAAAGTTGATTTTTCAGATTTGAGTGTACTCGATAACAAGGCTATAAATGCTGCTTTCTTAGAAATCCCCTTAGTTCAGGGTACCGAAGACGTAATCAGAGCCCTCCCTCGTATTCTAGCGATGGTTGAAAATACGAGTGAAGACCTTGTAGATTACAATTCTGGCGCTGTAGATGGAACTGTTCCTTACAGCACTTCGGAAGGAGGATCAGTCATCAAGATCCCAGACTATCGAAGTACTTCTAATGATTCAATTTTTGCTTACAGGTTCAACTTGACGAAGTTCCTTCAGGACGTAAACAATGGAGACCGAACACCTGAAATATTTCTTGTGCCTCAGTTTCAATCACAATTACCAGGAGAGAGTATCTTAGTTGGACCAGGTGGAGACGTTAACGCTCTACGAGCAAGACTTCTGCTGGCTACAACAGATCTCCCTTAGCCAACCAATCAATCTCAAAAAACCTCTTACATCCCTTAAGTTATGTGTGGAATTGTTGCTTATATCGGCGCTAAGGATGCGTATCCGATTATTGAAAAAGGTCTTCGTAGACTTGAATATCGCGGATATGATTCTGCCGGTGTTGCCATTTTTGACGAAGAACTTAAAGTCATCAAACGCCAAGGTAAAGTTGACAACATGAGCGCTGCAGCTATTGCTGCAGGTCTCAAGGGTCGGTTGGGTATTGGTCACACACGCTGGGCAACCCACGGTGAGGTTAACGATGTTAATGCACACCCTCACCAATCCGGAGACGAGCGCCTGGCAATCGTTCACAACGGCATTATCGAGAACTACGACAGCCTCAAGGTTGCACTCGAAGGACTCGGTCACGTATTTGTGAGTGAAACAGATACTGAAGTTCTTATAAAGTTGATCGCTGAAGTACAGCGTAGAGCTAATCTTACTTTAGAGGAAGCTGTGCGTCAAGCACTATCTAAAGTTATCGGTGCATACGCAATTGTCGTGATCGATCGCGAGGATCCAACTAAGTTGGTTGCTGCGCGAAGAGCGAGTCCACTCGTTCTAGGAATCGGAGAGAATGAATTCTTCTTCGCCTCTGACGGAACTCCAATTGTGGAGCACACAAAAAATGTAATCTATCTCGAATCTAACGAGGTCGCTGTAGCTCGTCTAGACGGTACATACGATATCGTTAACCTCGAAAACGAGAAGCAAACACCATTCATCCATAAGCTTGACCTAGAGATCGAGCAGATTGAGAAAGGTGGATACGATTACTTCATGCTCAAAGAGATTCACGAGCAACCATCTACCATTGCTGATGCAATGCGTGGTCGCGTGAGTGCTGAGCGTAATCTTATCCGTCTTGGCGGACTCGTTGAGCACATTGATCGTGTTGCAAACGCAGATCGTATTATCATCGTTGCTTGCGGTACAAGTTGGCACTCAGGTCTTATTGGCGAGTACCTCATTGAGGATCTTGCTCGCTTGCCTGTAGAAGTGGAATACGCGAGCGAGTTCCGCTATCGTAACCCTGTGATTACTGAGAAAGATGTTGTTATCGCAATCTCTCAGTCGGGAGAAACCGCAGATACGCTTGCAGCTGTTGAACTTGCTAAAGCTGCTGGAGCATTTTGCTACGGTATCGTAAACGTAGTAGGTTCTACTATTGCGCGCGAAACCGACGCAGGAAGCTACATCCACGCAGGGCCAGAGATTGGAGTTGCATCAACAAAGGCTTTCACCGGTCAGGTGACGATTCTTAGCTTGATGGCTATTCACTTGGCAAGCCATAGAGGCACAATCGATGATGCGCGCAAGCAAGTGTTGCTTGATGCTTTGGTTGCTATTCCAACGAAGGTTGAAAAAGCAATTGCAAACTGTGCTAAGCCAACTGAGTTTATAGCAAAAGAGCTTTATGAAAGCCAGAATGCACTGTACCTCGGACGTGGATTTAACTTCCCTGTTGCATTAGAAGGTGCTTTGAAGCTTAAAGAAATTAGCTACATCCACGCAGAAGGTTATCCAGCTGCAGAGATGAAGCACGGGCCAATCGCGCTCATCGATGAAGACATGCCTGTCTTTGTTATCTGTACCAACCGAAGTGCTTACCAAAAGATTGTCTCGAACATCGAGCAAGTCAAAGCACGCAACGGAATGGTGATTGCGGTTGTTCTTGAAGGAGATAAGGATATTGCCCAGTTGGCTGATTTCGTAATTGAAATTCCAGACACAGAAGAGCAGTTCTCTCCATTGCTTTCGGTCATTCCATTGCAAATCTTGAGCTACCACATTGCGGTGCACAGAGGTTGTAATGTTGACCAACCTCGTAACCTTGCTAAGAGTGTTACAGTAGAATAATCTAGCGCTTTCGCCAAAACCCCTAACACTGGAGTTTTGGCGAAAGCCTATGATAACCCCCCCATCCACGTGATAGAAGGATTAACGTATAATACTGCGCGTACCAAACTGGAAATTCCAGCATATGGTCGCCACGTTCAGTCAATGCTTGAAAAAGCAGTTGAATTAGACACTGAGCGACAACAAGCTTTTGTTGAGCGAATCGTGCAAATGATGGCTCAACAAGCTGGGAATGAAGACGGCTTAGCTAAAGAAGACCTCGAACGTCGTCTTTGGAAGCATGCATACCGACTGTCAGCATACCAGCTCACCGCTACCCCACCCGACGGGCATATTCCAACTCCAGAAGAAGATCAAGTTCCTCCTGAAGAGGTCCCATATCCCAAATCTGTGCTCAAGCAACGTAACTACGGTGAGTACGTGCAACGTCTGATTTCGAAGGCAATTCAGACAGAAGACGAAGAACGCAAAGCTGCGATCGTGAATACGGTGGCCTGCTACATGAAGCTCGCGTACTCTACCTATAATGATGCGCAGAATATCAGTGATCGCACAATCTTAGCCGATCTGGAGAAGATGAGTGATGGTTTACTTACCCTTCCAGAAGGGACGAACATTGATGCATTCATGGGTAAAGGCACCCAATCGCACATTAAGCAGACCGCTCCTATCACCAAGCGTCGCAACAACCGCAAGAAAGGCGGAGGCAACCGTAATCGTCGCCGCTTCCGAAAGCGTTAAAGCGCACCGGTCGGGCAATCTTAATTTCTATTCTCTAAGGGCAAAAAGAAAGCTTTCGTCGGCTATCTTGCCCCTATATGGAACGCAATGCATTCCGCGTAGAAGGCGGACACAAACTCAGCGGTGAAATAATCCCACAAGGCGCAAAGAACGAAGCGCTACAAGTACTCTGTGCTACAATGCTCACCGATCAACCGGTGATCTTAGACAATCTCCCACGTATTCTTGATGTCCATAACCTGATGGATCTCATGCGCGGGCTAGGTTGTACGATTGTAGAACAAAGCACACACACCTTTAGCTTCCATACCCCAAGCGTCAACATTGACTACTTCAGAAGTCCCGAATATCAAACGAAGGCTTCTCAGATTCGCGGGTCAGTAATGCTGATCGGACCAATGCTTCATCGCGTTGGTAAAGCCTTCCTCCCAAAGCCAGGAGGCGACAAAATCGGTCGTCGTCGACTTGATACGCACTTCCACGGTTTTGAGAAACTCGGCGCTGAATTCGTCTATGATTCAGACAAAGACGAATTTTTCGTTTCTGCAGAGAAAGGCATGAAAGGAGCGTTCATGCTTATGGACGAGATCTCTGTCACGGGTACAGCAAACATGGTTATGACTGCCGTGCTTACACCCGGAACGACCAAGATCTACAATGCTGCTTGTGAACCGTATCTACAGCAATTGTGTGCTATGGTTGAATCCATGGGTGCAAAAATAGAAGGTCAAGGATCGAATCTACTCACCATTCACGGAGTAGATCGCCTCACAGGATGCACACACCGTTTGCTTCCTGACATGATCGAGATCGGCAGCTGGGTTGGCCTTGCAGCCATGACGCAGTCCGAACTAACGATCAAAGCTGCCCGCCCAGAAAAACTAGGTGTGATTCTTCCGACCTTTCGGAAGATGGGCATTACCATCAATGAGATGGACAATGGAGATATCCATATCCCCGCTCAAGATCATTATGAAGTATCAACCTTCATTGATGGTTCTATACTGACCGTTTATGACTCCCCTTGGCCTGGATTTACACCTGACCTTCTAAGTATCCTTTTGGTCGTAGCGACACAAGCGAGAGGTTCCGTATTGATTCACCAGAAGATGTTTGAGAGTCGACTATTCTTCGTCGATAAGCTCATTGACATGGGTGCAAAGGTTATCCTTTGTGATCCTCACCGTGCTACTGTTATCGGTATCGACCGAGCATATCCACTTCGCGGCACCAACATGAGTAGCCCTGATATTCGTGCGGGTGTTAGTCTGCTAATTGCTGCGTGTAGTGCACAAGGAGTCAGCACGATTTCGAACGCACACCAAATCGACCGTGGCTATCAGTTCATCGAAGAGCGACTTAAGAAGATAGGCGTTCAAATTGAGCGCCTATGATCGTCTACAACGTTACCGTCAAGATTGACCTCCCCGTAGCCGAAGAATGGCTCGAATGGATGAGAAGTGAGCATATTCCTGAAGTACTTGCTACCGGCTTGTTCGTGAGCTATCGCATGCTCCGTATCATGAACGATCAAGACAAAGAAGGTACGAGCTATGCCATACAGTACACCTGTAAGGACAACGCAACACTACAAGCTTACTTCGCGAACTACGCCCCTGCGCTACAGAAGAAGCATAAGGAACGCTATAACAACAGCTACATCGCTATTCGTACGCTGATGAAGGTTGTCGAAGAGAAAGTACTTTTCTCTAGTGATAGCTAAATCAGACAGACACGACTTTACTTGAGAAGGGCTGTTTCACATGATGAAACAGCCCTTCTCTTATCTATAGTCAATGTGATCTGACATTACCAATCACGATCTACAATAGTATTCTGCTTGCCAATGGAGTTGAAGCTGCATATGTGAGAGCCGCGTAACGGTCACGAATCAGCTATTTCTTTCTCCTGGTGATCTTCTGGATGCTCCTCAAATTCGATCATCATCAATTCCCAAACACTGAGGAACAGGGCTGCAACGACGGGCCCAATGATAAATCCCGCAAGTCCAAAACTGGCAATGCCGCCTAAGGTGGTAACCAAGACTAAGTAGTCTGGCATTTGTGTGTCTCGGCCTACCAAAAGAGGTCGTAGGAGATTATCGACTAAGCCAATTGCGAGCCCTCCAAAGGAGACAAGTGCTAACGCCCGAACATAGTCTCCTTGAATTGCAAAGACAATGGCTGCAGGAGCCCAAACCAATGCTGCTCCACCAATAGGCAGCAGACTCAAAAGCGTCATCATCACTCCCCAGAAAAGAGGGCTTGAAATACCTACGGCCCAAAATAGCAGTCCGCCTAGCGTTCCCTGTATGATTGCAACGATCAACGTTCCTTTTAGCGTAGCGCGACTTACCGTGGCAAAACGGCTAAACAACATGCGCTCTTCACGATCGCCGAGTGGGAGCGCTCTGATGGCCATTTCCGTGATCTTATGTCCATCTCGAAGGAAAAACCATAGCAGATAGAGCATCAGGAAGAATTGAACCGCAATTCCAATGAAGTTTTGTCCAATTTTCACAGCCTGGTTGCCGATCCATTGACCACCAGTGGTAATTGCAGTGGTGACGTTTTCTCGAACTTGATTAAAATCTACCCCATAATCCTCTGCTAACATCTGAGCAGCAGGGATTCTCGCTTCAAACCAAGTGACGATAAGGTTTGGATCAAGCTCGCCTGAATTGACTTTACCTATCAGTGCGCTGGCCTCATTTACAACGGCTAAGACGACAAGCGATATTGGTAAGACAACCACTAGCGTTATCAATAGCGTAGTGAGTGTAGCGGCAAGGCTCTCGCGCCCTTTGGCTTTCATGCAAAACCATTGCGACATGGGCTGAAAAACGATGGCTAATACCGTTGCCCAGAAAACGGGCATCAAGAATGGCCCGATGAGATCGATGAACCAATAGGTCACGCCTCCAACTAAGAGCAGGAAGAAAAGTCGGCGCATACTCGCCTGACTCATAATCTTGACTGCCTTTTCTCCAAATGATGACATGACGGCAAGCTACTGCCTATTGGACAGATCGAAATGAACTACTCGACCAATAAAAAAGCCCCGCTCCGAGTGATCGAAGCGAGGCTTTATGTATGTGGGCAGTGAGGGGCTCGAACCCCCGACCCCCTCGGTGTAAACGAGGTGCTCTAAACCAACTGAGCTAACCGCCCTAACGATGCTTCTCTTTAGAAGCGGCCGCAAAAGTAGCCTTTTCTGCTCTCCACGCAAGCTTTTTTTGAAAAAAATAAAAGTCTTTTGTCTGTGTACCAAGCGAGGCACACGTGTACGTTATCTTAGCCATGCATTCGAAGGAAGATTTTAGCAACAGCGAACTACCGCAAAGGACAGAATATCAGCGTATTCGGAGGCGAAACGGCATGAAACACTTATTAAAATGGCTCGGCGGTATCGCTGTTGGGCTGCTACTTCTAGCTTTCATAATTCCTCTCTTTTTTGAAAAAGAGATCGGAAAACAGGCGCTTAAGGCCCTTCGAGAACAGCTTGACACTGAATTAAGCGTAGAAAAAGTGTCCCTTAGCCTCTGGCGCGAGTTCCCTTTTGCGAGTGTAGACCTCCAAGAAGTGACCCTCGAAGGAAAAGGTGAAGGCATGTTGCTCAAAGCTGATCGCCTCGCTGGGCGAATCAGCTATTGGGATTTACTCTTTGCAGACGACTGGATCGTGAACACCATCAAACTCGATGGAGGTGAGCTCTTCGTATACAGAGGCAGTGATCGAGTAGGAAACTGGAACGTACTCAGGAGTCAAGAGAAAACTGGAACAGCGAATGAGTTCTCGTTTGCGCTATCGCGTATCCTCCTCTCGGAGGTCACCGTCCGCTATGAAGATATTCCTGCTCAGAGCAAAGGGTCCTTCTATGTACAAGATGGAGAGCTAGCAGGTGCATTCGGTAACGAAGCTTACACCCTAACGGGAGCCTTTAAGGGGCAGAGCTACTTTCTTACCATTGGCGAACTCAGCTATATGGAGGCAATGGACATCAGTGCCAAGCTCGAACTCGACATTGACCCCAAAGCGAATACCTACCTCTTTGGCCCCACAACGGTCACGATGGACGATATGCCCATTGATCTTTCTGGAAGTATCGGCTTTGTTAAGTCTTCGACAGCGTACAACCTCGACCTGAAGACCAAGGAAGGCAAATTAGGAACACTCCTGAGAGTCCTACCTAAGCAGTGGGTCACTCAATCCATACGTGAGTTGGACAGCAAAGGCGAATTCGCATTGGAAGGCAAGATCCAAGGCATGCTCGACAAGTACAAGAGCCCAGCCATAGACTTTACCGGAGAACTACGTGATGGTGCATTGTACATCCCTGCCTTAAAGCGCAACGCAACCGATGTCAGTTTCAATCTGTCGTACTCGAATGGTAAGGCGCACTCGATGGCCGATTCTAAGCTGCAACTCGTCAACCTTGTCGCTCACCTAAAAGGACAACCTTTGAATGGGCGCTTTACGTGGACCAACTTCTCTGATCCTAAGTATGATGTCGAAGCGAGCGGAACACTGCCGCTGTCTTGGCTCGACGAAATTTGGGACGGCGGGAACTTTGAGGGGACACTTACCGCCCGCAAATTCCGCTTACGTGGCCGACAAAGGCATCTCGTAGACAGTCGATACGCACGTAATATCACTACAAGTGGACAGTTTGAACTCGATCGTGCATCGATGAGCTATAACGGCAGTAAGGTTGGTTTTGGCGCAAGCTCAATTGCCCTCAAAGGTGCCAACTTTAAGGTTAATAAAGGACAGTTGACAGGTTTTGGCGATAAGCTGAACACGACCCTGACCGTCGACAACCTCATCCCATACCTTCTAGGCGATGACTCACAAACGCTTTCGTTTAACGGGGACATCGCAACAGACAAAATAGACCTCGCCGCTTGGGTTGCCATGTTCGGCAGCAGTGAGAAAGGCTTGGCTTCTAAAGGAACAGCGGACCTGAGTAGTAATCCTACAATTGCTGATGGCCTCGGAGCTAAACTAAAGTTGAAGGCGGATCAAGTGGTTTACAATGAGGTTCGGGTAAAGAACTTCACTGGTAGCTGTGCGCTGAAAGCATCCGATCTATCGCTTTCCGGAGAAGGCTTTGCAATGGAAGGCCACTGGGAAGTAGAGGGTAATATGCAGCTGCGTGAGGCTCCTAGCCTTTCGGCAAAACTTGCGTGCTCAGAGGTAAACATTACCGAACTTTTCGAACGTACAGAAAACGTAGGCCAGCAAGTCGTAGAAGCTCGTCATATCAATGGGCAAATGACGACTCGTGCTTTTCTAGAAGCCTCTTGGGACAAGGAAGCAAACCTCCTCATGGACGAATTGCACGTTTGGGCCAACGTTGGTATGACCGACGGAGAGCTGCGTGATTTCGAAATGCTGATGGCGATGAGTAAGTTCATTCGCAAAGACGACCTTGCACACATTCGATTCATTGATGTCGAAAACTGGATTGAAATCGACAAGTCCGTCGTCTATCTCCCAGCCATGTTTATTCAATCGACGGCCAGCAACTTTACCGTCGCTGGATCGCATGGATTTGACCAAGAGATTGATTACTCTATTCGCACCAATGGCGCGCAGACAGTAATGAACAAGCTGTTTGGTAAGCGTCCAGGTATGCAGTTTGTACCCGACAAGCGCAATGGACTGAACGTTGGCTTTAAGATCGACGGAACGCTCGCTAACGACAACTACGATGTCCGATTTGCAAATGGGGAAGTCCGCAGAGATTTCACTTTCTCACAGGGACGAAAAGCGGCAATTCGTAGAAAGCTCATTGGCCTTTTTGGACCTGAAAGCTTGATTGATGATTACGACGACGATGGCTATAGAACCAAAAACCGTCCAAGTCAATCCAAGATCGAAGACGTTGAGAGCCGGCCTAACATAGCCGATGCTGCTCCTAAAGCGAATACCTCTAGAAGAACTCAAAGCCGCGCTATCGTAAGCCAGCCAGCGAGAACGATAGACGTTGACACTGACGAGTATCTAGACTGGGATGACGAGGGAGACGACGAGTTTTTAGAGACTACAACTACATCTCCGGCCTTAAGTGGATCGTCGAAAATTATTGACCGATCTGACAAAGTGGTTGTCAAACCGACACTCAAAAAGCCATCTATCAAGCTTGATGGACTATTTGGCCCCAACAAGGCACCCGGCGAATTTGAACCAAAGGAAGAAGAAAGTGAATTTCTTGAAGGTTTTGATACCATTGAACCGCCAGATCAGCACTAAGAGAGTGTGTTTAGGAAATCCAATTCGACTAAAAATTGGCTGATTTTTCACTGGTTTTCGTTAAAAATGCTCGAAATAGCCAGCTATTCCTTGCGCTTTTTGCCTAAATCAGCAATAAATCATCTCAATTTCGCCAGAATCCGAATT
>JBGCGF010000082.1:0-32755 GCA_045110575.1 Saprospiraceae bacterium
AAGTTTCAATTCCAATAAGGAGCGATTAATACAGCAAGAGACCAAATACATAACTACCTGTAGCTCAATGCGTCCAGTTTCTAACTCAGGCCAAACATAGCCTATTTTGTCCTCAACCCCAAATACAGCATTATACCCCGCTCAGCGACGACGAGTATAAACCACTAACTATCAATACATTAAATAAAAACCCACCTTGTCAAAGAACTTTGTCTCACCCTATCCCACAGTCAGCGACGACTACAAAAACTGATCAGTAGAGGCTTTCTCGACACCTACAACCTCTTTTTCTAGCCAAGCTGCATTCCGATTTTTAAAGAGAATCAGCGAATCTGTGTCCGGATCCATCACCTTTAGCGCCGCATCGACTAACTCGTTTAGTTGCAGCTCTGTGAGCTCACCTTCTAGCGTTGAGTTTTGGATCCAGTTTAAATATCGCCGGCAAATCTTAAGCATCTTTTGAGTTCGGTCTGCCCGAACGTCGTACACAGCAATTACATACATGCAGACAAGTTCGTAAAATCAATCCAAACTCACCTTGCAGTTCTTCGAAAACAAACGTTTGGGCGAATCTTTAGATAATCGTAGTCAAAAGAGCTACCACCAAATCTTAAAGGGCTCGTATTCTTTCTCCATCCCGAGAACATGCTTAGCAATTTTGTAACACTCCAAACGGACTAATCGACGATACGAAACTCTCCTGTGCAAATTCCTGTGCTCAATTGTTTGATCTAACCGCTCTTCCCATGCTCTTAAAAAGACCTTTCGACCAGTCTCTGATAGAAAGGAAGCTTGGTCGAGATTATCAAAATGCTCCTCTCGTATCTCTCGCTTATTACATAAACGAAAGATAAGTCGGTCTACCAAAATGGGCTTAAAAATCTCTGCTACATCAAGTGCCAAACTATACCTCCGTGTTCCTGGCTCGTGCAGGTAACTAATCGTTGGATTGAGTTGAGAATTGTAAATCGCGTCTACGCAGAGTGAATAACACATGGCGTTACCAAAACTTACAAGGGCATTGAGTTCGCCCCGAGGAGGCTTTTTCTTCCGACCGTCCCACTCAAAATGATCTACGATTACGTCGAAAGCCTCATAATATTGACGTCGACAATTTCCTTCTATTCCCATGAGCTCTGGAACAGACTCTACATCTTTAATCCCAGCACGCAAGTAATCGATCCCACCGACAGCCGCAGAAACGTCTTTACCCCGATTGCCATAATAACGGAGAGTCTTAAGCATATTATAGGTTGCGCCTTCAATGATCCGCTTCGCAATGTGTAACCTCCGCTTAGGCTTCAAGTAGGCCTTGGTTTGTTCTACCACCATCTTGCCCGCTAGCAGGTGTTCACGCGGACTGAACGTACCTGTATAGTGTTTATGGTAATCGAAAAAGTGCACAGGAATGTGCTTTCGACCTAAGAAATTGTAAAGTGCTGAGTTCGTGTCAAGGCTTCCAAAAATGTACAACGCACTTACGTCTTCCACGGGAATGAACCTTGGCGCCCCTTGAACTCCTTCCGCATTGACAGGTATAAATTTCAGAGTATTATCTCGTCGACTCATACGCCCTGGATTAAATAAATAATAAGCTCTTGACATCTCAAAATCTTTATAGTGGTAGGTAGAACCTCATCGACTTACTCAACAGTAGCAGAAATCATAAAAGGCGCAATTCGAACAGTAACTCTTCTTGATTGCTGGAGGTGCAACCTCTTCAGAGACGATTTTGGTAATCTCAGACAAGTATCTTTCTATCTGGGCCCGTGCGGCATCCGAGAGTTCAACTTTCGTGGTTTTCCGTTGCTTCGGATACTCTATGAGACCTGTTGCACCTGACAGTCCATATTTCTCTAGTTGGTACAGATAATAATGTACTTGCGTAATATGCAGGTATTCAAGTTTTGGACTCTTCTTCACCTCTCGCACGACCCGCAGTTTAGGATCGTAGTGATCAATTTTGACAGACCCAACGCTGAGTTCACGCCATCGCTGGGGGCGTCGATCGTACACTTGCTTCTCTAGTTGTTTACCATGCTGGACATCTACAGAGTTGTCTTCCATGCGCATTCCGTGGTGGTGCAGCCAGAGTTTTCGGTGACAGAGGAGGAAATAGGTAATGTGGGATGCGTTGTAGTTAGCGTTACTATTCATCGCCTTTAAGGTCTTCAGCCTTGTTCCCAAGGTCATAGAGTCCGAATAATCCTAATTCTGAATTATAAACATCTCCACCGCCTGTGAGAATATCATCCTGCTCATCATTAAATGCAGGAGCATAGTAGTACGTAACTTTAGTTGGCTCGTCTCCAAATCCTATCTCCGCTGTACAACATTCCAGTTTAGAATTTTCCTGCCGTTGGTCCATTTCAACTTGATATTTAGGAACAGTCAATCCAAACCTCAGTTTGTGTTCTTCCCACTCACCCCAATTCGCAGCTCGCGGCAAGGCTCGGGTTAAAACTGTCGCCTGAGTCCCAATCTGGCGTGCAGACCAATCATGCGCACTTGCATTTTCATCATCTGACTGAATATTTGGGAGAATAAGTACTGACTCCCGAACGAGCTGCTCATAACTCCTCAGATTTTCACGAGCTGCTGCTGTTGGTTTTTCCGCTTCTAGATAAAGTTTGTTTACCCATTCTGTCATTTCAACAGGAGTTACAAAAACACCGTCTTTTGGCAACGATTTCAGATGATCGACGGTCCGATTTAAAGGTTCTGATGGCATCCAACCTTCTTTGCGCAAATACTCGCCATAGGGTGCAGGGTAAATACTCCCGTCCTTCATAGGTGCCACAACGACACATGTCGCATTCGAGCTTTCGCCAAAACGATTAAGTCGACCAATTCGCTGTGACAACCTATCCCAAGGGCAGGCCTCACTTAGCATGTTTGAAGTAGAAATATTAATACTCATCTCGCCTATCTGTGTAAGAATAGCGATTGAACTTGGCTTTCCCTTTCGCCACGCTTTATCTCCTAGTAACGCAACGAGCTTTTCTTCTTTGTCTTTTTTGTGAGGCTCTGTAAATCGACTGTGGTATAAAACGATCTCAACCTCTAGCTCTGGATCAAACTCCGCTTGTAATTCTTTTAGGAACGAGCGATAGGCCATTGCTCGAGCAACTGTATTGGCATAAATAATTCCATTGCCTTCTCTTAGCATTTGCTCGAGATGAGTCCTCACATCAATAGGAGCAGAAACTTCACCTCCATACTTCACTAAACGTTTAGGTGGGGTTCGCTCTGCGGCTTCCGCTTTATCTGCGTCGTCAATTTTTGATGAAACCTCGTAATGATCTCGCGCACTTTCTGGTACTGTGGCACTCATGATAAGGACGGGGACTTCTAAGGCACGAAGCGCATCCAGTAAAAACTTAAGATTTGCCTGTACGAATGCGTCATAGAAATCGGCTTCATCAAAGACCACTGCTGAGTGCGCAAGGAATGCGAAGCTAGCATGATGGTGTTCCTTTGCCCCCGTTAACGCAATGAGTAAATGATCGACGGTGCAAACCGTTACGGGTGTAACGAGTTTTTGCGCAAGTAGATGTAACTCCTTCGCTTGATAACGTTCTGCACTTGATAGCTCGCCGTAACGATTGAAAAATGCTGACGAGTGGTATAAACCAGCTTCACCAACAAGATCTTCAGTTCCTTTCGCCAAAGCGTTAGCTGTGAAACGAGTAGGCATTGCAACTACGAGCCTGTCTGCACGGCCACGTTCAATTTGTCTATTCGCCCACAACAAGGAAGCTGCCGTTTTACCACTACCTGTTGGCGCACGGAGAATCGAAACAAACTCATTCCGTTCGGCAATACCCAAGGCAATACGCTGAACGGGCCTATAGCTAGGAGTTCCATCAGCAGTATGCCATTCTGAAGGCCAAGCAAACTTCCATGGCAACAATTTAGGTAGGGCATTCGCCCCAAGGCTTTCCATCCGACTTGCACGGGTATCTGCTAGTTGCAGAAGCGCGCGTGGAATATCGAAACGATATCTTATCTGATAGATCTCCTTAAGCTGACGCTCATCTGTCCTGCCTTTAGAGTTCTTGTCTGCTGCTTTTTTGAAAAATCTCCACTGCTTCGCATAAGCTCCTTCAATTAAGGTGTCCTTATCTCCACCACCATCATAAAGCCAACGATGCTCATGTCTAAGGGAAAGCTTACCGTGATGAGCACCAATAGCAACCACCGCCTCCATCGTTAACGAGTGCTTTGGCATTCTAGGAATACTCGCAAACTCATGGCGGAGTCCAGACTTCATCAAGTGATGAGGCCGAGAAACATCGCCACGAAAAATAGCAGCTTCAAATCTTGAATAGTCAGAGGAATTCACACCGTTAGGATCTAACCCACTTTGCACACGCCACTTTCTGTAGAGTTCATTATCAGCTTGACAGGCCTTTTGCCAAATACAGTTCTCCTTACCCAAATCGTGATCACGAGCAGCCACAAGCACATGAGTTTCCAAATCACCACCATCGGTCAGTCTAGCGTATTTCTCCTTTAAAAAGGGAAAAATGTCCAATACTTTTCGAGCTTCTTCAACCACATGATTAGTATGATCTGCTAACGTGATACCCGAAGGTTTTCCTAATGGTGTTATGAAACTCATTGCATGCTTGATTACTTAAGGCTATTTTATATAAATTAAACTGGACGATAAAGATCATTAACCTCTAGCGCGGCAAGTGCATTTTTATACGCTTGAAATACAGGAATGTCTCCTTTTCGGTCATCACCAAGAAACACATGTGCTCCACGATCTTTAAGTTCAGCGAGAATATTCTCACGCTCCTGATCTGTTGTGTCAAGTTTCCAATAGCGTACTGCTTTTCTGCTATGCTTTGGATCTAACACGATTAATACTCGGTTTGGCTCACCACTAACTGCATTTCTAGCTTGGTTTGCATAATCAGTAATGCTGCCTGTTGCTTCTATGAAAAGACGACAACGACGTGCATGCTCAACCTCATCAATTTTATGATTAAACGTGGTTGACACGTGTACCGTCTCATCATATTGAAATTCCCGAATTGATCCTACGCCTCCAACATCAAGCGAAAAGTTCATTAGCATTTCATCATGCTGACTAAATTCATTTGTCGCTAGTGCTTGCTTCTTGCCATCGTTTCCTTGATCCATTTTTAGGCGAACAAGTAAATCCCTCCCGATTTCACTTGGCTGAATTGCTACAGCGGGAGTTGCGCTAATTGGAGCAGTGCGTCTGCCAGAATAATCCCCCTTATTCGTATCAAGAAACCCACCTAAATCACTCCGTAGATCGGTATCTATATTTGTCGTTGGTGCATCACCGTTGGCTACAAATGTATCGCCAGCGTCTTCAGCATCTCTGTTCAATCGATCTATGGCACTAAAAAGTGCATGACGTTGCATTTGCCCACTCACATAAACGCGGCCATCTGGACGGCGCTTTATAGACGAAGCGTTTCCCAGTAGCTTTTCGCCACGATTAGCCGCATGGTCATCAAAAGGTGCTACTGAAGTTACGAGGATTGACTTGATTTTCATATTTGTGTTGTTGTATTTGTGTGAAAAAATTAGAAGCTTGAGAGGTCCATTGCACTAGTATTAGATTCATCTACGGATTCGTCGTTATCCGAAGCGGTATCACTATCAACCTTGGCCTCCTTTTTCGGCGTTTGTAGTCTCATGAATGCAGTTGCTAACTGCTTAGCTTGATCAACTGTAATGTTTTTGCTAGAGACAGCTTCTCGCATGAACTCTGCAGCTTCTTCTGGGAAGTCCAAATTGGACGAGCGGCCAACGATTGTTGAAAGCCTCGAAATAAGATCGGCGCCTGTCTTAGCACTAGCGATAGAGCTCTCAAGTTGCGTCAGGATTCGATTTTTATACTCTTTAAGAGATTGACCAGATCGCCCTCGACGTTGATCATCCTTAATCTCGTCTTGAGCTCCGATATAAGCCGAGAGGTTTAGCCGTTGGCCATAAACCTCTGCGCTTTTCACGATGCTTTCTGGAATGCTTTCGATTTGCATGAAATAGGTTTTAAAAATTGGTTGAAAAGCCCTCGGATATGATGCACGGAAGGCGAAGAAATCCCGCGCATAAGCGGATTGAAAAAAGGTTAAAAAATGGCCCGCAGTAATTCTGAATCGATCCCACTTAGGATTACTAAACTTTGCGCCTTCAATACTTAAGATTTCTACTCGATTTATTGACTCAGCAGCAGCATACAATGCTCCACTTAACGAAAGTTCTATCAAATGATGCGAGAAATACTGTTGGCTTGAACCACCATTTGCGAAAAGGTAGATTGGACGATTAGCCAAAGCCTCTAGTACAGGCTTGGCTTCATCAGGACTTAAATCTGAAGCTTCTTTTGCATATTGCCCTATAGCCGAGAGAAGACCAAGCGCGCCAATGTCAACTCCGCGAGGAGCCTTTGCGAAATTCCCTTTAAATAGAAAAGGACGACCAAATTTTTTAGATTTATACGAGCCACTCCAAATTTCCTCTCCAGTATTTGTAAGAAGCTTAGAAATAATTCGGAGATATGACTTGTAAGCTTCTGCTGGCATATCGGGCACTAATGCTACGTTTGATCCAAGATCATAATCATAAGAAGCAGGCTTAAGGGCAGACAATGACCCGGCCATGGTAAGCAAAGCTTCAACAAAACCAACTCGCGGGTTACTCATACTTACAGTACCTGCATTTATTTTAGATACCGTTGGAGCAAAACTCTTTTTCAATTCAACACTACTAGGTTTCTTATCCTTTCTTGCTTCTGCTAATCGAGCTTTTGCTTCCTTAACAATATCTGCAGCATTATTGCCTGTAACAATGTGTGGAGCTGAGAAGAAGCCATAAGCGCTTATCTGTCCATTAGCTTTTCCTGGTTTTGCATCGGCATGGTAGCTGTAAAGAACACTCTCTTTTTCCTCATCGGGCATCTCTTTGGGAGAAATCATGAACTTCGTGAGCGCTTCCTCAATGTATGCGACTGCAGAGTTTACAAGAGCCTCCTCACTTTCAAAAGCATCTTGAGATGAATAGAATCGTAATACCTCTAAACCATAACGAGGCAAAGGGTGAAGCTGGTTACTATCTATCATTTCGATTCCCATTTTACATCTACCCATCCGTCATTACTACCGATATATAGCGGAGCTTTAGGATCAAGAAGAGCTTTATTTAAAAATTTAGAAAGTGTACTTGATGTCGCTACATCAAAGACATAAAGACCTTTTGGAATTACATATCCACGTTTCTTAGGACTGACATAATACTGTGGGAAAGCTTCCCGAATTGCTGATACATTAATTTTGGCTCCTCTCTTTTGCAAAGCCTCACTCAGTGTCATTCTATCGAAACCTTTACGATCTCCAAACTCAACTTTGATTCCTTCATCACTCGATTTTGTAGCAGTAATCAAAGCCTCTATCGCAGAGTCATAAGCACGACTACCTCCTAGAAAGTTACCGCCCTTATCATGCAGATGCATCGACCAGAAATCATCGTACCCCATCGTTTCTGGAGCTTGTTTTAGCGAAAGCTCTACATGATGGTCCAGTAAAGACTCGTACTTACTGCCAGAACTAGACAAGGTTCCTTTAAGCCAAGCGCTATCCTTGTAAGGAGTATTCCTGCCAGCGTCTTTCTTCGCCACTTTGGCTAAGCCTTTTCGCAATTGGCGGCGAAGATCTCCATGAAAATGCCATCCAAGTGCATTCTCAAGCATTCCCAAAACCATGTGTCTAGTAGGTGCAAGCTCGGATCGGAAGTATGTACCAGGTTGGCTCGACACCATACTCAAAGGTGCCAATGCTTCAATCGTCAACTCGGCTTTTACAGATAATTCAGGAGCTTCTTTATAAAAAGAAAGATCAAGCATATTTACCATTTCGTTTAGCTCATTCATACCGTCTTCATCATTTCCAATGCCCCAAAACCAATCCCAGTGCTATGCCCTGCACCCACATTCCACGCAAACGCGCAAACATCAGGGCCTCCATCTACGATCACAGGACACAATGACGCTCGAGACTTGACTCCTTTATAGGTGACTAGTTTGGACTTAGCTTTTGCGTAGCTGCGGTCAAACCGTATTGAACCTTTCGGAGCTAACCCAGCTCGCTCCATCTTTGTATGCAGGGTTTGTGTAAGTAGCTCATCTGCTTCTTTTTCATCAAATAGGACATGTACTTTCGTTCCATCTTCGCGACGTTTGCGGACCAAGACTGGACTCTTCGCCCAGAAGGATGCAGTGTCGCCAAAGGCAGGTTCGCGCTGCATGTCTACAGACTCAACGTACATCCCCCAGGCTACCCGCTTAGGATCTCGGTCGCTATTTGGCATGCTCGGTTTTAAGAGATTAGTCATCAGCCCGATCAAGATATCATCTCGCTGACTGCTCAGAAAAAAGGTCGAGCCACCTTCAAAGTCCAACTTTCCTCGCCTCACATTTCCATGCGTTAAGTCACTCAACGAATAAAGGCTAGTGCCCTCGTGAAGCTCCGAATCTTCGCCTAGTTGCTTATATAGCCAACCAGATAGGTTTTGCTGGTAATCCCAAGGCACTGGCCTAACGTTTGGAGTAAGTCTAAAAAGTAGTCTCATGCGTTTGCGATTAATCGTTAATAATGTAAAGGTGAGTTTGTAGCCCCCTCAAAATCTGATACCCCCTCAATGTTTCTCCAATAATTCCCGAGCAGCGCTCCGTAAAGCATCACGCAATCGCTCAGGTTGATGAATTTCCACTCCTTGCCAATTGGCCAAACAAAACGGAAGTAGGCCATAGAATTCTGTGTTTACCAAACCGTCAAAATCGTATTGATCCTGATCTCCGCTTGGCAGCGTATACACTACTGCTGCAGGAAATCGCTCTAATAAATCATTGTAAGCACGCACCCCCATAGTCAAGTGCACTCTTTCTTGTTTTGCCATTGCAATCCGAAAAGGATCGGTAGGTACGACGATATGGGCCGCCTTGTTTTGCCACGATTCTTCTATCTCTTCCACCCTCGACATACGATCCAGGCGAAAATGACGCACAGCCTGTTTTGCTAAATCGTACGCGTGTAAAATCCCGTTTGCAGTATCAAGGTGAAACGGTTCTACCAAACGATGACTTGTATCATTGGCATTCGTGCTTCGATAGTCAACCAAGTTGGCTAAGGCTTCAGCAGACATGCATTTTTCTAAGGCATCGATTTTGGAAAGCTCTGGTCTCCGTAATGCACGAATGCCCAAACGCTGAAAGTCATAGAGCGTCTCTAATTTCCGTTTTAGCACCTCCACGTCAGAGGTTTTGGCGAAAGCTTTTTGAAGCCCAATTTTCACTTGGGCCAGTTCTTCCTTCGTCAAGACTTGAAGCTTCTTCAGTTCAGGTGCTTGGCCTTCAGGCAAAACCGCATAGCGAAACACATGGTTACAGTCGATACTTAGGCCTACCGATTGCAGTATATCAAAGTCACGCTTTATCGTCTGGATATCCACGTCGTACCATGTGGCGAAATCTTTTCGACTAAACCGGTAAGGGTAACGCAAGAGGCGCAGTAACGAACTGACAATACGTTGCGATGGGGTAAGGTCTTTATTCATGCGGACTCATCATCAAGACTGTGAAAAAAGGCAAGTTCCACACTTTCGCAATATAATTCCTTCCCTATGCAATCAAAGCCAACTTCATCCGTGCCACACGATCTTCCAACTTCTCCGTACTAAACTTGCCTCTAATCCGATCAATCATAATCGGAAACGCAAAGGGCGTAGCTCGTTCTGGAGTCATCCACAAGATCTCTTGGTGTTGGATTCGTTCGAGGGTTTCGCGTAAACGATCTTCCTGAAGTTGGAAATGGAGTAATTCATCTTGCGCTTGACGGAAGAGTAAATTCTCAGGCTCATACTGCATGAAGACATCGTAAAACAACTTACTGCTCGACTGGAGTTGGCGGTCGCGCTTACGCTTTCCAGGATAGCCTTGAAACACCAGCCCAGCGATACCCGCAATCTGACGAAAAGCTCGACGCCCCATCTCTGAAGCATTGATGGCCTGCGTTATGTCCTCACGTAAAGTGACCGTCTCGAAGAGACCATCGCCAATGGCCGTTTCTAAATCCACTCGCGTCTCTGAGAGTAGCTCAAAACCGTAGTCGTTCATTGCGATGGTGAACGTAATCGGTTGGTAGACGCTCAAACGAAAGGCCATCAGCGTAGCCATGCCCTCGTGCACCGTCCGACCTTCAAACGGGTACATAAGCAAGTGATGTCCTTCCTTGTCTTCGAAGTATTCGATGAGGAACTCATCCACTGAAGGTAGCGCCGAACGCTCTGCTTGCAGATCGGTGAGAGGTTTCACT
This sequence comes from Saprospiraceae bacterium, assembly GCA_045110575.1. Classification (GTDB taxonomy): domain Bacteria; phylum Bacteroidota; class Bacteroidia; order Chitinophagales; family Saprospiraceae; genus CALDTK01. Next base: position 10,356 of record JBGCGF010000082.1, read on the forward strand.
TTGGCCAACTCATCGTCGACGATGTCTCCTCTTTTGAGCTGGTCGATCTTCTTTCGGAAGAGACCGCTCAAACTGCTCGAGAGCGACATACGACCGCCGTTCCAGCTTGGAATTCGAGTTGCTTTTTTCTTGGTTCTTTTGACTTGGAGTTCGGACGCTAGTATTCGTACAACTTCAAGTGATCTACCACCAAACCAAAACGCATCCCCAGGCTTAAGCTGGGTGGCGAAGTATTCCTCTACAGTTCCGATTCTCCCGCCGCGCACAAACTTCACGGTCATCGCAGTAGCGCCAACGATGGTGCCCATGTTCATGCGGTGCTGTGTGGCAATTCGACGCTCGGTTACCTCATAAAGCCCATCCTCATTGATGGAGACCTTCTTGTATTCATCGTAAGCGGCAAGGCTTTCTCCGCCGGTGGTAATGAAACTGAGACACCAGTGCCACTGCGCATCTGTTATCTCGGCAAAGCAATGCGTCGCTCTTACTTCTGGAAGTAAATCGGCAGGCTTAAAGCCGCCACCCACCGCTAGCGTTACAAGATACTGGACAAGCACATCCCAGCAGTTACGCATTGGCTCTACGGATTCAATAATGCGCTCTGATATCGCCTCACGCAGCGCACTGGCTTCGATCAATTCCAATGAATGGGTCGGCACGAAATAGATCGTAGAGTCTTCTCCTGGACGGTGACCAGAACGACCTGCACGTTGTAAAAAGCGGGCGACGCCTTTCGGACTGCCAATCTGTACGATCGTCTCTACTGGGCGGAAATCTACACCGAGGTCTAGTGAGCTTGTAGCCACGACAGCCTTCAGCTTTTCGGTATGGATGGCCTCTTCTACCCAGTCTCTTAATTCGCGGTCGATGCTACCGTGGTGCATGGCGATTTGACCTGCGAGGTCATCATCAATATCAAGTAGTTTCTGATACCAAACCTCGCATTGGTTACGGGTATTGGTGAAGAGAATCGTTGATCCTGATCCGTGTACAACAGGCAATACCTGTGCAAGCATCATGAGCCCCATATGCCCGCCCCATGGAAATTTCTCAATCTCCTCAGGCATGATGGTTTTCATGCCCGTGTACTTGTCCACCTTGGCGCGGATGAGCATTTGCTGGTCTGCAGGTATGGTATCTGCGAGTAATGCCTTTCCAGCCATTTCGAGGTTGCCGATGGTCGCAGAGATTCCCCAGACGTGTAAGTCGGGCACCAGTCCTCTCAAACGGCTCAACCCAAGCTCCATTTGAACGCCTCGTTTACTGCCCATAAGCTCGTGCCACTCGTCTACCACGACGGCACGTAGCTTCCCAAAGAACTTCGGGTGATCCTTAGAGGCGAGGAGCAGATGAAGACTCTCGGGAGTCGTGATGAGGATCTGTGGCGGGCGTCGCTTCTGTTTGGCGCGCTCACTACTGGTTGTATCCCCCGATCGAATGCCCACTTCCCAATCCAATCCAAGGCCTGTAATAGCCTCGTGCGCGGCTTTCGCGATCTCCTTGGTTAGCGCCCGAATCGGAGAGATCCAAATTGCGCGCAAGCCAGAAGAAGAAGAAGAAGAAGAAGAAGAAGATTCCTTTCGTCCGATAGCCTCAAGGAGGATCGGGACAATTAAGCTAAAGGTTTTGCCCGAACCAGTAGGTGCGTTGACGATTCCACTTTTGCCTTCGAGGTAAGCTCGCCAGGCGTTTTCCTGAAAAGGGAATGGATCGTAGCCACGGGTTTTGAAATACGACTTCCCTTTACTTAGCAAGCCTTCAACATCGGCAGTGCTCAAGGTCGAGGATTTTGGGGCTTTCGCCAAAACAGTAGTTGAAGAAATTGGGGTCCCACTCGGCATTGATAAGTGAACCACCCGAAGCAGTGAGTAGTTCGCAAATAATCGGGGTTAGGTGATTTGAGAGGGGATGCGGACTGTTCGTAAATCGACGAATTACAATCGGTGTGAAAGCCAGTTGTACAGAGCTGTTCGTAAATCGACGAATTACAAACGGAGTCAAAGCCAGTTATACAGAGCTGTTCGTAAATCGACGAATTACAAACGGAGTGAAAGCCAGTTATACAGAGCTGTTCGTAAATCGACGAATTACAAACGGAGTCAAAGCCAGTTATACAGAGCTGTTCGTAAATCGACGAATTACAATCGGAGTGAAAGCCAGATATACAGAGCTGTTCGTAAATCGACGAATTACAATCGGTGTGGAAGCCAGTTATACAGAGCTGTTCGTAAATCGACGAATTACAATCGGTGTGGAAGCCAGTTATACAGAGCTGTTCGTAAATCGACGAATTACAATCGGACCAGAACCTGATCCTCCCCCTCTTCTACTCTATCTTTAAATCTACCTACCAATCTTGGTTCACGGTAAATATCTCCGACTCTCTAATGAGAAGCTCATCGAAGGCAGCTTGATCACCGTAAAAGACGTTCAAGTCAACGTTGCCTTTGATACCAGCAACACGACCGCGATCGCCATACTGCCAAAAAGCAAGGTTGAGTCCAGGGCCTACGGTAGGCTCTTTGGTGCCGTAACGAGCCATCCAATAAGGATAGTCGTCAAACTGACCCGCGAGGTAGCGGTAGTAGAACTTCAGGTTCGTATAAATTACTGGTTTGACACCGTACTTGATCTCAGCGAGGTAAAGCCAAGTGCGTACTCCAGCAATGAGTTCTTCGCGCGTTGCGCCATCAAGGGTTTCGATGTCTAGCACTGGAGGCAAGTCTCCGGGCTGCAACTCAACACGATTCGTGAAATTACGGAGTTGGTCTTCGGCAGCCTTGTTTGCTCTGAAGAAATGATAGGCACCACGCACCAAACCGCTGGTTTTGGCGGAAGCCCAATTGTCAGAAAAATTTGGATCCACATGCTGGAGGCCCTCACTCGCTTTCAAAAAAGCGAAGTGAAAATCCTGCGTAGCCACCGTATTCCAATCCACGTCTTGCTGGTGGTGAGAGACATCAATACCCTGAATCCCGAAGTCGGAATTCCTTTCCGTTTCGACCGGTCCGCAGGCCCACAAAAGGGCGCAGCTAAGGGTTAGAATGATGTAAGACAGCTTGTTCAAAGCTTGGTATTCGGTTATGGGAGCCTTATAAAGGTAGGACAATTCGACACGACAAACCACAAAATTCCACGAATTGTATGCTTTACAACATTACTCAATCGCTTAGGTGGATACCAGAAACCGGCTACTTTACTCCTCTTTTCTACGGATAATCAGTGAGTTAAGTTCACTTTTGATTCTCAAAGCTGAAGCAACCATCTTTGCGGTTAGCCTTAGCGTCTACCTATGAATCAACGACAACTTTTTCTACGTCATTTAGCGCAAACCAGCGACGAACCGCTCGCACTGGAAATTTCTCGCGGAGAAGGCGTCTACCTCTTTGATTCGGAAGGGAAACGCTACATGGACCTCATCGCTGGAATCGGCGTGAGTAGTCTAGGCCATTGCTATTCGGCTGTTGTAAAGGCTGTACAAAAGCAGGCCGAAACCTACATGCACACCATGGTTTACGGTGAGTATGTTCTGGCTCCGCAAGTTGCCTTAGCCAAATTACTGACGGACCAATTGCCGGCCACACTTGACTCGGTGTACTTCGTGAATAGCGGTACTGAGGCGACAGAAGGTGCCATGAAATTGGCCAAACGCGCGACAGGCAGAGCGGAGATCATCAGTTGCTTCAATGCCTACCACGGCAGTACGCAAGGAGCGGCGAGCTTAATTTCAGATTCTTACTTCACGGAAGCGTATCGACCATTACTCCCAGGCATTCGCCACATCGACTTCAACTGTGGCTTGTGCCTTAGTCAAATCACCGAGCAGACTGCTGCCGTGTTTATCGAAACCGTGCAGGCGGAATGGGGTATCCGCCCTCCAACTCAGACTTGGATCAAAGCGCTTCGTGAGCGATGTACTGAGGTTGGCGCGTTATTGATCTTCGACGAAATCCAAGCAGGTTATGGCCGCACCGGAAAGCTGTTTGCATTTGAGCATTACGACGTAGTTCCGGACATACTACTCCTTGCCAAAGGCATGGGCGGAGGTATGCCGATTGGCGCGTTTGTAGCGAGTCAGGCCCTTACTACCCTACTCGGCGTTGACCCTGTTCTAGGACACATCACCACGTTTGGCGGTCACCCAGTAAGCTGTGCGGCGGCGTTGGCAACCCTAGAGACACTGCTTGAATCAGATCTCATTGCTGAGGCTGATACAAAAGGTCTTCGCTTTCGCCAAAACCTAAGTGGACTCCCCGGTGTGCTCGACGTTCGTCAAGTTGGCCTTTGGTTAGCGGTGGAGCTCTTGGATTACGACCAAGTAAAGACCGTCATTCGAGGTTGCTTGGAGCGCGGGTTGATCACAGACTGGTTTCTGTTCAATGATCGATCACTACGCATCGCTCCACCGCTCATCATAAACAATGATGAGATCGACTGGGCATGTGAGGTTTTGGCGGAAGCTATTGGGCAATTATAGGCCATGCTCTTGGCGAATAACCAGGAGCTCTACAAACGATAAAATAGCTGCCTGCAGGGGTTCCTTCCCATGTAAGATCTGTACCATTCTGATACGTATTGACTTGCTTAATGACCTGTCCTTGAGCATTTATTATCTGCAAGTTGATCGGCTGGGTTAGGCCTACGATTTTGTGTGTCAACCCAGATCGAATTGGATTGGCAGCCACTAGACTACCTTCTAATAAAGGAAGCTCTCTGCTATCTGAAACGGCATCTTGGTAGTAAAACGTTCTCAGAGAAAATACACCTTCAAATCCAAGAAGATACGATCTAACACGAGGATCTGAACCATCATCGAATCTGGAAAAATCATACCGCTCTGGAAATCCACTTGCGGCGTCATCTACGATCAAAAAGGAGTCTAATTCATTTTGTGAAAAAGCGCCGTAAAGGTCAAACAGGTAGTCGTCACCATAATCAACGGAAAGGTCTAGTCGATCTTCAGAATTTACACTTGCAATATGCTTTGTGGTATCAGATAGCTGTCCGATCCCGTCATTGAAATCAATGTCTCTTGCTAAAAGATACGTCGCAGTGTTTCCAAGTGCATTGTATGTGTAGGTAGCTGCAAAAGTGAGCAGGTCTTCACCGGTGGAAAGATCTTGACGGAAACCAAGCTCTTCGATGGGTTTGCCACTCTCGAAATCGTATTCAATTCGTTCGGATGAAAAAATGCCTGTACTATTCGACGAAATAATCGTCTTCTCCGACAACATCCCGTCTTCATATAGAAGTAGACCGTCGATTGTATTTGTATCACAAGTTAGACCGCCCCCCATAGGGTTTGAGTTATAGCACTGAATTAAAACGTACGTATAAAAACTTGTACCCGAATCTTTCGCTACGATTGGGATGGTATATTCTTCATAAATAAAGTAGCTTCCAGAGGTATCTCTCTGCGAGCTAGCAAAGGACATGTTTTCTCCTTCATACCGAACAGCATTGATGGTTCTATTAGTATCCATAGATCCGGTTTCAAAAAGTATTTGTTCTACGGAATCGACCAGCCCTAAAGCAAATCCAAACCTCGCAGGAAATACATCCTGCTCAATTCGCATCGTTGCAAACTGCTCCAAGGGGTCGAAAGAGTCTTCGTAGGAAAACTGCCCAAATACGGAGATAGCAGAGAATAGAAGAATAGTAAGTAGAGGTATAATTTTTATCATAGAATAAACCTACTCCACTACGTTTAAAAATGAGAGACGATAAGCAAAAACGACTGCGATTTATTGAAACCTTAACGTATTCTCTTCTTTGGAGGAGCGTGCAAAAAAAACAGCAAATTTGATCTAAAACACTGGCCTACACTTTCAGCCATTCCCGCTACATTGACGACTAGTAACAACCTTCATCGGCTCATGGAATGCATCTCTGTTTTCGACATGCTCAAAATTGGCGTAGGCCCATCGAGTTCACATACGCTCGGCCCTTGGCGCGCAGCTGAGCGCTGGTTAGAGTTGCTTAAAACCAAAAATCAGCTTGACGATGTCATGCGTGTTCGTGTACATATGTATGGCTCTCTCTCTCTGACGGGTAAGGGGCATGCAACCGACTACGCTGTGATGCTGGGGCTCTCAGGAGCAGATCCGGAGCATGTACCGGTAGATGATATTCATTCGATCGTAGCAGACATTAAGAAGAGCAAGTGCTTGCGTTTACCGAACGGAAGCGTCATTACGTTCGAGCCCGACAACGACATCGTTTTTCACAAGAAATTCCTTCCTTTTCACGCCAACGGTCTCAAGTTTGAGGCGACGCTCGCCAACGGAAAGAAGACTTCGCAGAAATACTACTCTATTGGAGGCGGATTTGTCGTCGTTGAAGAACGTAAGAACAAGAAAAAACAAGAGGTCGCGTTTGCTCAATTCCCATACCCTGTAACGTTGGGTACGGAACTCTTGGCCCACTGCGAAACCCAACGTCTACCAATTTCGGAGATCGTGCTCGCTAACGAGTATTCGCTACGTTCTGAAGCAGAGGTTGACGTTGGACTGAAGCGTGTTTGGGACACCATGCTTGAATGCATGTATATCGGCTGTCACACGGAAGGAAAACTACCTGGAGGCCTAGATGTGGTTCGACGTGCCTTCAACTTGAACAAACGTCTTTTACATGGCCAAACGCCCTACCAGAATCCGGAGGAGTGGCTAATCACCATTCGTCATACCGAGGTGAAGTTCAGGGAGATTCTACAATGGGTCAGCACGTTTGCACTCGCTGTCAATGAGGTTAACGCTTCACTCGGTCGCGTGGTAACTGCCCCAACCAATGGAAGCGCAGGTGTAATCCCCGCTGTACTCATGTACTATCTGGTAATCGAAAACCATACTGCAGGCTTCGATGAGATCAAACGCTTCTTGCTCGTCGCAGGTGAAATTGGGAGCATCTTCAAAAAAGGCGCGACCATTTCTGCTGCGATGGGTGGCTGTCAGGCGGAAATCGGCGTTTCCTCAGCGATGGCTGCAGGCGCGTTGACAGAGCTTTCTGGTGGGACGCCAGAACAAGTCTTAATGGCTGCAGAGATCGCAATGGAGCACCACCTTGGATTGACGTGTGATCCAATAGGTGGATTGGTGCAAATTCCATGCATCGAGCGTAACTCTATGGGAGCGATAAAGGCGATCAACGCATGTGAGCTAGCTCTTGGCTCCGACCCAATGGATGCTAAAGTGCCTTTAGACAAGGTAGTAGCTACCATGTGGGAGACAGCAAAAGACATGAGCTCGAAGTACAAAGAGACTTCTGAAGGAGGCTTGGCGGTAGGGGTGTTTTTGAGTGATTGCTAGCGTTGATTGGCCTCTGGCCAATCAACGAATTTTGAATTGACCTGAAAGGCTACGCCTTCCAAATTTTGAATTTTGAATGCAATCGGGACGCGAGCCAAATGTTGTTCCTACAAAACGGCAGAGGGACGGAGTTCCGCATTAATTCTGAGAACGGATTTTCAATCCGTCGCGCTGCAACCATCACCAAACCCAAACCGCCCCCACCCGACTTTCGTCGAGCAAGGGCGGTTGAAATTTCGGTGGACCGCAGGAGCGGCAGACTTCTAGAGCCCCCCCCTACTTCAACTGCAACGTAAACGTCTGTACCGGATAATCATCCAAGAACACGTAAACGAAGTACTTGCCTCGACTCAGAGCTGCAGGGACGAACGACAGCTGGTTGGTACCCCAATCAGACTCGAAGCTTTCTCGCTGGATGCGCATGCCTGACTTGTCGACCAATTCTACCTGAAACTCGTGGTGTTCCTCCCCATCAAAATTGAGCGTGATCTGCTGCCCTATTGCTGCCGGGTTTGGAAATAGTGTTAAGTTGAAAAAGCCAAAGTGTTTGATCGACTTGGTTTCAGAAACTTGCTGGGCACCGTCTAGTGTTTCGAGCACGATGCGATAGAAATTGTTGCCACTGAAAGGCTTCTCGTCTAAGTCACGATATGGAGTTCGTTCTCTTGTTGTACCACTAGCTGCAACCGTTCCTATTTCTTCCCAAACACTTCCATTACCCGAGCGCTCAATATGAAAAAGTGCAGTATTCTCTTCTACTTCTGTCGCCCAATACAAGCGTATACCTGAAGGATCGTCATAAATGTGAAACTCGACCAATTCAAGCACTGCCCTTTCGATCAATGCAATCTCTTGCATCTGCTCTGAAGCTTTTGGCGTTTCTGCCATTTGAGACGTCCCTGTACATGCAGTCAAGAGAGAAGCGAAAGCAAAAAAAAGTAAGAAGCGCATTTTGATAGTTTTACTATTATTTAAACAAGCAATGCTTTAAAATAGTTCCAAGGATAGCAAAGTGTATTCGCGATGTTCCATAACAGCTCGTTACACGCAATAGTACGCAGCTGGACGCCATATAACGCTGTGATTACGTAACAACCGATTTTGTCCCAAGTTGCTACTCATCACCTAGAGATGACTCGTTGAACCGTGGTAGCGGTCCACTGCAAAATGAAAACGCCCCCACCCGACTTTCGTCGAGCAAGGGCGTTTCTTATCTAGGTGGACCGCCTGAGCAGCGGTCGACCACAAATGAGCTACTAGCTCAATCCTTCTACACTTCGCTTCACGAAATCAGCCAATTCCTTGCCTTTCAGCATTCCTTGGTTGAGACGTGCGAGGTCTGTCAACTGCTTTGCGAGCATCTCACCGTACTCACCTTCTGCATTCGCAAGCTTCTCAGCAACGAGTGGGTGATTGGTGTTGATGACCACGTTGTAGAACTCCGGCATGTTCATACCTCCGCCACCACCTTGCATCGCCTGCATCTCCGTCATACGGCGCATAAACTCGTTGCGTGTGATTTGGACAGGCATATCCTCTGGAGAAAGTGCCTGCATCTGAACTTGACCGTTTCCGCTAGCTTTTACCACCTTCTCAAAGATGCCTTCAACGCTTTTCTGCTGCTCCTCAGACATAACACTTTCTCGTGTCTCGTCTTTCTGAATCAGGTTGTCGATAGTATCCGAATCGACACGTACGAAGGTGAAGCCTCCTCCCTTCTGCTCGATCTGCTGAATCCAGTGGTTATCGATTACGTGGCCGAACTCAAGAACGGTATAGTCTCGACTACGTGCTGCGTCGATATAGCTCGCCTGATCGTCTGCACCTGTCGTGTAGAGTGCGATAATCTTGTCGTGCTTGTCTTTTTGGGTCTCGCCGATCTTCTCCTTTAGTTCATCAAATGTGAAGTACGTTCCGTCGAGCTCCTTCACAAGCGCGAATTTGCTCGCACGATCGAAGAACTTCTCGTCAGTAAGCATACCGTACTTAACGATAGGCCCGAGGTCTTTCCACTTACTATTGAAGTCTTCGCGATCCCCCTTGAAGATCTCGTGCAACTTCTCAGATACCTTCTTAGAGATGTATCCTGTGATTTGCTTTACCTGACGATCACTCTGCAGTGCTGAGCGACTTACGTTGAGTGGAATATCCGGTGAGTCAATAATACCGTGTAGAAGCATCAAAAACTCTGGAATGATGTCTTTTACCTCATCGGTTACGTACACTTGGTTAGAGTACAACGAGATGTTGTTCTTCTGAACTTCAAACTGGTTCTGAAGTGGCGGGAAGTACAATACACCCGTCAAGTTGAACGGGTAGTCGATGTTGAGGTGAATCCAGAACAATGGATCAGGTCCGTGCGGGTGAAGCTCCTTGTAGAAAGCTTTGTACTCGTCGTCGCTAAGTTCTGAAGGATTCTTCTTCCAGATTGGATCAACTCCGTTGATGACATTCGCCACCTCCGTATCGATAGACTTCTCAACGTCTTTCTCTACTTCACTTTCGTTGCCGTCCTCATCCTTCTCCTTCACCATCTCTTTGACGGTTTCGTAAGAGGTTTCGGTCTTCATTCCGAATTGGATAGGAACAGGAAGGAAACGACAGTATTTCGTAAGAAGTCCCTCGATCTTCTCCTTCTCTAAATACTCGATTGCATCCTCGCTTACGTGAAGGATGATATCCGTACCACGCTCTGCACGCTCAGCATCTCCAATTTCGTACTCAGGCTCGCCTTCGTTTATCCAAATCGTAGCTTGATCGCTTGAGTATCCTTTGGTAACAACTTCAACACGGTCTGCAACCATGAAAGCTGAATAGAACCCGAGACCGAATTTTCCGATCACATTGAGGTTGTCCTTATACTTCTCAAGGAAGTCACCGGCACTAGAGAAAGCCACCTGGTTGAGGTACTTCTCAACTTCCTCACGCGTCATTCCGATACCGTGATCGGAGATCGTGATGGTCTTCGCCTCCTTGTCAACTGCGATGTTGATGGTCAGATCGCCTAATTCGCCACTAAAGTCACCTTTACGTGAGGCTGCTTTAAGCTTAGAAGTTGCATCGACTGCATTAGAGACGAGCTCGCGCAAGAAGATTTCCTGATCGTTGTACAGGAATTGCTTGATGATCGGGAATATGTTTTCCGTCTCGACCGAAATCTGGCCTTTGGTCATCGTTGACATAGGAGAAATATTTTACGTGTTAGAGTTGGGGGGCGTGGCACAAGGCGTTGCCTAAGCGATACACCACAAAGGCCGATCCACTGGATTTTTCCTGTCAGGTCGTCAGTCAGCTTTCGCCAAAACCTGCTGTAATTGTCGGAGGGAATGGATTCGCCGTGACAGAATGGCTTTTATGGCATATGCGCTTACCTCTTAAATTGATATGCCAGCCCACTCTGTATGCATTTTATGATGCAAATAATACAGTTTAGCACGTAGCGCTCAAAATGCGAACACACCCGGTAGGCTGTGAATAAGAGTTGCCCAATTCCAAAAGTAGAGATTAGAAATTCGAGATTTCCATCACTTAAGACGGTTTTGGCCCCCTCTTTGCCTTAAGAGAGCATGTACACGCAAACGAGCGGTACACGCAGAAAACTCCCGCTGACTAACTCAAATGGCACGATTTTCGAATCATACCAACTGTTGTTCAGTTAGGCCGCAGAGGCTCTTCTGCAACGAACCAATCAAGAACTTTTTTAGGAAATCCAATTCGTCTGAAAATTGGGAGATTTTGCGCTGATCTGCGTTGAAAATGCTCAAACTAGCTAGCTAGTCCTTGCGCTTTTCGACTTGCTCAGCAAAAAATCGCTTCAACTTCGCCAGAATCTGACCTCCTAAAAAAGCTCTAAAAATCTTTACCAATCGACGCTCCCCTCCCCAACTTATTGAGGGTGTGACGAGACGAACCTTCGGGTTCTAGATTGAGTGGAAAGACCGACTATCGGGGGGTAGGGTTGTGTCCGGAAGCTCAATCATTTCTATCGCGGCCTACGTCGCTGCGGCAGAAACATGGCCTAATCAGCCAACATACTAATGGCCTTCTCGGCCAGCAGACGTACGCTCCTTATGGGGCTTACGAAGCGAGTGAGACCGGTTCCGCTGGGGGGTAAGGGCCGTGTTTTGCTCGCTTTTTCATGTCTAAGATATACTGGATGTGAAAGCGTCACTGCGAGTATGTCATTGCGAGTGTGTCACTGCAAGTATGTCACTGCGAACCAGTGGTTCGCAGTACAATAGGGCCGCAGTACAACAGGGCCGCAGTACAATAGGGCCGCCGCACAAAGCACCTCGTCATCAACGACTAGAGGTCAATCCCAAGCAATTTCAAGGTTTCAAAATCAAGCTGCCCAACCGGTAAGTCATTGGCCCGCTGATATTCAACCAATGCCGCTTTCATTTCTGCCGACATAATGTTATCCGCCCCTTTAAATTGGAATCCATTGTTTCTTAACTGATCCCCAACTTCCTGCACCAGTCGATCGGTTACATCTCCCCCGCAGACGATTTCTCGCCATTCTGTAAAAGCTGTTCCACTTGATGCTTCTCGCCCCTCGTAAAAGGTCTCGTATTGAACCTCTTGTAGATCTTCCAATGCGATCTTGCGGATCTTTTTAGGTACCTCAATAGGAATTCGCTCTGTAGCTACTCCGAATCCATCCACTTTTACAGAATGATAAATCGTACGCATGCGAACGTTTTTGTCACCAACATAGATGGTGTAAGCGGTCTTCTCAGTGCGTGGTTCGATGGCCGTCACGTTAACTTCTACTAAGCACTTCGCATAGCATTTACCAGCTTTAGCATTGGGCGGCATGTCACCTGGCTGGGCGAAAACGAATGGACCTAAAAATCCAAGCACTAGAACACTAAGAAACTTCATCATAACTTTTAAGGTTAAAGCCTCTTTCCAAAAGAGACTAAATTAACTATTTCGAAATTTTACACAGGATAGGTTTAAACTTTCAGATCGCCCTTACATGGGCCAGACCTTCTAAGATCAACGAGGCAAGGCTGGGCTAAACACATTGTATCGATAGTTGCCTCTCTAGTTTAGCCCGCTTTCACAAGCCACTATTCAATCCCTAACGCTTTCAAGGTTTCAATCGTTAGTTGCCCCACTTGCAGTTCATTTTGCTTTTGGTAATTAACCAAAGCTTTTTTCAGCTCCGATACTAAGGCCCCTGGGTTTTCAGGACCTCTATAAAAGCCTTCGTCATTTAGGCGGCGAGCAAGAGCTGGAACGTATTGTCCAACATCCCCTCCACACACGATATCGGCCCAAATGGTTCGACCTCCCTCAGAGGCTTCCACAGGATCAAAGTAAGTGTAAAGCGTATCTCTAACGAGGTCAGCCTCAGAAAGCTTACTTAACTTTTTGGGTACTTGAAGAGGCATCCGCTCTTTTGCCTTGCCATTGGCATCAATACGGACATCGTGATAACGAGTCACCAACTTGACCTTTTCACTCCCCGTATAGCGGTAATAAGTGCTTAATGTGGTGTCAGCAGGCTTCGCTTTTATAGCAGGTACCATGACCTTGGCGTAGCAATGCCCAGGCTGTGCATTGGGTGGCATGTCACCTCGCTGGGCGAAAGCAAATGGCCCTAATAATCCAAGCACGAGCACACTAATTAACTTCATCATAGCTTCCTGAGTATAACCCACCAATTATTAAACAGCATTACTAAATTCAAAAACTACTTGTATAGCCCTGGATCTAGCCCTAATGCATCCAGCGTTTTGAAGTCAAGATGTCCTACGGGATTGAGATTGTTCGCACGCTGGAAATCAACCAACGCTTTTTTAAGTGCTATGTCAAATGTTTCATGCGGCCCGTTTGCTATAAAACCCGCATAACTCAGTTGGTCTGCTATTTCTAAAATGAGTCGCGGATTAACCTTGTCGGAACAAACGATTTCATGCCATTTTACAAATCCCCCAGCATTTCCATTTTGAGCGTCGTAGTGTGTTTCATAAAGAACCTCCGCTAAATCCTCTGCCGGAATTTTTCCTTTTTTCTTTGGTACTTCAACAGGTATTCTCTCGAGAATAGATCCATCACTACCTATATGAGTAGTGTGATATATCGTTTTGGTCGGTACATCATTCTCTCCCACATAAACTGAATAAGCCACCTCTTTCATGAACGGTTTGGATTCTTCTTGTGGCTTGTCAGCTCCTTTTGCGTAACACTTCCCAGGCTCCGCATTAGGAGGCTGAGCGAAAATAAGGCCGCTACTAAAAAGGATGATAATCAGATATAATAATCTATACATGCTCGCAAAATAGCGAAAATCAAATGTGGAATCACTCTCTTAAGGCCGATTTAACGTCTCACGTCTACGAACTGACCAACTTCCGCATCAACTCCTCTTCCATACGGCCGACACCTTTACCTGCTCTTTCAAGTGGCGTACGTAATCGACTGCTGGGCGTCGGAAAATCATCTGCATCATATCGATATAGCTCCCATTTCCCAAAACGATATTCAAGTGCGGTGAGGTTATCGATCCAGTCACCTGCATTGAGATAATGAATCACCTTCCCGTCTAGCTTCCTAAGCTCAATTTTTGGCTGATGTATGTGCGCACAGATCACGTGGTCACATCCTTTGTTTTCGGCAAGTCGAGTAGCTGCGCGCTCAAAGATTTCGACATACGCTTTTGCTCTTGCAGGATCTGTTTTGACCTCAGTTGCAAGGCTCCACTTTTGACGGCCAACCAGTTGCTTAAACTGGACCTTAGTTCGCTCTACAGCATCTACCAACGTTAGCTGCGCTGACCTAATGGTGCGCCAAAATCCAGAAACTCGATCTGTCGACAGCTTATACTTTACCGCAGCATCAAGCAGATCACCGTGAAAGAAATAGTGCCTGTGCCCGTCGAATTGAAGTATTAATTCTTGACGAATATGCAAGTCTCCTAGCGCCAAGTTTCCAAACTTCCGTAGTCGCGCATCATGGTTACCGGTGAGGTAATATACCTTCGTGCCGCTGTGCGCGAGGTCTAACACGCGACGGATTACAGCCAAATGGACCTGCTTTAATTTGCCTTGACGGACCTTGTCCAATTCGATAAAATCTCCAGCTAACACTAAGGTGTCTGGGGTGATACTGTCCAAATAATCCAATACCTCTTTCGCCTTCGACGCGGAGGTTCCAAGGTGCACATCGGCTAGTACAGCGATGCTCAGGTGACGGGTTCGTGGTGGGGCTATTGCCATTGAAGGCAAAGGTCTAGTGAGTATGTTATCGGAAGGTTAGCTGAATTTTAAGCTTATCAATCAGAAACATGAGGCTAAATCGTTACACAGCTTGACCGTTTGGCTACTGCTATGCCCCGCGAGGCGAGGATCTTCGTGTTGCGCATGGGACTGGAATGCTCATCGGAATGCTGGGCAAACGGAATCAGTCCTGCAGTAATATGAGACGTGCGGCAACTCATTCCTGCGAACCAGTGGTTTACAGGACCAGTAAAACACCTAAGTGTTTGAAGGCCGAATAGACAAATCGCAAACGTCGATTACCTTTCACCATGCCTCGCACACTCTACTTCACTCTTGTTCTGCTCCTTTCGCTTTCGCTAAAACCCAACTTGAGTTTCGCCCAAGGTGAACCGCCAGCCTTCGATAACCGCATCTCTGACATCGCCAATGCGCCAAGCGCTGCGCGAATCGAAGCGGACATCCAAAAGCTTGTCGGCTTTGGTACGCGCCACACCCTTTCCGATACCGTTTCAACTACGAGTGGTATTGGTGCAGCTCGACGCTGGATCAAAGCCGAATTCAACCGCATCAGCGCAAAGTGCGGAGGCTGCCTAGAAGTGTATGAACAACGTACTCTTGTTCCCTCGAAAGACAATCGTCGTATCGATACGCCAACGGTAGTGGTCAACGTGTATGCAGTTTTGCGAGGAACGAAGCGCCCAAACCACTACGCCATCATGAGTGGAGACATTGATAGCCGCATCAGTGATCCCATGAATCGAACCGACGATAGTCCTGGAGCAAACGATAATGCTTCAGGAATGGCAGGTGTACTTGAAGCCGCTCGTGTGCTAAGTGCCTACCGCTTTGAAAATTCGATTCTACTCGCAGGATTGAGCGGTGAAGAGCAAGGCCTCTTTGGCGGCAAAGCACTTGCTGAAAAAGCAAAAACCGAAGGATGGAACATCATCGGCATTCTCAACAATGACATGATCGGCAACATCCACGGCATAGACGGAGTGATCGACAATCGTACGTTCAGGATCTTCTCTGAGCCGAACTTTCAAGATGCCGACGAGCGCCTACTCACTTGGCGTCGATACTATGGAGGAGAAGTCGATGGATCAAGTCGGCAGCTAGCCCGATACGTGCACCGCATCACACAGCAATACATGCCTGAGATGATCCCGATGATGATCTACCGGCTAGATCGTTTCGGTCGTGGCGGACACCACAAACCGTTCAACGATGCAGGTTTTGCAGGCGTACGCATCATGGAAGCGCACGAACAATATGAGCGTCAGCACCAGGATCTTCGCACTGAAGATGGCGTCGAATACGGGGACGTGATCGAGTGGGTCGACTTCGATTATGCTGCGAAGCTTACAGGTGTCAACGCCGCTACCCTAGCCTCTTTGGCTTGGGCACCAATTGTAGTTCAGCGAGTTGACATCGGAGGCACGGTCGAACCTGCCGCCCGATTAGAATGGACAGCGAATGAGAAATCAGATGTGCTCGGCTACAAGATTTATTACCGCCTCACGACGGAGTCTCAATGGACGAACTTCGTCTGGGTGGCAGGCGACGTTACCTCCCATACGATGAAAGGACTTGTTGTCGACAACTACAACTTTGGCGTTGCTGCGGTGAGTCGAACGGGACACGAAAGCTTGGTGGTGTTCCCGAGTGTGGTTATACGGAAGTAGAAGGCTGCTAGACACCTCTAGAATATAGCCAAATGAAAAGCCCCTGCAGACGCATCGAAAGATAGGTCTCCAGGGGCTTTTGAATAAAAAAGAGTTGCGCTAAAAGAACAACTTAGGCATTGGTCAGACTAGCTGCCTTTGCTAAAGCTGCTTCAACCTTCGCTGTTCCTGCAGGACCTTGAACACCATCAGCAGCGATAATCTCTTGATCTGCTATTCCTAGGAAGCCGAAGAACGTTTTTAGATGACCGCTTAGCAAGTCCCAATCGCTGCCAATAGGAGTACCTCCCGTGGCAATATTGAAGTAGACCTTCTTTCCTGCTAGTAATCCTTCTGGACCGTTGGGACCGTACTTAAAAGTCACGCCAACACGAGCAACGAGGTCGAACCATGCCTTAAAAGAAGCTGGCACTCCAAAGTTCCACATCGGTACGCCAACAACGACGACATCGGCAGCTTGGAGTTCTGCGACCAAGGTGTTACTGATTTGGATTTTGGCATTCTGAGCTTCGGTGCGGACTCCTGGAGGCGTAAAAAATGATCCGATCATTTCACCATCTGCGAAAGGAAGAGGTTCGGCAGCAACATCGCGGCGGATGATTTCAGCTTTCCCTTCTGCTTGCTGGGTAAGACGGTCAACAACCGCTTGACTTAACTGGCGGCTTATGCTTTCGCCAAAACGTGGACTGGAATCAATATGTAAGATCTTCATGTAGAAGTGAGTTTAGTGAATTAGATGTTGATACAACAATTCACGAAACGGGATCTGGTTGTACAAAAAAGGGGCAAATAGATGTATCTACATCTATTTGCCCCTTTTGAGACGTTTTCATGACGAAACCTCGTCAATAGAAGGAAGTCCTACTCCTCTTCGTCCTTCGGCTCTTCCTCTTCTAGTACACCGCTTTGGTCTAACCAACCGAACCACTTCACCAACTTTTTGATGTCGCTTGGGTATACACGCTCTTGGTCGTGGTTTGGAAGGATATCTAGAAGATACTCGCGGAGTACTTCGTTGCTTGCCTTTGGATCTGGTAATGGGTTGTCTTCACGCTGCTCGATGATGCGCTCTAGCACATCCTTAAGCGGTAAGCTGTCACCGTCATCGGTAAAGATGGCGATTGACTCCAGTGGTGTAAACTGGTGCTGGCGAGAAGCTGCAAACATGCGTGCGCCACCGAGCAGCGGTTCGATCACTAAGCCACTTGGGCGATTGCCTACCATGCGGTAGAGTCCTGGTTTGCCTGATACAGAAAGAAGCCCGAGTAAATTCATGCCGCGAATGTAGTGGTTTGAGGCGCATGAAAAAAGGGAGAGAATGGATTCTTAAGGAAGTCTTTTCAGTAGGCTGGAACATGAGGCTATCTGTAACTAAGGAAGATGGTCTTCGCTGTTCGACTTTTCCTCGATAGACAGGTAGGAGCGGTCAGACAGCAATGGCTAACCTATTGAAACTAGATGCCAATAGATGAAGTGAGATTTCCGTTAGCTTTAAACCATATCCTATTCACTCATCCCTGTCACGACTGATTATGCGTATCCCTCAACTGCTGCTATCGATTTGTCTAGTCTTTTTCTTAGCAGCTCGACCAGTGGATTGCTTTGCAGATGTGCCGTATTCTTCGATCGTTGAAATCGAACTCGAGCAGAGCACTTATTATGTTGTGCTTTTTGATTTTCTAAATCCTCACAAGCCAGTTTCTAGCAGGGACACTTCGGACTACAGTCGAAGTAAAATTGCTTTTCTCAAGGAGCTCTTTTCTCGAAAAGATTTAACTCGATACGGTGATGCAATTCGTGTGTACAAAAACATTGTGCACGTACCGCTTGGAAAAATATGGCCGACCTATGCTAACGCTACTGGTATATTCCCTATTGATGTTTGTACTGATTTCCCGCTTAACAAGCTCCCCGAGGCGACCATTGCACGTTGGTTTAGAGGTAATACTGCGGAAGAAGCGTGTACGTCACCACTTACAAAGAATGATGAGTACTGGCTGGCAGAATACCCTTTAGAAATCATACTAGAGATTGAAAATGAAATCGATTATGTATTCATAGGGATTGAAGGTGGGCTTACATCAGCGGAACTGCAATCAATAATAGAACGTGCTAACACAGCATCTGATCTAATAAAGGGTGTAGATCAAGACGCTATGCGAATACTTGCCGAAGAAATTCATAGTAAGCACGTAATTGTACTTGAGTATTGGCACTATTGATAAGTCTATTCACCCGCAGAGTGGGTCCGAATAGATCATGAAGCCGTTTAGCGGTGACCCGAGCCTGCCCTCAGCTTGTCGAATGCGTAGCCTAGAGTTTTTTTTGGTCGTCTTACACGGAATTACTTTTTTGATTCACGAGGATATTCAACATGAACTAGGCTACTGATGCAAAAAAAGACGTGCTAGAGATTCCTGATTTCCACACAAAGGGTTTTCAACTTACGTTTCGGCATACTAATGGAAAAAAGAGTGCGAAGTAGCCAATAGAGATATAGGAGGTTGAAACAAGAGGACCTTAGGTGTTCAATCTCTCAGAACCCCTAACGATCATTACTCCATCATCGTCAAAAGAATGATCGGAACCCAGCAGTGGGTTGAATAGCATCCCTGTAAAACCAAGCTCTGCACAAGCTTCAGTAAAATCAGACGTGCATACTACTTGATTACCAAGGTTTAATATGGGCGGAAGTGTTGCTCCAACTTTAGGGGTTAAAGAGATTATAATACCGCCTCCTCGACAGTCTGAGGGTAACATTGAATTTACAGCTTCATTACGTTCTTTAAGTGAACTGTTAGAGGCAAATCTAGCTTGCCAGAAATCGCTTTTTGCTTTCCTCAAACCGAAAATACGATTTCCAGGAATTTCCTCTGACTCGTATTCGTAAGGCGGCGTATAAAATTTGGCCATATGGTATGCAGCTTCACAGCCAGCTGAATCAAACCAGTCAGAGAAAGACTCCTCCTTTAACTTAAAGACGAAGTACTTTCGTTCGCCATCCTTAAATTTCACTGTTAGGGGGCGACGAGGTATCTGGTAGTCGGTGTTTTCATCTAAAAAAGATAAAAGCTGTCGGTTCCCTATAAACCAAGGTGGTCTTATCATCGCAGAGGACATCATCGACGTTGGCTTAACGCTATTACTGACTTTAACAACCATCTTTTTTTCTCCTTCAACATATGCTTGAGGAGAAGAGGCTAACCATGGTGGCAAAAAAACGTCGCCAGGAAAATCAGACACAATTTGTGGAAAGCGCCTGCCAATATCCTTTGGCTTAAAAGATGCTCTTAAATAGAAGAAGTCCATAGATTTCGTCAAAGTAATGTTACGGGACAAAGGTAGTCACGTGGCCACCATTGAGGAGGTGCTGAGACAGTTGATTTTTAAGCTGGATCAACCTAGCGTTAAGATTGGAAACATCAGTATTCTGCAGGAGATTTGTGATAGCATTGTCATAAGCAGGGTGACTGCCACTGTGTTGGCTGGTATGAATCATAATTCCGTTACCCTTATCATTCAAATGAAAAACACCTCGTTCAGCAAGTTGCTGAATTTTAGGATGATTCCAAAACTGAACTGGAATTATGTGGTGCGCTTGGTGATCAGCAATAGGACCTAATATACGGGCTAGTTGACTACGACAACTTGTTGGGCCTGTACTACAGAACTGAATCAGGCCGTTAGTCGTTCTTTTCAGAACCAATCGAGTCGAACCTCCTGCAGCGGTCTTTACCCACAAGAAAACCTTATTGACTAACCTTCCTCCAGGCCCAACTGAGCCAAGAATAGGAATGATTGCACCAAAAGATATCCCTGCATTTACATAATCACCTTCAAGCACGTAAATCACTCCGTTTAAACCATCAGCGGGCTCACCAAAACCTGGCACCAAACCAGCAATATCGAGAAGGGTATGAACTTGGCCAAGTACAATAACCTTCGAATATGCAACAGCTAAAACCTTCCACTTAGGCCAGGTTGGGTTCTTCTTATGAAGATAATAACTTGTTAAGAAAAGATTATGGAATTCTTCTGAACTAGGAAGATAAACGGTAGGGACAAGATGCTCTTCAATAGCAGCCTGTAGGGCATATGCTTTTTGATCATCCGACAATCCTGAATTCGCAACAATTGCTTCAAGCTCTTGGGTGGCTTCTAAGCTTTGGGCTAAAAAAGCTTTAGTCTCACAATCAATATCTACACCAGCGATCGACTCAATTTCAGCGAGAATAATATATGCAGCACCTTCCGAGGTTGAACCATCTATCCACTCCTCCTCATTCTCTCCTTCAAAAGCTTGAGCAACATCTTCACGAAACTGGTTCGCACACCCACCACCGAAACAATTATTCTCGAGAATTCTTCGTATTTCGTCTTCAGCACTACGACCACTGCATCGAACATGTCCTGCATATTTTTCAACTGCTTTCTTAACTTCTTCGGACAATGGTTCATTTGGAAATAGACAATTTACCGCCCCTAGATCTAAAGATATCAGTTCATTCAATTCTTCCATTCTCGCACTCGCTGCCTCAAACCTCCGTTCCATCTCTCCAGGAGGCTCTGCGCCGCCATTGCTTCCGTTGCCATCTCCTCCCATGTGGCCTCCTGTATCAAAAATATTTGGAGTAGGACCAGTGCAGCCTCCACCTGAGTTAATGTTTGATTGCGGTTGTCCACCATCACCGTTGCCTGACGATATCGTACCAACTGGTATTTGAGGACCATCAGTGACACCAAAAATGGTTCCTGGGCCTCCGCCATTCTGGTTTTCACCAGTAGGAATGCAGAGTTGTACGACAGCGTTAATATTCAAGTTCCAAGCTCCGACAGAAACTCCTCCATCAGGATTCTGATTTAAAACATCAATGAATTCTTCCTCCCAATAGGTATCATAGAAGGTAACAGTAATCAAGTCTCCATCACATTCTTCTAGTGCATTTACAGAATCTCCACCTCCAGATGTAATGACTTCACCAATATTCATTAAGGAATTCCAATATTTTTCCCCTATTGGTTGACCAATTAAAGTGGAGGCTAAAAACTGCGATCGTGCTGTGCCGAAAAGATATTGTCTATGGTTGTTTCCAATGTTATCATAGTTTGATAGAAGTAAATTTTGACTATGCTCTAAGGATAGATAGTCCACAAAAGCTAATGCTTCATTCTCATCATATACATGATGGACTGTACCAATTACAACGCCTTCATTTACTACAGGGACAGTCGCCATAGTCATCTTATTACTTCCCCTACTAATATAAGCTTTTCCGAGCATAGGAATTCCCTTGTGATCAAGAAAATACTGGAGCATCTCATCACTTTGGAATTGCAGAAGGAACTCCGATAAAAGTTTCTCCTGTAATTCGCCAGGAATAGAAGACTTATCAGAACGAGACTCAAGCGATCCTGAATTAATATTGAAATTTGGTGGGTTTTTTAAAATATCTAAAAGAACAGGATCAACTTGTTTATTTTGATCCTCTCGCGGATCTATGCCTCCCTGAATATCCGTCTCACACGCTTGAAAAAGAAGGAATGTCGAGATTAATAAAAATGTACTAATCGACTTGAGTATAGCATTTCGTTTCATGCCGCAATGCTATTCCGTTCTTATAAACGGCGTTGAATTGCAAGAGATAATTTCGACAAACAAGCCCCCCCCCGTTTCAGTGGCAGCGATAAAGCAGAGAACGGGAGATATTGTACGGTTTCGGGATGCGAGCGGGAACCAGTGGATGATCGTGAAGCCGCGTAGCGGTGACCCGAGCCTGCCCTGAGCTCGTCGAACGGGTAGCCCAGAGTTTACTCGGGCGGTTGCGGAAAATACCACCCGCAGAGCGGGTCCGAACTTCACAACTACCTCACAGAGTGAGGGCGAACAACAAGACCCGCCCGCTTCGGAAAGCGGAAGCCGCGGGTCACCACCCCATCAACTCCTCGATCTTCTCCTCCAATCGATCAGTAGGCATAAAGACGCCTTCCAATTCTTTAGAGAATGGAATCGGAGTTTCTGCTCCACCAACACGTATCACGGGCGCATCAAGTGACGCGAACGCCAGCTCATTGATTTGTGCTGCGATCTCACCACCAATACCACCGAAGAGCGTGTCCTCGTGGAGGATCAGTGCACGACCGGTTTTGCGAACAGATGCCAATACGGTATCCATATCAAGCGG
>JBGCGF010000083.1:0-74986 GCA_045110575.1 Saprospiraceae bacterium
AACGATACAGCGGATTAGCAGCTAGAGTATCTAGTAAATTGCTTACTAGAACATTGAAGCAATGGGTAAATTACCACACGGGAAAATCGCTGAACCAAACAAAACACTGGCTGGCTTAAATTTCAACCGTGCAACGCGTTACAGGATTTACGACTCCAGCTGTTTGCGAGGATGGTGAATACATCGGAGGCTCGATCGATGCAATTGCGGATTGTGGTTTTCTTTCTACAATTGGAGCGCGTATCAATTGGGATGACTCACGAGTTTCTAGTTTATATAGAGATAACCTTGCCGCTGGAGAATATTGTGTCACAGTTGAAACTCTTGAAAGGTGTTCTTTTCGAAAGTGCTTTACGATTACTGGTCCTCAAGAACCTGCAGAGATTCGATTGGAGAGTATCGTATATCCATCGGGTTGTCTAGATGGAAATTGTGATGGAGAAATCACAATTTCTAGTCAGTCAGTGGGTTCTCTAAAGTGGTATAACCCTGACGGGACTATCACGTTTGGCTCAGCAGTAAGGACGAACTTGTGCCGTGGTAGATACGTTGTTGAAATAAATGATGGGATGTGTAGTGTTAGCAAGACAATAAATTTGTCGTGTTGTATCTCAGATGTTTACGATCACTATATTCCTCTAACGATTTCCCCTCTCGTGGAGAATAATTCTATTTCTCTCAATCTGAATGGTGGAGGTGTAGTCTCAACTATATGGACAGGCCCGGATAATTTTTACTCAGAATCAATTAGAATTTATGGTTTAGCAGATGGCGAATATTGTGTAACGATTCAAGATGGTTGTACGAGTATATCTGACTGTTTTTTAATTGGGCCGTGTGAAGGAGAGATTGAACCAGTAATTTCAGTTTTCAATCCTTGTGAAACGGTTTTATTCTCCGGCGAAATAATAGTTGAACATCCGTTGGGTGATGAATTGTATGTGCAATGGAGTGATGGCTTTAGAGGGGCGACAAGACGAGATTTGTCGCCAGGCGTTTATTCGTTTCTTGTAAAGGATAAGACAGGTTGCTTAAACGAGAACTATGAAATTGAATTAACACTTGGTAATCTTACTGTTACAGATTTAAAACTACCTGAGTGTGGTAAATTATATGTTTGTGATGAACGTGAATCTTTGTCTCTGGGGTCACTACAAATAACTTATCCAGATTGTTTTACTGTTGAGTATTATTGCCCAACAAATGAAGGGGAGCCATTAATAGTGACCGTTGGTCCTAGCAATGTCATTGTAGGTATTGGGCCGACATGCCAACGATATACTATTTGTGCGAATGGAAGTGACTGGAATCGTGATAATGGAACATATAGTTACGGTCTTGCTGTAAATACGGGATGCGGGGACACAGGTTATAGCTGTTTCGAATATTGTACTTTTTGGGATGGAGCCGTTCACTATGGGACGCGAGATGGAAATTGTGCACGTTTCGGGAGCCCAGTATATGATGTAATTGCTTGTCCGTTGACCTGTAAAAAGCCAATATTTTGCGATGTAGACGATGATGAAGAAAGAGGGTATGTATGTGTGGACGCTGGACTTTGTCCAGCATTTACAGAGCCTACGCCCAATACTGAAGAAGAATTCATAAAGCTCTTTTATGATTATGATGAATTTGTACTTCGAGAACGAGAGTATATTCCTAATATATTTTTCCCGACAGATAGTTTTTTGATTTATCAATCAGGATCATCTGGCCCAGATGATGTAAAAGAATTAAATCTTCGTGCTAAATCGGAATCCTCGGTAACTGTTCTACCTAATCCCTCTTTTGGAATCTTTGAAGTTGATTTCGAAATTGATTATGAATTGGTTCGATATGAGGTTTCTTCCATGCAAGGAATAATATTGGCCAGCAATAAATTCAAATCTGGATCTAAAAAGAGCAATGTAAATGTTAATATATCGCACTTGCCTGCAGGGGTGTACATGTTAACGGTGATGACTTCTTCGGGACAAATTTTATCCTCTAAGTTGTCTAAGATGTAATTGGATCTTAGACATGGGGCTCCAAGGAGTTAGAGGACCTTGTCCTACCGCACCAACGTCAAAAAGCCTCGCTTACTCAGCTTGCGTCCAAACTCATCTACGTACTGCGCACGCAGCGTAAAGACAGCTTGCGGGAGCACTTCGCCTTTATACGTGCCATCCCATCTCGAGTCCATACTGTCGCCTCGAAACACGATCGTGCCCCATCGGTCTACGATGAGCCATTCGATTTCGTAGATGCCTTGGCCGGTGATGCCATACGCGTCGTTTACGTTGTCACCGTTCGGAGTAAATCCTGTCGGTAACCAAAGACGTGTCGGTGCTTCCACGCAGACCATCGCACTGTCGCGTGAGGTGCAATCACCTTCGTTGATCAAATCAAGTATAACCGCATACGACCCCGTATCAACGAGGGTGAGTTCAGGGTTTTCTCCTAAAACATATGGACTCGTTGTACCGTCTGGCCACGTCCATGTACCAGTTGTAGCACCGCGACTTCTGTCGAGTATGATCACCGTGCTTTCCGGAGAGATGCAATCGTTAGGATTCGGTGAAATAGAGGCTACAATAGGCTCGTAACCAGGAAGCCGAGCCTCAATAATCGTGCGGCAACCAGTCGTCAAATTCGTTACCTCAACATCGTAAAATCTCGGCGGACCGAAATATTCATCTCCGAAGAAATCACCTTCTTCCGTGTACCAACGAAATTCATGCGCCTGTCCACCCGCAGCACTAACAATGGCAAAAGTGCTATCGTAATGACACACAATCGGACCTTCATCTACTTGCGCAGATACTGCAGGGAAAACGGTGACCGGTAGACTTATGATTGTCGAATCACTGCAACCGTCAGATAGGCTGGCCGTGTACGTGATAGTCGCGGTAGGCTGGACTGCGCGTTCGAGTAACGGCCAATCTGGACGATCCACCCAGCGCACTACCCAGTCGCGTTCTACGCCTCCGATCGCTTCTATTTCTAGCCTCGTACCATCACCTTCGCATAAGGTGTCGATGTAGGGTTTTGCCGAAAGGCTAAGGGCAGGAAGTACCTCAAACGCAACGCTATCAATGTCCTCGCATCCCGGTTCACCTGCTCGCATAACAAGCGTATGGAAACCTTCACCTAAATCTGACGAACTCACGTTTTGCGGAAGCTGTACATCTCCTTCACTCAAGCTCGCAGAGGCCGGTCCAAGTTGAAGAGCTATCTCGCTTTCGCTAAAACATAACACCGGATCAAGCGGCTGGAAATTGAGTAATACTTCTTGCGGGACGTACACATTCGCACGTTGATCGCACCCTTCAGGAGAGTAGGCGAAAACCTCGTGCAAGCCAGGTCCAACGACATCGACATCGAAGATGCCGTCGAGCGGATTGATGATTCCGTTACCCGACCATTGCGTACCTGCTGCCTGCGAAAAGAGTTGAACAGGATCAGAACCTACGCAAAGCGTGTCTCCATACCATTCCGGACTTTGTCCCACCTGAATGGCGAAAAACGCATCGCACGTATTCGCAGTGTAATACAATGGATGAATGCCCAAACCAGCAGCCCTCGGGTCGAAATAAGCTTCGTCGCCGACATAGCTAACCCCAGGTCCTGTCCATACGCCTTCGATTGGTCGCTGGAAGAATGCACCACCTTGTGTTAAGAGTAGCGGATCATCGGCGGTACACATTTCACTCGTGTCATTCTGCGGCCGAATGAACGTGTAATAGACGGAAGCGGTCCGCTTGTCCGTACAGCCGTTTGGTGCGTGATAAGTGAGGGTATCTGATCCGACACCGAAGATTCCAGGATCAAATAGACCGTCGGTCGGTTCAACAATTCCGCGACCATACCAAGTACCTCCAGCAGGACGCCAGTTGCCCGGTAGGATCCGAGGATCTTCGCTTGGGCAAGCGGTGAATCCTTCAAAGGCATCAATCTCCTTGACGAAAATATCGACCGGAACATCAGCACAACCTTCAGCAAGGTACCGGAGGGTATGAGGTCCATGACCGGCTGCGCCTGGCGAGAACCAGCCTCGACTACCAAAGCTCATTCCGGGACCTGTCCAAACACCACCTACAGGCGATATCTCGAGTTCGACCCGAGGGTTGCTTTCGCAAAACGTGTCTAGGTATATCGAGGAAAGAGGAGCCACGTTTACTTCTTTGCTACCGCTACATCCATTCGGGTGGGTATAGGTAACAGTCCATGTTCCTGTATCGGCTGGAGGAGTAAATCTTCCGCCGGCGTCGATGTTTGGACCGCTCCATTGGCCGCCACCAGGCAATCCTCCGGAGACGTCGAAAGGTGCTGCTCCAGGGCAAGCGCCATCATCTGTTCCTGGGTCGAGTGGCGTGAAGTCATAGGTCACTTGCGTCACACAACCGTTAGGCGCGGTGTACGTGATGATGTCTTCGTTTCCGTCGGTTAGAAGTGGGTCGTAGAGACGTTGATAGTCATCGTAGCCGTAGTACATACCGTCTGCTTCCCATCGACCATTTGGAGGAGTTGCTTCGAGAAGAAAGGGTTCTACAGATTGACACATACTTCGGTCGCCTCCAATGATGGTCGGCGCAACCGCTGGGGTCACTTCAATTTCGGCCGTAGCGCTGCCGCCACTTGCATCTGTTACGCTAACGCTGATGGTTGTCGTACCTGTGATCGGTCCAATACGAACGGTATCTTCAGAAGATGGGAACGGACTCCACGTGTAGTTGTACGTTCCTCTGATACCACCACTTACCGATGCAGTAACTCGTGTGTATCCACCTTCACAAAGCAACTCTGGATCAGTAACCGATAATCGTATACCGAGCGGGCAGCCTCTGAGCGTGAACATGGCCTCACTGAAGAGAATGTAGGGCGTCGTGCAGTAAGGCACGATGGTGCGCAGCGTGAGCGTATAGCGGCCGCCAAAGTCAAGTTCAGGGGCAAACCTCACGCGGAAGCGAGTCGCACTATCTCCAGTACAGCCAATCGGCTCGACACTCGTGATGCCTACAATCTTAGGACCAGTGAGTGTTACCGCACCAGCATAAAGTGAGTCGCAATGCACCGGCGAACTGAGCTCTAGTTCAATCTCTGACATCGGACAGACAGGCGTCGAAGTGACGATCATGCCTGGAGGTAGAGGAGGGGCGAAATTTGAGGTCCGCCAAGTCGCTCGCCAACCAGGTTCGGCTACGTTAGCGTCAGAGGTGAACCTGATGGTCAAGCATCCACTCGAAGCGACAATGCTCGGTATCGTAACCCGTCCAGAATACGGACCTGAAATAACCGGAGAGGTAGTATTTGGTCCATCATAGAAGGTAATCTCATCATAAATTTCCGTGTGGAAATAGTTGAAATCGAGGATGATGTCATCCGCACCGGTAATACAAATGGTGAAGACGTAGTCCTCGTTGTGATCATAGTGTCCCGTTAAGTCACCGAGCTCAGAATCAAACAGTACTCCTTCACAATCAGTGACGAGCGTGTCGGTCATCATGAACTCTGGCTGGGCAAGCACAGTGGTAGAACCACACATCAACGCACAGAAGATCACCCACGCCATAGGCATGCCGAACTTCATCGCTGTGATTGCCAGTCCTTTCATCGAATAGTAAGCTCTTCGGTAGTAATGTGGTTGCTTTCGTTGCCCGCTCGATCAATGATCCAAAGCTCAACATTGAAAACTTCTTCGGGAGAATTGCCAAGCTTGAAATACGGACCTAAGGCCACATTCAGGTCGCCCGCAATGGAAAGTGCCTCTCCGTCGGGTGTCAGCATTTCAAGCGCAAAAATATCAGGTTCAGAGAGACGCTGGTCAAGTACATAAAGTCTGCTCAGGCCCTCGAGTCCTCCAAGGTCACCGTCACCATCTTCGTAGCGGAATCGCACAAATAATGTGTCCGTAAACTCCGTTAGTTCTGTACCTGAAAGAGAGACGAGGTTGATGGCTGGCTCTATGGCATAGCGTACACTGTTCACGTCTTTGACGCAGCTCATCGCAGTAAGGATGAGGCCGGCCGATATGCTCAAGAAGATCTGTCTAGTAGACTTGCTCATTCTTCGATTTTTGCGCCTTCGGTGATCCATCTACGTACCCATTCCAGGTATACTTCTTTATTGGCCGGATAGTCGCTGTCTGGTTCGAGGGCCAGCGGCATAATCCCTGAATTGTTGTCAATGTCGACCGTGAGTCGATTCATTAATTGACTTGTGGTTACGCTTCCTGGAACGACCCTGAACGAAAACGTATTCGCCGCATCGTTCTTGATTACGGGATGATTGACGAGCGTATTGTAGGTGCTTCCAAGCGTTCTGAAATCTGGTTCGAACGTTCCATCGTGGCAACCTGAATTCGCACACGTTGGACGAAATACTTGGTCTTGTAAACCAGCAAGTCCTGTGTAGTCCAACATGGCCGCACTTGTGGTGTCGGTTGTCCCTTGCGTGGAACCGTAAGGGTTTGCAACAGGGTCTGGTTCGCAGCCTGGAAGGGCAAGCGTTCCGAGCACGGAGACAAGTAAAAGCGAGGCGATATGTAGTCTGTTCATCTTCATATCTACATGCGATCTAGCCAGCTTCGTCCAGCAGCAGCAACGAGTCCCGCGGCTTCTACCTCAGGTTTGACACCAAGGATATCGGCTACAGTAAGCACTGCGTCTGCTGTATCTCCAATTGGGTTTCCTAATCCGCCGAGCGTTAGTCCTGAATCGATGTTCGGTCCGGCGAGCATTCCAAATACCCGACGTGAATTTGCATCGGAATCATGGTCGAACGATACCCAGTCATTGACGTCGAGTATGTTGTTGGACACGAGATTTCGACCGTGTTCAGGTAGCACAAGCAGTGCTGTATTATCTGCCATTGTCGGCAGCTCGTTTTGTATGTAATTCCAAAGGAAGCCAACGCCATGATCTGCACGGTGGACATTCTGGAGGTAGTTTGTAAAGTTGTTGTGGCAGGTGTCTGCCGCGCTCATGTTGATGACCGTAAGCTTCGGCTGGAAATACCGCATTACCTCTAAGGCAAAGCCAACGTTGAGCAAGTCTCCATTATCCATCACAGGAGGGAAGGGAACGAGACCTCGATCTAAGCGATCAAACGTTTCACGAATGAACGTTTTGATCTGGATTTTTTCTTCGGGCGTATTTCCGAGGGCATCAAGCGGTCCGTCAGTGTCAGGGCTTTCGCCGAAACGTTGATTGAGGAACTGGCGCATCTGTTCGATGGCTGGTAATTCTTCATCTGGGTGGAACACTCGAGCACCTTTGGCGTGCTCAATTCCTTGGTTGCCAAACGTCACCGATGGGATGAACATGTTGGCTCCATATTGGGCACCGTACTCGGGGTGTCCAGAGTGGTTGAGTAACGGAACAGAACCGGTAATTCCGTTTCCGACAAACCACGTATCTGTAGCCTTCGCGCCTG
The DNA here is from genome assembly GCA_045110575.1 of Saprospiraceae bacterium. Classification (GTDB taxonomy): domain Bacteria; phylum Bacteroidota; class Bacteroidia; order Chitinophagales; family Saprospiraceae; genus CALDTK01. The sequence goes on from JBGCGF010000083.1 coordinate 7,414, forward strand.
CATATCGGCGTAGGTATTCGAACATGGTTGGATGTAGCGGACGCTGTTGCAAACCTTGTGTAGCGCCATAATGCCCGCTTATACAGGCGCTAAGGCCAACGTAATGACCTGTTGCTCCGCCACTAAATCGCATTTCAGGTAGCAAGATGCCTTGCTGGTCGAGTGGCGTCGAGAGTATCTGTGGAATCGGAACACTACCTGCAGTCGATGTACCGAAGACAACCTTGTCATCAGGGGCGTTACCGGTGAGCAAGTTGCTCATGATATTCCCCTCGATGTTGAGTCCTTGGCTGTCTGCGAGGTAACGTTGGAGTACGGTTTCCTGCTGCCGAACGCCCCCAGCTACAAGGACGACGACCACGTGTTCGGCGACCTGTTGTCCGGTTTTGGCGAAAGCTCTACCCGAAGGCAAAATGTAAGGCGCGGTAATCAATGACCCCGCCGTGAGCGCCGTGCGACGCAAGAATGTTCTACGATCTATACCCATTAGTAGTAGCGGTATTCGTTAGCGGTGACAAAGGAAAAGACGACTTGAGCGACGTCAACGTCTGGATGTGTTTCGAGGTAGTTGACCCACCAGCTTAGTTCAGCTTGGGTAGCGTCGCGCACATAGAGGCGACGATACAGATTGGACGTAAACGTCTCCGGATCGTCACGCATATCGGTAAGACTGGGGAGGTCTGCCGTTGGGTCGTCTACCATTTTGGCCACAACGACCTCGATTGCGAGTTGACGATCTCCGATACTACGGAGTAATTCATCTAGGGCAACAGCTTTCGAAGGAGGAAGCGGCGCCTGATAGATGTGGTTGTAGAGGGTTTGAATGAATTGACGTTCGCGCTTCGCACGTGTCTTTGCATCGTCACCAACGCCAATTTCTATCGGGTCGAGTTCGAAGGTTGCGGAGCGTTCGGTGCAGGAACCAGCCGTGAGAAGGACTAGCGTTATGAATACCGCAATGAATCGGCTGGGTAGTGAATTTTGAATTTTGAATTTCGAATTTTGAATTTGCGTGACGTCTGGCATGACGTGTTCGCGACGTTTTTCGCTATCGCCTTGTGAGTGCGTCTCGCTCGCATCTCGGCATTCAAAATTCAAAATTGTCCAATTCAAAATTTTCAAAACTTTGCTTTGATCTCTAAAAACCTGCATACTCATCTGTTTGCATCACCGTCTGCTGAAGAACTTCTACGTTGCCGGTGGCACGCAGGTCTTCGAGATGTGAAAGGGTTTCTGAGGCGGTTGGGCGGCGAGCCAGCAATTGGTCGTATTGCCAAATGACGGTGCCTTGGAGTGCTTCTTGACTGTCTGAGACGATTTGGACGTAGGTGTTTTTATCGCTTCCGCTAAAACCAAACAGCTGCTGTTCCGTGCGGTTTTCAATCATGGCGTACCCAGCATCAAATTCTGAATCGGTAGGGTAACGCCACAAGAGGTTGTCAAAGGAGGCGCGCACCATGTTGAACGACCCCATGTTGATCTCATCATAAACGAGGTTGTGAATTGCTCGGCGCTGTAAGTCTAGGATGTTGGCTGATCCAGATTTGTAGTCTGCTTGCCAAGAGAGTAATTCTTGAAGTCGCATGTCATCGTCTGCATCGCCTTGACCTACAAAGCGTCTTTGCATTTCTGCATCGTCGAGGTTTTCGAGAAAGCGCTCTTTGGCAGCTGCATACAAGTTGAGGACGTATCGCTCCTGATCGTTGCCTGTTTGCAAGGTCTGAATGAGTTCAATTCGAGCGGTTTGGCCAAGATCGCCTGCACGCAACTGGGAAGACCAATTGGCGAGGTCTATCTCAGATGGAGCCTCTCCGAGTAAGTCGACATAGGACCGGAAGATGTACTGCTCCACGGCTGCATCTGAGATGCGACTACTTTGTTGGACGTTTCCATTCAAGACGACCTCTTCCTTCTTACACGCAAAAACGGTAAGCAGAGCGGTCAAGGTGAAGAAATAGAGTAGTCTTTGTTTCAAAGGGTGTGGATTTGAAATATGTATACGAGGCTGATTGAAGGACTGTTTAGCAAAGAATATTCGAAGGTAGGCCTACTGATTTTGGCTTCGTGTCGTTATTACGCTTTCTAGGTGCCTGTTTCTGGGTATTTCTGAGCTTTTTAGCCTGTTGAAGAGGAGCGTTTTTTTTAACGTTATTTCTGGTGCAGCGGCCAGAAAAAAGTCGAAAAGTCTTGTATCCAATTCGAAATAGTGTTGTTTCGTGCTTATGAAACTTAGCTACCTCTTTTCTATCCTGGTTTTCGGAGCTCTTGTATGGCTCTTGTCTTCGTGTCAAGACACTACATCTAAAGTAGCTGGCGCACCACCAATGGCTGCAGGACAGCAAATTGAAGCCTATCTCAAGGCAAACTCATTGACAGGTGAGCAAACCACAAGTACAGGTTTAGTATACATCATAGAAGCGGCTGGAGGAGAAGAGAAGCCTGTGGTAAAGGATCAAATTACGATTCATTACAAAGGTTATCTCACTGACGGTACCGTGTTTGATCAAACGAAAGGAAGCCCCCGCACATTTGGTCTATATCAGCTCATCAAGGCATGGCAGGAGGCTATTCCAATGATTGGGCGAGGTGGTAAAATCAAGATTCTAGCGCCTCCGAGCACTGCTTACGGCAACAATCCTCCAAGGGGAACAGGGATCACACCTGAAAGTGTTTTGGTCTTCGATATTGAGTTAGTGGACTTTTAGTACTTCACAATGGACTTCATTTCGTTGTTTTGCACGATGAAGAATTGGATTGCACTGTCTTTTTTAGGAGTTCTCTTTTTTGCTGGATGTAACGGTGATGATGGAATTACTTACCCCGCTCCAGAGTGGGAAGAAAATGTTGCCTTTGTTGCTGCAGACGGTACTCCTGATGCTCAAATAGATCTCTTCGTTGCCGCAAATAACATGGACACTGTCGTCACCGAGAGCGGCCTGGTGTACGTAATCCTAGAGCCTGGTTCTTCAGAAAGACCGTCGGCTAACTCGCGGATAGTAGCATGGTATAAAGGGTATACTGTTGACGGAACCATTTTTGACCAGTCTGGAAGTACGCCGTTTACTTCTTCGTTGACCAACTTAATCCAGGGTTGGCAAGAGGGTATTCCTTTGCTTGGAAAGGGAGGCAAAATGTGGATGCTTCTGAAGCCTGAACTAGCCTACGGCGACAGGCCTCCTTCGTCAGATATTACAACGACAAGTGTACTAGTCTTCGAAATAGAGCTTGCAGATTTCTAGCAAAAGGTTTCGCCACTCTTTCGTTGCTTTGCACGATGAAGAATTGGATTTCGTTGTTGTTGATAGGAATGCTTACTCTTGCCAGTTGCAATAGTGATGACGACGTTGTTCCAACGTTTATTTACGAGGGACCAGACTGGGAAGAAAATGTAGTATTTATAGATGCTACGAATACGCCAACGGTCCAAATTAATCGTTTTGTTGCAGCCAACAACATGGATACTGTCATGACCGCAAGCGGCCTGGTCTATGCAATTCAGAATCCTGGAGAGACCGAAAAGCCAACGGCTACCTCAACAGTTCAAACTTGGTATAAAGGCTACCTCACCGATGGGCGCGTTTTCGACCAGACGTTTACGGCCCCAGCTGAATTTTCACTCGATGGAGCATTGATCCAAGGATGGAAAGAAGGAATTCCTAAAATAGGAAAAGGCGGTAGAATGTGGTTGCTAGTAAGGCCTTCGCTTGGATATGGGAATTCTCCTCCAGCTAGTAGCCCTATAATCACTGATAACACTGTTCTTGTCTTCGAGATAGAATTAGAAGACTTCGAGTAATCTTTCGCTGAGAGATTTACCCTAGGACAGAACTTTGGCGTGGTTCATGAATTAATGTATATACATCTAATTCTCTACTTCATGGATCGCAAGGACTTTTTGAAGCGTGCAGCAATGGGAGCAGCAGGCGTTGTTGTCGGTCATTCAGCTTCCGCCAAAACCAATCCTTCTAGTGCTCAAAGCATTAGTAGTGCTAGTTCTGGAGTTGGTCAAGAAAGCTTAACGCCAATCGTCTCAACGTACGATCGACTCATGGAGCAGGTAGGTTTTAACCACCTCCCAAACACCGAAGTCATGACGACCCAAACTGTTTATCATCCAGCTAATTCTCGCGGACACGCAAACCATGGCTGGCTGAATAGTCATCATAGTTTTTCGTTTGCCAATTACCGTAACCCTGATCGTATGCACTTTGGCGTGCTGCGGGTATTGAACGATGATGTGGTCCAGGGCGGTAAAGGATTTGGAGCGCACCCGCATGACAACATGGAAATTGTCTCCATTCCATTGGACGGAGATCTAGAGCACCAGGACTCAATGGGTAACAAGACAGTTATCCGTCAGGGCGATGTCCAAGTCATGAGTGCAGGCACTGGTGTACGTCACTCGGAGTACAACGCTAGTTCATCCAACCCTGTGAAGTTTCTGCAGATCTGGATGTTCCCAAACAAGAGAAATGTAGAGCCACGCTATGATCAAATCAAGCTGGAGGCTCAAGACAACGCAATCACTCAAATCTTATCACCTAGCAAGGATGATGCGGGCGTGTGGGCGCATCAAAATGCATGGTGGCATGTGGCAAAGTTAGATGAGCGCAATGCGTTGACTTACGCACTCAATAAGCCTGGCCAAAACGGAGTCTATGCATTCGTCTTAGAAGGCAATGCTACTATCGACGGTCAGGCGTTGAACCCACGAGATGGCTTTGGCATTTGGGACACGAATGAAATCGCAATCAAAGCGACTTCGAATACTCGAATCTTGCTGATGGAAGTTCCGATGGAGCTGAGCTAATACGTCCGCTAGACAGCAAAATGAAGGCTTGTAGCGTTAGTTAAGCTGTGGGCACTATGCCTTAACTAGCATGTCTTCCTCAATACGTATTTCGGTAATGCAAACTCTCCCAAAACAGAAGCTTCACTCATGGCGCATACTTGTGCTTTTCTGTTTGCTACCAATGCTTGTAGGCCAAGCGATGGCACAGTCCACTTCGACTCGAGAAGTGACTCCTGAAACGCTGGATTCTCTACGATCGTTTCTTAATCGAAGCGAAAGCCAGCGATTCATGTCTTTTGAGCAAGTCATGCTCAAGGCTGAAAAAGCATATGATCGAAAAGAGTATGCTGAAGTACAGCAATTTCTATCACGAGCAACAATCGCTGGCGTCCCGAATTCACGCTGGTTCGAGATGCGGTACTTGACCTTCCTTGGACAAGACAAGCCTGAGGCTGCTCAGCAAGCACTCGTTGAAGGGTTTAGCACCTATCCTTATGCGGAAAACCTTGCAAGACTTGTAGGTAATCAGCAGCTAGAAGGTAACGCAACGCGCAATACCTTCTTAAAGGCTAAATACCCTACAAATGTTCGATTTGAATTAGCGGCAAAACTCGCCTTCCAGCAAGGAGATGTTATTTCTGGATTACTGGATGCCGAACAAGCATTTTATAGTGACGATAAACTTCAACTAGATACTGACCTCCGCAAGCAATTACTTGTGTTTTATCGTGGGCTGTTACTTGCTAAAGGTGATACGGAAGGCTTTGTGTCAAATGAGATTTATGCTGACTCTAGCTTTGCGAAAGCGTATCTAGACTGCCTTTCAGACGCAGCGCGAAAAGTATACAAGGCTGCCGAGCTTTCGGAAGGTGAAATTTTTGATAATCAATTTTACCTGTCGCGTGTAAGGGTCAGTGCATTAAGGATTTATGCAGAAAAAGGGCACCTAGGAAGGTGGCAACATCCATTGCTTGTTGACTTATATGTACTCGATAAAGCAGGCTACTTTGATGAAGCGTCTATGATTCTGCTGGATCTTTTAGATCCAGAAGTGGTAGAAGCTTATCAAAAAGAAAACCCAGGAAAATTACGACAGACAGTCAAGTACCTAAATGAAGACTGGGCGAACGATGTCGATGCGTTTATTTCTAGTTTCTGATGGGGAGGTTTTCAAAGAGCGAGACGGTTTTTTATAGAAAATTGTATAGGAGTGGAAATAATGATGCTGACTGGATTTCAGAGATTATTTGTTGGCTAAGGAGTTTTATTTCTAAAGAATATTACAGTCTTCCATACTTCGCGATTAGAAAGACTGGGATTGATTATATTTTTAGAACCCATGCGCCTCGAGTGTTTTTCACTTGGAATGAACTCGAAAGAATCGATGTAGCTGTTTCGTCATTTGTATTTTCCTTGAAGTCAGGCGATAGGTTTCGACTCAAGTTTTCCCATCTTGACTACTCCAGTATACAATTGATGAAGGACGCTTTTTCAGATCGCGATCTTCTAAACAAAGCAGCCGATACATAAAGGTTGAAACCATGTAGACGTCTACATGGAAGCTACGAACAAGTGTTCGTTTGCTACGTCACCTTCTGTATCTTAGCCCCAAGCCCCTTGCTAGAGCCTGTTTAAGATTTCAGGTTCTGGTGAAATTGAGGTGATTTTTGATTGATCTAGGCAAAAAGCGCAAGGACTAGCGAGCTAGTTTGAGCATTTTTAACAACGATCAAGCTGAAATCCCCCAATTTTTAGCCGAACTAGCATTTCTTAAACAGGCTCTTATGTCAAACCGCACACACGATTTCATTCTCGACGCATGGACGCCTCACCAAGGCGACGGCATTCCTCAATACGATGCCGTTGACGGTTCAATCGTAGCGACTGCAGGTAACGAGGCGCTCGATTATGAGCGTATTCTTGCCTACGGCCGTGACATCGGAGGTTCGGCCTTGCGCAAGATGACGACGCCAGCTCGTGGTCGTATGCTCAAAGCCTTGGCATTCTATCTCGAAGAGCGTAAGGCGAAATATTACGAGATCAGCTACCGCACAGGTGCTACTCGTGCAGATTCATGGATTGACATCGATGGTGGCATCGGAACGCTGTTCGCCTATGCGAGCTTGCGTCGCCAGTTTGCTGACCAGCCTTTCCATGTGGAGGGTGATACCGTTCGTCTTTCTAAGCAAGGAACGTTTTCTGGTCACCATATCTTGGTTCCCAAGCTCGGTGTAGCCGTTCACATCAATGCGTTCAACTTCCCGATCTGGGGAATGCTTGAGAAGCTAAGTGCCACCCTCATGGGAGGTATGCCTGCCGTTATCAAGGCTAGTGAAATGACAAGTTTCGTCACCGAAGCGATGGTGCGTGACATTCACGAATCGGGGATTTTGCCGAAAGGATCATTGCAACTCATCTCAGGAAGTGGCCGTGGTATCCTTGATCATGTCATGCATCAAGATGTTGTGACGTTTACAGGATCGGCTAGCACTGGACGGATGCTTCGCGCAAATGCTCGGATTATCGCAGAGAGTGTTCCATTCAACATGGAGGCTGATTCGCTCAATGCTTGTGTACTCGGACCAGATGCGACGCCAGATTCTCCTGAATTTGCGCTGTTTATCAAAGAGGTTCGTCGTGAGCTTACTGCAAAAACAGGTCAAAAATGTACTGCCATCCGTCGCATCATGGTGCCGGAAGGACTAGTGGAGGAGGTTCAGATTGCCTTAGGTAAAGCTTTCGCCAAAACCACCATCGGTGATCCACGCGACAAGTCAGTCCGCATGGGAGCCTTGGTGAATCGCCAGCAACTAAGCAAACTGGGAGAGTCGATCGAAGCCTTACAAGGAAGCGCCGAGATCGTCATCGGAGGTCCAGATAGACTACAACTCATCGGTGCAGACGCTGATAAAGGAGCATTCTTTGCACCTACAATTTTGCTGGACTCAAACCCGAGTGAAGGCAGTATTGCACACGAAATAGAAGCCTTTGGTCCTGTTGCGACGATCATGCCGTACAGCGACCTTGGAGAGGCAATTGAGCTTACTGCGAAAGGAAAAGGTTCACTGGTTACGACCATGGTAACCAACGATCCAGCCGTAGCTCGAGAGTTCACTTATGGTGCAGCACCTTACAATGGTCGTATCCATATTCTTAACCGAGAGGCGAAGGAAAGTACCGGTCACGGTGCTCCGATGCCAGGCCTTAAGCACGGCGGACCTGGACGTGCTGGAGGAGGAGAAGAGTTGGGTGGCGCACGTTCGGTAGTACACTATATGAACCGTTGTGCAGTCCAAGGACACCCAACGATGGTTACTGCTTTGACGCAGCAATACCAAGAAGGTGCGGCGCAATTCGAAGATCGTGTACACCCGTTCGCGAAATACTGGGAAGAGCTTCAAGTTGGTGAGACGTACACGACCGCAAATCACACCGTTACTACGACTGATATTATCAATTTCGCCAACGTGAGTGGAGATCATTTCTACGCGCACGTTGATGAAACGAGCCTTGGAGACACACTCTTTGAAGGCAGGGTAGCGCACGGCTACTACTTACTGAGTAAGGCTGCGGGATTGTTTGTTTATGCGAAGAAGGGCCCAGTTCTTCTCAATTATGGAATCGATACTTGTCGCTTTACGAAGCCGGTATATCCAGGAACGACGATCGGAGTACGCCTAACGGTACTCGACAAAACTTGGCAAGAGCTGCGCGAGGAGGATGACATTCCAAAGGGTATCGTCCGCTGGAGAGTTGAGCTTCGTGATGTTGAGCTTGAAGCAAAGGACCAGAGCCACCTACCTGAAGAAGAGCAAGAGTCCGAGATTATTGGCGTTGCCACCATTTTGACAATGGTGAGGAGAATAGAGGAGTAGATATTGAGAAGCTGGCCGTAAATCGTCGAATTACGGCTGGCCGTAATTCGACGATTTACAGTTGCTACTTCCAGTTCGATGTCGTTTCATCTTAACCTTAGGCAGCATCTCTAAGATATTCTGGCCTCTCTAAACTTGCTAAAATGATTTCCAGCCATTCTGGGTGATTCTCATACTGAAGGTGATAAGAATAAGTGTTGCCGCAGAGTGTGTATTGGATAAGACCTGCGAGTCGGAGCGTTCTTAAATGCTGGCTGAGCGTAGATTTTTTGATTGGATGGTGGTTCAGTATTTGATCGTATTCCATCTCTCCGTATCGCAGTTGGTTTAGTATTTTTATTCGAGCAGGGTGAGCTATTGAATTGGAAATCCTAGCGACTCTTCGCTCTTGATTGCTGTATAGGTGTGCTTTACTGAAGGCCATCTTTGAGTTGTGTTGGTTCTCACATATGACGAAGGTTATTTCATTTTTCCACGTTTTTGTTTTAAAAAAAAACAATAATTTTCCATTTTACTTGTCGTACTCCTATTTTTAGTGGCCGTAAATCGCCGAATTACGGTTGATATTCTGGTGTTGAAAAGCTGGCCGTAAATCGCCGAATTACGTTTGGTATTCGCGTGTTGAGAAGCTGGCCGTAAATCGTCGAATTACGTTTGGTATTCGCGTGTTGAGAAACTGGCCGTAAATCGTCGAATTACGGTTGGTATTCTCGTGTTGAAAAGCTGGCCGTAAATCGTCGAATTACGTTTGGTATTCTGGTGTTGAAAAGCTGGCCGTAAATCGCCGAATTACGTTTGGTATTCGCATGTTGAGAAGCTGGCCGTAAATCGTCGAATTACGTTTGGTATTCTGGTGTTGAGAAGCTGGCCGTAAATCGTCGAATTACATCTGATATTCTCGTGTTGAAAAGCTGGCCGTAATTCGTCGAATTACGATTCAACCTTCTCCCCGAGATTACTCCATTTCTTCTATCCAAGCTCTTACCACAGCCAAGCCTTCATCGTGTGCAATACTTCGACCTACTTCGGGCATACGGACGGCCGCCTTGTTGCTCTCCATGCGGTAGTAGAGAATGGATTTGTCTGGCTTGCCTGGAAGGATGTCATACTTGCGACCACCAGAGCCTTTGCCAGCAGCTACGGGACTTTTCAAAACTCCCGTTTTAGGGCCCGTAGGGTACTTGTCGTGCAAGAACAGCCCAGAAGTACTTGCAGGGCCTTCATGACGGTGGCAATAGCCACAGTTGGCGTCGAGGTAGGCACGAGCAGCAACTGCTACGGTAGCTCCTTCTGCTTTCCAATCCATTTCGGGCCAAGTAGAATGGTCTACAGGAGCGCCTTTCAAGAGTCCTGCTTCTACCCATTGCTGAGCATAATCGACGTCGCCTCCATGTAGCTGTCGCGCAGCTGGGCCGATCGGTCTGATCTTTCCATTGTAGCTGTGGCAACTCTTGCATTGAAACTGATTGGGCGACTCGTAATGGACCTCACGAGTTTTTCCTTTTGCATCAACCCACGTGACGTCGGTTTTGCCACCAAGTGCTTTGTATTCGGCGTCGGTCTGCTCCTTGTTCCACCAGTAACCCCAAGCTTTCCAGCCTTTGTCAGTGTTCTTAAGAATACGCGTCTCAATGAAACGCTTTTCAGATTCGGGGTCTCGTTTGTCGTTGGCGTAGTAAAAGTGCTTGACGATTATAGCACCAATAGGCATGTCAAAGACTTCAATATCCTGCCAGGTCATGGAGGTGCTATCGGGCAAATAGATGAATCGTCCTTTTTTGGCGTAGTCGCTAAAAAGCGGCGTGTTGAGCTCGTAGGGATGGACCCCAGCTTTAGGCACCATGTCGGTGAGTGGCCCTTCAAAAAAGCCATAGTCAGAAAGGAGAGGCAGTGCTTTTTCCTTTGTGTCAGTACCTGTGTACGTGAAACTACTTGCAAGCCAAGCTAGCCCTATGCAACAGGTGAAAATTGAGACGAATTTTCTCAAAATGAACTTGTTGTTTCATCACTTGCGCAATCGAATCCTTTTGGATTTCGCTCAAGATTTTTGAATTTCCTTGCAGCATCTAAGTTGGCAACATCTGCTTGATTAGAACGAACGCAAATGCCAATCGTGGCTGACGTCATCACTTTGTCGTCCAGCGTTTCGGTTGTTATTCCGTCGTATAAAATTGGAGGAACTTTACGTCCGAATTTCAACGCTAATAGTTTTCCGATTTTGTTTTTAAAGGTTGGCCATTGATTTTCACGCGTAATTTTATTATCGGTGATTTCCACGCGTTGTGGAATAGGTTCGTATTCGTCGTCTTGAATCTCAAGCTCTGTGATGTAGTAGCTTACAACGGCCACTGAAGTAGTTTTGTGTCCAGCGATTTCGTTGTCTCTAATAACAACGTCACTCGTTGCAAGCACCATGACGCCTGTGCCTGGAGGGACTTGGGCCACAATGTTGCCTTTAGGCGCGAAGTTGTTGAGGTTGTTTTCAAGTACTTGATTATTACGTACAAGCACGTTTCCGCCCTTCTTCTTGATCAAGCCAGGCAGGTCAAACACGAGTATTCCTCCCGTGTTATTTTTTGCGAGATTGTCGTAAACCTCTGCGTTTGTAGTGTTCTCGATTTCAATGCCAGCTACGTTTTCTAATGCTGTGCAATTACGTACAATGACTTCGTCACTTTGACCAACATAGATGCCTGCATCGCTAGCGCCACGAGCTTTACATCCGTCAATGAGAACGTTCGTGCACTGAACAGGATAGAGACCATATGAGCCGTTAGTGGATTTAGGCTTTCCGCTCCAACTCGTCTCTACATTGAGGAAATTAATTTGATCACACGCTTGCGTTTTAATCGCATCTCCGGCAGTATTGAATATCGCGAAGTCGCGCATCGTGAATCGATTGCAATTCGTGACTTTAAAACCTTCTGCTCCATCTTGTTGACCTTCAAATTGAAGGATCGTTTTGTCCATTCCTGCACCTGTAATTACGACATCGTTGTATCCGTCAACCAGTAGGCTTTCTGTCAAGGTATACGTGCCTTCAGGTAAGTGCAGCGTATCACCGTCTTCCATTTCGAGTAAGGCGAGTTGCCACGATTGTTGGTACTCTATTTGGGCTTTCGCCAAAACAGAAGTGAAGCCAACGACCAGAAGAAAAACTGAACATCTAAGCAAGTGCGTACGAGTGATCATATGACTAAGATAAGGTGTGTGGAGTGATCAATGTTGTTATTGCCAGCGAACAACGTAACCTCTCTTTGAAGCTACGCGAATCAGCAAATAGATAAGCCAACCCACCGGGCCAAGCATGAACGTGAGGAGTAAGGCCGGTACGACTAGCCACCGGTTGATACGCAATAGGTCTGCATCGTTTGCGATCACCCAGCCTACAATCAAGTCAAAGGCGAGATAGTGAACCCAGCCTACTAGAGCTGCGAGCTCGCTTCCTTGTAAGCTCATCACGCCGTCTAAGGTAGAGAAGGCTGCAGGGTCCATACCTTTCAAGACAGGGAAAATCAAGACTGCATAGAGTACCGCGAGTGCTGGCGCGCAGAGGGCTATCGGTACACGGTATCGCCAAGGCTTTGGAAGAAGAATAAGTGCTAGCCAGCCCAGAAAGGCAATCATGCTAGCGATCGAGAAAAGTGTATCAGGCGACATAGTAAGTGTTCTAATGAAGCTCCAGTATGCAATCATAGGCACTGTTGCATCAGCTAGTTAACTCATCCAAAAAGATCTAGCTATGAAAATATCAGTCTACCTACGTTTCCTATTGCTCATTACTGTCTTGGGTTTTGGCGAAAGCCCATTGCTTGCAATTGGACCCTCGTGCGACGAACAGGGCTTGCAAACCCAACACACACAAACCATATCGAATAGTAAACTCGATGCCGTTACCGTTTATCGCCAAGGAGCACTATTGAAGCGCACTGGTGAAGTCACGCTCGTAGAAGGCGAAAACCTATTGTCGATCGTTGGGCTCGAGACTGGAATTGTACCTACCACCATTCAAATGTCTATTGCTGATGAGGTAGGGGTATTCTCGCTTGCATATTCGACAGACCCAAATGGGAGTGTCCAAGAACCCGATAGCCTTAAAGAACTTAGGAAGCAGCGCATCGCCATTGAATTCGAAAGACGGATGCTTGTTGCCGATAATGAAGCACTGCAAGAAGAGCTCGCTGTGTTCAACGCGAATAGAAGTTTTTCAGCTGAAAACACAAGTGCCCCAGAAGAAATTCAACGCGGAGCGAAGCTCTTCAGCGAAAGCATACGCTCGACCAAACGTGCGATCGTGGAGCTTGGATTTGCACTCGAAAGACTAAACGAAAAAGGCCTTCAACTTGATCGGAGAATCGCAACGATCCGGCCAGCAATTCGCCTAGATATCGGTAAAATTGATGCGACGACCATTGCCAAAAAGGGAGGCACGTTCACCTACGAAATTAGCTATCTCGTGCAACATGCAGGTTGGACGCCGGACTACGATCTCTTCTCCAAAACGAAAGATGAACAGTTTGCAGAACTTGTCCTTGTAGGCAACATCTATCAGCAGACAGGAGTGGATTGGAAAGATGTAGAGCTCACGCTGAGCACGGGCAATCCTCGACAACGTATGATGGCTCCGAGCTTGAAGCGACTTTATCTGGGAGAGAAAAATGTCTACAATCAGCCGGCTGTTCAAGGAATGCTACTCAGTAGAGAGCAGGTGAAACTCCTCGGAACAAAGTCGATAAATGCCATTGCAAGTCTGTCTGCTGGCGCAAGTGCGAATGACGTCGGGGACGCTATAAAAATGAGAGGAGGCAGGTCAAATGCCACTAAGTATATCATCGATGGTTTACGAGTGACAGGTACGCTCGTACCTGAAAGTGAAATTGACCAAATCCAGAGTACGCAGATTAAATTTTCATCAATAGGGGAGCCTGGACGTGGATATGTTCCCGTGCCTCAAATCTCCTTCGCAAAAGAATCGAGTACGCTCACTTCACGCACGTATAAAGTAGATCGAGCGTTCAGCTTAGCGGCATCAGGTACTTCCAGTGCAGTCCGATTGACCTCTCATATACTTCCGCTTGACTTACGATATCGTTCTGTTCCGAAAATAGACCCTACCGTTTATTTGGAGGGAATCGTCACCGGTTGGGATACGCTTAGGCTCTCTGACGGTAGGATGCGTCTTCACCTCGACGGCCGCTATCTTGGTACGACGGTGCTTATCGCTAACCAACCTTCAGATACATTGCTCCTTCCCTTAGGTGCTGATGAGCGTATCATTATCGAGCGTGAAAGCGCGAAGCAACTCGTTGATCGTAAGCCCGTGCGTGGACGCAAAAATTACCAGCTTGGATACACGATCAGCGTTCGAAATACACGCAAAGAATCCATCAACTTGTTGATCGAAGACCAAGTGCCGGTGAGTAAGAAGGAGGAAGCAGAAGTTGATTTGATTTCTGCTGGGCTTTCGCCAAAACATGACGCCTCGACAGGAATCTTCACCTGGGACCTCACCCTAGCACCCGCTAGTGCAAAACGGATCGACGTGGCGTATGAAGTGACAGCAGGGAAGTTTGTAAAGGTCAACTTTGAGTAAAGGCGGCCAGCTTAAAGTGCGGCTCCCGTGCTCTGCACGGGCGCTTTGAGATGGAAAATGCTCCGTGCAGAGCACGGAAGCCAGCATTTTTATGCAATCTCCTCACGTACTGCATCTTTATAGCATGCAAAGCCACTTTCTACGTTTTTCTATTCTCGTCTTTACGGTAGTATTGTTTGGAGTAACAGCTGTTTTGGCGCAAGCCGACAAGGCCTCTCGAAACGGGACTTCAATATCTACCAAACTCGAATCTGTTACCGTCTATCAAAGAGGAGCACTCCTCACTCGAACGGGTACTATTACTTTGAAGGAGGGTGAGCAGGAGTTCACGATGGAGAACCTTGAGCGAAACATCAATTCTGGGAGCATCCAACTGGCCATTGATCGTAGTGTCGGCATTTTCGCCGTTGAGTATGGCCGCTCAAATCCTCAAAATGCGACAGAGCCGGATAGCTTAATCCAGCTGAGAGCTGATTTGAAAAAGGTGAAGAAGGAGCTTGCAGTCAATATGATTCTGCAAAAAGGGCACAACGAAGAACTTGAGATTCTCAAAGCGAATCGTGTCATTACGCAGAGCGAAACAACAGGCTATTCTGCTGCGAGCATCCGAGAAGCAACTCGCCTGCACAGCGAGTTAGCCACCACTGCAAGGGTAGCACGTCTTGACCTTGCGGAGGCTGCAGAAGAAATTAAGAAAGAGGTGGCAAACCTTGAGCGTCGCATCAACGCCATTCGTCCGGGGCAAAATTCAGCCACTGGAAAGATCAACGCCAAGGTTATCGCCGAGCGCGCTGGCACGTACAGTTTTGAAGTAACCTACATCACCAACGCGGCTGGCTGGAATCCAAACTATGACCTGTATGTCATCACGGAAGGACAGGCAAAATCTAACCTCGTACTCGCCGCTGATGTCCAGCAATCAACGGGTGTTGATTGGGAGAATGTGCAGCTAACGTTAAGTAATACCGACATCAACTCTAGGCTGGCGCCACCCATGTTATCGCCGCTTTATTTAGGAGGAAATGATCAACGTAGGATGCGTAGTCAAATTGCTGGCGCTGCCCCAAGAATGAAGAAAGCTGATGCAGATATGGCCATGGAAGAAGAGCTTGTAATGCCAATGCAAAACATGGCCATGTCTGCTCCTGCCACTTTTGCTACGCAAAGCAATTCTGCAGCAGCACGCTTGTACGAAATCGACCGTCCGTTTAGCCTCGTGGCCAACGGAAAGGCTTCCTCTGTGAAGTTGACGTCGCATGAGCTGCCGTTGGACTTACGTTACCGTATCGTGCCAAAACGCGAACAGCAAGCTTACCTCGAAGCTGTGATCACTGGTTGGGATACGCTCAACTTGCTTGCTGCCCAAACGCGCACACACCTTGACGGTCGTTACCTCGGTGAGACGTACCTCAATACGCAGCAAAACAGTGACACACTCACTGTTGGACTAGGCCCTGACAAGCGACTCATTGTGAAGCGTACTGGACGAGGACAAGGGAGTGACACCAAGTTTATTCGCGGAAAGAAGGAGTACAACTTGGGGTACCAAATCTCACTGCGCAACACGCGAGATGTAGCAATTGAAGTACTCGTGGAAGATCAAATTCCAGTGAGTCAACGGGAGGAGATTACAGTCGAACTCAAGAACGCAAGCGGCAAGCCTGATCTCGAAGAGTTTACTGGTAAATTGACTTGGAAGCTTACGCTAAAACCTGCCAAAGAGGAGAAGCTCAGCGTTAACTACGAGATCGTAGCACCGAAGAATACGCCTATCCGATTCGAGTAGCATTCAGTGGCTACTGCCAATCGGATATGAGGAAATCTGTCAACCCTGATGGGTAGGATAGGGTTGAATCAATGAAGATGTTTGAACCGTGCTGGATACCAAGTACGTCAGTTACAATAACGCGGTAATAGCCTGGATTAAGTCCGTCTAATCGATATTGGAATTGGGTAACGCTGGGCTCTTGCGATGAGGTAACCACCGCATTGGTCTGCAATTCAGCTGCGGTGTATCCGTCGAAGTTTTCCATTGCATCCATTACTTCAGCGCTAGTGAAGTCCGTGTTTTTTGCAGCTGGAATAACGTAGACCTCGGTG
Source organism: Saprospiraceae bacterium (assembly GCA_045110575.1). Taxonomy (GTDB): domain Bacteria; phylum Bacteroidota; class Bacteroidia; order Chitinophagales; family Saprospiraceae; genus CALDTK01. Next base: position 23,774 of record JBGCGF010000083.1, read on the forward strand.
ATTTCTTCTCCAGACTGAAGCGCTGCCGTTTGAACATCTTGCGGCGGATTCGGATAGAGAATCAATCCGTTATACCAGTTTGGATTCCCGACCGAACCATTGCCTTGGCCGTTGGCGTCAGTAAGCACGACTCCCGTTACGATTTCTAAATCCGTCACTTCGACCGATGGAGTTTCAGTATCGTCATCGGTACAGGACAAGAATACAGTCGTAGAGAGTAGAAGGAAAATGAAAAGGCGCATAAGGAGTTTTTATCCAATGTGAAAGTAGGAGATGAAACTGTAATTACTTCTCTTTTCGGCCATACTTCTCAAACCAACCCAACGTCCATTGTACTTTCTGTACAAGCTGGCTTGGTCGCCTTGCGATACCGTGGCTCGCGCCTGGAAACTCAACAAGGGCTGTCGGTATTCCTCTCAGTTTTAGTGCGTGGTACAACTGCTTCGCTTCGGAAGGAGGCGTACGCAGGTCATTCATTCCAACAAGTACAGCCGTCGGCGTCGACACATTGCCGACCAAGCTGATAGGAGAAAAGCTCCAATAGTGCATCGGGTTTTCATACGGCTGGCCTTTGTAGCGGCCGTTGGCGTAGTAGAAATAGTTGTCCGCGACGAGGGTCTTTGAGATCCAGTTCATGACCGGCTTTGCGACCACTGCAGCACGGAATCGATCCGTCTTGCCGATTATCCATGCACTCATGATACCACCAGCAGATCCACCAGTAACGTATAGGCTATCAGCGTGTACCAAACCCATTTCTAAGACATGGTCAACACCTGCCATCACATCATCATAATCACGGTCTGGATATGCGCGGTATAGCTCGTCACTGAAGGCTTCACCGTATCCGGTACTACCTCTAGCGTTCGGGTAAAAGACCACGTAGTCTTGAGCGGCATACAGCTGGATTTCAGCCGAGAAATGAGGCCCATAAGCGAGTATTGGTCCACCGTGGTTTTCGACGATCAATGGATACTTTCGAGCTGGATCATGGTTGGGAGGTAGGACAACCCAACCTTGAATTTCAAGTGCTGACGTGGTGTCTGCACCGTACTTCATTGGTAAACTGTTGTACTTCACTTCACGCACCTCGCCTAGGGTTCGTTGGCCAAGTAGGTCTTCATTGAGCTGCGTGAGTCTTTTTCCTTTTTTCCCTTGCGGCAAAACCAGTGCTACATCAGATGGGCGATCAGCCTTCGATATCGTATAAGCAATGGTACCGTTTTGCGAAAGCGAATAGCTACCGCTATTGTAAGGTCTGCCTAGCGTAGTGCCCCCAAGGTCTTGAACGATTTCAATCACCTTTCCGGTAGCGACGTTGAGGCGGCCGAGTTTGTTGTAGCCGGCTTCGGTGTAGGTGAAGTAAAGGTCTTTGCTATCGCTGCTCCATGTCATGTTGCTGGGAGAGCGATCGAAGTCTTTTGCAATCACTTTTTTCGATTCTCCAGTTGGGCTCATAAGGTTGATGAGGCTGCGCTGGTATGCACGTCTGTTATACTCAAAGCCGAGGTAAGCAATCAACTTTCCGTTCGGGCTTGCCGTTACGCTTTGGTCTGGTCCGTAGCGATTAGTTAGCTTTGAGATCGTGGTATCCGAAAGCGTTACCGTGTGCACATCATTGTCACGAAATTCAGTCTCTGCGTCAGCTCTGCGGTTCGCACTAAATACGAGGCCGCTGCCGTCGCCAAGCCAGTCGAAGTCACTCCCATGTTGGAAATCGCCGCTTGTCAATTGGCGAGGCGTACCTCCGTCAGCGGTAAGTACGAAGAGCTGACTGAAGCCTGGATCTACATATCCGCGACCGTCTTGCTCGTGTCGCAATCGAGTAGTGACCCGAGGAGCATCTGCCCACTTTGCGCCTTTGGGTTTAGCAGGCATTCCTAATCCGAAATCGCCTCCTTTTTCCTTGCCTTTCACGTACATACTGAAGGCCAACTGGTCTCCATTTGCATTCCACTTCATGCCACTTGGAGAAGACGGAAGGCTGCTGATCTTAGCTATTTGACCGGTTGATACCCAGCGGATGTAAATTTCACTCCCGTTCTCTGTACTCAGAGTGAATGCTAGCCGATCTCCACTTGGGCTCCAACGTGGGTTGAATTCGTTTCGCTCATTGCTGGTGAGTTTTCGATGCGCATTGGTGGCAACATCGATTTCCCAGAGCCGTCCATCGACACCGTCCTTCAGTACATTATAGCTCCGACGTACATAAACGATGGTTTTGCCGGAAGGTGAAATTTGAGGATCACTGGCGTACTCTAGGTCAAATACGTCGCGCGTCGAAAACGCTGGTAACTCTACTGCCTTTTGAGCAAGTGTGACGCTTCCGCAGAAAGCAGAGAGCATAAAAACAGTAAGCAGAAGTAACCTAGGTCGAGTTGAAGTAGCCATGCCGGTAAGCTAGTGAACGGCATTCTATTCTCCAGAAAACGTAAAAAGTCTCTTACTCAACCTTTATGTAGCGGCCACCGCTGCTTGCGTTGCCCATTCCGTACGGGGTGGCTTGTGCGCCAAACCTTGTCTTTTGAGGAGCTGCCTTTTTGTAGGTCGTTCCGTTTTGGGTTTTGGCGAAAGCGAGAAGCTTTCCTCGATTTTGACCAACAACATAGAGTAGTGATCCATCAGCTGTTAGAATTTCAACCATTGCTGTTCCGTCACCAGGGATGGTTAGACCTCCTGTTTCATAGGGTAATGCAAGCCAATCTCCGTTTTCTTTTTTTGAAAGTACAAGTCCGTGGAGTGCATCCATTTGGCCTGAGCGAACCTCTGAGCCGTAGTCATTTCCGGCTAGTAAGATTTCAGGAATCCCATCCCCATTTAGATCCTCAGCTTGCATTCCGCAGAGTGGAGCAAGTTGTGCTTCACGTGGAAGCTCTTGCAGTTTGAATTTGCCTTCTTCTTGCTCGAGATATATGCTCGCCAAGTAATTGACTTCAACGCTAAAGCTATCGTTACCACCCAGTGAGGCGATCAGTTTTTCACCGCCAACTTGTGCGAAATCCTTATGGAAGGGATAGGCATCCTTTATGGCGATTACTTGCATTTGATTTTCCTGACGTTGGAAAAGTGGGTAGAGTTGAATTTCCCCGTGCTCATCTTCAAACATGGTCGCTGGGATTGCATCTAGGCTACCGTTGTTGTCGAAATCTCCGGCATATACTTTAGCGAAGTCCACACCTTTGCGATGGTAATTGTTATTGCGACCTAGGTTGCCTACCACCAGATCAAGGTCACCGTCATTGTCCCCATCAAATACCAGTAGACTATTCCAACAACCGGTCTTTCCTTCTAGTGCGGTTATTTCGCTTTCGCTAAAACCTGTCTCACCAGCCTTGAAACGGTGGATTTGCCCCCAATCTTCAGTAACGAAAAGATCTTCCCAACCATCATTATCGATATCGATAATGACCGCGTCGGTGACCATGCCGAGGTCGTCAATCTGCCAGTCTTTTGGAGCGCTGAAGTTTCCTTTCTCGTTGATGAGGATGTGACTCTTGCCAGGTTTTGGGAATTGGGATGTTGCTACACGTGCTCCAACAAAAAGGTCGAGCTGGCCATCTCTATTGATATCACCTGCTCTCACGCAACTCGAACCATCGAGAAAGGCAGGAATTGCATCTCTATCGAGAAGAAGCGTACCGTTCTCATTGCGATAAAAGGCATCTCGATATGCATCGTCTCCCGGCCGAAATTCAACACTACCGTGGGCGATATATAGATCCTGATCTCCATCGTTATCAGCATCAAAGAATAGAGCACCAGTAGTTTCGCTGAGGGAATCGGAATTGATGAAATAGGACGCTTTGACAAACTGGCCATCTGTGCGCTGAGTCCACAGGACATCAGGCTTGCGACTTGGGCCTCCAATGAGCAAATCATCTAGACCGTCATTGTTTACATCGCCCACCGCGAGCACCGGCCCAAACTGGGATAGTTGACGAGGTAGGAGGCGTTGGTAGTCGAAGTCTACAAAGACGTGTTCCTCTGCGGTGAAGTCCAATCCTTTCTCTTGTCCAACCTCATGGAGTAAGGCTGGGCTATTTTGAGTTTTGGCGAAAGCCCAGCTGTCCAGGACCGGAGTAATGGCTTCAGATTGCTCGATGGTGAGACGCTGGTTGGCCTTGACATCTATGAGGTTTGAGACATTGCCGTTTGGCCAATTTACCTGCACGTTTACCTGCTGGAAAGTGTCCAAACCAAAATTGAGCACCTTAGAAACAGTAGATAAATAGCCTCTATATGGACTCTGGTACTGCTTGATGTTTTTGTCACCAAAAGATACGGTAACTGTGGCGCCAAATGCAGATTTATTGGCTGAAGACCCTTTCAAGGAGACCTGTAAGAAGTGCTTCTCGTCAACTTGAGTCGTACGTGTATCGTTACGATAGAGTAGTACTGAATCATTGATGCAACTCACTACATAATCAAGATCACCATCGCCGTCTAGGTCGACGGTTGCTGCTCCGCTTGAAAAGCTTGGGCGCTTTAATCCCCATTTTTCGGTGGCGTTTTCAAACTGAGGAATGGCCTCGCCGTCGTTCGCATAGCCGTAGTTGCTAATAAGGACAGACGGGATTTTAGACATGAGGTTTGCGTGGCTAGAGTACGAACTCACGCTCGATGAATACTCCATGAAGTCTAAATCCGTGATGTCTTTCGGAAACCCATTGGTGATGAGTAAATCTTGATCCGTATCTAGGTCTACGTCAATGGCCAAGACGCTCCAACTCCAGTCCGTTGATGAAATACCGCTGTAGTAACCGATCTCAGAGAAGACGGGAAGGCTATCTGAAGATTTCTGTTTGCCGCGGTTAAGCTGGAGTGCGTTGAGCATGTATTGCGGCAAATACTTGAAGCGCTCGTTGTTGCGTTCGTTGTTAAAATTGCTCGCTGCGACCATTGTTTTGCGACGATAATTGCTCGCTGGTAGCATGTCTAGCGTAACAATATCACTGCGGGTATCACCATTTAGGTCAGCCACATCAACCCCCATAGCTGAATAGCTAGAGTGCTTTAGCATTTCATCTGCGAGATCTTTGAAAGTACCGTCTTGTTGGTTAATCCAGATGAGATCATTGGTTAGGTAATCGTTGGAGATATAAAGGTCCGGCCATCCGTCTTCATTTAAATCACAGACGGCGACACCTAGACCGTAGCCGTCTTTAAGGATGCCAGCTTCTTTTGTAACCTCTGAAAATTCGGGGTGCCCTGATTTACCGATTCCGTCATTGCGATACATCCTGTCGTTTCGTACGCTAGAACCATCTGTCGTTTTAGATCTGTACAAGTTTGGAATTCTCTTGTCATCCATATGGTTTACAAGGACATAGCAGTCCAAATCTCCATCTAAGTCGTAGTCGAAAAAGACAGCATTAGTACTATGGGAGGTGTCTGCAAGACCATATGCTTTCGAGCTTTCGCTAAAACGAGGAATGCCATTTTCATCAACTCCTTGGTTTATATATAGAAGATTGCTTCGCCTATATCCTGGGTCGAACACCGTAGCACACACGTAGATGTCGTCAAGGCCATCGGCGTTTATATCAACGATAGCAACCCCTGAACTCCAGCGCTTAGCAGCATTAACTCCAGCGATAGCAGTAACGTCTTTAAAGGCGAAGTCTCCTTGATTAAGGTAAAGCGCGTTTTCTGCAGTGTTTCCTGTGAAATAGAGATCTTCTAGGCCGTCGCCGTTAAAATCTCCAACGCCAATTCCACCTCCATTGTACACATATTCAAGTTCCAGGATATTGAAGGTGTCATTTTCAATTATACGGTTGGCGAAATGGAGCCCGGAAGCAGACGGATCGATTGATTGAAACGTCTGATCAATAGGATTTTGCAACCCGCAACCTGCTATAAATGTCAGTAATCCGACAAATATTGACGGCAAATAGTGGGGGGTACACCTGATCATAGAGCGAATATTTCGAATTTTCCAGCGACGGTAAAGCAACGTTTTTTTCGCGATTGTGCGGTGCTGCGGTTTTAAAGAAACTGGGCTAGGACTCTATGTATAGCACGTTTATTCTTACTAGGAGATGGTTGTGAAGCCTCGGTCATATACTCGCAATTTTACCTAATTCAGGTATGGCATTGTTCAATAAGTTATAATGTTTGGAAAAAATGGGTTTGGTATCTATTTGATATTGTCTATTTTTCCGGTCTCCAAAGGTCGTGTACTTTTTACGCTAAGGTCTCTTTTTGGAGGAAGAAATTGGTTAAACGAAAACTCAAAATTGCATGAAGCAGCATCTACTCTTACTAGTAGGCTTGTTCTTTTCGACGCTAGCATTCGCTCAGCAGTCGGTTAGTGGAACAGTCACCGACGAACTCGGTGATCCAGTTATTGGAGCCACCGTCGTAGTGACGGGAACATCAACAGGAACAGCCACCGATTTCGATGGTAAATGGGAACTTTCCGTTCCTGATGGTTCTGAATCACTCACTGTATCCTACATCGGCTATGACAAGAAAGTAGTAGCACTTGATGGCAGCGGGGTGGTAGACATAACTATCGCAGAGGGCGTCGCTCTTAACGAGGTAGTTGTAACAGGATACTCTGTAGGCACCAAGCGTGAAGCTACAGGTGCAATTTCTACGGTTTCATCTGCTGAGCTTTCTGCGATTCCTTCTGGAAACGTAGAGCAACAACTTCAAGGTCGTGCTGCAGGTGTAACGGTAATCTCTAATGGTCAGCCGGGTACAGAATCAAAAGTTCGTGTACGTGGATTCGGTTCATTCAGTGATAACCGACCTCTTTATATCGTTGACGGAGTTCCATCTAATGGAATTGGCTTCTTGCCACCTGAGGATATCGAGTCTACTTCTGTTCTTAAGGATGCAGCTTCTGCATCAATCTATGGAGCAAGAGCGGCAAGTGGTGTAATCGTAGTTCAAACAAAGCAAGGATCACGAAAAGGTGGCATGAAGGTTACCTATGATGCATTGGTTGGTGTTACGGATCCAGGCCAAGGCCAGGAGATTCTTTCACCTACACAGCAGGCGCAAGTGATCTATCAAGGTTTGAAAAATGATGTATACCTCGCTGGTGACGATCCAGACGCGGCTACTATCACAAGTGATTTTTACGACTTTTCAGATCCGAACAACATCGGAATTCCTGATTACCTCGTAAGTGGAGATCGCACAGCGATCTTCGGAGAGCCTACAGCAGCAGAGATTGCGGCATACAATGATGACCTTACTTCTGGTTCACCTATCTCATTGATCATTCCTACAAATAAGGAAGGAAACAATTGGTACGATGACATCACGAGAAGAGCTTTCCTTACTCGTCATAACCTTGGTTTTTCTGGCGGAGCAGAGCGCGGACGTTACTACTTCGGCCTTTCTTACCAAGATCAAGAAGGTATCTTGATCAACAACAGCTTTAAGCGTTACAACATTAGATCTAACTCAGAATTTGATGTCATCCCTAACAGACTTAGAGTAGGAGAAAATTTCTCATTGGCTTACATCCAAAACCTAGGACAGCAAGGTCCTTCTGGTGGTCAAGGTGTTGCTAATCAGGAGAGTGCGATACTTGAGGCCTTCCGAGCAAGTCCGCTCATTCCATCACGTATTGGAGTACCAGGAGGTGCACTTACAGGTTACGGTGGTAATGTTGGAAACAACGGTCTAGGTAACGCAAGAAACCCTCTCGCTCAGAGAGAAGCATTGTCAAACAACACGAACAATAACGTTCAATCGTTTGGTAACGTCTACGCTGAACTAGACATCATTAAAGGTCTTTATGTAAAGACTCTTTTCGGTGGTACTTACGGAAGCTACAATGGTAGAGGGTTCGGACGTGCTCAGTATGAGAACATTGAGAACCAACTCAGTACTACTTACAACGAGTTTAACGGATACTACGGAAGCTGGGTCTTCACGAACACGTTGAATTTCGATTACAAGATTGGTACTGATCACTCTTTCAAAGGTCTAGTAGGATATGAGGCGAACAAGCTTGATATTTCGTACTTCACTAGTGCAGGAGGAAACAATCCATTCATTGCTGACCCGTCATTTGTATCTATTACTCAAGTTCAGGCACCAGTTGTCAACTCTGGTTTTGGAACGCAAAAGACGTTTGCTTCGACCTTCGGTCAAGTCAACTACAACTACCAAGGAAAGTACTACGTAACTGGTGTTGTTCGTCGTGATGAGTCTTCTGCTTTTGCTTCTGGTCAACGTGCGGGAATTTTCCCTGCGATTTCTGCAGCATGGCGAGTTACAGGTGAAGAGTTCGCTCAACCTAATAACATACTAACTGACCTGAAGCTTAGAGCTGGTTATGGTATTATGGGTAACTCTAACGCAGTTGGTATTGGTAACCAATTCAACTCTTACAGTGGTAATGTTGGTAACAGTGGTTACGACATTAATGGAACAAACAGCACAGCTGCTGTTGGATTTTTGCAGTCACAAATTGCAAACGTAAATGCTCAGTGGGAGGAATCTACAACTGTAAATGTTGGAGCTGAGGCAACGTTCTTCGGTACAAAATTAGACGTTGTTCTTGACCTCTGGCAAAAGCGCAATGAAGGTGTACTCTTTAACGTAGCACTACCTTCCGTAAACGGTTCTGGTGCAGCACCGTTTGTCAACGTTGCAACAATTGACAACAAGGGTATTGATCTACTTGTCACTTACAGAGATAAGGCAGGCGAATTCGATTGGGAAGCAACTGTCACTGGTTCAATCTTGAAGAACGAAATCATTGAGATTGCTCCTGGTATTGATTTCTTCGACAGCGGTGGACAAGCGCGTCTTAGTGGTTCAGCTGTTCGTAACAGAGTTGGACAACCTATTTCTTCATTCTTCGGATACCAAGTTGATCGCCTATGGCAAGAGTCAGATTTCCGAATTGAAGGTGACGGTACTCTTGAGATTGGCTCAGGAGGAGGCGTAATTTTTGCAGACGGAACAGAGGCAACTAATGGTGAGGCTCCTGGACGATTCAAGTACGTTGACCTCAACGGAATTGATGACGAAGGAAATATCACTTCAGGTGCTGATGGTATGATCACAGCAGAGGACAGAACTCAAATCGGAAACGCAGTACCTAAATTCACAGGAGGTCTTAACCTTCGTGTTGGTTACAAAGGTTTCGATATTGAGACATTCCTTTACACAAGCCTTGGCAACGACGTGCTTAATAACTCTCGTTACTACACGGACTTCCTTCAGACGTTTACTTCAGGTTCAGCTAAAAGCACACGAATTCTCGAAGCTTGGACGCCGACGAATACAGGTACTGATATTCCAATTGCGGAATCAGTTTCTAACTTCTCAACAAATGCAGAGATCAATAGTTACTATGTTGAAAGTGGCGACTACTTGAGAATGAGAGTGCTATCCTTAGGATACTCTTTACCTGATTCAGCCCTTAAGGGAGTTTTCAGTAAAGCTCGTTTCAGTGTCACTGCAACTAACCTCTTCACAATTTCAGGTTATACAGGACTTGACCCAGCCGTCGGAGGAGCGGCAGATACTAACTTTGGTATCGACGTGGGTAACTATCCTGTTACCCGTTCATTGAACTTTGGCGTAAGCCTTGGCTTTTAAATTACAATCATGAATTTTTCAATTAAAAGCCTTCTAACGGCTTGTTTGGTTGTTTTTGCAACCATTTTTCTAAGTTGCTCTGAGGAGTTTCTGACACCAACTGTTCCAGGAGCGCTCACTGAGACAGCAATTCAGGGTACCACTGGTATCGAGAATGCAGTCATTGGAGCTTACTCTCAACTCAGCGGAAGAGGCGGTCGTTTCGGCAGCTACAACTGGGTTTCTGGTTCAATTCAAGGCGGTGAGGCCAATAAGGGTACTACTGCAGATGACTTTGGTGCAATCAACGAAGTTGTAGAATTTCGTCTTACACCAACTTCTCAGTTGCCAAACGATAAGTGGAACGTTTTCTATAGTGGTGCAGTAGCTGCTAACGCAGCGCTTCGTATTGCTATTGGATCTGAGGACCCAGCAGTTTCTGACGAGTTCAGAAACAACATGTCTGGTCAAGCTCTTTTCCTAAGATCTCACTTCTTCTTTGAGCTTTCACGTCACTATCAAAATTTCGTCTATTTCGACGAGACGATTGATCCACTATCATTCTCAGAGATTCCTAACGGAGACAACTTAGCCCTAGTAGTGGCTGATATGGAGAGAGCGGTGGGACTTCTTCCAGAGACACAGTCATCTGTAGGAATGGTGAACAAGTCAGCAGCAAAAGCTTACCTCGGTAAGATGATGATGTATCAAGGACGATTTGCTGAAGCAGCACCGATTCTTCAGGACGTAATTGACAACGGAGTAACTTCTGGTGGAACTTCACTAGATCTTCTTGAGAACTACTCTGACGTATTCAACGCGGAATCTGACAACAATGCTGAGTCATTGTTTGCAATTCAAGCAGCAGCTAATACTGGAAGCGTTAACAATGCAAACTATGCATTTGACCTTTCTCACCTTCAAGGAACACCTATTGGTGGATGCTGTGGATTCTGGCAACCAAGTTTTGACTTGGTTAATAGCTTCCGTGTAGACGCTTCAGGCTTACCTTTTGTAGACGGTACTTACCGTGATGGTGCTAACGCATTAGTAAATGATCAAGGTGTTGAGTCTGACGCTGCCTTTACAGCTGATGCAGGTCCTCTTGACCCGCGTCTAGATCACTCTGTAGGTCGCCGTGGTATTCCTTACCTAGATTGGGGTGTTCACCCTGGAAAATCTTGGGTTCGTGATCAAGCGCACGCTGGTCCTTACGCTCCTAAGAAGTTCATCTACTACCAACGTCAGTCAGGTACCCTTCAAGACGGTTCAAGCTGGACTGGAGGTTACACAGCTGTTAACTTCAACATCATCCGTTTTGCGGACGTACTATTGATGGCAGCAGAGTGTTACGCTCAAGGTGATAACCTTGGCCTAGCAGTAGCGCTTGTTGACCGTGTGAGAACTCGTGCTGCAAACGCAGCAGCTTTTGTCAAGAATGATGACGGTACAGATGCGGCGAACTACCAAATTGGTACGTACGGCTCATTCTCATCAAAGGCAGATGCCCTAGCTAAGGTTTACTTCGAGCGTAAGCTTGAGCTATCTAATGAGGGTCACCGTTTCTATGATCTTGTACGCTGGGGAGAGGTAGATGGCTTCATGCCTGGATACCTTGACTACGAGCAGACGTTCTTGCCACTTCAGTTTGGAGGAGCTAACTACAACGCCGCTCAGGATCAATACTGGCCAATTCCGCAGAGTCAACTAGACCTGCAACCAGTTCTTACGCAGAACCCAGGATACTAGGACTTAACCTCCTTCTAACCTGAACGATAGAAAAGCCCGATTGCGAAAGCAGTCGGGCTTTTCTTATTTTTGCCCTGAATGAAACGATTTCATTCACTCTAGCGTTATCCAACCATGCGTCAATGCCTCACATTGCTTATCGGCATTGTAGTACTACTCAGTACTACAGGGCTGCCGCGTGTGCAACACCTGTGCGGTGGCATCGTGCAATCAGTTGGTCTTTGGGTAGGTAATGCTGGATGCAACCACGATGCTGCTCCTCTCCAAAGCTGTACCTCAAACGCTTCGGCGGACCAAGGATCAGAGGTTCCTGCAGATTTTTGCTGTAAGAAACCAACAGCCGATGAGGCTAGTAAAAAGAAAGACTGCTGCACCGATCAAGTAGAGTGGGAGCCTTCTCAAAATGACCTAGCGTTCAGTGATCAATTGATCCTCGAAGCACAAGGTTCTTTCATTACGCCTATTCTTACCGGCACACTTTCGTTGCTACCCCGTGGTACGGAAATGCGCCCTTACGTTAGGCCTCCGCCACGTGCTTCCATACCCCAAGGAAGGCGTCGCGCCTTACTCCAAGTCTACCGCTGCTAGAAAAAGCTGATGGCCGTTCATCACGAACAGCCACCTAGAACAAGCTTTTTCTCATCTCAGCAATAGACGAATGACAATTAAACATTTCCATCGATGGCCCACTCGAATATTCGAGGTCGGGCTACTGTTCTGCATGCTTTTGGTTTTGGCGCAAGCTGACCTCCACGCACAGACCCTTTCAGGCACCCTTCAAGACAATGCGGGCCAAGCCCTCATTGGAGGAACCGTGCTTGCAATCCCTTCCCAAACAGGCACTACTGCAGATGTCGACGGCACTTGGTCGCTCGAAGCCGCAGGAGTTGATAGCCTTCGCTTCGGTTACGTCGGCTATGAAGGTCGAACCCTTGCCGTGGGAGAACTACAAACTGGCGGGGCAATCGTGCTTGAAACGCAGAGTTTCGAGATCATTACGGTAACGGCTAAGCAACTTGGCAATTACACTTCTACACTCGACCCGCGCAACGTGGAGTCGATTACCAGTACCGAACTCAAAAAGGCACCTTGCTGCAACCTTGGCGAAAGCTTCGAGACCAATGCCGCTGTCGATGTAAGCTATCGCGATGCCGTCACTGGTGCACGTGAAATGCAGGTGCTCGGACTTCGAGGCGTCTACTCACAGCTCCTCATGGAGAAGCGACCAACGCTTTATGGACTCGCAAGTCCGCTTGCGCTCGATCTTATCGCAGGGACTTGGCTTTCAGGGATTCAGATCGGTAAAGGTGCATCGAGTGTCCAGACGGGCCCCAATGCACTCAGTGGCCAGGTCAATACGGAGCTTGAAAAGCCTTTTGACGCAGATCCTGTTTTCGTCAACCTTTTCGTCAATCCATACGGACGTTTTGAGGCCAACGTGCACCTCGCTAAACCATGGAATGATCAGCATTCAACTGGTTTACTGCTGCACTCGAGCTACAACACGCAGTCCCATGATCGCGACGATGATGGCTTCTACGAGCAACCAGGTCGTGAGACCTATTCAGCAATGCTTCGTCACTTTTACCGAACGGAAAATTGGCGCGCTCAATTCAACCTTTGGGGAGCACGTGATCGTCGTGAAGGCGGACAGGCAAGTCACCTAGATGCATCTGCGCATGGTGAGCATCATGGCGGCGGACAGTATGTTTTAGCGCAAGCTAATGACCGTTTTGAAGCTTTCGCCAAAACCGGCTACCTCGGATTCAGTCGTGCCGCTACAAGTGTAGGCTTTATTGCAAGTGCTACGATTCACAAGCTGGATAACAACTACGGTCCAATCGATCATATCGCTGAACAACGTTCTGGTTATTTGAGTGCACTCTTTACGAGCTATCTCATGAATACCAATCACCAATACACCGTTGGGCTTAGTCACCGCTACGACGCTTACGATGAGGTGCTGCAAGACGTGAACTACGACCGAGAAGAAATGGCCACCGGTGCATTCGGTGAGTACACGTACAATTACTTGCGAGCTGCGGGAGGTACTACCGGACTGTACGGATTCTCAGTCATTGCAGGATTTCGCTTAGACAACCACAGTATCGGCGGCTGGCAAGCATTGCCCCGCGTCAATGTTAAAGTCAATCCGACCGAAAAGCTAGCCATTCGAGCAAGCGCAGGTCGAGCATATCGAAGTCCGCAGGTGATAGCAGAGAACATCCGTCTACTCGCCAGTAACCGTGAGTTTCAAATTGAGGAGCCACTCGATCTTGCTTCTGGATGGAACTACGGCGTAGCCATGACGAAGAACTTTGAGTTAACTGGTCTTGGCCATAAGGATGGCGCAAGTGATTTTCATCCTAACGGTCAGCTTTCGCTCGACTTGTACACGACCATTTTTGACAACCTAGCGGTTATCGATCAGGAGCGAAGTACACGTTTTACAACGGTTGCGAATGCAACGGGCCCTGCACAAACGCTAGCTGTTCTAGGTAGCGTAAGGATTGAGGTTGTCCAAGGACTTGCCTTTAAAGCATCTTACAAATACGTACACTCAGAAATTGAGTATGCCGACGGTATCACTAGGGAAGTGCCTTACATCGCAAGGTGGAAAGGGTTGCTTTCTAGCGATTACGAGACGACCGATAAGCGTTGGAGGTTTAACTCCAACCTCCAAGTCGTCGGCCCTCAACGCCTCCCGGGTGAAGGTGTGCTAGACGTATTGATCACTGATGTTGAAGAGCCACTTCCTTTCGAAAGTCCAGTGTTTGCTCTTCTCGGCGGCCAAGCGACCTATGTCGTCAATGACATGCTAGAGTTGTATGGTGGTGCGGAAAACATCACCAATTACCGCCAAACCAACGCCATTGTCGGCGCAGGAAACGAGGCAACTTACTTCGATGCAAGCCGTGTGTACGCACCTTTGATGGGTACAATGCCATATGTCGGATTACGCTACACGTTACCGAAATGATAACGTCTGACAGGTATGCTGTCAATCCATTAACTTTACAACAATCCCGATCGGCTCGAAATTTGAGTTTATCGTTAAAACCTCTAAAATGATTAAGCAACTAACCCGCGTAGCCCTCATGGGCGTGCTCTTCGCTGCACTTACAGCCTTTACGGTTGGATTCCAGACAATTAAGATTCAAACTTCTGCTGTTTGCGGCATGTGCAAGGATCGTATTGAAGGCACCCTCAACGCTATCGAAGGCGTAGAAGAAGCTCGCCTCGACCTCACAACCAAGAAGGTTAAGGTCAAGTTTGACGACTCAAAGCAAAGTGAAGCTAGCATCAAAGCGATCATCACTAAGATTGGCTATGCAGCCGACGACCTTCCTGCTGATATGGAAGCATTCAACGGCCTACCAGGCTGCTGTAAGAGTGCTGCTGCTTGTAAGGCTTCGAAAGTTAAAGTAGGTGATGCTACTGTAGCCCCTGTAGATGCAGTCGGTGCAGTTGCCAAAGAAACTGCTGCACCTGCCAAGGCATGTGCGAAAGGCGCTACAGCAGGTAAGGCTTGCTGCGCATCTAAGGCAAAAGGAACTGCGTCTGTTGATGCGACTTCAACTGCTGCTCCAGACAGAAGTTCGGCAGCTGCTGACGTTACAGGAGCTGTTGCAGCTCCTGCAAAGGCATGCTGTAGTGGCGACAAGGCAAAGTCTTGTGCTAAGGACAAGGCTGCTGGGATTAAGTAATCCTCGCTACCAAGTCAACTTTAAAAGGGCAATACAACTTCGGTTGTGTTGCCCTTTTTCGTTGCGGTTGCGGTTGGCCGCTCCTGCGGTCCACCGAGAAGAAGGGACAAAAGCACCACATCCCCAAACAAGAAAACCCCAGAAAGCTTTCGCTTTCCAAGGTTTGTCTCTATGAGGTCGGTAGCGGATTTGAACCTACCTAACTAAGTGCTATTTCTGGAGTGTTGAAAACTGCGGGTTTTGCATCGGAAAGCTAACTACTGCGGGGCTTTGGTGTGAGGTCGTACGGTGCGGATCGGATCGGTTAGGTTCATATAGGTAGAGATTTAGCCGTCACAAAACCCGTCACACGTCATTTTAGTGCATATCTTTCGGCCGTCGATCTACTCAAAAAATCATGGCTAAAGTGAGCTACGCCCTACGGGGAAACAAAACCGATAATAGGCATACTATTTGCCTAATCGTTCGCCACCAGAACAAACGTATCTGGTTGGCTACTCCATTTCGTACCCTACCGAAGTACTGGAGTGATTCAGCACAACGCATACGCAACACCACGGGCGAACCGCTCCGCGATGTGATAAACAGCTATTTGGTGGGGCTGGAGGCCGATTTGAGCCGAAGGATTTACAACCACTTAGCAGAAAGGGAACCGCTCACCATACATAAGGTGCGCGGCTTCGCTCTGGAGGCAATGGGAAAGCCTGTACATTCAACCGAAGCGGCCAACAACCTTTGCGCATTTGCCGATACCCTCAACGCTCGATTGATCGACGGCCAACCAACACGGAAAGGAAAGCGTGTAACAAAGGGTACTGTATCCAACTACAAGCAAACAGCAGTAAAGCTCCGCGATTTCGTAGCGGATACGGGCCGCTCGGATAGGCTCAACGCAATAACTACCGATTGGTACCGTGCTTTCGTCGCTTGGCTCAATGCTCAGTCGTTAGGACTCAACACAGTAGGTAAACACGTCACACGACTAAAGATGTACTTAGCCGAAGCCGACGCGCAAGGTGCTGACGTATGCCAGGACTACAGAAACGGACTATTTACCGCACCTACTGAAGATGCGCAAGCAATAGCCCTTAGTCTGGACGATTTGGAAGCACTCGAAAGCCTGGATTTGTCGGATATGTCTCCGATGTACTCACAAGCCCGCGACCTGTTTTTGATTGGTGCGTTCACTGGTTTACGGTGGTCGGACATTATCGAATTGAAGCCTGAAAACTTCAAAGGTGGATACATCCAAAGCAGAAACAAGAAAAGCACAGCCGCGACGGTTTGCCCTATCCTTCCCCCGGTTCAAAAAGTGCTCCAGCGTAACGGTGGCGGTATGCCTCCACTGTTGGCAAACCAAGTGGCGAACCGATGTATCAAAGAACTCTGCAAGATTGCGGGCCTAGATTCTCCAGTGATTCAACGGCGAACAGTTGGAGGCGAACGGGTGCAAACGTCGGCCCGTGTTTGGGAGCTTGTCACTACTCACACGGCGCGTAGGTCATTCATTACCAACGCGCGGAGGTTGAACATAGAAAACGACTACATACAAGGTGCAACGGGTCACACAACAACCGCACACCTGGACAAATACAAGCGAATGGCTCCGAAGGAAAAGGCCGACGCTATACGTGAGGCTTTCGCCAAAACCTGGGAAGGTGAAACACCTACCAGCTTATCAGTAACACACAAAAGAGCAGTGAATGAGTAACGATAATTCAACCAAGGAAACGGACTATCCTCCACTGTTTGGCCCTTGCGAAAAACTGGAAGTAGGCGGGCTGGAATTGCTCAGCACTACACCACTTCACGCGGAGCTATTCACAGATGAAGCCGATACCGAAGCGGGAAACAGCGACCAATACCAGCGCGTATTTGCGCGGCATTTGGAGCGTTGGGCCGAACTCGATTACCTGGATACTTTCGGTACAGTTGCGGCCCTTGAAAAAGTGGGCGGCTTCGCTGCACAGCTTGCCACCGTTTGGGAGGCCGTAGCTGAATTACACGTTGAACGAAATACAGTAGGCGGGAAAGTACCGCCAAAGCTCGATAGGATTACACCAGCTCCGCACCCTTGGAGCTATTTCGATGCACTCAAAGCGGGGTTTATTGTTGCCCTTGCTGGGTACGGTTCGCAGATATCGAGCGAAAGAATACAAGCGGAGTATAAGGCCGAAAGCTCCGCAAATACTGCGGATCAAGAAGGCGAACGCAAGCCGTCACCGCTCTTAAATGAGGCTTTGAACACTACACCTTTCTACATAGCGGCTCCGCATTGGATGCCGCTCCCTTTACGTCAGCGACTTATGAAAACACTACGAGAAAATAAGCCAACTTTTCGATGGACGGAAAACACAGCCCAACTACTGGTATTAGCTCGCTGTCTTATTGGTAGCGGTTTGGTAGTGGGTGGCGATGCAACGGAATTAGCTAGGGTTTTGGTCGATGTGCTGAATTTTAAAGATCATACGGCTATCACTTCAGGAGCGATAGGTGCAGCATCGCAAGCGGCTAATCCAAAAGTTTTAGAAAGACTTTTGGAAGGTTATACCATGAATTTGAATACCGCTAAAAGCATGTACAACAACGGTTTAGATGCTGTTGTATTCACCAAAAGTGTACGAAAAGCGTAGGGGTGTATAGTGCATGTACACGTATAGCGGGGATCATCTAGGTATTCATTTGTGGCGAACACTAAAGCACTCGCAAAATGAACGCTATACCGATAACCCTAGTCGATGCCGATGCACTGAACGAACGACTAGAACGCATTGAAAAGGCCGTAACAAAAACAGCTAAGCCCTCCACGCCTGAACCTGGATTGATGACCAGAAACGAAGTAGGCGACTACTTCGCTATATCAAAAGGAACGCTTCACGACTGGGTGCGCAAAGGTTGGTTGACCTCTTACAAGATGGGTAACCGTACGTACTTCAAACGCGCCGAAGTGGTGGCCGCAGCTCAACCCGTAAACCCCGCAGCATGAACACACTAGCACAAAAAGCCTCCGCATACTTGGAGGCCGCAGCGGACGACCTCACCACGGCGCGGGATGCACAACGCACGAAAAAAACAGATCCTTCGGCGTTCATTTCTTCGGCCATTCAAAAGCTCAACGCATCCGCGAAAGCTGCGAAAGGTTTGCAGGATTCAGCTCCGCGCATCTTAGTGAAACAGGCCAAAACCTGGCTACAACTGGAGCAACTGGAGGCGGTCGATTTAGGCGCGGGTATTGATGCAGCTCTAAGCTCAACCCTTGCGGCATTTTCTAGGCTCACAGGTAATACCGAAAAGCTCAACGCTTGCGCTGGGTGTGGTTCACTTACTCAACTACATGCGGTATGAGTAGCGTACACAAACACACGGCCCCGCCTGGCTTTACGGATAGTCTGTTGGATGCCCTGGGTATTCTTCAAAGTGCTGGAGCTGGAGTAACATCCGCAGCCGAAAGGCGCAAGCGTTCAGCTCTACGTAAAACGTCGGCCGACTTGCTGGATAGTACCATAAGCATGTATAGCGATTGGCTCAATGATTCAGGTACAGCGGCGCGGCCATATCTCGAAACAGCGGCGCACCTTATCCGTGCGGATTACCCAAAGCATGGCGTACGTCCTGCATCTGAAACGATGGCAGAAACGGCGATACATTGCGCGTTGACGGTTGCCAATTGGGAGCACAAACGCAAAGCCAAGACATTCAACGGCTCATTAGTTCGGAGGCATAGAAAGACGCTAACCGCTGCGGGTATCCGTAAGATGGTCAACGCGATACATCCAACGTTACAAATGGCAAGGACTACCGAAGCCCGCGCCCTTCGCGCGTGTATCGAAACAGCTCCACAGCTCCACGGTATTAGCGATGCGTTGCACGTCCTGGAGGATTGGAAGCCCGCAGCCGAAAGCTCATCAGGAAAGGCAACGCCTGTACTTGATGCGTTGGGTAAATTTCGTGAGGTAGGCGCGTCAGCTTACACGGATAGTTATCCAGGTCAATGCGCAACACACTTGCAATCTGCAGTAGTCCACCTATTGAAAGCTTACCAGCTCAACCCAAAAAGTATAGCACCATTTTGTATGAATGTTTCGCCAATGCTGAACGATGCCCGCGAGGTGTTGATGAATACGCGCGAAGTCGAAAAGGAAAAGCAGGTGCAAGCCTTATCGAAGGTTCAACACCTTGAAAATATCGTTGCTCATTTGAATGAGTGGGCCGCAGCTCTCGATACGTCTACCAGCTCCAAAAAACGCGCGTGAGATTCAACCGCATAAAAAAAGGGTTGACAGTATTAGCCGTCAACCCTAAAGGTGTCGATCCACTCAAAGCAAGCTTTGAGCAGGTCACAAACATACTCCGAATATCATTATGATAGATGGAATAAAAATAAAGCTACCAACGTCAACGGCTCCAGCTCTTAGGGCTTCGCTTGACTTTGCACGTACCGTGTCGGAAAGCACGGGCGAAGATCGTGGCGGCGTTTCTATTGCGGAGTTATACGGCTTGCGTTTCATCCTTACTCCATGTACAAATACGCCTGGCGTTGAATATGTGGAAGTGCGCGGCTCATTACATCGGTACGCTCGAAAGGGTGGACACAATGGCGACCGCTTCACGTATCCGCAGCTCTGCGGAGCTGTCA
This sequence comes from Saprospiraceae bacterium, assembly GCA_045110575.1. Taxonomy (GTDB): domain Bacteria; phylum Bacteroidota; class Bacteroidia; order Chitinophagales; family Saprospiraceae; genus CALDTK01. Next base: position 43,418 of record JBGCGF010000083.1, read on the forward strand.
ATGATCTATGTGATTTAGCAGGTGGAGTAAGCCCCGAAGATGTTACCGTTCATAACCTTGAAACAGGCGTAAACCTTGCGCTACCGTTCAAGGCGGCCCGCTTGCTACGTTCATTCATTGCCTGGGGAAATACACCAGTTACGAACATTGCACCCGTGGACGGTGACGGTTACGAAGCCCACAGAAAGCAACACCTTTTGAAGCTCTACGATAAGGGCCGACAAATAACGAAGCGGGGTAGCTCACTTGCACGGCTGGAATGGAAAGCCCGAAAGATGGAACCTGTACAACGGGTTTTGTTTGGAGCTAATCGGAATAATTGGCGACCTGTTACGCTTGCCGATATGTGTGTAAAAACTAACTTAAACAAGTTAACCGAACATTTAGCGGATCAGTATGGTAGCGCAATTTATTATGATAGTAGTATTCATAGCTCAAATTTGACGCAAGGTGAAACGTTGCGCTTGGAGCGATACACTAGCCGTCGAAATTGGGAGGCCGATATAAACGCAGACGTTCGCCATAGAATGAAACGCGGTCTAGCTCGATTGATTCAGTTAGGAGGCGGCAATGATATTGCTCGAATGACCTCCGCAGCGATCCGCGCGGAGGCATCGGCTTTGCTGTCGGATCAAAACCAAAATTTGAAGCCTTGCGCGTCAGAATGCGCGGATAAGTCGTGCGCGTGGAATTGCGCGGATAAAACCGCGATGATTTGCCCGCTAGTATACGAGGTCAACACATCGCATTTAGTTAATGAAGAAGGGGAGGTAATTCAGGGAGTCTGGAAAGGATATAGAATTAAACCAATTAAAGGGGGGCGGGCGCGTGTTGTTCAGTCTTCAAATAATACCCTTAGTGGGGGCGCTAATCGCAAAGGTTCAACCTCCAAAAGTAGGGGGCGAAGTCGCAAAGCTCAACCCGCTACCTGTTGCCTCACATGTGGCCGTAACATTTCCAAACAGCGGGCGGGTTCGCTTTACTGTTCGTCGAAAACAGCGGGTGCAATCGGAGCGCGTCGATGTCGTGACCGTGGCCGTTCACTTCGGAGGTCAACGATAAAAAACCGAAAGGATCAAATGAGCATCTTACACCAAAAGCCTCGAAATACTCCAGCCGAAAACGTCAGCCGATGGTCACCACCTGCCCGAAGTTGCAAAGCTTGCGGAGTGGTCATTGATCCGCGACGGCCAAAAGCGAAGTTTTGCCCTGATCCTCCAAAAGGCACAGGCTCCCGATGTCGTGACAAATGGCGGCGGCGTCCTTCGACGTGTTCCAGCTCAAAAGTCGAATTTTTGAAGCTTCGGAAAGTGATCGAATCGACCGAAACAGGAACTTTTGATGCACTGAAAACCAAAACGATCTCCAGTAGGGCCGTTTCGCCTTGCCAGGTTACGCACTTCGCGCCTGCTTACGTGTCGTTTTCCTTGATCGGAGGTGCTTCAAATGCACTTTTGGCAAAAACTCCAGTTTTGGAGCTGGAGGCCGATCAACTCCAGCGGTCTACATCTCGCAACGTCAGTAAACACGGGGCCGATTCTTTGGCTTTCGCAGCTAGTCAGCCAGGGAAGCCAGGACAAAGGACGGGAAGCCAATTAGGGGGGTAAGCCTAGCGCACCTTGGGAGTAGTGCGCAAAGTGCGCAGACCAAAGTGCGTAGAACTCTGAAAACAAATAGCACATTGACGCATGAAAAATACCAGCGATTACAGCCCCGCAGTAACTCAACCAACCGAAAGTGCGGCCAAGTGGATCAAACGAGGGTTTGAACTGTACTGCAAAGGCTTGAACTCAAAAGAAATAGCCTTGCTCTGCGATGTCTCTTATCGGACGGTACAGGGCCAAATGAGCCGCGCGGGATGGAAGCAAGCGCGTAAAGACAAACAAACGGCCGAAGCGGATGCCCTGTACAAAGCGGCGTACCGTAAGGCGATCAACTACCTACAAAGCAAAGGATACCAAACACCAGCATGAACAACACAGCAACACCAACCAAGCCCGTACCCGTCGGCATTGAAACAGCGGGCCAACCTCTACCAGCTTACGCTACTTCTGGAGCTGCTGGCCTTGATCTTCGGGCCGACGTATCCGAAGCTGTCACAATTGAGCCTGGAGGCCGTGCGCTAATCCCTACGGGCTTACGCTTGGCGATACCCGCAGGATTTGAAGCGCAAGTAAGACCACGAAGCGGCCTAGCACTTCGCCACGGTGTCACGGTTCTGAACTCTCCAGGAACGATTGATTCAGATTATCGCGGCCCTGTTGGTGTGATACTCGCCAACTTCGGAGCGGAGCCGTTCACGGTCGAACCTGGGGCGCGAATTGCACAAGCTGTTTTCTGTTCTGTTGCGCGTGTGGAGTGGGTAGCGATGCCAACCGATGAAGAAACGCAGCGCGGAGCGGGTGGATTTGGCTCCACTGGAAAGGATTAAGCTCCGAAAATTGCAAATGTGGCGATATGATGCCGCTACACGTTCGGGCGAAATATTACAACCCGCTAGAGTCCCGCTAAAGCTCTTTTGTAAGGCCGTGTAAGTGGTTATGTGGTAACAATATCCGCGAAGCATATAAAAACGGCTTAAAACGCAAATTTTGGCCCTTCATTCATTTGGGCGCGGCTGGATGTTTCAAGGTCAGTTTTAGCGAAAGCGAAAAAGTATCATTTGAGCGGTGTATTTGCACCGTTTTAATCGGTTGTACATCCTGGCTTCGCCCCGCTTCGATGGTTGATGTGATACATTTACAAAGGGGTTGATCCAAAACAGCAATCAAAATGCAAGCAAGCTATAACTACAAAATCCACCTTAGACAATACCTGACGGGGCCGCTGCGCTCCATTACGAAAGCTAGTGATCTAGGCCGTTCATCTGTTATTGATGTTAACCGTGAATTGACGAAAACGGGCGGTGCGGGATCTACTGCAAGCGGGGAAATGCGGAAAGCCTCAGTACGAGTTTTGCAATTAGGCCGAAGTAGTCGATTAGCTGCGAATGACTTAGAACGAACGCAGCGCGGAATTAGTCGAGTAGGTAATGAAGGGATAAGAGAAGGGCGTAAAATGTCCCGTGCTTCCCGTTCTTCTAAGTCTGGACTAATGAGCGTTGGGGCAATGTTGCCAGGGCTTACGGGTGTTCTTGCTGGAGTGTTTGCCATTGATAGGGTCGTAAATTTTGGCGGTGCTGTGATTGATACACTCGGCAAGTTTGAGAAAATGGAAGCGGTGTTAACGAATACGCTTGGCAACAATAGCGCGGCTAAAGTTGTGCTTCGTGACATCTCGAATTTTGCAGCTCGTACACCTTTCCAAGTTGATGAGCTTACACAGTCATGGATAAAGTTTGCTAACGATGGGTTCCGTCCTACAATGGCACAAATGACGCTGTTGGGCGATTTGGCCGCATCGCGTGGTAAGTCAATGGATCAACTAGTTGAGGCTCACATGGACGCTAAGCGATTCGAGTTTGAGCGTTACAAAGAGTTTGGAGTATCAACCAAGGTGCAAGGTGAAAAAATCGCTTTCACCTTTAAGAATCAAACGACGGTCGTTAAGAAGTCCGCGCAAGCTGTTGACGAGTACATGTTGAGTCTTGGCAGGTTGGAAGGTGTACAGGGTGGTATGGCTGCGATAAGTGAAACAACGGCGGGCCAATTGAGCAACCTTACCGATAAGTGGGAAGGTTTTATGCTGACTTTTGGTAAGACTTTCCAGACTGAAATATCGCAGGGTATAGACGGTATGAGTGATTTAGTAACGATGCTCAAAGAGTCCATTATGTGGGTAGACCTGAATAAGGGCGTACTTAATGGCATGTTGAAGCCTATACTTGGTGAGGATACAAGTATTTCGGCGATGGCCGATAGAGCCACAAAGCCATGGCGATCATTGGCGAACTCTACAATAGAGAAAAGGAACCAACTGTTTGGACTCGATAAGGATGCCAACCTTTTCGGCCTCAGTTTTCAAGACTTGGATAGAACCGCGACACTAGAAAGGCAAGAACAAATGGCCGATTGGCTCAAAGTAGAATTTGAAGTGAAAAGGGGCCGTTTTGGGTTTGGTGCCAAAATGTCGCCTTTCGTAGCTGCCAGGTCACCATATGGAAGTGATGGGCGAAAAGGCGGCGTTAGTTCTGACATTCGCACCAAAACGAAGGATTACGACCGTCTAGGGTCTGTTATTGGTGGTGGTCGTTCTGGAGTTGAAGAAATCGTTATCAATTTGGAGGCCTTGAACAGTACTGGAATATCAGTATCTGGTACCAACCTCAAAGAAGGAACACAGCAAGTACAGCGACAACTAACGGAATTGATGTTGAGCGTGGTAAATGATGCTAACTACACAGCTTAAGCGGTTCCACATCCTGGCTTCGCCCCGCTTTGCTGCGGATGTGGGATTTGTAGTTGGCTGCGTTGCGCCTGGAGCTGCATCCTTTATATGAGCGGTTCCACATCCTGGCTTCTCCCCGCTTCGCTGCGGACGTGGGATTGTTGTCTGGCTGCGATGCGCCTACATTTGTGATGATGGGAGCGGAAACGTTACTGTCGGATAGACGGCCCCGAATAGGGGCCGTTTTGATTTACGCTATCGGTTGGATCAACCTCAGCTCCGCTATCGGTCGGATCGTCCTCAGCTCCGCTATCGGTCGGATCAACCTCAGCTCCGCTATCGGTCGGATCGTCCTCAGCTCCGCTATCGGTCGGATCGTCCTCAGCTCCGCTATCGGTTGGATCAACCTCAGCTCTGCATCGGTCGGATTCGCGCGTCAGCATGCGCGAATGAGTAGGCCGCGATGTGTTGACCGTCCTCAGCTCCGCTATCGGTCGGATCGTCCTCAGCTCCGCATCGGTCGGATTCGCGCGTCAGCATGCGCGAATGAACAGGCCGCGATGTATTGACCGTCTCCAGGTTTGCGCTCAATGCTCCAACTGAACGCTAATAGCTGGAGTGAAACGGGGCCGATAGGCGCAAGCTGTTGACCTTGGATACCTCTCCAGGTCGATCATGCTCCGCGCGTCAGCATGCGCGAATGAATAGGCCGCGATGTATTGACCTGGTTCCAGGCTTACGCTCAATGCACCAACTGAATGCCAATAGCTGGAGTGAAACGGGGCCGATAGGCGCAAGCTGTTGACCTTGGATAGCTCTCCAGGTCGATACCGTAAACGACAAAAGCCCCACCGATTAGGGTAGGGCTTCTATCATGGTCGGCGGGGTTTGATCCCCACCGATTACAAATGTATCGGAAAAATCCACACGCTGGAGCTGTTACTTACGCGATTCAAAAAGCGGTAAAGCAGTGCTAAAACGTCGTTACCGTACCACTAGAAAGACGAAAGCCCCACCATTTCGGGCGGGGCTTTCGGTGGGTCTGAGGTATTGCCCTCAGATGGAAAATTCAATGTCCTTAGTCGATTGGAGTAACTAAAAGATTGAGGCGTAAACCACCTTTTGGATAATGGCCCTCAATTCGAACGTTGTGCATGTCTCCACTGTCTCCGATCGGAAACGCTGCTTCTATGTCGAACGCTACACTTTTGTCGCCACCTGGAGTAAAGCTAAAGAGGGGAAAACCGCTATCGTAGTCTATAACAGTCAATTCATCTTTCTCTTCGTTGCCTGTTTCGCTCAAATAAAGCGCGTCAGGTACGCCGCTAGTTGTAACCGCACGTGGATTCTTGTCCAAATCCGCTATTTCCGAAAGTCTGAAAATGGATTGCAACGAAGAGAAAGGGGTAGTGTAGGCTAGTTCAAGCCTACACCATCCGCGATCTTCAAAGTCTATCGCTCCATGCGGGTTTGGGTTGGGGCCTTTTGTAGGCGTTTGGGTGGTATCCATAAGGGATTGTGTTGTCTGGAGCTGCGAAGCTTCAGGGGTTAAAATTTGGTGCAACCGTGTCGGTGCTTGCGCATAGTTACAAACAAATTGTTTTAACTAGGCGGGTTGTGTTTGAATTACTTACGCTTACCGAAGCCGTCCCGTAACTGAAATTCAGTAGGTACAAGACCCGCGACGGTGCGACTAATTAGCGACATGCCTAGTATTGCGTCGGGTGTCGTTGTATCACCGTTTACAGAACCTTCCAGCATATCGGAGACGGCGTATAGTGTACCCTTGATTAGCTCCGATAGGTCGGCCGTCGTAAGGTGTACGGTAGCGGATACGTTGCCGTTAGGTAGCGGCTGGAGTCCTGCGGGTGGGGTTGTATGACACATAGTAGATTGCTTTGTTAGTGCAATACTACAACCTATTGGGCTAAACTGCAAACTTTATTTTATACTATTAGGTATAAAATTTGCTTTATTAGGTGTTGTACATGTACTATTGTGATATGGTCGAACTGAATAGATTAAGGGTTGTACTCGCTGAAAAGCGAGTAACCAACCGTACCCTAGCCTCAAAACTAGGAGTTGGCGAAACCACAGTAAGCAGGTGGTCAACTAATGCCAAACAACCGGGCCTCGAAACGCTATACCGTATTGCCGAAGCTTTGGAGGTTGATCCGTGCGACCTCTTAGTACGTGAACCGATAAGCGACAACGAAGACACGAAAGCCGAATAATTGGAAACGTCATACCTTGCGGTCGGATTAGGAGTTAAACCCTAACCCACCAGATAAAGCCTCACCCGAAACGGTGGGGCTTTGTTGTTTGTGTTCCAGCTCGTCCCCGGTTGCTCATCTGCAGCTCGTCCCGGTCGCTCGTCTGCAGCTCGTCCCGTTCGCTCGTCTGCAGCTCGTCCCCGGACGCTCGTCTGCAGCTCGTCCCCGGTCGATCATGCTCCGCGCGTAAAAGTGCGCGGGTATCATGGCCGCGATACGTTGACCATATGCCAAAATCTACCAGAAATAGGTAATTGAGCGGAGGCGGTCGGGTTTTGGCGTGAATTGCTCCAGCTCCAGAAAAGCGGCGAAAATGAGCAAAACGGGTGCAAACCGTCACGCTAGCCGTCACGCCGGGAACAGAAAAGCCCTTAACTCGTTGAAAGTCAAGGGCTTAATCTGGGGTTATGAGGTCGGTAGCGGATTTGAACCGCTGTACGAGCTTTTGCAGAGCTCTGCCTAACCACTCGGCCAACCGACCATTCGGTATCTGCTAACTCAAACGAGCTAGCGAGGCGCAAAGTTACGTACATCCTACGTACTCGTCAAGGTTTTTTAACGAACAATCGTAAATAGTTGGTTCACCTTGAAAGGAGGGCTTCCTTCCTCCTCAAGCCTTACCGTCGCTAAGTACCCGCCTGGCGGCACTTCTTGACCCTTAAATCGACCGTCCCAGTCTTCAAAAGGGTCTGTACTCTCAAAGAGTATTTCACCCCAACGGTTGAAGATCTTGAATTCATAGGATAGTCCTTCAATCAGCGACATTTTAGGACGGTAGCTGATACTAAATCCTTCAGGGACGAAGCCCGTAGGTAAAAAGACGCGAGGTGTTCTCAAGGCGCAACTTGGTGCTGAGCGCCATAGGAACCTAGCTTCTGGTCTGCGTAGTACAGCCGGTAATCGTACTTCTGTAACGAGCTCGTAGCATACCTCTCGCACATTGACGTTTGATACATCATGGTCAAACGATGTTAAGGTATCCGTGTTTAGCAACGGCCGAGATCCTGATAAATCAAAAAAGCGCAGCGTCCAGTCAAAAACTACAATAGGGTCCGCTTGAGGTAGTTGCCAATCAACGGCAACGTTAAACGGCCCAGTTTCTTGAGCAAAGACAAGCGCCGGGCGAGCCGGATTACTTTCTCTTACCGCTCCGCAGGCATCTGTTGAGCGGACAAGGATTTCTGTATTCGCCCAATCGAAACTAGCATCTAGTCCTAGTGGAACTGTTGGAGCAGGAAGATTGTCCAAGCCATCGTCGGTAGCTACCTGTTCAATGACCTGCCCGCCACGTTGAATGATATACTCAGTATTTTCATAGCCCGCATCCGGATTCCACCTCCAGCGCAATTGCCATCCCGTTGGCTCGAAGGTCACCTGGGCAATCTCAATGATGTCATTGGCCACAAAGCCCTCTGTTCCAAGGTCTACAGGGAGTGAGGTTGTCGATCCTCCTTGATCGTCAACGTACGTTACCGTGATCGTATAAGCCGTATCTGAGGCAACGTCAGGCAATACAATTAGACTGTCAGGATTATTCACGACTAAGGTATCTGTGTTCCCTCCAAAGCGATCTCTCACAATGATTGCTTGAACGAACGGGTGCGGCCATTCTGCTGGAAGGAGTTGACCAATACGGAGCTCTCCAGCGCAAGCATCGCGAACTGCACGTACGGTTACACTTGAGTACGTCGCATCACTAAAGGAGCTAGACTTACAATCATCAAGACTACCGAGGTAATAGATCGCACCTGCATTCTCTACCTGTGTATTTGCTTCGAAATAATCAGTCCCAAACACGGTGTCGAGTAGGGTAGTACCTGAGGTGGTCTCTCGGTAAATGAGAAAACCTGTAACGCGTGGGTCTGACGGGAATTCCCAATCAATGAAGGTTCCCGTAGTAGTGTAGACCACCCGGTCGATCCGCGGCACCGTTACCGCACTTACCGTGAGCGTATCACTTGGTACGCTCATGCTTGGGCTACACGCAGCATAATTAGCCACGAGGTAATAGTAGGTGTTAGCTATACTTTCGGCAGCAGTGAGCTCATAACGCGGACCAGTCGTAGCAGGAAGATTGAACAGTAACGTGAACGGTCCCGTCTCGGTCGCTGAACCGAAAACCTCTATCGAACTCAATGCTCCGCATGGATCTGTGGGTTGGGTCCATGTGAGGGTGTCTCCAACGATACAGTCAAATTGAGGTGGGCTAGGTTGAGCTTGCGCCAAAACCACCGTGACACTGGTGAAGAGAAGTAGTAAGAGTAATCGCATATCGTGTGCTGCAAGATTACAAACGAATCAGCTAGGGGATTTGGTGTGCGAGCCTTCTGCATAACTAATACGTTGAACCGTCAGATCGAGTCTTCGATTTTGAATAGTTCAGTTGCAGAAATCAAACGACCAGGGTACTAAAATCGGTAGATCTGACGGTTCAACGTTACAGACCTCTAGCTCACGTTCCGAAGCGTCATCACGAATATTTTCAACTAGTAACTATCAATTACCAATAGTGGCTGCGCCACCATCCCTCATTCTCGTCAAGCTGTCCATAGAGAAACGTCCTTTGAGGCGAAATGCTTCTTGGCCACCGTCGGAATACATCCGTTCGCGGTAAACGAGACCGATCCCTTCTGCATAGATTTCAATCGCCCGAGATTCTAAGGCGAGCACACCTAGGCTGTCTTGTTCGGTTAATTCACGTACAGACCACAGCTGTGATGGAACAAGTTTTCCCGAAAGGGTGAAAAGGGTGTCCGCTATAAATTTTCGATTTCGCGTCAATGTGTATAACGCGCTGGAATCCTGACCTGTGTTTTGGCGAAAGCTGACAGAATTGACTAAAATTCGAGCTGTATCTGGCGCTTCAAAAGAAAAAAGAGCAGGAGCTAAGACGTCCGAGATTACCGCATCACTTGCTCCTTCGGTGGGCGTGTAAAGTCTTAGATCTCGCATTAAACTGCCACTTTTGACGATCCGCTCGTTCACAAATTGACGTGGCTCAAAGTCTGCAGAATAGAAGGTACTCGTGAGTACTGTTGAGTCTAGCGTCTCTATACTTCTGTAAAACCAGTAGTGGGGAGGTTGTTGTATGGCGCCAACGCTTTCGTAGGAATACACCATTCCATCGGCAAGATCATCGACAGGATAGTAGTAGTCCGCGTTTGGTCCGTAGGAAGAACAGCTTGCAAAACCCAGTACTAAAAGCAGGGCGATGTATCCAGAATGCAGGTTCATGCGTTAGTCAGGTTGTGAGCGAATTAACGAAAACTCAGATCAGGTAGCGTGATGCGTTGCAAAATCTAGAAGAAGTCTATATATCACAGGCATTTGAAGGGGAATTACCTGCAGACCTAGCTTGACTAGGTTGAGGATAGATTTTACTCACATTTGCCTGTATTTACAGGTCTTTTCGGATTGAAGCAGCAATTCTATTGCATAATCTGTCTTAAGCGAAGATAGAGTAGCGTTTTGCCTAGCTTAGGCTATTATCTTTGTGCTTAGTTAGCTCTGCTAACCACCTTCAACGCCTTATACGCGAATCCATGCTAGACTTTCTATCCAAGAGTGTAAAAAAGCTCTTTGGCACCAAATACGACCGCGACGTTTCTGAATACGCACCGCGGGTTGAAGTGATCAACGAACACTTTGTGGCCCTCGCAAGCCTGTCTAACGACGAGCTTCGTAACAAGACCATAGAGTTTCGTGCGACGATTGCACGCGAATTGACCGATGTCGATACGCAGATTTCGAATGCACTCACTGAAGCGCAGAACGAACCGAACCTTCACCGTAAGGAAGATCTCTTCAAGGAAGTGGATGACCTTAAAAAGAGCCGTAATGAGCAACTTGAAGCTGTCCTTCTGGACATCCTTCCAGAAGCATTTGCTGTGGTAAAGGAGACTGCGCGTCGTTTCATGGAGAACGAAGAGATCACAGTAGCTGCTACACAGCACGATCGTGACCTCGCTGTTAAAGCAGATTACGTTTCGATCGATGGTGATCAAGCAACTTGGAAAAACAGCTGGAAAGCTGCTGGTGGCGAAATCACCTGGAACATGTTGCATTACGATGTGCAGCTCATCGGTGGTATGGTACTGCACGACGGTAAGGTGGCCGAGATGGCAACGGGTGAGGGTAAGACCTTGGTCGCAACCCTCCCTGCATACCTCAATGGTGTAGCAGGTCAAGGTGTTCACATCATTACTGTCAACGATTACCTCGCTCGACGTGATCAGGAATGGGTTGGACCAATTTTCCAATTCCTACTACTCACAGTTGATTGTATCGACAAGTATCGTCCGAACTCACCTGACCGTCGCGAAGCATACGCATGTGACATCACGTACGGAACGAATAACGAGTTTGGCTTTGACTACTTGCGCGACAACATGGTGCGCACCGAAGCAGAAAAAGTACAACGTCAGCATCACTATACGATGATTGATGAGGTTGACTCGGTTTTGATCGATGATGCCCGTACACCACTCATCATTTCAGGTCCAGTTACAAGTGGATCTGAAGAGGAAGAGTACAATGAGCTCAATCCACTCGTCGGTCGTCTAATCGAGAAGCAGCGCCGTTTAGCGACGGACTACCTCTCACAGGCGAAGAAGCTCATCAAAGAAGGAAATACAGGCGTTGAGGAAGGAGAAGGTGGCATTGCGCTTCTTCGTGCTTTCCGAGCCCTACCAAAGAACCGACCGCTCATCAAGTTCCTCTCAGAGGATGGTGTACGTGTAATTCTCCAGAAAACGGAGAACTTCTACATGGGTGAGAACAACAAGCGCATGCACCTCGTGGATGATGCGTTGTTCTTCAACATCGATGAGAAAAACCGTCAAGTAGAATTGCTTGACAAAGGAGCAGAAATGCTCTCCGCTGGCCAAGATGATCCTGAGCTATTTGTACTTCCGGACATCGGTGGTGTTATGGTTGATATCGATGCCGATCCTGAATTGACCGACGAGGAGAAAGCTGCTCAGAAGGCTAAGGCAGGTTCAGATTTTGCAGCAAAATCTAAGCGTGTACACGCTGTAAATCAGCTACTCAAAGCGCATACGCTCTTTGAGCGTGACGAAGAGTACGTAGTGATGGATGGCGAAGTGAAAATCGTCGATGAGCAGACTGGTCGTATGATGGATGGTCGTCGTTATTCTGACGGACTTCACCAGGCGCTCGAGGCGAAAGAAAGTGTGAAGGTTGGCGAGCTTACGCAGACCTATGCAACGGTTACGCTTCAGAACTACTTCCGTATGTACCACAAGCTTTGTGGTATGACGGGTACTGCCGAAACAGAAGCAGGCGAGCTTTGGGAGATCTACAAGCTCGATGTTGTTGTTATTCCGACCAACCGTCCTATCGTTCGTGACGATGGAGACGACATGGTTTTCAAAACGGCGCGTGAGAAATTCAACGCTGTTATCGAAGAAATTCAACGACTTACAGATGCTGGACGCCCAGTACTTGTGGGTACAACTTCCGTAGATGTGTCGGAGGTGCTATCGCGCCTTCTCCAACGTCGAGGAATTGAGCATGCCGTTCTAAACGCCAAGCAACACCAGCGAGAAGCCGAAATCGTAGCGGCTGCAGGTAACCCTGGTACAGTGACCATCGCCACCAACATGGCAGGTCGTGGAACGGACATTAAGCTCACCAAAGAAGTTAAAGACTCAGGCGGTCTAGCAATTATCGGTACCGAACGTCACGATTCCCGTCGTGTCGACCGTCAGTTGCGTGGACGTGCAGGCCGTCAAGGAGATCCAGGTTCATCACAGTTTTATGTCTCTTTGGAGGATAGCTTGATGCGTCTGTTCCAAAGTGATCGTATTGCCAAATTGATGGACAAGATGGGTCACCAGGAAGGTGAAGTCATTCAGCACTCTATGGTGTCGAAGTCAATCGAGCGTGCGCAGAAGAAAGTCGAAGAGAACAACTTCGGTATTCGTAAGCGCCTACTTGAGTATGATGACGTAATGAACATCCAGCGTGAGGCGATTTACACCAAGCGTAATAGTGCGTTGACGGGTCAGCGTCTTGCAGTGGACTTGAACAACATGTTCCAAGGCTTGACTGAGACGATGGTCGTAAGTCACCGTCATGGAGGCAACTACGAGACGTTTAAGCGCGCAAGCTTGACGGTTCTTGGATTAGACCCAGAGCTAGAAGCAGGTCGCTTTGAGAGTGGCAACGAGTCTGAAGTAATTCAAGCTTTCCAGCAAAACTTCGATGCATTCTACTTGCGTAAGGAGAATGAATTGAAAGGTGTGCTGCATCCATTCATCCAAAAGGTGAAGGATGACAATGGCGACAAGTACCGCAACGTACAAGTACCATTTTCTGACGGTCGCTCACGCATGATGAACATCGGCGTGCGCATCGATCCAGCCCTCGAAAGTGAAGGCGCAACGATCATGCGTGACATTGAGCGTGCGGTTACACTTGCTGTAATTGACGAGAAGTGGAAGGAGCACCTGCGTTCAATGGACGAATTGAAGACTTCTGTTCAGTCTGCACAGTTTGAGCAGAAGGATCCACTTGTTAAGTATAAGATGGAGGCTTATGAGCTCTTTGAGCAGTTCATCTACCTCATCAATGAGGAAGTGACAGGATTCCTTTCAGCTGGTCGTATTCTCATCCAATCCAAAGAAGGTGAAGGGGCAGGAGTGCCTCAGCGAGCTCCTAAGGTTAAAGAACGTCAACAGCCAAAGCTCCAAACATCACGTGGCGAGTCTGCAAGCAATGACAGTGCGCAAGAAGCTGCTGCTCGTAAAGCTGCAGAAGGCGCAAGCGGCCAGCAGCGTAAGCCTGTAGAGACCGTCAAAAATGAAGGTCCTAAGGTTGGTCGCAACGAGCCTTGCCCTTGTGGCAGTGGTAAGAAATTCAAACAGTGTCATGGTCGCTAATCGATTTACATACGCAGTTGGTTTGGTGCTCGCCGTGTTTGTGGTTTTGCCGAAAGGTGAAGAGCTACAAGCACAGGTAAGCATCATTGAGCACGGACCGTTCACAGAGATGCTGGATAAGTATGCTGAGATCAACCGTGATCCAAATCGACGTTTGTCTGGGTATCGCGTGCAGATTCTTGCTACAACCGATCGATTGAAATTGGAAGAGGCCAAAGAGAAATTCGAAAGCCTTTATCCATATTCAGCTGATTGGAAGCACGAGCCTCCGTACTATAAGTTGAGAACAGGAGCGTTTACAGATAGAGCGAAGGCAACTTCATTTCTCTATAAAGTGAAGCGCAACTTTCCAAGTGCATATCCTGCAATTGTGAAGGACATCCGTCCGTCTGAATTGTTGAACTACCGTTAGGCCGAAGACAGCTTTGCTGTCAGTACTTTGGATTATGGATATCGGACAGCTCCGCTGTTGGACTCGAGTTGTTTAGCTCGCCTTCGGCTCATTTTACTATCCGACGTCCAGTAGCGGTCAGAACGTAATGTTGGAGCGTCCCAGTTAGCGATCTCACATCTCAAATCCCATATCTCACGTCCTTTCCCCCACCTAAATGCCAAAGCAAACCCTGACACGTAATCCGATCGCGAGCGTTGACTGGATTATGCTCTCTATGGTGATTGCCTTGATGGGAATTGGCTGGATGATGATCTATGCTGCAGGCTACGGTCAAGGTTATCCTGACAGTTTGAGCGAGTGGTTGCTAGGTACTCCGGTCGGCAAGCAGACTCTTTTTATCGTCATCTCAATGGGCTTGCTGCTTTGCACGCTTGTCATTGATCACCGCTTCTGGCACAATGGGGCCTTTCTCGTTTATGGCCTCACGCTATTGATGCTGATAGGGGTTCTGATTTTTGGTAAGGAAGTCAAAGGTGCCCGCTCATGGTATGGTCTTTTCGGCTTTAGCCTTCAGCCCAGTGAGTTTGCCAAATTCGGCGCAACACTAGCTGTAGCCAGCTTTCTCGCAGGTTATAGGGGGCAGGTTAGGAATTTCCAGACGTGGGGGATCGCCATTGGCTTTTTCATTGTACCCGCCGCACTTATCTTACTTCAGCCAGATGCAGGTTCAGCACTCGTTTTCGCTGGATTAATGCTAATCCTCTATCGGGCAGGACTTAACGCCAGTCTATTTGTCTTGGCTTTCGCTGCAGCGGCCTTACTCATCTTGGGTTTTGTCTTTCCTCCTTCGCGAATAGGCCTCATTCTTTTGGGCTTGTCCTTGTTGGTCCTCGGGTATCAGTTTGAAAAGTCGCGGTGGTATTTCATTTTAGGCATTTCTGGTCTTGCGGTGGCCGTTCACTATTATCTGCAAGAGGGTAGTATGTGGTATCTACCTCTAGCCCTCGCTACAACTGCTTTTGTTGGGCTTGGGGCCTTTTGGTACACCAAACGTAAGGCAGGCCTCGTCGGAGGCTTAACCGCGTTTGTAGTGGGTGGGACAGCCCTCGCTGCGATCTCTAACTTCTTATTTAATTCGCTTGCCTCTCACCAGCAAGATCGAATCAATGTTTGGCTACAACCGTCAAAATGCGACCCAAGAGGTTCGCTGTACAATGTGCTTCAATCAAAAATGGCAATTGGTTCAGGAGGTTGGCAAGGCAAAGGATTTCTAGATGGCACACTTACGAAGCTTCGGTATGTACCAGAGCAAACGACGGACTTTATCTTTTGTACTGTCGGTGAGGAGCACGGATTCATCGGCGCTTTTTTTGTGGTCGGTTTGTTTGTAGCACTCTTGTTAAGGCTTGTCAGTCTAGCCGAGCGTCAGCGATCACTTTTTGCGCAGTACTACATGTATGGCGTAGCTGGAATTCTCTTCGTTCACTTTTTGACGAACATTGGAATGACGATGGGGCTCATGCCTATCATCGGTATCCCGTTGCCATTTATCTCCTACGGGGGCTCCAGTTTGATTGCTTTCACCTTAATTATGGGCGTTGCATTGCGTTTGGATGCGACGCGTGCAGAGCGGGAGTAGATATTCCTATAAATATCCCGTTGTTTGCCACCTTTGAGGCTTACTAGATTTGAATCCTTTTTCTAATGGCTGACCAACCTCTGCCCGGAACGTTTGACTTGCACAACACTGATGGCAAGGCACGTGCGGGGACGCTACATACTGCTCACGGCCCTGTTCAGACGCCGATTTTCATGCCCGTGGGGACAGTGGCTTCTGTAAAAGGAGTCCACCCTCACGAAGTAAGAGATGAAGTTGAGGCGCAGATTATTCTTGCTAATACGTATCACTTATATCTGCGGCCAGGTGTAGACGTAGTTGAGGCTGCGGGTGGAGTACAAGAATTCGGAAAGTGGCGCGGACCGATGCTCACCGATTCTGGTGGCTACCAAGTGTATAGTCTCGCCAAGAATCGCAAGCTGACAGAAGAGGGGGCAACCTTTCGGAGCCACATCGACGGGTCAAAGCATTTGTTCACTCCTGAGAGTGTAATGGGGCTTCAACGTAAGATTGGAGCAGATATCATCATGGCCTTTGATGAGTGCCCTCCTTATCCGAGTTCGTACGCTTACGCCAAAAATAGCATGGGTCTCACCCACCGATGGTTGGATCGCTGCATCTCTAGTTTTAGCGAAAGCGAATGCCCGCATGGTTATCAGCAGATGCTTTTCCCGATTCTGCAGGGAAGTACGTTCCCTGACTTGAGGAAGCAGAGCGCTGAATATGTTGCGAGCAAAGATCTTCCCGGTAATGCTATCGGTGGACTAAGTGTCGGAGAGCCTGCACATGAAATGTATCCAGTTGTTGAACAGGTTTGTGAAATCCTTCCAACTGAAAAACCGCGTTACCTCATGGGCGTAGGTACGCCAAGCAACCTTGTTGAGTGCATTGCGCGCGGCATCGACATGTTTGACTGCGTTCTCCCAAGCCGTAACGGCAGGCACGGGCTCTTATACACCCGTCACGGTAGCATTAGTATCAAGTCAGCGAAGTGGGCCAACGATCACAGTCCAATTGATGACGGTGGACCTTGCACAACGAGTCAACTGCATTCAAAAGCGTATTTGAGACACTTGTTTCATGCGAAAGAATCTCTTGGCCGTCAGTTGGCAACCATCCATAATTTGAGCTTTTATCTCTGGCTTGTCAAGGAAGCGCGTCAACATATATTGGCGGGTACCTTTACGCGTTGGAAGGATGACATATTACCTGCGCTAGAAAGACGTTTGTAGTATGGATGTCGGATGTCGGATGTCGGAACCTTGAACCAAACTCAAATGAAGTGCGAAGCACGAATTTGAGTTGATGAACCTTGAATCACCCAATACGAGCAACGCGAGTATTTGGTATTGAACCTTGAACCTTTTCCCCCCTTGTTAAAGCGCATCGACAGATATATTATCGGTAACTACCTGAAGACCTTCGGGTTTACAGTGCTGATTTTTACGTTGGTGGCAACCATCATCAACTTCTCGGAGATGGTGCAGCGCTTTATTGATAATGAGGTGCCTTGGTCTGACGTCTTGTTTGACTACTACATCTGGTATGTACCGTACATCAACTCTCAGTTGGTGCCGATGTATGCTTTGATTTCTGTGATCTTCTTTACTAGTCGACTGGCCGATAATTCGGAGATCCTATCAATGCTGAATGCAGGGATGAGTTTGGGGCGCATCGCCAGACCTTATCTCATCGGTGCTACGATGATTGCTGGCTTGAGTTTGGGGCTCAACCACTTGCTGGTGCCTTACGGGAATGCACAGCGACTGGGTTTCGAGCGAAATGAACTAGGGCGAGAGAAAGATCTAGGTAGGCACAGCGAGGTCCACATGTTTATCACGCCAACGAGTAAGGTCTACGTGCGCCACTATGCAAAGAAGGACAGTACAGCCAGAGACGTGCGATTGGAGACCTATGACGGTCCGCAGCTGAAGTCTATTCTAACTGCTGCTCGAATGGAGTGGAAAGGACAGGATAGTACCTGGAAGCTGTTTAACCGGACGTACCGAACCTTCGATGGTCTTGAAGAGACTTTTGTCCAAGAGCGGCGAAAGGCACTTGATACAACGTTAGCGTTGCTTCCTACAGACTTCGTTGATTACAAGTACGAAAAGGACCAGCTATCGACTCCTGGCTTGGTGGCTCACATTAAAAAGGAGCGAGCACGCGGCGTTGGAAACACAACGAAGTTCGAGATCGAGCTAGCTAAACGTACTGCTGAACCGCTGAGTGTATTTATTCTAACCTTGATTGGGTTAGCCATCGCAGGCCGGAAAACGAGAGGTGGTATGGGAATCAACTTGGTTTCCGGTATCGTACTCGGACTGAATTTCGTGTTCCTAAGTCGATTTTCGCACACACTGGCGAACAGTGCTGCGATACCTACATGGGTAGGGGTTTGGATTCCAAACATGCTCTTTAGCCTTATAGCCATTTGGTTACTCTCGCGTGCCCAGCGATAAAAGGGCTTCTATTTCCTCTTAATTCTCTTGAAATGTCTCTAAAAAGGCCTCTTGTTGAACACGTAGAACCTTAACTTTCACTATTTATTGAAAGAACAATAAGTAAAATTGTGTAGCGTGTTCGTAAATTCATACTTGATAATCAGTTAGTTATATGTTCACGGTGGTAGTATGCTAGTCTGGATTCCTAAAATCATACTCACTTGATATGGTTTCTTGTTGAACCAGAACGTACATTTGTGTTAAACAAAGAGAGTTTCTTACCTCAAATCACTCTGCCATGTCTACTATAGAATTTGACAACCGCTTTTACCAGATGACCAACATGTTGCAAGCGTTTGCTTACAACCTGACGAAGAACTCGGAAGACGCTAAGGATTTATACCAAGAGACAGCGTTTAGGGCTATGACCAACCGAGAGAAATTTCGCACTGGGACGAACTTTAAAGCGTGGTTGTTTACGATCATGAAGAACATCTTCATCAACAACTATCGTCGTAAGATGAAGCGTAACACGATTCTGGATTCTACAGATAACCTGTACTATCTGAACAGTGGATGGGATGGAATCGGTAATCGCGCAGAGACGGATATTTTCGTCAAAGAGTTAAAGGTGATGATTGCAGACCTAGAGGAGACGTTGCGAACGCCATTTCTCTTGCACTACCGTGGCTTTAAGTACCAGGAAATTGCTGACCAGCTCAGCCTTCCTTTAGGAACAATCAAGAGTAGGATCTTCTTCGCTCGTAAGGAGTTGAAGAACCTGATCGATAAGCGTTATGACGGTTATGCAACTAACCGATTGACGACTCGCTACTAGAAATTAACAAGCCCTGGCAAATAGTCAGGCTTCACGCAAACCTCAAGAGTTCTAAGAATTAGGGTTTTGAGGTTTTCAACTCGAGTGGCCGCATCCAAGATGCGGCCACTTTTTTTTCGTTCTTGTCGCCCGTGCAGATATCTCCAGACATTTCTTCGGCTTTCGCCAAAACACTCCTTGACTGGTCGCTTACTATCGACCGCCCTATGCCGTGGCGAGGAGAGCGTAATCCGTATCGTATTTGGTTGAGTGAAATCATCCTACAGCAGACGCGCGTTGCGCAAGGGACGAGCTATTACCTGAAGTTTCTCGCGGCTTATCCAACGGTTGAAGATTTGGCCAAGGCCAATGAGACGGAAGTCTTAGCGCTGTGGCAGGGACTCGGCTACTACAGTCGGGCGCGTAACCTGCACAAGGCCGCTCAACAGGTGATGATACTTGGCGGGGAATTTCCAGGTGATTATCAAGGATTGCTTGCGTTGGCCGGAGTAGGTCCTTATAGTGCTGCTGCGATTGCTAGCTTCGCTTATGGCGAACAGGTTGCGGTCTTAGATGGCAATGTTTATCGAGTACTGTCTCGATATTTTAATATCAACGCGCCGATCAACAAACCCATTGGGCATAAGCTATTCCGGGCACTAGCTCAGGAATTAGTGCCAAGCGGTAAGGCGAAAGGCTATGCGAGTGCTGCAGGCGCGCACAACCAAGCGATCATGGATTTCGGGGCGACCGTTTGCACCCCGAAAAACCCTTCCTGTGGTACCTGTCCATTTGCGAAATCATGCAATGCGCTGGTGGCCGGGACAGTAGCGCAGTTACCCGTGAAGGAAGGCAAAATCAAACGACGCGATCGATATTTCGATTACGTGGATGTACGTTCGACGGCTGGTGAGTTGTTGATTAAGGAGCGCGGCGCAGGTGACATTTGGCAAGGTCTCTTTGATTTTGCGATGCGCGAACAGCCGGCTAGTTTTTCAAATAGAGAAGACCTAGAAGCGAGTCTCTCTTGGCTTTCGCTAAAACAGGCTACGTTTTCAGGAACCCGTCCGCCAGTGAAACATGTGTTGAGTCATCAAGACTTATTCGTGCAGTTTTGGCGTTATGAATTAGTGGACGAGCCGCAGGTTTTGCCGAAAGGCTACAGGTGGATCAAAGCAAGTCAACTCGACCAAGTGGGCGTGCCACGCGTTATTGAACGTTATCTACAAGATTCCACATTAGTCCTGAATTTCGGTGACGATTTGTAATTTCCTAGTCTCAAATCTCATACTCCGCTTCTCAATTAACTTCTCATGATTAACAAAGTAACCCTCGTCGGCAACCTTGGCCGTGATCCAGAACTTCGTCGCCTTGAGAGTGGTGCTGCCGTCGCTCAGTTTTCAATCGCTACGACGGAGAACTACAAGGACCGCAGTGGGGAATGGAAGAGTCAAACAGAATGGCATGACATCGTTCTGTGGCGCAACCTAGCAGATCGGGCTGAGTCGCAGCTGAAGAAAGGAATGCTTATTTACCTAGAAGGGAAACTGAGTACGCGCAAATGGGAGGATAAGGATGGGAATCCACGCAAAACCACAGAGATAGTAGGTAGTTATCTGCGCATTCTGAATCGTCGTGAAGACCTGGCGGAAGGTCCCTCCGTAGGAGGTCAAGCCGCTCCTTCACAACCCGCAAGTCCTTCGCCGTCAATAACGCTTCAAGGGCCAACTTCGACCTCACCGTCAAGTGATGCTATCGGAAATGACGACCTGCCTTTTTAGGCCTTTATTGCAACGTTTTAGGCGGTCTGGGTCCGAATGTTTGGAGTGTAACCTGACAGAAATGTACAAGCGGGCTTTTCTAGGTGAAGAAAGCTGTAACTAGGAAGCGTTTGCTTGCGTTTCTTTGTATTAACTAACCTTCTTGACTTGGACCCCGACCCTGGCCCCAGTTTTTATTACAGCTTATTCTCGCACACGGACCTGATGTTGCTAGCTGATCTATTGCCCAGTGCGATAGGAGGCGTGTCTGTTTTAATCCTGCTACTCATAGCTTCTGCCTTGATTTCCGGCAGTGAGGTCGCCTTCTTTTCACTCACGAATGCAGATTATCTCGCTTTACGTGATGATAATACCCCCCAAGCGAAGCGTATTCTTCAGCTAAAGCAAAGGCCTTATCGCCTCTTGGCTACCATTCTGATCTGCAATAACTTCATCAACATTGCGATAGTGCTGTTGTCGGAGTATTTGATTCGAAATCTTTTTCCTGAGGAGGGATTTGCCTCCAAAGCCGCGTGGATCATTGACAAGTTCAGTGTCTTGAATGAGGGATTAGGCGCGTGGCTAACGACCTACGATCTTGCTACTGCGATGCGTTTTGGAGTTACTGTTATCGGTGTTACGTTTCTCCTTGTCCTTTTCGGGGAGGTTACACCTAAGGTATATGCCCGTTCAGAGAACGTTCGTCTTGCGAGGTTCATGAGTGCACCGTTGTGGTTTTTACTTGGCCTTTTCACTCCGTTGAGTTCGACACTGGTGAAGTCCGGTCGATATTTGGAAGACCGCCTTCGTAGTCACCAAGGGGCGCAAGCGATTAGTCGCGAAGAACTTGACGAAGCCATAGACCTTACTGTAAACGACGAGAAAGAGCTCGCCGGTGAGCGTGACATTCTCAAGCGTTTGGTCACGTTCGGTGATGTAACGGTTCGTCAGATCATGCAATCTCGTGGTGACATCATCGCCTTGAATGTTACGGCCTCGTTCTCTGAGGTACTGTCTATCATCCGGGAGTCTAGCTATAGCCGTATTCCTGTCTATGATGAGGACCTAGACAAGATCTTGGGTATTCTGTACGCGAAGGATTTGATCCGATACGTTGGAGAACAGGATGACTTTAACTGGGCTGAGCACGTTAGAGACGGTTTGCTCTATGCTCCTGAGAGCAAGAAGATTGCAGAGCTATTGCGCGAATTTCAAGCCGAGCGATTGCACATGGCCATCATCGTCGACGAGTTTGGCGGTACGAGTGGTTTGGTTACCCTAGAGGATATCTTAGAGGAAGTAATCGGTGACATCAAGGATGAGTTTGACGATGATCTCGAGATTGAATTCGAGAAAATTGACGAGCGCAATTATCGATTTGAGGGTAAGACACAGCTCACAGATGCCTTGCGTATCATGGGGCTTCCTACCAATGAGTTAGATGAGCTTCGTGGTGAGGCTGATACTCTTGCTGGCGTAATGCTCGAGCATCTAGGGCGTTTGCCTCAGCCTAAAATATCTGTGGTGGTTGGCAACTTGACGTTGCTTGCTGAAACGGTTAGTAAGCGACGTATTGAGCGTATACGCATCACCCTACCTCCTGGCGTTGTTAAGTCTATATGATGAAGAGTCTGGTTGTTCGTTCTGCTTTTATCTTTTTAGCTGTCGTGCTACTCGCGGCTTGTGGCGAAGAGACAAGTATTCTTCCTAAGCCTCGGGCTTATCCTCGCGTGATATACCCTGAAGGACAGGCAGAGCCGTTTAAAATCGAGCTCTGTCCCTTTACGTTTTCTAAACCGAGCTATGCGATAGTGGAGCGCGACACAGCGTTCTTCGATGAGAAACCGAAAGACCCATGTTGGTTTGACTTGGTGACTCCATCGCTCAATGGCCGTGTACACATGAGCTACTATCCAGTAAGTTCTTTGGAGGAGTACGAGGAACTACGTGACGATGCCTATGAATTGGTGGGTAAGCATAATGTGGTCGCTAACTATATTGATGAGGTCCTGATTAGTCGACCTGAAGCAAATGTGTCTGGTTTTGCTTTTGATATAGAAGGTGATGTCGCATCTCCGTTTCAGTTTTACATTTCTGACAGTACAAGTCACTTCTTACGTGGCTCGCTCTATGTGCGTGCTAAGGCTTCGTCAGACTCCTTGGCTCCTATTTACCAGTTTCTCCGTGAAGATGTGTTAGAACTTATTGAGAGCCTTGCCTGGGAGCAGTAAATGCTAGTAACCCGCTTGTAACCTGTGTACAACTCACCAAATTTTGGGTATTGTTGCGGACTGTGGGGCCTGTAATTTGGCGCTTGTAGAGTTTATCTCAAACAAATTGACACGTTTTGTTCTTAAAACAAAACTTTTTGTTTATGTTTGACCCGAACTTGAACAAGTTCTTACTACAATAACGCCCAACACAGATCATGGCTAACGATAGAGAATCGAAATTAAAGGCACTCCAACTAACAGTTGATCGTCTTGAAAAAAACTACGGAAAGGGAACTATCATGCGACTTGGCGACAAGCCTCGTTCAGATATTGATACCATTCCTTCTGGTTCATTAGGACTAGATATAGCACTTGGTATCAATGGCTTCCCACGAGGTCGTGTCATCGAGATTTACGGGCCAGAGTCTTCAGGTAAGACCACTCTTGCGATCCATGCGATTGCAGAGGTGCAGAAGAAAGGCGGCATTGCAGCTTTTATTGATGCAGAGCACGCTTTTGACCGTACCTACGCTGAGGCGCTTGGTGTTGACACTGAGAACCTATTCATTACGCAGCCGGACAATGGTGAGCAAGCTCTCGAAATCACAGAGAGCCTCATTCGTTCAGGTGCAGTAGACATTGTCGTTATCGACTCTGTTGCAGCACTTACGCCTCGTGGTGAGATTGAAGGTGAAATGGGAGATAGCAAGGTCGGGCTTCACGCTCGTCTTATGTCTCAAGCAATGCGTAAGCTTACTGGAGCGATCAGTAAGACGAATTGCTCTTGTATTTTCATCAACCAACTTCGTGAGAAGATTGGTGTCATGTTCGGTAACCCGGAGACGACCACTGGTGGTAATGCACTTAAGTTCTACGCTTCTATACGCTTAGATATTCGTCGTAATGGCGCAGCGCTAAAGGATAAAGAAGGCAACGTTATTGGCAACCACGTTAAGGTTAAGGTGGTCAAGAACAAACTTGCACCTCCTTTCCGAATTGCTGAGTTTGATATCATGTATGGCGAAGGAATCAGCAAGTCTGGTGAGATCGTCGACCTAGCTGTTGACTACGATATCATACAGAAGTCTGGCGCTTGGTATGCGTACGATGGTGCTAAAATTGCCCAAGGTCGTGATGCCGCGAAGCGATTCTTGAGAGATAATCCCGAAGTAGCCGATGAGATCCAACTCATGGTAAAAGCGAAGATCAATCCTCCTGAAGAAGATGTAACTGCGGCTCCAGTGGCTAAAACAGCAACTGCAAAAGCAGCTCCGGAGAAGAAGAGTAAGTAATACTCGTTTTTAGTTGTACTAGTGTTCTGTAGATCTGCTGATCTCTTTTCGCTTTTACTCTACGATAAGCCTAGCTTTCTAAGATTCCTCGTCTAGTGGAATCGTAGGAGGCTAGGCTTTTCTTTTTAAAGTGGAAGTCCTGCCCATTATTGATTAATAGTCAAGGCGTTAAGGAGGTGCAGGGTTGTCGCGCCGTTATGTTTTAAGTCGATTGCGGACCTTGAATTAAATAGGAATATCTTTAGTTATAAGGTGTAGTCAATTTTTCGAACTACTAACTAAAGTATACAGTTTTAGGATAAAAGTTGCAAAAGGCTAGACAAAGCCACCACCGATGAAAAGGCGGAAAACACCAAGTAAAACGATGAAGAGGTTGAGGTTTCGTCCGGTCGTTTTACTAGATAGAAAGCCAAAAAGGACTCCAACAATTGCAAGAGGTACAATTGCCCAGTAAGCCCAGCCGAATAAGGGTATGAAGGCAATAATTCCGAAGAAAAAGGCCAGAACCCCGATGAGTATCGAGATTAAATTTAGCATTTGTATCAGTATGCTTTTGAATGAGATTGACGCTGATTGAGAGACTAGATTTGTCTGACTCTATGCCTAACATACAACATACAATTGTATCTATTTGTACCGTTTAGGCTTTTTTAACGGAAAAACCCCTCAACAATTTCTTGTTGAAGGGATTCTCGATGTTTAGCTATTCGACCAAGAGGTGGGAATCTTGATAGCCATGTAAATCGGTTTTTAGGCCGACATTTCTAGTGTTTCATTTCGGCTATACGCCAAAATTGCACTGATACTTAATGCAGAAGGACGGTAGGTCACCTCGGTAAGCGCAGCTTTTGCGCGCCGAAGCTCCTCGTGGTCTTCACGCAATTCGAAATTTTCCTCAAGAGAGAACTCCGTTTCAAGCCGCTCCAAAACGGGCAGCTCGCCGTACAATAAGCGTACGAGTTGGTTTTGTGTAGAAAGTTGAGACATGTAATTGATGTTAAGCCATTGAGTATGTTATCATTCACCGCTATAACCATTTTCCAGCCTTTTGTATTGCGTTCTACTCGGATAAATTCGCTTCGGCATTATTTCAGAAGCCCAACAAGCCGGTTTTTAACGAAAACGACCGAAATGACCAGCTAAGTGGCATAACCTTTCCGGCAGGTTCTGGTTTGAATAGGCGATGGCTACATTTATTACTGAAGGCAAAGTGGTAACGATTAGGTATGACCTACACGAAGGAGGTCCAGGAGGTGAACTTTTGGAGCGAATGGATGTGAATTATCCGTTCACGTTTCTCTTCGGCAACGGCAACCTATTACCTGCGTTTGAAGAGGAATTGGAAGGGTTGCCCGATCGGGCCCGATTCAGTTTTACCCTAACTCCCGAAAAGGCATACGGTCCATATAGGCCCGATCAAATACTTCGACTCCACCAGGATCAATTTGCTGATCGCGAAGGCAACCTGTCCGAAGGAATGCTTACTGCAGGGAATAGCGTTCGACTTACCGCCAACGATGGCCGCGAACATTCCGGAAAAGTGGTGCGAAGAGACGGCGAGGACGTTCTTGTCGACTTTAATCATATAATGGGAGGAAAGACACTCTATTTTACCGGCGCCATACTGCATGTTAGAGATGCAGTCGCAGACGAACTCGCCAGAGGCCATCATTTAGAAGATACAGGGGTAAGACGCTGATCACTTTAAAACCAGCTTCTTCTCCTCGTTTCTATTCAAGCTCTTGACAACAGAATTTACTTTGACTACCACTTCATCTTCAGTAGACACGCTTTCATCCATTCGGACGCGCACCAAACAGTTACTGAGTAAACTAACTGCTGGATTACACGAAAGAGATACCGCTGTGTCAATGGCGCTGCTTACTGCACTTGCAGGTGAAAGTATTTTTTTACTCGGCCCTCCAGGCGTAGGTAAATCATTGATCGCACGTCGATTAAAGCATGCTTTCTCAGATGGAACCAGCTTTGAGTACCTCATGTCGAAGTTCTCTACTCCTGACGAAATCTTCGGTCCTGTCTCCATCAGGAAATTGAAAGACGAGGACAAGTACGAGCGCCTCACAGATAAGTATCTGCCAGGGGCCAACGTAGTCTTCCTTGATGAAATTTGGAAGGCCGGTCCCGCGATTCAAAATGCACTGCTTACCATTCTGAACGAGCGCATCTACCGCAATGGCGAACAAGAAATAAAGGTCAACGTACGTGCAATCATCTCAGCGAGTAATGAGCTGCCGGCACCTGGATCAAGCTTGGATCCGCTCTGGGACAGGTTTCTCGTTCGTTTAGAGATTGGAAACGTCCGCAAATTCGAGTCTTTCGTAAAGCTCATCACAGACACTTCAGATGTCTATGATGTGAACGTTCCAGAAGGCGTGGCTTTGTCTCAAAAGGAACTGAACGAGTATTCGACTCAGATCGATAACATTGAACTATCACCGGAAGCATTGAACACCATTCAGGTGTTGAAGTCGCGCATAGATGCTTACAATGCCGAACGACCTGATCCTGCAGATCACATCAGGGTCTATGATCGCCGTTGGAAAAAATCCGTTCGTCTTTTACGGGCGAGTGCATTCCTGAATGGCCGGACAGCGGTAGACCTCATGGACTGCTTTCTTCTCGAATACTGTCTTTGGGGCAAGCCGGATCAGCGAGATCACATCAAGGAAATGCTCGCAGAAACGGTGCGCCAACATGGATATGCCGTCGCAGTAAATCTTCCGATGCTACGCAAGGAGCTAGATAGCTTCGAAGCAGATGTCGATGGGGAAATCCGAGTACGACACGTGGTCGCAGAAGATCAGCTTCAACCCGTACAGGAAGAGTATTACGAACTGATCAAGGAGGATACCCAGTTTGAAGGCATGCTCATCAGTATAAAGCAATTCGATGGGCTCGCCACCGATGAGCTCTCCGTAACGAACCTTTTTGACGGTAACAAGAGCCTGGTCAACAGGCTCAAGGTGCGTAAAGGCGATCGTCCGAATACAGTTGTTGTCGATTACAACGGCAAGGAGTACAGTTACCGACTGCGCACACGCAAAGTGGAGCGCACTGAGGTTATCCCAAAAGATCCGCACACATTGGTCGTTCAGCATTGGGACGAACGCTATCGCGAGCTTACTACCTACATCGACGAGCAGGCTGATCGCCTTAAAGCCGATGCACCAGAAGCATTAGGAGGCTTGCGCCAAAACCTATTCGTAGAAGCTCGGTTCGCTGAACTAGCTGAAGCAAACCAACGACAGACAGTCGAAGCCATTGATGGCTTGCGTCTCCGCTTGGATAAGCTGCGGTACAGCTATGCAGGTTAAGATGGTTTTTGGTTGAAGAATGAGCGGGCATTCAACTGCGCTCCGTCTGGATAAGCTGGGATATAGCAATGCTGGGTAGGGTGGCTTTTGGTTGAAAAACGAACGGCCATTCAACTGCGCTCCGTCTGAATAAGCTACGGTATAGCTATGCAGGGGAGGGTGGCTTTTAGCTGAAGAATGAGCGGCCATTCAACTGCGTTTCGTTCTCGTTTCGTTCATGGAACCGCTCTTGAATAGCGATTTCCTGAACGAAGCAACACGATGCCTTGAACGGAACAACGCGATTTCCTGAACTTGTTGAAGGATCGCGTCGTCAACCGTTCTAGATCTGACGGTTCAACCATAGCTTAGCGCGAATGTCTATGCCTACTTCTCTCTCCAACCGTGGCCTCGAGCTCATCGGTAAACCACTCCGTGCGGACTTCGAATCCTTTGCTCAAGCATTAGAGGATCCCTTCGATGCAGAAGCCAATCCTGAAGGAGCAATTACGCTTTGCATAGCCGAAAACGTTTTGTCTTGGCCAGAAATGCGCGCTAAACTGCAGCAGATTGCTCAGCAAGAAATACCCCAGTGGGTTTCTAAATACACCTCTGTTTTGGGGGCGCCACCGTTTCAAGAGGCGCTCGCTCGTTTTGCCGAAAGGCACATCATTTCTCTAGGTGGTACGGAAGCACGCACGCTGAGCAGCGATCATTTCGCCATCTCCAGCGGTGCAACGGGTATTGTCGAACTGACGGCACTGCTGCTTTGTGACGACAACGATGTGGCTGCCTTTCCTGCGCCTTGCTATCCGGTGTACACACAAGATGTGGGTAACAAGGCAAACGTTGAGCGATATGATATTCAACCAGCATCCGCTTGGGATAAAACCCCAGGTCAACATCCACTCACGGTTCACGATTTAGATCGATCACTCGCTGAAATCAAGGCACAAGGTAAGAACCTGAAATTGCTCGTTTTAACCCAGCCGGATAATCCAACAGGGGCGATCTATAGCCAGCAACAGCTCATGGTTTTTGCTGCTTGGAGCATCGAGAATGAAGTGCATCTCTGTGTGAACGAATTGTACGCTCTTTCGCAGGTCGACTACATGGACGCACGATTGGCGGACGACTACGGTCCGTCATCAACAAATTTCTATTCGTTTTTGCACGAGGTAGAAAAGCGCAAGAGCCCTTTCCTATATTGGTGGTACTCGTTTTCAAAAGACTTCGGTATCTCAGGTTTGCGCACGGGTGTGATGTACACGCGTAACGATGACTTGCTTGAAGCCTTTGGGAATTATGGTGCTCCTTCGACCGTTAGTAATCATACCCAATGGATGTTGAGTGAGTTATTGAATGACGATGCGTGGGTTACTGCTTTCGCCAAAACCAATCAAAAGCGGCTCACCGAGGGCTATATCCAAGTAATCGAAACGCTCCGTGAAAGAGGCATTACCTATTCGCCAGCACGAGGAAGCCTATTCGTGTGGGCTAGACTTAACGAGGAAGGCTCAACTTCTGATGAAGCGTTTTGGCGAAAGCTGTACGACGACCAGAAGGTGCTTCTTACGGCTCCAGGAGGCTTTGGTCATGACCAAGGAGGCTGGATGCGACTTGTGTATTCCTGTGTAGATGCGACCGCTTTAGGTGCGGCATTGGGGAGGATGTAAGAATAGAATAGTCCTGCCGATCTCCAGATCGGCAGGACTATTCTATCCAACCAAAAAAGGCCCAACGAGAATGTCGTCAGGCCCTTTTTTATAAGATTCGTCAGGTCAACTTCGAGGAAGTACTAATCTTTCAGTGAATCATAAGCAGCCCTTACACTGCTTTTGAATTGCTGACCCAGACGATTCGATTTTATGCCTTTGCTACACGCACATTGTGCTCGAGGTAGCTGAGGGCTGCGGGGTTTTTTAGTTCGTTGTGGAGCATCTCCTTGGCGCGGAAAAGCTGAGCTTTTACAGTACCCAATGGAATGTTGAGCTCGGTAGCGATTTCGTCGTAGCTAAGCTCTTGGAAGAAGCGCATCTCAATCATCTGGCGATACTTCGTAGAAAGCTGACCGATAAGTGCACGCATCATCTTGAGGCGTTGGTCTTTCATTAAGCGCTGCTCTGGATCTGGTGCAGATGAACGGATATTGAAGCTGAACTGCTGGTCTGAATCTTCCTTGATCGTCTCATCGATTGAAAGCGTTACCAAACGCTTTTTGCGAATGTGATCGATACAGTTGTTGGTTGCAATTTTGAATAACCAAGTCGAGAATGCATAACGTGGCTCGTAGCTCGGAAGCTTGTTGAACGCTTTTGTAAATGCTTCTTGTGTTAGGTCATTCGCATCCTCAGAGTTACCCACCATCTTATACATCATCTGGTGAATAGCGCCGCGGTAGCGATTCATCAAACTCTCGTACGCGTCTTGACGACCGTCAATGGCCTTAACAACGAATACGTAATCTTGCTTGGCACGATCTGAGAGGCGGGGGTTAGGAATCATAGTCATAGTCAGGGGGGATTGTAGTGTTGTTAGTGCTGGTTTGCGTTTGTGTGTTTCATCCTCTGGGATGATGTTTTTCAGTATCGTTAGTGTAACTTTTTACCGCTTCCGATCTGGACGCAAGGTAGACTCGCAGGGTGCGTAACTTTCTGGTATAGAGCCCGTTCGGTCGTGTTGAGTGCCGTTGTGGTGCGTTCTTTTGCTAGAACGGTAGCAATGAATGAGGGAACGGTCCGTTACTTTGTAACCTATCCGAAAACGCCGTTGAGGGAACGGTCATTTTTGAGGGCTGAGTGGTAATCCACTCTTTTCCGACGCGAAGCTTTTTGACTTTTTTGAGCGTCAAACCAACTTTTGACTGCTTTTCGCTGGTCTTTTGTCGCTACCAGGTCTTTTTTCCACTCGACGGAAAGAGTGCAGCAAGCGAAAAGCGCACATAGTAGACGCAAGTCCCTGCATCGAGCAAGGGTAACATAGGGCTCAAGTCGCCCTCACCGAGTCCAACAGCGATGTTGCGCATCCGCCACCAAACCACCGCAAGTCGCACACTATATATAAGGAGTGCTGTTTGCCAGGTACCGAGTCCAAGAAGCACAAGCACTCCAATGAAGTGCGCTACATGCGAAGCAGCCAGCATACCGAGCCACAGCTGGTCGCTCTTTTTATAAGCAGTACTCACCGAAAGGTGTCGCGTCTTCTGGCGCAGATAGTCGCTCCATGACGTATGCGGTTGTGTGTATATCCAAGCTTCTGGATCTATGCAGATACGTGTATTGGTAGCCGTAGCCCCTTCGTTGACGAGCAGATCATCATCGCCACCCGCCAAGTGCGCATGAGATGCAAAGCCTCCGATACGGGTATAGAGGTCGCGACTGTAAAGCATGTTTCGACCAACTCCCATATAAGGTCGTCCAGCCAAGGTTGCGCTTAGGTATTGTGCAGCCGTATAGAGGGCCTCAAAGCGGATCCAGCGATTGAGCCAGCCAGCCTGCTTTCGATACGGACTAAAGCCCAAAACGATCTCAGTATCAGTACCTGCTGTTTGGAGCATTTGCTTGGCCCATTGAGTAGAAACAGGTTCGCAATCCGCATCGGTTGCGAGAATCCAATCGGCATTACTCTCGTCGATGGCTTGGGAGAGGGCGGCTTTCTTGCCAGGTGTGGTTTTGGCGAAAGCAGAAAGGACATGCAATTGTGGGTGCGTCTCTGAGTACTTGCTCAGTATCTTTTGACTATCGTCTGTGCTGTTGTCATTAACGACCACGACTCGATGGCGCTCACAATCTTGAGCTAACACCATTGGAAGCCACTGGTGCAGATTCTCTTCCTCATTGCGGGCAGCCAAAAGAATGTCTACGCTATCGAATGTCGGAGTACTTGAAGACTTCTTATCCAGGTGAGCGTCCAATCGCCGTGCAGGCCCCAAGTAGAACCAGAGGTTCACAAGGCTCGCAAGCACAGTAAGAAGAATGATCGTTAGCACCACGGCTGCAAATTAGCCGACTGTGAAGGATATTACCGACGATTAAACTTCAATCCCATGCGCGCGATCATTCAACGAGTCAGTTCGGCTTCCGTCATTTCCGATGGAGTGCCAACGGGAGCCATTGAGCAAGGGCTCCTCATTCTTTTAGGCGTTGAGGTCGGTGATACCCAGGAGGAGCTGACATGGCTTGTCAACAAGGTTGCAGGGCTTCGTATCTTCTCTGAT
>JBGCGF010000084.1:0-27890 GCA_045110575.1 Saprospiraceae bacterium
CGTAGGTCAACCCGAGATTAACTGAATTAACCAGTATTGTAACAATACCACAGATGACAATCGCCCAAAAGGAAGGCTTCCGCAATATCGTGTAGAAATAGAAAAAGCTGTGCGCAACCAATTGAGCAGCAGACGTGCGCAGGCCATAGGAAGTAAATCCAGGACTCAGCTTAGCACTTCCACTTGATGGGGCTTCTACAACTCTATCGTACGAAGGAACCGTTTTTCTCTTCTGGTTAAAGTCTACACCAAACGAAAAAGTAAAGTAGCCATACAGCAACGCAGCAATCCCTAGTCCACACCAAAACACTCGATTATAAAGCAATACTCCACGTATCGGAATCAGCTGATTCGCAGCCTCCTCCAAACTAACTGCACTCATCAATTGACCAATCGCCATATGCGAGAACGGATCCATGACCCCAGAAACCAGCGGATTCTCAATCTTCACGCTTATAAGAAGAATCAAAAAGAAAACAAGCCCTTGGGTGTAGACCACGATCATCTTTCGACTTAGCATTCCAGTCACAAAAAATATACTCCCTCCGAAAAATAAAACAGGCAAGACGACGATCGCGTAGGTATGTAAATAATTTAAAAGATAGTTCTCTCCAATTGTACCAGCTTCTCTCCAGGGCATCCAATCGCCAATCATCATACCGAGAAGAATAGCAAAATATACTGCAAACAGAACTACAAAAGACCCCAAATACCTGCCGAGCAAATATTCCCATTTCTGAATTGGACTCACAAAAATTAATGACTCCATCTTGTGCCCGTAATCTTTAAGTACTGGCACACCCATGATCATCGAGTTAATAATCATAAAAAACCCAGACAAGACCGCCATTATCTTTCCGATCACCTGCGGTGAACTGGAATGAAGCGGCCCCATTTCCTTACCTTGGTAAATAAAATCAAAGGCGAAAACGGAGACGGCTAACAAAAAAACAAAGTAGACGTAGGTTTCTGGTCTCCTGAGTTTATACAGGATTTCGAATTTACAGATAGCTAACCACATGGCGATAGAATTGAATTTTAGAGACTGTTCGTATTTCGACGAATTACGATTGGGCGTTGATATTGAAAAAATAGAGATCTTCCAACGTGGCCTTTGATGAAACGAAACCCTGCCCAGGATTTGACTCAGCATAAATGCGAACCATAGGGTTCCCTAAAAACAGCTTATCTGATATAACGTGATTTCGTTCTCGATACAAATCAATATCCTCCTTCGACACAGACTTTTCATACACGTTACCGTCTATCTGTTTCAACAACTCTAGCGGACTGCCTTCTACCAAAACCTGTCCCTTACAGACGATTGCCATTTTGGAGCACAACTCTTGTACATCAGCGACGAGATGCGTTGAAAACAGAATGATAGAATCCTGAGCCAACTCACTCAGCAGGTTATGAAACCGTGTACGCTCGAGAGGATCAAGTCCAGCAGTTGGTTCATCAACGATTAACAATTCAGGATTGGTAAGGAGAGCCTGAGCGATGCCAAAGCGTTGTTTCATTCCACCCGAATACGTACCTAAGCTTCTTTTTCGATCAGCAAACAGATTCACGCGATGGAGAAGAGAATCTACTCTTGATTGTCGTTCAACCTTGTTCGTTATTCCTTTCAGTAACGCGAGGTGCGTCAAGAGCGCTTCGGCTGAAATACGCGGATAAAGCCCGAATTCTTGAGGCAAGTAACCAAGCTTCCTCCTAACCTTCATCTTATCACGCAATACATCGACAACCCCCAATCGAATACTTCCTTCGTCGGGGTCTTGGAGTGTCGCTAACGTGCGCATTAAAGTGGACTTACCCGCGCCGTTAGGGCCTAAGAGACCATACATCCCTTTCGGAATAGAAAGTGAAACTTCATCGAGCGCTTTCACACCGTTCGAATAGGTTTTGGAGACTTTTGAAATTAGCAACTGACTCATATTCAATGATTTGAACACAAGACTAAAGGAGTCCAGGCGCACCTCTAAATTTCTGGGATCAACAGTCTATTTCAGCCTTCAAACAACCTGCAGCCCTTGAAATAGCGACTTCAGCTACTGGAAACGGCTGTTCATCAACTAACTTGACCTTACCGCCCTAGGTAACTTACTTTGAAATATGAAACGCACGCTCCTTCGAGTCTACAGCCTTATTCCGCCTTGGGCATTCAAAGTAATTATCGCTGGATTTGGGCTTTGTCTCATCATATTCAACGACGCAGCACAAGGGGGCACTGAAGATATTTTCGAGTTTCTACTCATCTCATACTTCTTCGTCTTAGCATTTCTCTTTGCTGCATGGGTTTTCCGTCAAGTAAAAAGCACCATACGACTTAGAAAGGAAAAGACAAGTATGGAGGTTCAACACCTGCAAAGCCAGGTAAATCCGCACTTTTTCTTCAATGTCTTAAACAACCTATATGGTTGGGTTGACAAGGATCCTAAAGTCGCCAAGGACATGATTTTGAACCTATCGGACATGATGCGTTACAGCATTTACGATGGCCAACAAGACTTAGTGACCATTCAAGAGGAACTCGACTACCTCGATAAATACGTCAACCTACACAGGAATAGATACCTGAAAAATATAGAAATTTCAAAAGAGATCAATGTTGCTGACCCTACTTTAAAAGTTATGCCACTCCTGTTCATCATCCTGCTAGAGAATGCTTTTAAGCATGGAGTAGAAACGCTTCGTGAGGGGTCATTTGTCAAAATCAATATCACCACTACAGCAAAAGAACTAACCTTCACTATAGCCAACAACTTCGATCCAGAAGCACAAAGCGAAACCCCAGGCGTAGGCCTCAAAAACCTAAAGCGACGCCTCGAGCTAGGCTATCCAAAACAGCATACCTTGAGCTTAGAGTTCATCAACGACATTCACCTTGCAAAGCTTTCAATCCAACTCCGATGATTAGGTACATGATCGTGGATGATGAATTTATGGCACATGAGGTCATCAAAGGATACGCAAGGCTACTTCCAAACCTAAGTTTCCAAAAAAGCTGCCATGACGCGCTGGAAGCACTGGAATACTTGGCGGATAACGAAGTAGACCTGATTTTCCTAGACCTCAACATGCCCAAGCTCAAAGGCTTCGAGTTTTTGCGCACACTAAGCTCACCGCCGCAGATCATCGTTACTACCGCCTACTCTGAGCATGCCTTGGAAGGGTACGAACTCGATATCGTCGACTACCTACTGAAGCCGTTCAGTCTTGAACGATTCTTGAAAGCCGTCAACAAAATCTTGGTTTTGCCGCAAGGTGAATCCCTAACGAAAGGGCCAAACGAAGAGACCATCTTTTTGACCAGCGACAAAAAATACTACCAGATAAAAACGAAGGATATCCTATACCTAGAAGCTGCCGGCAATTACTGTAAAGTTTGCACCACAAAAGAGCACCACTCTACTCGAAAGAAAATTTCGGAATTAATAGAAGATCTCCCTACAGATACGTTCATACAAGTCCACAAGTCTTTCGCAGTTGCTAAAAAGCACATTACGTCTATCGAAGGAAACCGTATTCACCTTGGCGAGCACACCGTTCCTGTTGGACAGTCGTATAAGATGAACGTGAAGGAATTGCTTGGTTCGAAGTGAATTTAGCCGCGCATCAAATCCCAAATCACGCCCGGGATCCCATCTACTCCTGGAGGCACATTAAAATGCGTGATTGTTAAGCCATTTTCACCTTGCGGCAAAACTTCAATCCGCCAACCCCAGAAGACTGTTTCATCAGCAGGATACTCTCCAAAGGCAGAGACACTATCCAGTTCTGCAGCACGGCCACTCGTAAGGTGTAGGATACGATTGCTGTTGTGAAAGCTGTCGATCCACGTCATCAAGTATTCCTTGAACTTCTCGTCGTAACTAATAAGGAGCTTGCCGTCGATCGGCTCTCCTTTAAATGTACTCGAGTAACTAAACTCAAGCAAGCGTCCGCCACTCACTAGCTTCATCTCACCAACGATCTCTGCCGTATCTACTGGAGGTTGATCAGGACCGAAATAGACTTTATTGGATCCTTTCCAGGAGCCGACGAGGTTTGCGAATGCGGGATGTAGAGGTGTGGGTGCAGCTTGCATAGTTCGAATTTGAGGTTTGTAAAATACTAAAAATGAACCAATTGACTATCGCAGCAAACAAGCACATTATTGGCTCAATTAAGATGCTGGAAGGTTTTAATTTTCCAGAAAAGATCACTAAGTTGAGGATGTGAATTTATACGAAACGTTAAATTAGGTAGTATGCTTAGAGGGAACCTTGTGGAAGGCGTTAAAATGATGCAGCTTCTTGAGCTAGACAAATTGGACACACTAGAAAAGGTTGCTCGACAACAGCTCTCCATAGATGCCGAAGACGGATACGCATTACACTACTTGTGTCAATCATTACTAGAGCAGGAACGTTTTAAGGAAGGCGAAGAGGTGCTAAAGCAATTAATGCACTGTGCTCCAAATTCGCTTGAATCAATCCAGCACACTATCACTATAGCTTGGAGTAAAAAGGACTTCCCTGCTGCTAAGCAAGCGTGCTTATCCTATTTAGAGCAAGCACCTGACGACCCTCAGGTCTCTCTTATGTACATGCGCTGCCTCATGTTTCTCGGCGATACAACTGAAGCTGGCGAAGTGATCAAAAGACTTCTTTCTGAGCACCCAAACGATCCGGAGATCAGAAACGCGTTCGAGCTTTATTCACTGGCGGCACATCAACAGGACATCTCGCAAGAGTTTTATTCTAGAGAAGAACTAATTGAAAACCAGCGCGCTGCCGAAACGTACATAGACGCACTCGTCGAGACTAAACATGAATTCAAGAAAGCGAAAGAAGAAGCCCTGGGCTTACTCAGCGCCCACCCTAACAGCAGAGATTTAAGAGAAAGTGCAGTATTGGCTACTGGCTTATGCTATTTTCCTTTAGGTATACTATTCAAAATATATTTATGGACGTCAAAACCCATTACAACAAATGTTGTTAAAAAATCATTGGTTATTATAATTGCCCTTTGCGCGTTCGTTAATCTTTTGGCTTTGAGCGCCTTCAGCGAAAAGGACTTTCAAACCACCTTAATGATTCACTCCCTATTTGCGCTACTAACGCTACCAGCATGGAGTAAGATCATCGCCGTTCTTATTGGTTCTATGAAAAATAAAGACCTAGTTCGTGAACCAGAAGTTAGCTTGAGAAGAAAAGTACTAGAGCTTATTTTCTGGCTTAGCATAATTGTGACTTTGACAATATGGCGACAAAGCTATTTTTTCCTGCACCTCGCTTTTCTATGTTATGCAACTTCGACTTGGATAAATGCTACGTATACTTTTTCAAGTATTTTCGACGGAGTTACAGCAAAATCAGAATTACCTGAGGATCAATTTTACCTAGTAGGCAGATCGATCTTTGGAATTGTGGCCATCGTATACTTTATTCTCGCCTTCTTTTCGAAAATTGCGTTCCTGATTATTTTCCTAATCATCTTACACTACGTCGGCAAATTCTATGAAATAGCAGCTCTCAAAAAAATGAAAGTGCCGATGGAAGCCATTAGATCAACTGGCAAAAAATAAGAGACAGAGTCTATGACGTTCAGCCTCCTCGAATCCAGCAGAAAAGTGATCCTGTCTTGCAGTACTGCGGGACGAAGCAGCCGGTCCTAAACCCAGAAGCAAGGCAATCTAAATGCGCAGCATTTACTCACTCGTATCACGCCACACAACACCCTCGTGCTGATCCTGCGCCATCTTGAGCATCCACGGGCTTTCAGCTAGGTATACCAATCGTTTCTCAGTATCACGTGCAAGGTTGTTCTTACGGCGAGACATGAGCTCTTTCAGTGCAGCCGGGTCTGATTCATCTCCGATCCAATAGGCTTTGTGCAAGCTCATTGGCTCGTAGCTCACCTTAGCACCATACTCGTGCTCGAGACGGTAGGCGATTACTTCGAATTGAAGTGCACCAACAGTACCGATGATTTTACGGCCGTCGCTTTCACGAATAAACATCTGCGCCACACCCTCGTCCATCAATTGATCGAGTCCTTTCGCGAGTTGCTTAGACTTCATCGGATCATCGTTGTGGACAATCCTGAATTGCTCTGGAGAGAATTGCGGGATTCCGCGGAAGTGAAGGGCCTCACCTTCTGTGAGTGAATCCCCAATCTTGAAGTTGCCTGAATCGTAAAGACCTACAACATCGCCCGGGTGAGCCTCATCAAC
The DNA here is from genome assembly GCA_045110575.1 of Saprospiraceae bacterium. Lineage (GTDB taxonomy): Bacteria > Bacteroidota > Bacteroidia > Chitinophagales > Saprospiraceae > CALDTK01. The sequence goes on from JBGCGF010000084.1 coordinate 6,224, forward strand.
GACTTCCTTCTTCTCGGCCATGAAACTGGTCGGGTTAGAAAAACGCATCAGCTTATCCTGTCGGACGTGCAAATATTTGGTATTTCGCTCGAAGGTGCCTGAGCATACGCGCATGAAGGCGATACGGTCACGGTGCTTCGGATCCATGTTGGCGTGGATCTTAAAGACAAAACCAGAAAACTTATCCTCCGTTGGTTCAACCATGCGCTCTTCGGCTGGTCGAGCGAGTGGTGTTGGTGCGATATCGACAAAGCAATCTAGTAGCTCGCGCACACCAAAGTTGTTGATCGCAGAACCGAAAAAGACAGGGCTTAACTCACCTGCCAAATACGTTTCGCGATTAAACTCAGGATACACTTCCCGTACCATGTTAACCTCGCTACGAAGCTCTTCTGCGAGAGACTCACCAAGTTCCGGAACAAGTCGCTCATCATCGAGGTCTCCAAAAATGATTGTCTCCGCATCTTCTCCTTTCCCGTGTGCTTTGAAAAGCTTGAGCTGCTGCTCGTACAGAGAGTAGACACCGCGGAAACGTGACCCCATGCCAGCAGGCCAACTAAGTGGACACACATTGAGGCCCAATTTGGCTTCGATTTCATCGAGCAGATCAAAACCGTCTTTTCCTTCACGGTCCATCTTGTTGATGAACACGATAATCGGCGTGTTGCGTCGGCGACACACACGAACAAGGTTTTCGGTCTGTTCCTCGACTCCCTTCGCCACGTCAATCACCACGATAACAGAGTCAACTGCGGTGAGTGTGCGGTAGGTATCCTCAGAGAAGTCCTTGTGACCAGGCGTATCAAGGATATTCACCTTCAATCCGCGATAATCAAAGGCCATTACCGAGGTCGCCACAGAGATACCCCTCTGGCGCTCGATGTCCATGAAGTCGGACGTAGCCGTCTTCTTGATCTTGTTGCTTTTTACAGCGCCAGCTACCTGGATCGCTCCACCAAAGAGGAGGAGTTTTTCCGTAAGGGTAGTCTTTCCCGCATCAGGGTGAGAAATGATACCGAAGGTGCGGCGACGCTTGAGCTCTTTGAGGTTTACAGCCATGGGAGGGCAAAGGTACGAGGGAAGCTTGATTAGGCCGTTGGCCTAATCAAGCAATTTTGAGTTGGTAATTTTGAATTTTGAATGCCGAGTTGTTGGCTCGCCTTCGGCTCGGGGGTGCTTCGCGTTTCGAGACGTCCGTGGGCACGGAAGCTGCCGTTCGACTGACTCTGTCAGTGGCAGCGGGTTGGGGAGCTTTTTCTCGGTTGACCGCGGGAGCGGTCAGACCACAGCTAGCGCGTGGCGTTGTGCATTCACGTCAGGCCATTTCAGCTAAATTACGACTTCAGCTCAGCCAATACATAGGGAGTTAGGAAGTAACAAGACTTCAGTTCTCCAGTGTCAACAACAGGAAAACGGTCCAAGTGATGAGCAGAAGGCAATGAGCCATCAGGCGTTATCCGTGCAACCATTGCGGGATAATCCTGCACCGCATAACGAGCCCTATTCTCTAATTGCAAGACGGGAAAGAAACCATAAACACCACTCGGATCTTCGTGAATCGCTTTCAATTCCTTGTCAGAAAAACAAACTGATGCTAGTGAATCTTGAATAACCTCCGTAACGAGATCTCCTGCTTCAATCTTGAAATAGACTGTCACTTTTCCTTTGCGATACACTGCAGCTTTATAGGAAAAGTCCCTAGCCAAAGCCAGTGCTGTATCAAATTTCAGCTGCTCATCAAACCGCACGAAGATTCGTTCTTGCGATTTCATTAGGATGGAATAATTCAGCTTTACATCGACTTGATCCGACTCTTGAACCTCAGTTTCATCCTCAAATTCATCGTCATCTTCATGAGGCACGTAATCATCAAAAGATTCTAATCCAAAATCTTCGGTTGGCTCGGCAACATCATCAAGCGCTAATTGGTGATGCTTCAAACTTTGACGAACCACGTCCATGTGGCAGTTCTCGATGAGGATGTAAGGAGTAGAATAATTCATAGCTACGATAAATATATCATTAACGACTTACAGCGCGCGACGTTCGTGGGGTCGTGAATCGGTTTACAACTCAAAGGATTTCCAAAAGCTTAAGATTGAAGCATACCACTAACTAATCTCTGTTCGACCCCACGTAAAGCTATTTGACTGCGTTGCAGTCGTGGGTGATGCGCCCCAAACGAGCGTCCCAATAAGCAGTCCAACAGTCCAGCTTGCTGGACGATCCGATATCCCAAATCCTATGTACCAATTCAGCCTAAGCTGAATTAAAGCTCCAACAAATTCACAAACAAGCGATACGCGCCCGGTACACCCGCAGGCAATTCACGGAAGAAGCTGATGCCGGTGTAGACGTAATGACCTTCGCCATACTTAGCAACCAAGAGACTTCCTTCTTGTGGATCCTCGCCTGGATCATTCATGCGTAGGATTGGCTCATAGGCCTTGTCCCACTCCTCAGGGAAGTAGAGACCGCGCTCCTGCACCCAACCATCAAAGTCAGCTTTTGTGATCTTATTTGGCTGATTTAAGACTTTCGCATTTGCATCAACAAACTCAACCGGAGCGCCTTCTACCGTTACACGTTTTCGCGAAAGCTTAAGTGAGAACGGTGCATAGTCATCCATGTTTATCCGACGACTTGTATTGTATTGCACGATGACCGTTCCACCTATTTTGGCGTAAGCTAGAAGCTTGTCATTTTGACGCTTCACCCAGTCGACTGCATTGTAGGCACGAATACCCACCACGATCGCATCGTAGCTTGAAAGGTCACGATTAACCAGGTCGGATTCGGTGAGCATATCTACTTGGTAACCGATCTCACTGAGTGCTTCTGGGACCAAGTCACCTGCCCCCATGATATAACCGATTTTCTCTCCCGAACGCTTGAGGTCGAGACGCACCGCGCGCGCTTCACCACCTACAGGAAGTGCTTGGTATGGGATGTGGCTGTATCGCAACACTTTGATCGCCGACATCTGGCTTTTCGCTCCGTTTGCAGCTTTCTTCCAAACATGCATGGTACCGTCAGCCAACTCGCCCGGAGTCACCATAAACGTGACCGTTTGCTTGTCGCCAGCCGCCGCAAGGGACACCTTTTGAGTACTCGGATTTGACGTCCAACCTTCTGGTAATTCGAGCATTACGTCAAAATCACTTCCTCCTGTAAAAGCTTCTACGAGCACACTTACTTCGCGTGCTTCGCCGTCGGCCCAGAGATACACTGGACTCTCAAATCGGGCTGAGTTTTGCGGAAGCATAAGTACCGGGCGATAGATCTCACCACGGTCTGGATAGGTGCGCTTGTAAACGACTGGAGCCATGAGTTTGATCGGCTGCCCCATCACTTCCACGGTTGCATACGACTCAATCGCAGCAGGGTTCTCACCCTGTCCACGCAGCTTATAGGCTGGTGCGCTGTACATGCCTTCGGTCGCTTCTCCGCGTAGCCAATACGGCGCACTTGGATAGCCTTTGACTGCAACTTCAATCTTGCCTTCGACATCTTCATTGTCGATCAGCGCCTTGTTCAGCTCAACTGTTTCTCCTCCGAGAATCTCGATCGACTTCAACGAAATCGGCAACTTTGCTTCACGCGCAATGACCTCGTAACTGAGCGAAACTTCTTGCCCCATTCCTAGCACAGAATCAGGAGAAGTCGTTTCGAAGTAAATGCCTAAGCAATCTGCAATTAATTGTTCGAGTTTTGGAATCTTAGAACGTGTATAGCGATTGGCTGGCAACTTCTGCATCAGCTTGAGTGCTTCCACAAGATCGGGCACAATAGCCTCTGGACTTGCCGGGTTGTATGCTTTTTCAGCTTTCGCCAAAACCTGCTTCACCGCAGCACCACCTTTGATCCGAGACCAACTGTCGTCGATGCCATCGAATACATTTTTGCGATCGGCAGGCATGTCACCTCCGAGTAACTTGAGGTACTCTTTCTGTCCGCCACGAGAAGAGGAACTACCAAAACCTTGACTCGAGTGATTGGAGCGACTGCGGGCTGCGATCTCTCCGTTGCTCAATCCGAGTAGCGGGTAGTAATCACCTGCGTCAACCTCTACAAGGTCAGATTTGTCTGCAGCGGCAAACTCTTCTCTACCTCCGTAAAACCACCAACTCGTATTGAAGAAGATGCGCTTCGTCTGCCAAGTCGTGATGCCTGGCTCACGAAGTTGCTCTGGGAATGCCTTCGGATCTGCCGCAAGTGCGAATGCATCAACGGCTAGCATTGCCGAAGTCGTGTGGTGACCGTGTGTCTTACCTGCAGATTCTGGATCGAAGCGGGTCACGATCACATCTGGTTGCCATTTGCGGATCACCCAGACCATGTCACTTAGGATCGTGTCACGGTCCCAAAAGTTGAGTGTCTCGTCTGGATGCTTTGAGTAGCCGAAGTCGTTGGCGCGTGAGAAGAACTGCGTACCACCGTCTGTGCGACGTGCGGCGAGTAGCTCCTGTGTACGAATGACGCCGAGTCCTTCGCGAATGTCTGTACCGATGAGGTTCTGGCCACCGTCACCACGTGTGAGTGAGAGGTAAGCCGTCTCTGCGAGCTCTTTGTTGGCCATGTGCGCGATGAGGCGCGTGTTCTCATCATCGGGGTGCGCCGCAACGTAGAGCACAGAGCTTACGTCTTGTAGCTTTTGCAGTTCGTGCAGTACAACCGAGCTCGGTGGCGTTGGGCGATACTGTGCGCTGAGCGAGAGAGAGATGAGGAGAAAACCAAGAAGGGCGGAATAGCGATTCATGGGGTGAAGGTAGCACGTTAAGGGATGATATTTTCTATCTCCCAGCCCGGCTCTCAGCTTCGCTGCTTCGCCAGACCGGCCTAACTCATGCTGGACTTACCAGCCCAGCTACATGAGCACATACATGGGCCGGTAGGTCCATCATGTGCAAGGCCAGTTTGCTTGAAACGACGAAGGAGTGAACAAGCGGGCTGGGCTAACAATATGAACAAACAGCAATGGGCCGGTAGGTCCATCATAAGCGAGGCCAGTTTGCTCAAAGTGACGTAGTCGCGCAGGAGCGGGCTGGGCGTAATTCATACTTCCATCATAGACGGAAGCGCTGTCAACTGTATGCTAAATAGCCCTCGTATCAATTCAAACAGCACCCATCCCAACCTTTTAACGTTTATCCTTGCACCAACCAATCGCTTAGCAACCTTTACCATGCCACCCCTTCCTCCATTTCCAGCCGGTCAATCGTTTCGGGCGCAGGGTAAGCTCATGCTTACGGGGGAATACTTGGTGCTGGATGGCGCAAAAGCACTGGCGGTGCCAACCAAACCGGGGCAACGCCTCGAAGTAGCTGTCACCAACAGCCCGGATGTACTGCACTGGGAAAGCGTCGATGTCTATGGCAAGGTCTGGTTTGAAGCAGCCTACACACGCAAGGGCCTACGCACGCGTCCTGCGGCGGTAGAACGGAGTCCGAAAGCGCGACTCGCGCGACTGCTCAACGACATTTTCACCGCGCACCCACTCATTTGGCCCCGCGGACGTGGACTTCAGTTTCGAGCAACGTTAGAATTTGACCGGACGTGGGGACTTGGCTCTAGCGCGACCCTCTCCTACTTACTCGCGGCATTCGCTGGGGCGAACCCGTATGCGATCAACAACAAGGAATTTGGCGGCTCCGGTTACGACATCGCTTGTGCAGGCGCTGATGGTCCGATCGTGTACCAACTCATGAAAGGGGAACCGATTGTCGAGCGCCTCGACTGGAATCCAGCTTGGCTAGAAGGCTGCTACCTCGTACACCTTGGTCAGAAGCAAGACAGTCGAGAAGGCATCCGCAACTACCGCGAGAATGCAGGATCAGACCTCTATCGCTATGCCGAAGAACTCAACGATCTAACGGATGCACTCATCAAAGCGAGCGACCGAGACACCGCAGCAGAGGTTTTGCGTAAGCATGAAGCCCTCGTAGGATATGTAACGCACCAAACGCCTGTAGGCAAAGGTCTTTTCGCGGATTTCAACGGAACGGTCAAAAGCCTCGGTGCTTGGGGAGGAGATTTCGTCTTGGCTGTTCCAACGGGCCAAATGGACGTTGCCGGTTACTTCGCTTCGCATGGACTAACCACCTGCATCGCGGCAAAAGACCTGCTCGTCTTACCCACTTCGAAAGTCCCCATCGACAATGCCGATCCCGCTGATTGGCCGGTCTTTTTATACGGTCCACTGTCAGAGCCGCGCATGGACAACCAGTGGCTACACGGTCACCTGCATCATGCCGCCGACTTGCTCGACCACATGATCATTGACAACTACTCTGCTGCTCCGATTCCTCATCGTGGAGGCGTGGTTCCAGGCATGCTCGTGTACCTAAGCCCTGAAGAAATCTTAGCGATGGACATCCATCCGGAAGGCGGCCCTTTTAAGCGTTCGCATGCACGGGTAAGGGTAGGCGGGACTATGGTGACGGCGTTGGTTTGGAAGTAGGCGGTTTCGGCTTAGGCCGAAACCTAATTTTGAATTTTGAATGTCGAGACGTGGGCTGGATGGATCGCTACGCTCCTTTTTTCTCGCACCCATTAAAAGGCATCACTGTGTGCTGGTAGGTACACACGCTCCTTAGCAAGGATTTCCTTGCCTACTTCGAGGATCCGAAAATTTTATACGCCCATCATAGGATTGGGATGGAAGGACCGGCAAGTAGAGAATAAAGCAACACCATAGGAGACTAGAGTCAGTATGATGGCGCAGGCAAAACAACCAAGGTGACAACGCCGCGATCCGCAAAGCGACAATTAGGTACTTTTGCGACTCCAGACAACGTTTGGACACTACCGACCTAGACACACTATGCGATTCACACTTCTCTTTCTTGCGATAGCACTCTTCTCTGTATTCGCCACAGCGCAGACCCTAGAAGAGCTCACAGCCGATCCTACAGTTTTGGCGGAAGCCTACATCAGAGGACAAGTCCTCCCCATCGACTCTGCTTTGACAGGCGAGGCCGCTGAAAACCCGATCAGCCTTAGAAAGCTGCCACGCTCGCCTCGTACCAAGACGATTCCGCACTGGAGAAAAGACGGCCGTGCCTTGGTTGCTATTGAGTTTTCGAATAGTAATTCTGCAGAAGACTTGTACATGTTCCTCGACAGCACTTCACGAGGCTGGCGCATTTCAGCCCTCCGACAGTTCAACTTGCCGGGCGTGTACTACCAGCAACTCAACCACTACCGCAACAAAGGCGAGCGCAGCATCCGTGAAGATTACAATGCAAAAATGAAGTCTTCGATGGAGCGGGGGGTGACTCAAGCGCAGCACGAGGAAATTCACGGCACACTAGAAGATCGCATCTTCTACGTCTTCAATTTGCGCCTTACTTCTTCCTCTGATGGAGACTTGATCCGTCACTTTGATTACCTCCGTAAGAAGTTTGACGCGGTGCGCATGGCGATGGATTCGATTCCTAAATCACCCATTGCCTTGTACCATGACAATGCGCTTGTCGGTAAAGATTTGCAATACCTTTTGGTAAAACGTGCCTTCAACGGTGAAGGACCGATCCGTTTTGAAATCGCCGCTATTGGTGGCGACGATGTCGGTTTCCTTTACTGCAACAGCCCTGAATGTATGCCTACGCCTACCCCAGGTGGATTGATCGCGTTCCGCTCGATGGGTGGTGGATGGTGGTTGTATCGTACAACGTAGTTGTGCGATGTGCGTCCTGCCGATCTGGAGATCGGCAGGACTGCTAGGCTACGCCTAGCCCACTACAGCCAAAATAATGTATCCAAGCACTGCTACCCCGCCGCCGATCAAGGCGTAGGGCAGCTGCGTGTACGCGCAAAAAATCAATAACCACTTATATCAAAGACATAGGTATACTCAAAGTCTTGAGCGGCTACCCAACCACGGTCGCGATCAACACTAAAGTTATCGAGAAAGAAAGTGCGATTCCCTCCACTGTGTTCTGGCGATTTGAATTGTAAATCATATTCTCCAGACACCGGATCGAAGAGGTTTATGGTTCCACCATCCAAGGATAAAACTACGAAACGATCACCATAGGTTTCAGCCCTCACTACAGTACCTGTCACTGTCTCATCGTAGTAGACTACTTCTCCTGTTTCAGCATCAAGCCCAAACAAACCATTTGCATCTGCGTAAGCGTAAACCTTACCACCTCCTACCATTACTGGACTAGTTCCCCAGAATTCAGCATCGGCATTAGGCTTATCTTTTTGCCACTTCGTCTCACCTGTTCGAAGATCGTAAGCTATAATACGACCGAAGCTTTTAGCATAGATAGTTGAATCAGTTGCATAATTTTTTGCTGCATTGGCAATATCGTTCTCCATATCAAACAGCTTGGTCCACATCAAAGTGTCTGCTGTTAAATTGTAGGTAAAAGTGTAAGACGGGGTCGTCCGAGTTTGTGGATCATAGGCTGTAAACACTCCTGTTAGTATATTTGCATCTGCTACCTCTACTTCTTGAGCATAAGTAAAAGACATGTTCTGCCTTGGCCCTTTAATTACCTTCAATTGGAAGAGAGAATCAAATGACAAGGTTGAAGTATTAAATTTTCGGAGTGTTACAGAACCTTCTTCATCACCTATTGTTTTCTCAATGGTAACAAATTGGCTACCCGTTTCGGTTGCATAACAGTTTCCCTCTGATGGAGCGATGAATTCCTGCACGGATTTAGTCTTTGGATCAATGGAAACAAGTCTATCTCGCTCCCAAAATGTACAACGTCCTAATTGATCTGCCCGCATTGAGCGATACAGATAACCCATTTCACTATTCACTTCGAAGTGCACAGAATCCCCGGGCTCATCAATGGTGGCCACCAAAGCCATTCTAGCCTTATCACTTGGATCTTCAAGAAGCTGAACGATGTGATTATCAATTATAACAGGTCGTTCAATTGGCTCATAGTCTTCAAACTTCGTTCTCATTTTGAATAATATGGGTGGACCGTCCCATTCATCTATAGTTGATGTAGTGTCAGGAGGGGGCAAAGGTTCAACACCAGACACAGGGTCGTTACAACTATTAAACAAAATAGCTATGCTGACAACAAAGCTTAATAAAATCATAGAATGATTCATGATTATTGGTAATTGCTTTTGAAAAATTCGTATGCATCACCTTCAATTGCACGTTCAAATACCTTACGAGTTGTATTATCACTTCGAACCTGCATGTGATTAGAATCCTCGAATTCCCATTCAACAGCTCCTGGCCAAGCTAACTGACTTTCCCTAGTAACAATCCCGTCATTAGCTTGTCTCTCACTAACTATTTGTGTTCTAGTTCCATCATACCGATACCCAATAGTTCTACCATTTCCAGGCCAATTCGTTGTGTAACATCTCGATTGACAATCAAGATCAGAGTTCACGGTACCAGAGGGAAGAGGTTGCCATGTTTGAAGAGGATGGTTCGGAAGGTTTTCTACAAGACAATCACAGTCGCCTGTTCCAGGAACTGTTGTTGTATTCAATTGATTAAAGCCTGCGAGGTTTCCCCACCTGTGATCTGCTGACGCAATCCACTGCTCACCCCTGGCATAATTACTTCTTGCCCATGCTCCTCTGTTCCAAGCACGTTGGAAAGCCCCTGATCTACAAGATTGATAAGCACCAGGTCCTCCAAAGAAGGCAACAATACAGGGTGTGTAGTTTGGACTAGGCATGTAGCTATTCGCTTGATCCGCATAATGAGCTAACATTGTATCCATTTCCAATAGCAGTGCGTCATCTAGATTACTCTCGCCGAACGGAAAGCTAGTAGTTTTTCTTGTTGTTGCCCAAAGCATAGTTCGCCATATTGAACCTTCCGCAGTTTCGTTACAGCCAATCGCCAATTTATTGGGAATAGCCTCCAAAGCATTAACTGCAGCAATCGCATCACTATTTGGACGAAGGTCAATCACCGTTCCAATTAATCCATCTTGCGCATCTGGATCTAATGGGCCAGCTACAAACGGGAAAACCTCATTAATTATCGTCCCAATTCCTCCACACAAACGATCAGTGACTTCAGTTACAGTTATTGGTCCCGTGACACCTAGAAAGTCCTGCAATATTACTGGAAGACTTGTGTAGGCCGCCGACGTTGGCCCAATTGACAATGCTTCACATCCAGATGACATAAAATCACCCAATCCATTAATATTTTCCGCAAATCCAGCACCAGCATGAGGTGTGTCAAACGTAATTAAACCAGAAAAACGCCGTTCATCTATAGGATACCCATCCTCAGCTTCTAGTCCATACGTATTTTTAGCAACAAGCCCACCAAAACTGTGAGCAATTACAAAATTTTGAGTAATGTCAATGTTCTCTTGTTCGCATTGAGGTTTAGAAAGTAAATGCTGCTGCCATAATGCAGTACCTTGGTCTAGCCCAATGGTTGAAACATAAGCGTGATTTTCACACCTTTTAACTCGTTCGTATATATCCCCTGGGGAATTATTTGCCAATACGTGTGATTGAGCGGTAACCCAACTTGTCTCATTACCAGTGTGACCATGTGCGAAATAGATAATTCTATCTCCATCTGGATTCTCCGACTCCGGCCCATCAGGGCCGCCGTTTTGAGGACCTTCTGAGACAACAGTGTGGTCAGTATCTACAGTCACACCACACGAAGTGCAATCGTCAGCTTGAGCATGCGATAGTGTTAAATTGGCAAATAAAGTTAAAGCAAAAGTAATTAGCAAGCGATTCATATATCAATTATTTTTGAAAAATTCTTGTGGCCGTAATGCCATTGCAATTTTGAACGTGGAGAACAAATATTCCACCGATATGAGGGTTAAAAGTGATCACCTCCCCCTCAAGAATATTGTGAGATCTTTGCATGAGACCACCTGCTAGAGAAAAAACACTTATAGTTGAATTTTTACACTGCCCATCCGCATTCGTCTCAGAATTTTGCCATCGCAATTTTATGTTATCTCCCTCTCTAAGTATTTGAGGTTCTATTGAAGGTGCAAGAGCTTCATTAGTCTCACCCTCTAGTCTTCCTTCCTGATCACTATTATTTAAGTATTCATGTGTAGTAAGAGTCCTTTGACAAATTGTATCACCAGTACTTAAAACTGGGTACTCTACTAATTGTTCATACAGTATTCTGCCTCGTTGGTTTTCAGAATCAACGATTTCAAAGACATACTCTTTTTCAACTTCGCAATTACAAAAATTATCAGTAAATTTTGTTTTCACTGATGGCACATTCTCATTATAAATTGTTACTGTATCCTGATGAATAACCTTTCGAATACCAGGTCCAACAATCGTTGATTCTAAATCAGAATCACCATCTGTCTCCCAAAAATTAACTGCTGGAGGAACTAAATCAATCAAAGGAAAAGATTCAAAATCCGTAAACATTGACTCTGCCATCGCAAGCATTTCTAATTGAGCATTTGAAGCTGGAACATCACTATAAATATCACCTCCAGAAGCTATTGAAAGTAAACCACTCATAGATAGAATAGTAGAAATAGGCCCTGTAGTTGAAAATGGTCTATTTACACCAGGTGTTCGTGTAGTCCGCTCAATTGAAAATGCTCCTACCGAGGAATAAGTTTCAATTACATCCCAAGATTCATTATCTCGTGCATCTAAAAGGTAGATTTCGTCAATAGGCACATCGCTAATATCTAGACATTCAGGAACATGCACGAAACTGAAAACAGATTGAATGGATGTTCTAGTTAAGGACTGAGCTTCTATTTTCAAGGTGCCACTAAGCAGACAGAATGCAAACAGAATGCATATGGGAATTGGAAACTTCATAACGATAAATTTGATTTCCATCTAATATAGTGTAAAAATTCGACATCCATCAAACTTTTGCATCTAAAAACTTTCTTACTCGACTTACGGATTACATCTACCGAGCTACATGAAGAGACATAAGCTGTCATACTTTTGGATCAAAATCACCCCACTACAGCCAAAATAATGTATCCAAGTACTGCTACCCCGCCGCCGATCAAGGCGTAGGGCAGCTGCGTACGCACATGGTCAATGTGATCGGTGGCGGCGGCCATGCTGGCCAGTATCGTCGTATCCGAAATCGGTGAACAGTGATCGCCAAACACACCGCCTCCTAGTGCAGCAGCGAGTCCAATGGCCGGATCGATGCCCAAGGCAACCGCTACCGGCATCGCGATGGGAACCATGATGGCAAACGTCCCCCAGCTCGTGCCGGTACTGAATGCGATGAAGCCACTCACCAAAAAGATGAGCGCTGGACCTGCCCAACCGACGAGGTAGTCCTCTGCATAGCTCGCCACGTATGCCCCTGTTCCGAGTTCCTTACAAAGCGAACTGATCGCGAAGGCAAACATCATGAGCAAGGCCAACGGAAGCATCGCACTGAGTCCCTTCAAGGTCAACTCTGACATTTCGCGCAAGTTCATAAGGCCTTGCCCACGATACGCTGCAATGGAAACGAAGAGTGCTCCAGTCACTGCCGCTAAGACACTGGTCGAACCACTACCCTGCCCTAAGGCGGTAATGAACAGGTCCCAAAAGTTGCCATCTGGGTTTAGCGAAAGCGCCGAAGACCAACCCGTAATGGCCAGAAACGTCGGCATCAATAGGACCATCGACACGATCGGGAGCAACATGTTGATCGCTCTTTTGGGTGTCTCCGGAGCGGGAGGTGTCTCGGTGAGATCCGTTCCTGTCATGGCAACACCACCAGCTGAAATCACTGGTCCGCCTGCTTGCACGCGGGCTTCGGCCATGCGCATTCCTTTGAAGTCCCAACCAAACCAAATGACCAACGGCACGAGCAACAACGCAACGATCGGATAAAAGGCATAAGCCATCGATTGCACGAACATGCCTAGCGGATTGGTCTCACCTTGCGTAGCGAGTAGCCCCATCACAAATGCACCCCAGGCATTGAGCGGGAGTAAAATGCAGACTGGCGCCGAACTTGAATCCGCGATGTACGCCAACTTTTCACGACTGATTTTCATGTCATCGAAGAGAGGACGGAAGAGCGTTCCGACGGTTAGCACCGAGATACTAGACTCGACAAAGACGAGGATTCCGGTGAGCCAAGCGAGGAGCTGAACCTGTTTAGTGGCCCCTTCGGCGCTTTTGCGGGCTAGAATTTTCTGAACCCATTCGATAAACCCAGCGACCCCTCCAGATTTTTGCATCAGGACGATGAGTGCACCGACGAGGGTACAAAAGAGGATGGTACGGGTGTTCCCTGGATCTTCAAATACGCCGACAAAGCGCTGTAGTGAGGATAAGAAAACGTCAATGACCGATCCGCCAAGGACGACATGTCCAGCAATAATTCCTGCCAGAAGAGAAATGTAAACTTGGCGTGTGGCGATCGCCAATCCAACGGCTAAAAGCGGTGGAACGAGCGAAAGAATTCCGTAGGTATCAGGTGTCATGTGGGGAGCACGTAGCTATCTGTGAGGTGCCCGAAGTACGCGAATTTCGCCCAGAGGACAGACGCGTCTCAACAAGAAAGCTCCGTTCAGCTCTATTTTCTGGCCTATGCGTGGCTTTCAACTTGCACAAAAGCCCTCAGCTTTCGCCAAAACAAGTCTTCAAACAGATGACCGTTAAGGTTCGCTATGTATGATAGTTCCTAGAGCCAACTGAAAATCAATAGCTTTTGCCGCCTCTTTGCAGATCGGCCATGTAAAGAAGAAGGTTGTCCCTTCACCTTCTTTACTTTCTGCCCAGATCTTTCCGCCCGCAGCGATCACAATACGTCGGCACAAGGCTAATCCTATTCCAGTTCCTTCGTAATTCCCTCGACCGTGAAGCCGTGTAAACAATCCGAAAATATCGTCTACCCGATTGGCGGGGATACCGATCCCGTTGTCGCTTACAGAAAAACAGATTGCTTCCTCAGTGCGCGTAAATCCAACTGTACAGATAGGCAAAACTCCTGGCCTCCTAAACTTAATTCCATTGGAAATAAGGTTTTGAAACAACTGTAAAACCTCCGTTTTATGCCCTACAATTTCAGGCATACTCGGCTGCGAAATTAAACTTGCATTTTCGCGAAGCAATAAATTTGAAAGGTTGGACTCTACCTGCCCTAATACTTCCGAGGTAGATACTTTAACCAAAGAAGACTTCATGCGAGGATCACAGTACTGAAGCAAATCATCGACCATTGCATTCATCCTTGACGCACCATCTCCTACAAAGTCTAGGTATTCCTTAAAGTCATCTCGCAACTGAAGTTCATGCAATCGCTCACCAAGTTTATCGGTATGCTTACCTATAAGCTTTAACGGCTGCTTCAAATCGCTACTTGCAGCTTTTGCAATTAGCTCAAGTTCTGCATTCACTGAAGAAAGGTTCTGCACTCGAATGGAGTTCTCTTCAATTCGATTTTCCAATTGAACCTGAGCAGCCTTCAACTCTTCATTTCGGGTTTCTAACATTCGAGACTTAAGCTCGATCGAGTGGCTCTTTCGCTCAAGTACAGTCTGCAAATTTGCGATCTTGTAGTAGTACTTCCTATTTGATATTACAGCCAATATAGAAGCGGAAAAGATTACTGCAACAACTCCTACAAGGACCAGAGTAGGAACAAAATCCAACTCAACTGTCCCGTCTCCTCTGAAAAAACAAACCAGTGTAGCGAGTACATGAATAAACGTTGCAGCGCGAATTGACTTTTTGCGATGGAGTACAACCAAGGAACAGACCAAGCTAGGTAAGAATATAAAGATGGGAGCAGGATCAAGATTAAACCCAAACGCTCCTGTTGTACACAACATAAACAAGATGAGCAGCGGGACTTTACGATTAACTTCAAAACGGCCATAAACATCTCCCCAAAAAAGAAGGGTTGAAACCATCCCAAATAACAAGGACGTAATTTGTATCACTCTGTTTCCAAGCGAAAAATTAGCCAACAGTAGACTTACACATACAACAGAAATTGCCGCCAAAATAGATCTGACGAGAACCCGAAGCACAGGTGCTGATGTTTTACCGTGATTCATAACGATATGGATATATATAGTGCACCAAGCTCTTCATCGACTTAATTAAGTTGATGAGAAAAGCGCGGCAAGGTGAACACACAGGTAACACCTTGTTTATTTCTATTAGATATAAATTTAATCTCTCCTCCAAATGACTGAACAACCTTACGACTTGTGCTAAGGCCAATTCCAGACCCAGTGGAAGCACGGTCACACTCGCCACGTTTGAACAGTTCGAACATCTCCTCCCTTGATCCTGGATCGATTCCTCGGCCATTATCAGTAACGCGTATTTCTACCATTTCCCCTACCACTTCTCCGGCAGCAATAGTGACAACAAGTGGTCTTGATTCGTCTCTATTTTCAATGGCGTTAGCAAGCAGGTTTGAGAATATTTTACAAATTAATTTACGCTCTGCGAATACCTTAGGAAGTTCTGAGACAATGAGTGTTCCTCCTACATTGTCTAAGCGAGATTGAACTGCATGTTGCACAGAATTGAAAATACCAGTTAAGTCAACGGCTGCATTTACATGATCACTTTTGCTAGCTCTACTGTAATCCAATAAATCGTCAAGAAGCTTAGACATCTTAGTCGAACTAGAAATAATAGCATTCGCATGCTGCTCTAGTATCTCATCATTTTGACTTGCAACCTTTCGCTGAATAAGTTGAATAAAGCCACCGATAGACCGCAATGGTTCTTTAAGGTCGTGGCTAGCAGCGTAAGAGAATTGCGCTAGTTGCTCGTTGCTCGAAGAAAGTCCACGTTCAACCAAGATTCGATTCTGAATCACCGCCTCTAGCTTCCTATTGTTGATCTCAAATTGCTGCACCTGAATTTCTTCTTTGCGGCAATTTGACTGAAGCCGTGCTTCACGCTCTTCCAATTTGGACAACATCCCTTTTAGTCGGTTGCGAAACTCACGGTTCTTCTCTAGAAAGCCACCGGTCATGTCATAGCACAATCCCATCGTGACACACACGAATAGTAGTCGGTATTTTTCCGGGCTTGATATCCGCTCTACAAATTCGAACGTGAATCCAAATTGGAGGATACCAAAAGCAAGCGCGAGCAGGACAAGAGAAAGACCGAACCTCTCGCTCTTTGTCTTAAAAGAGGAAAGGATGCCCAAGACCAGAGGTGCAAAGACAAAATAAACGTAGGAATCAGGCCCATAACGCATGGTCATCATCAGGCAGGCAATAGAAATACCTGCAAATACATAGTAGCGCGCAGTAACGTACCATTGTTTCTGATAGAAAACCCAACCAATAAGCACGGCATGGAAAAACACAGCGACCGTCCACACATTCAGTGACGTCCCTACAAGCAACAATCCTCCAATAAGACACAGGTTCCACAGGACCAGAGACTTAGCCATGGCCCACGTCTTCTCCACTAGCTGTTCGGCATTAGCTTTGTCGAACGAGGTCGGCAGGGCATCTGAGTGAGAAATTATTGAGGCTGACATCTCTTAGGGAAGACTTTATAACTCTTATACAGCCGATTATTATGCCAAAAATGTGGGCGCTGAAGACCAATTTTGCTTAACCCGCAAACCAACAGCCCGTTCTCATCGTTTTGTAGGTCAATGCAGCCTTTTTCCGAAAAAAAAGTCCCCGTCATGGTCACCTTCGATCTCCCCGAAGAATGGCCCACTGGACTCATCAATGCCATTCCCGCGCAACGACTGATCGTCAATAAGCTCCTCGCAACAGGAGTCATTCAATCGTACAGCGTTTCGGCAGATCGAACAAAGGTTTGGATGGTCTTGGTGGTAGAGGATGATCAATTTGCAGTAGACCAGGTCATTTCTACGTTTCCGATCTTGGATTTTGTAGAATATCAATGGGAGCCACTGTTATTCACCAATGATTCATCTTCTGTGCTGCACTATAGCCTGAATTAGAGCGATTTAGGAAAACTAACCGTACAGGGTAGTAACATATATGGAATTTGGACGCATGCATCTCGTACCTTGGGCCACTTCCCAAGAGTACAAATGTTTATTAAGCCGTTTACACTTATCACCCTGCTCGTGCTATTGTGCACTGCAGCCCAGGTTTTGGCGCAAGCTGACACTGTATCAAATTGCTCAGGAGGTACTACCATACTGCAGGCACAATCAGGATTTGAGCGCTATCGTTGGACACCGTTCGATGAAATTTCCCCTAGGGAAGGAGAGCGCACTTTTTATAGCGGGACGACGAGTCAAATGTTTTATGTGCAGCAGCAGCGTCACGTTGGACTAAATCTTGTCGATAATTCTGGATTTGAAGAAGGGAATATCGGCTTTACTTCAGACTACCTAAACACACCAGGTGGGAGTTCCGCACAAGGCACCTACAGTGTTGTGAGTTCTTCGGAATTGCACAATGCGAACTTCGCTAGTTGTCCTGATGCAAGAACGTCCGGAGGCCTCATATTGGCAGTAGACGGGGGGTCTGACGCAACTGCAGCCGTGTGGTGTCAAACCTTTCCGATCAACCCTAGGTCGACCTACGATTTCAGTTTTTTGCTTGCATCCTTAAGCGTTGGAAATCCAGCTAGCCTCCGTGTCAAAATTGACGGCGTGGACGTTGGGGGAGCATACACGGGTGACCAACAAGCCTGTATCTGGAAAGAAGCAAACCTTTATTGGAATGCGACTGGACAGACCACTGCAGAGATTTGCATCTACAACCTGAACACGAGTTCGACAGGTAATGACTTCGGCATCGACGAAGTGACTTTTCACGAACTCAGTCCTGTTGTCTTAGACAGTATCTATGCTTTGATCGGACAGGCTACCACAGGAAGCGAAGAGGTTAAACTTTGCGCCGGTGAGCGATACACCGATTATGGCCTCGACCTCGGGATAGGCGACTCTGATGTCGCTTTGCTTCAGAATGCAGAAGGCTGTGACTCCTTGCTTACCGTCACAGCAATCCAAGGCGACAGCCTCGTGATCACACAACTCGTTGACTCGCTATGCGAAGGCGAGACACTCCTTTTTGACAACTGGGTTATCACCACCGATACCGTTCTGTGTAAGACCATTCCTGCACAAGCTGGCTGTGACACCATTATGTGTTTGGAGGTAAGGTATTTCACGCCGGATAACATTGACGCCCAAGTCTCACCACCAAGCTGCGCAGGTGACGTTGATGGCGCAATCACCCTCACCAACTTGGCAGGGACAGGTAACATCCAATACGTTTGGGCGGACGGACCAACGGGACCCGCGCGCCAAGGCTTGTCTCCAGACACCTATACTTACACTGCTACCGATGCACTTGGCTGTTCGGCTACCGCATCGATTGTCCTTAACGCCCCATTGCCGCTCATCATTGAAGACATCCTCACGGTTGGCGTTCGTTGCGGGAATGAGCAAAACGGTTTCGCGATCGTTGAAGTGAGTGGCGGCACTGGTCCTGTAGAGATTATCGTTGAACAAAACGGCAACCTCTTCAACATTGACACCCTGGGATTGGGAGGCTACGACCTCACCATAAGAGACTCTTTAGGTTGTACCGTAATGGATAACCTCTTCATCGACGGACCTAGTCCCGTAACGGTTTCGCTGACCGGAGACACGCTCATTCGACTTGGAGAATTAGCTGATCACCAAGTAAGCTATGCAGGCGACAACGCCACATTGTCGCTTACCTACAACGACACCCCAATTGACACCTTGCTCAACTTTGGCAGCCTGAACTGGAGTCCTCCAGGTGATGGCTTGTTGGTGGCCACATCTACCGACGAAAACGGGTGCGAGGCGTCAGAGTCGCTTTTCGTAAGGCTGCAGTCACGCGACATGGAGTTCTTCCCGAACGCCTTCTCTCCCAACGAGGATGGCGTTAACGATCGCTTCGGTCCGGCACGTGATCCGGCTATTGTCGCCTTCGAAGAATTCATGATCGCTGACCGTTGGGGCAACATTCTGTACCGTGTTCAAGACTGCCCTATCGATGCTGCCGGCACCTGCTTTTGGAATGGAACACGCAAGGGCGCCTTGCTCGACTCTGGCGTGTACATCTACTACGCAGTCCTCCGCTTAATCGACGGAACCACCGTCAATCGCCGAGGCGAGGTGACCTTGCTTACGACGCGTGACTAGTTTTGTCAAAAAGGAGCGAAGCGATCCACCCTGCTTTGCGTTGAGAAGGAGCGGAGCGATCCACCCAGCTTTGCGGCCTTTGCCCCCTTGCGTAGTTAGCGACAGCTAACCGTTGCGATTCAATTGCACCCTGTATTGCACACTCTGACAAGCAGCCCTCCTTGCCATAAAAACAGAGCACAGCGATCCACCCTGCTCCGCGATCACTGCTCCTCTGCGAAGTGGCGTAGCCACGACTCTGCGTTAAATAAGCGTCCTGCATTGCGTTTTAACGGAGCGGAGCGATCCACCCAGCTTTGCGATCCTTGCCCCCCTTGCGCAAGTGACGTAGTCACTCCTTGCGATAAAATAGGAGCGCAGCGATCCATCCAGCTCCGCATTGAAAAGGAGCGGAGCGATCCATCCAGCTTTGCGGCCTTTGCCCCTTGCGAAGTGGCGTAGTCACGACTCTGCGTTAAATAAGCGTCCTGCATTGCGTTTTAACGGAGCGGAGCGATCCACCCAGCTCCGCGCTAAGAAGAAGCGCAGCGATCCACATCAGGTCTTCCCTTGCGATCGAGAGACTGCCACCTCAGCTACACCACGCACAATGACGGACAAAAAAAGCTGCGCCCTCCAATAGAGAACGCAGCTTTTCACCTCGTAGAAATTGAGAAAAACGCTTACCGCTTAAGCCTCAATCGGAGATCCGAAGATGCTACCAATGTACTCACGGTTCATGCGAGCGATGTTGTCAACGGAGATATCCTTTGGACATTCTGCCTCACAAGCCGTGATGTTCGAACAGCGACCGAAGCCTTCATTGTCCATCTGCTTCACCATTGCCTGAACGCGGTTCTTCGCCTCGACCTGACCTTGTGGAAGCAGCGCCAAGTGGCTCACCTTCGCACTGGTAAAGAGCATTGCTGATCCGTTAGGACAAGCAGCAACGCAAGCGCCACATGCAATACACGCAGCAGCATCGAATGCATCGGTTGAATCCGCATGCGACACTGGAATAGAGTTCGCATCCTGTGTTGCACCCGTATTGACACTGATGTATCCACCCGATTGGATGATACGATCAAAGGCATCACGGTCTACCACCAAGTCCTTAATGATTGGGAACGCAGCCGAACGCCATGGCTCGATGTATACCGTCTCCCCATTCTTGAAATGACGCATGTGCAACTGGCAAGTCGTTGTTCCTTGCTGAGGACCGTGCGGGCGACCGTTGATCACCAACGAACAAGTACCACAGATACCCTCGCGACAGTCATGCTCGAAAGCTACTGGCTGCTTACGCTCGCTAATCAACTGCTCGTTGAGTACATCAAGCATCTCTAGGAAGCTCATGTGCTCACTCACGTTGTTGACCGTGTGAGACTCAAATGCACCTTTCGTGTTTGGTCCCTTTTGGCGCCAAACTTTAAGGTTTAAGGTGATGCCTTTGTGTGCTGCTGTTTCTGACATTTTTCAATTTTTTGAACTGCGGAACGGCATTCCACAGTACCCAAGTAGGCTAAGCCTACTTGTAGCTACGAGTCTTCAATTCTACGTTCTCAAATACGAGTTCTTCCTTGTTGAGTGTCCACTCTACCTTGTCACCATCGGTCATTTCCCATGCTGCAACGTATGCGTACTCCTCGTCACGACGCAGTGCTTCTCCTTCTGCTGTCTGTGACTCTTCGCGGAAATGCCCACCACAACTCTCGTTGCGATCGAGTGCATCTTCGCACATCAACTCACCAAGCTCGAGGAAGTCAGCTACGCGGAGTGCCTTCTCTAACTCTGGGTTGTACTCTTCGTTTGTTCCTGGTACGAATACGTCACTGTAAAACTCAGCACGCAATTCGCGGATCATCTTCTTGGCTTTCGTAAGTCCGTCGGCGTTGCGGCTCATGCCACAGTAGTCCCACATGATCTTACCGAGACGACGGTGGAAGCTCTCGACACTTTGGTTACCCTGTACGGCCAAAAGCTGGTCGATACGAGTTTTGGCGGAAGCTTCAGCCTCAGCAAACTCAGGTGCATTCGTGTCGATGGTCGGCGTACGAATCTCCTTAGAAAGGAAGCTCGCAATCGTGTATGGTAGCACGAAGTATCCGTCTGCCAATCCCTGCATGAGTGCAGATGCACCAAGACGGTTGGCACCGTGGTCAGAGAAGTTCGCCTCTCCTGCAGCAAAGAGCCCAGGAATCGTTGTCTGCAAGTTGTAATCAACCCAAAGTCCACCCATCGTGTAGTGTACCGCAGGGTAGATACGCATTGGCTGCTTGTACGGATTCTCACCCGTGATCTTCTCGTACATCTCAAAGAGGTTGCCGTAGCGTGCCTCAACGGTATCTTTTCCAAGGCGCTCAATCGCGTCTGCAAAGTCGAGATAAACCGCAAGTCCGGTCTCGCCTACGCCGCGACCTTCGTCACAAACGTACTTGGCAGCACGACTCGCCACATCACGAGGAACCAGGTTACCAAACGCAGGATAAATGCGCTCGAGGTAGTAGTCACGCTCCGACTCAGAAAGGTCGTTCGGGTGCTTCTTGGTGTCCTTAATGTCTTTTGGAACCCATACACGTCCGTCATTACGGAGTGACTCTGACATCAGCGTAAGCT
>JBGCGF010000085.1:0-46831 GCA_045110575.1 Saprospiraceae bacterium
ACGCCAAGTAATTGGCAAAGAAGACTTACTTTCATGGTGAGCGCGAGGTGTGAGGTGATAGCACCCTAAACTTAGGGAACTTCTACTCGCGCTCATCTTTCAAATACGCTCAGTCAAATCATTGTTTTGGACAGGTGTGATATAAAGTGATGGTTTTGCAGAAATGCAAAAAAAAAAACGGCTGCCATGCTATGATAAGCATGACAGCCGCATTTTAAGGAATATAATCCTCGTTATTGTTCTGTTAGAAGAACGATAGCGGAATTAATCTAGAATCACTAGACGCTGAGCAGTTCGGCCATCCACGTGGTTAGCTGCGAAAATGAAGCTTCCTTTTGAAGTTGTAGAGTACTCACCATTGCGCTCAGCTGTAAACGTATTCGTTACGTCACGACCGGTAACGTCAAAAAATCGAACATTCCAGTCTGCTAAATCAGTAGTAGTGAAGTTTACAGTAAAGGTCCCGCCAGTAGCAGGGTTAGGGAAAAGCTGTAATGCTTCGGCTCCTAATTCTTGCGTAGAAGAACTTGGATCAAGAGATGAAAGGTCGAAACGGATCATTGACCTGTCAGAACCATTCTCCGCAGAAAGTCCTCCAAATAGGTAGACGTAATCTTCGATAATGAAAGAGCTTGGTGCCCATCGGTCATTAGGGGTAGGTGGAAGTTTTTCCCATTCGTCTGTTACCGGATCATAGCGCATAAAGTATTCGTCACTAGGCAAGATTCCGTGAAAGCGGTCATCACCAGCAAGTACATATCCGTAGCCGTTGTTTTGGAATTGGGTACCCGCAACGCGACCTGATGGAGCTCCGTCGATGCTTGTCCATGTCTCATTGACCATGTTCCACTTGTACCAAGACTCTCTGTGACCTCCGCCAACGAAAATATCTTCTCCTTCAGTGAAGAAAAATGGATGGTGTCTTGCTCCGCCTGGCATGTTCGCTTTTTGAGACCAAGAATCTGAAGCCATGTCGTAAACCCACCAGTCTTCAAGGTTTCCACTAGCGCCGCTGCCTGTTCCCATGAAAATCTTTCCTTCGTGTGCTGCTAATGCAGGGTGATAACGAGGAACACACGGACAGCTTGCTAATTGTGTAAATGAGGTATCGACTGGATCAAATACCCATAGATCGTTTAAACGGCCACCTGGTGTAAGACCAAAACCGTAGTAGTATTTTCCGTCCCACTCATCGCCGATAGCGAAACCACGCGGTGTGCCAGGGAAGCTTGCAAAATTATTCCACTCATCTGCGTCAGCATCATACGTCCACATTGCGCGAGAGTAGTTATCTGCAATAGAACCTTCAAATACGTAGGCTTTGCCATCAAACGTAAATCCGTTTGAGTGGTGTTTGAAGAAAGGTGGAGTGGCAACCTCTTCCCAATCTTGGGCTTGTAGGTTGAGCGTTATCAGCGCTAGGCCCATCAGCAGTAGGGCTTGGAAGTAGGGTAGAACTTTTGTCATGTGCGAAAGCTTGGTTTTCAGTGCCGCGAACTTAATGCACCCGAGGTGCGGTGGTTGTTAGGAGGCTGACAACAATGCGTTTAGTTTGAGTGGAAAGCTACCACAAACGCGGAGATCAAGAGGCTTTGAAAGGTCATCTAACCGTTAATACTACTCACGGGCCTACGGCCAAGTGTGCAGGCCTAGCACAAGCGTCAGGAAAAGTGTGGTAATCCCACTCACAAGTATCGTAAAAATGCAGAAGTTCTTGATGTCGTCTAAATCGCGCCCCTTTTTCAAGATATGCCTTCTAAATGCTGGAGAGAGAAGGCTTACTACAGCAGTCAAAAGGATACAGAAGTACATAGAAAGAATCGGTTTCCCGAACAGACGTGGGTAGGTTTGGCCAAAAATAGAAAAAAGCAGAATCAGGGCGAGGTGTACTAAAAGGACTACTGTTACCGCGTGTTCAAACCACTTTTTTACGGGGTTCCCATTTCCTGCTTGCTTCTTGAGAATCTCCTTGTTGATTTTTTTACCTGCGATGTTGTCCTTGTCCAAAAAGCCTATCGCTTGGATCTGTATCGAAGCTATCCTAGCATCCTCTGTGGTCCAAAAAAGCAGTTCTTCTTCGTATGAAGCAACAGTGTGTTCAATTTTCAGGGCCGTTACTGATGAAGAAAGTGCTTCGATCGGGTAAATAGAAAGAATGTCAGAAGGTTGGAAAACGAGGTTGTCATGAGCTGGGATATTTACCTCCAAGCGTTCTCTATTGACTACCAAAATTGCCATCGGATAAGGGCCTGATGCCCCAATTGTTGCTTTCCCGTTTAGTCTAAGGTTGCTCATTTTTTACCGGTGGTCGGTCCTTTTAGTGGAACAGTTCTCATTTCTAAAATATACAATGCTAATCACATAATATACTCAGTCAACAACACGCGCTTCTTTTTTGGGATCGCCAAACTCGCTGCGGCAATCTTCAATAAATTTTGATCTTTCTCTTTTGCATGAACCAAGTGGAAGAGCTCTTTAACGGTCAGCGATTTCTCGGGACGCTCTACCAGTTCGAATTCATTGCCGATGTCTACATATCCTTCTTCGAGCAGACTGAGATATGTTCCACCAAAGCCGTGCTGAATGAATTGCTTAAGTACTTTTTGTGTCCCAAATTTGTGGCCGATTTTGTAGCACGGTTCCCGATATTGAGAAACCTGAACAAGTGCTTCGCCCACTCTGTATATGTCTCCTAAGTACACTTTACTTTCGTCAAAACCTGCCATCGTAAGGTTCTCGCCAAACATTCCCCAACTCCAGTCTAGGTTTGGATAAAGGGCTTTCCAATAAGGATACTGTTCCGAAGCGAAAATGTAGCATGCCTTGTAGTACCCACCGTGATTGAGTCGGTTAGAAATCTCATCGTCGACAACGTCATTCTTCGTCAGGAAGATCGGTTGACCTGTAGGCTTCTTGTAAATACCTGTCGTCTCTTCTTGACCCATCCACATGAAGGAGGTTGGTTTGGGTGAGGTATTCGTCGAGATGATTTTCATAGATACTATACTTGTCTGAATGAACATCAGACACTATCTTTAGGGAGCCGAATTGTATTTTATGGTGGTGTGATGTTACCTGTAAAAGGTTAGTATCTTTTACTTGATAAATACTAATTTTGATTTGTTAGTTTGTGGAGTCGAGAGGTCAAATACGTAGAAGAGATTATTACTTAACAGAGATTTTGGAACCTCAAAAATTTGTGTTGAACTTGAAAAAGTGAAAGACCCTACAGTTTTGCCTTCAATGCTGTAAATGTTAAGGGTGCTTATGTTTTCTGAACCAAAAGCTTTTACGTACACGTTGTTCTGATCTTGATACGTTTGAAGAGGTGTTGGAGTCTCTATGTTATCAAAAGTGTTGGAAGTTAAATTGCCTGTGATGAAATTATCAAGTTCTTCTTCATCTCCAGGGACATATCCTGTATGATCATATATGACATCTCCATTTTTGTCAAAAAGAAACACTCTTGGTATAGTTTGAAAATTTAAAAGGACAGAAGCACTATCCATTTCTGTGAATAAGAGTTCGCCATCCCATTCTCGATCGTTCCACAAAGCAACAGCACGATCTTTTGATCTTTCAGTATCTATACTAAGTCCAATAATTTTTATGCTATGATTGTCGATCCAATTTTGACTGTAGGCTTGCCAAGCATCCAATTCTGCTTTACAAGGTGAGCACCAGGTGGCCCAGAAAGAAACGAGATAGTTGTTGTTTCCATCTACATAGTCTGGAAGTCTGAATTTCACATCAGAAGTGTCTTGCACTTCTAAGTTCGGAAACTGAGCTTGCAACAATGAGCTAGTTATTATAATAACGGCAACTACTAAAATCAAATTTTTCATTGGTAATTCAGATTAGGTGGTCTTCTTGAGAGGACCTTGAAAGAGACTTTGATTAGTTCAAATGTAAGATAATTTTTTTAAGAAAAGTTTGATTCCAATGTGGATTCCATTATTAAGTGAGTCGGGTAGAGAGCGCCTTGAAATCACAAGTACATTGAGTAGGAAATTGGAAAACCCACTACCTGTAGTGTTTCTGTTAATTTCTGGTCGTCATGGGGCTTGTGGTATTAGGGCGACGCAACTTTGAAAGTTGTTCAGCGATTGAGGTTGTTAAAATATTTCAAGAATATCGGCTTCAGGACCTTCTAAACCTGCGTCTAGAACGTGAATATTGGCTTTCTTCTATGGTTTGTCGAGCGATTCAGCTTTCTCCGCCAGCTGCTAAAGGCTGATTTGAAGAATAACTGAGTCTAGTTCTAGACTCAGCTTTAATTCCAGCATACAATTGCTTTGAAAGAATCGGTTAAAATCATTGTTGCCCTTTTTCGTGTGCAAACCTAGATTGTACTTTGTGGACGAGTAAGGTTATGAAACCATTTATCGACTATATCTCATCGTCGACAACGTCATTCTTCGTCAGGAAGATCGGTTGACCTGTAGGCTTCTTGTAAATACCTGTCGTCTCTTCTTGACCCATCCATATGAAGGAGGTTGGTTTGGGTGAGGTATTCGTCGAGATGATTTTCATAGATACAGGTTTGCCTTTTCAACGGATGGAGACAACAGAAGGCGGCGTGCACATAACATGCCTCGGTTAAGGTAGTTATACCAAGACAAGCCTTTCTTATCTCACCGCTCTAAGCACACCTCTCCTCAAGTAGGGAGGGAAGAAGGTCGCTGGGTCTGTGAAGATCATGTATCCATCCGCAAACGAAATGGAGAAGTCTACTGCAGATAGCGTTGCTGTAAATTCAACGTCGTCATGTGGCTTATGATAGCAGCACAACGCTAATTTCATAGGGTGCTTCGTCGCTAGGATAGCCTTACTTCCTTCAAGAATGTCAGCTTCTGCGCCTTCTGCATCTACTTTCAGGACATCGAATACTGGCTTGTCACCGAAGAATTCATCCAGTGATACATTGGAAGCATCATTGGTATTCGAAACAAACTTATTTACGATTTCAACCTTGTCTTTCCAAGGTGCAAACGTGGCTTCTAGCGCTTCTATCCAAGCAGGGTCTGTCTCGAACAAGTACACCTTGCTAACCTTTTCGATCACAGACAACGGTAAGTTTCCTTCTGCAGCTCCAACATCTACGAGGATAGCATTCTGTCCGATGTCGAAGTCGTCCGTTAAGTAACGGTGTGGTGATTCTAGATCTTGTTCTGCTAGGAGTCTACTGTAGTTTCTCTTGATTCCTCTTGTCGACGAGTTTCGCTTAAAGTAGAGTCGCTTCCCGTCGAGGAATACATACTTAAGCTTGAGCTCTTCGTCATCATGGACAACGATATCGTCTTTTTTGTACTTGTCCGTAAAGGAGTACGGAAACACACACAGACCATTTTTCGAGAGGTACTCAAGCGCTATTTTTTCCTCTTGGCTAACTGCGCTTTTCTCTAGACTCTTATAGTGGTCAAGAATCGTACGCGTAGTGATGTTGCCATTGATCCTTCTCTTGATAAATCTGGGGATGAGCTTACTCGTCAGTAGTTTAGGCTTTTTGCTCATGTTGGATATTGAATGCGCGCTTTTGAGGAGCGTTTGTAGTCGACTAGAAAGATCTTCTAGTAGCTATCGCTAACATACTCAAATGTGGGCTTTGAGAATGTACGGCTGGTCTCGAAATTCGAGTTGGCCATTGCGCTTTACACTTCCACTTTTTCTAGTGTAATCCTTACCAACTTACTCGTAGGCGTATTACTCCTCGCCGCCACTGAATCAATAGGCACGAGCACATTGGTCTCCGGGAAGTACGTTACGCAACAAGATTCAGGTACATCGAAAGGAACGACCAAGAACCTTGGAGCATGGCGTTTCACGCCTTTGAATTCGCCCCAAATGTCGACCACGTCACCTTTGGTCAAACCCCGGCGTGCAATGTCTTTTTCATTCATTAGGATGACGCGGCGTTCATTTAAAATGCCACGGTATCGATCATCTAATCCGTAGATCGTTGTGTTGAACTGGTCATGTGATCTCACCGTTGTCATCATCAGCTCACCTTCCACAAGTTGATTGTCTGGGATTGCATTGACGGTGAAGCGAGCCCGCTGATTTGGCAAGTTGAACATGCCGCTTCTCGCTCCATTGGGGAGGTGGAATCCATTCGGTTCACGAACCCGCTCATTGTACTTTTCAAATCCGGGAATGACGGCCTCGATCTTGTCTCTTACGGAGTCGTAATCTGTTGACATGCCTTCCCAGTCTACCTTAGGGCTTGATTGGAGCGTTGCCTTCGCGATTCCAGCAACGATCGAAGGTTCGCTCATCATCGTCTTTGCCAGAGGCTTGAGTTTGCCTGTACTCGAATGGACGACGCCCATCGAATTTTCTACGCTAACGAATTGGCGAATGCCATTTTTTACATCTTCATCCGTTCGACCAAGGCTCGGCAAAATGAGCGCTCTTCTACCCGTCACCAAATGCGAACGATTGAGCTTGGTAGAAATCTGGACGGTGAGCGAACAGTTGCGCAGCGCAACAGCGGTATAGGATGTGTCGGGAGTAGCTGAAAGGAAGTTGCCTCCCATCGCGACGAACACCATATCCTTATGCTCATGCATGCGCTTGATAGAATCAACCACATCTAAGCCATGTTCCTTTGGGGTGTCTATACCGAATTCGGCATCTAAGGCCGCCAGGAATTTCGCTGGAGGCTTCTCGTAAATCCCCATGGTGCGATCACCTTGTACGTTACTGTGACCACGAACAGGGCAGGTGCCAGCACCGGTTTTGGCGATGCTCCCTTTGAGCAGAAGCAGATTGACGATTTCTTGAATATTGGCGACGCCATTCTTATGCTGCGTAATGCCCATTGCCCAACACGCAATGATCTTCTTTTTGCCCTTGAGCATGTCAACGGCCTCTGTAATTTGAGCCATCGAGATGCCGCACTGTTCCGCTAAGAACTTAGGATCTTGAGCGGCCATGTCAGCTTCCATCGCTTCGAAGCCGACGGTTCTGTTTTCGATGAATCCCCAATCGAATTCACTTCCGCGTTCGGCTTGTTCGCGCTGCCAAAGCAGGTGGAGCATCGCCTTGAAAAGCGGAACGTCTCCGTTGATTTTTACTTGCAGAAACAGGTCGGTAAGCTGGGTGCCCCTACCGAGCATATCGCCAACACTTTGAGGATCTTTGAATCTAATCAGTCCCGTTTCAGGTAACGGATTGATCGTGATGATCTTCGCGCCTTTGTTCTTTGCTTTTTTGAGGGCACTCAACATCCGTGGATGGTTCGTGCCTGGATTTTGCCCGATGACCATGATCACATCGGCATGGTTGAAGTCTTCTAAGGTGACGGACCCTTTACCGATTCCGAGCGTTTCGCCAAGGGCAACACCGCTGCTTTCATGACACATGTTGCTGCAGTCGGGCATGTTGTTGGTGCCGTACATCCGCACGAACAACTGGTACATGAAGGCGGTCTCGTTCGCTGTCCGACCTGAAGTGTAGAACACCGCATCGTCTGGCGTTTCAAGAGCGTTAAGCTCTTTCCCGATCTCTTTGAAAGCATCGTCCCAAGAAATAGGTGTGTAGTGCGTCGCACCTTCTTCGAGGATCATCGGATGCGTCAAGCGTCCTCGTTTCCCGATCCAGAAGTCACTTTGCTCGCCGATGAATTGAATGGAGTTTTTAGCAAAGAAATCTGGCATCACTTCTTTGGTCGTTGCTTCTTCAGCGATGGCTTTTGCTCCGTTTTCACAGTACTCGCCGAGCTTAGATCGCTCGCCTTCTGGGTCGGGCCATGCGCAACCTGGACAGTCAACGCCACACGCTTGATTGAGGCGGAACAGCACCTTTGCCGCACGTGCCGGATCCATCTCATTGAAGATGTGTCGAACGGTGCTTGTTACCGCGGGCATACCTGCAGCAGTCGTTTTAGGCTTGGTGAGTTTTAGCCCAGTAAACCCTTCCGGTGTTAGCTCGCTGTCGTGTTGTCCTTTGTTCTTTTTCATCTCAGGCAGGGACTAGCAGTGTGTGTTGGGATTGACGAACATGTCCGACTCATCCTCTTCTTTGCGTTCGCTGAGGCATTGGAAATCCTTCTCGACGAGTAGTCTGAAGGGCGATCCATCAGATATCGCTAATTTATGATCGATACTCACTTCGCTTTCTTGTAGCCACTTCTGACCGGCGGTTTTGGCGACAGCTGCAAAAACAGAGTTGCCACTAAAACTAGCCGAATACGTTTCGTCGGCAGACCACGCCAAGACGTATTCCATCTTCTCGCCACCGGGGAAGTTGATCGTACACGTCACCTTCTTTTCAGCGGCAAACGTTTTGAGTTCCGTCTTAGTGATTCTCAACCTCAATGAGTTGTCACGAATGCGCAGTTTCATATCGAATTTTTTCTGGTGCTGAATATATGTTGAAGCCGTTGTTCTTGGCAAAACCGAGCAAAGTGATCTTGAAGTTTTGAGCGGTCTCGGCGGCCAAACTACTTGGTGCACCGACGGCGGCAACGATAGGAATGCGGGACATCAATGCCTTTTGGATCAGTTCGAAGCAACTACGCCCGCTTAACATGATGACGTGTTGAGTCAAGGGTATGGAGCCTTCGGTTAAGGCTGTGCCGATGACCTTATCAAGGGCGTTATGTCTACCGATGTCTTCGCGCAGGTGAAGTAATTCACCGTTTTCGTTGAAGAGGGCTGCGGCGTGAAGTGCACCTGTATGATCGAAGATTCCTTGCGCCTTACGCATCTTTTGGTCGAGGCTGTGAAGCACTTCGGCCGACATGCTGAAATTGGATTCGATCGCAGATTCGCACATGCCTTCGAGGCTTTCAATGCTGGCTTTGCCGCAAATACCACAGCTGCTATTGGTGTAGAAGTGGCGCGAAAATCGATCCCAATCGAGCTCAATCGTTGGCTGCAATTCGACGCGGACGATATTAGGCGATTGCTTACCATCCTTGTCTCGGCAGTAGGCGATACGCGTGAAGTCCGCTGCTGATTTGATGATGCCTTCTGTGAAGAGGAAGCCGGTAACGAGCTCGAAATCGTGTCCGGGCGTTCGCATTGTGATCGCTAGGCTTCGCTGCTCTCTATCACTGACTGGACCGAAGCCTAGACGAATCTCGAGAGGTTCTTCTACGGCAAGTAAATCCTGGACTTCATGGTGACTTCCATTCTTGACTTTGACGATATCAAGGTGTTTGACAGCCGGTCTGATCATGTCTCAAAGATGAGGCAAAACACCGTGGGATGCGCTAGAGATCCTGAAGGCTATTCACATTGCGCAAAGACGTGCTGTCCTTGATTTCGACGGACTTGACCTTGAGTTGAGACATGCACTTGAAGAGCGCGTAATTTTCTCTAGCAATGAACTTCTCGATGAGTGGAAGTGCGCTTGGGCTCCAGAAGGCAACGAGAGGTTCTGGTGATTCGCGTTCGGCATTGTAAGCTGCGACCACATCGTATTCTGCCGACAGTTCGCTGTGCAGTTTTGCCGAAAGGCCACTGTTGAAGTTTGGAAGATCACAAGCGATGAAAAAGAGGGGAGAGGTGCTCCCGAGTTGACGAAAGGCCGCATGGATTGCGCCCATGGGCCCGATGTCGGCCAGCTCATCAAAGATCAAGCGCTGTTCTGCGAAATGATGAGCCTGATCGCGTCGACAAGCAATGTGGACCTCGTCAAAGAAGCTCTTCAATTCTCCAAGCATAAACTCCCATTGTGGACGCCCATTGATGTCCATAGCGAACTTGTCCGACCCCATACGGGTGCTGTGACCGCCGACGAGGAGGACGGCGATTTTGGGGTTTGGTTGGGGCATGGAAGCTAATTGGCCTAGATAGGTTGCTGGCTTAAAATTACTACGTTGTCGCCGTTCAGTAGTTGTCCTGATAAAACACAATTAAATAGCCGTTTCGGTTTGCTTCGATAGCAATTGGAAGTACAATTTGGCTCATTTTGCGCTGCTCGAAATTCGCGAAATTCGCATCTATTATAGACGCCTCTTTGTTCTCGAAAGACTCAATAATAGTTGTGATTTCAGGATCGGGTCTAATGTTTTTTAAGATTCCTTGTTCATCACTGCCAAACAAGTGTATGCGAGAATAAGACCCATTCCTAGAAAGCAAGAAACCTAGGCTGTAACTGTTTACTCGATTTGATTCTTCCGTAACGGAAAGCGCAAGCCGATACAAATGGTCTAAGTCAGCCGAAAGAAGCGTTTCTTCAGAGGACCTATCTCGCAGCAAAGCTCCCATCGCTTCGAGCGAAGATGATTTCAACAACGATTCGATGTTCTCACTAAATTCAGCTTTTGACTGATGACGGTCGAATTCGTTCAGCCCGTAAATCAATAGGCCGAAACCCGCAACAACTACTGTTATAAAGACCAATGATTTGCTGCTAATCTCAAGCTTCATCTTCACGGCTGTTTAGCTTGTGAGCGATGTTTTCCATACTTTTTGACATGATGTTCATGTTCACCATGAGACTCACCAAAAAGCAGCTCAGGATAATGACTACGCAGCTAGACATGAATAGATAGGCAAGCTCCTCGGCTATTCCGCCAAGGATATCCCATCGGAATATCACATCGGCTACCGCCAAGATTCCGAGGAAACACATGACCACAATTAGGATATAAGCGATGGTGGTGCAATTGTCTGCTATGCTGCGGCTACTAAATTGAATTTTCATATAGCCTAGTATAACCTTCATATGGGCGGGGAAAGTGTTTGCCTTTCCAGCATTTTACCAACGACAATGGATCTTAAGCGAATTCAGATGTGCTACTTTTCAATAACGTGCTTCGCATAATTATACCCCAACGCATCGTATCGCTTTGAGAAATGCTGTAAGCGGCCGTGAAAATTATCCCAGTCTCTATCTTCTTTGGCAGACCAAACGACTTCTGAAAGTGCTGTCATTCGTGGCAAGACGTTGTACTCAACGAGTTCGTAGGTAGGCATGTATTCCGTCCAAACATTCCCTTGTGCACCAAGTATGTACTTGGCTTGTTCGGGAGTGAGTTCGGCAGGAGTAGGCTCGTAACTGTATACTTTTTCGACACTTGTCACTCGCTTGCTGCCCGTCAGTGGCTCATCTTTTTGTTGCTCGCCGCCGACCTGTGTGTAGTCGAAGTAGCAATGCGTTCCCGGTGTCATGATCACGTTATGCTGTTGCTTGGCCGCTGCAATGCCACCTTCAACACCTCGCCAGGACATCACCGTCGCGTTTGGAGCTAAGCCTCCTTCGAGAATTTCATCCCAGCCGATAATACTGCGACCATTCGTATTTAAAAACTGTTCGATTCGCCAGATGAAATAGCTCTGTAAACCAAGCTCATCCTTCAAGCCTTCTCTCTTGATTAACGCTTGCGCATAAGCACTTTCTTCCCATTCTTTTTTCAAAACTTCATCACCTCCGATATGGATTAATTTGCTTGGGAAAAGCTCCATAACTTCCGTCAAAACATCTTCCAAGAAAGCAAACGTCTCCTCTTTTGGAGCGAAGGTTTCTTCGAAGATCCCCCTGCGTTTGGCCACATCGTAAGGACCTGTATTGTTTCCAAATTGGGGATATGCAGCCAATGCTGCTGAGGAATGTCCTGGGAGTTCTATTTCTGGAATGACAGTGATGTGTCGTGCACCGGCATAGGCCACCACTTCTCGGATTTCATCTTGGGTGTAGAAACCTCCATAAGGCACATCATCATACGTGTAAGGTGCATTTCGAGTACCTGCAAGGCCGATAGCGGTTCCTTTTCGATAGCCGCCCACTTCCGTGAGCTTCGGGTATTTCTTGATTTCGATACGCCATCCTTGGTCTTCCGTTAAGTGCCAATGGAAGGTGTTCATTTTGTGCATCGCAAGTAGATCGATGTACTTTTTAACTTTTTCTACGGGGAAGAAATGTCTACCTACGTCTAAGTGCATGCCTCTGTATCCATACCGTGGACTGTCTGTGATTTCAACAGCTGGAATGGTAAGCTCTTCGGAAGAGGCTGTACCGTTTTCAATACCTGCTGGCAGTAACTGGCGAAGGGATTGTATGCCATAGAAAATACCTTTGGCCGTCTTACCGGAAATTACAATCGCATCATATGTAACGCTGAGTGTGTATCCTTCTTCCCCTTCGATAGTAGGATTGATGACTAATTGGATACTCCCTTTCGCGCCTACTTGCGTATCTACTGTTGTATTGCTGCCGAGTAGTGCCGCCAAATAATCCG
The DNA here is from genome assembly GCA_045110575.1 of Saprospiraceae bacterium. Lineage (GTDB taxonomy): Bacteria > Bacteroidota > Bacteroidia > Chitinophagales > Saprospiraceae > CALDTK01. Next base: position 12,191 of record JBGCGF010000085.1, read on the forward strand.
CTTCTTGTTTGAGACTAGACGAGCATGCAATCTTGGTGTCGGAATAAACCAGAAATCGGCCCTTGGCCACGGTCAATTCTGTCGGCTGCGGTATGATTTGGTAGTCTGTCGTTGCGTTGGTTACCTCTTGATAGGGATTGGTGCAGGAGGCTATCAGAATACAAGCTGTAAGTGAAGACAAGAGCTTCACTAGTGTAGCTATCCGCGTATTTGCAAGTCCAAAAGTGATCATGCAGGAAGGTATGTCAAACCGCAGTGATCGCCCTTCGATTGTTATCAGTTTTGTCCTAAGACCCTAGTACAGCGAGGGGGGGAGCTGAAGATCAGCTCAGGTGAAGCACAATTTTGACACCGTAAGAGATCTCAAACCGCGTGGGCGTGGTGTTCTCCGAAGAGTAGGCCTGCTGTTTTTGAGAATATAGAAGGTATTAGATCTGCTCTAACGTTACATTCTTATTCAAGCTAAATATGAACTATTGAAAAATAATTTTCGTACTCTCTATTTTAATACAAAGCTGCTTAGAACACCTTTCCCGATTTCTTCGTAGTTGACGAATTGATCAGCTTCACAAGTGAGGGTTAGAATGTATGCTTTCTCATTATGCACCCAGTAGTGCTGTACGAAGTGGAGTGATAGTATCCCTTGTGTGCCAGTGTATTCAACTTTCTGGTATTCTGGAATAGCATTGGAGACCTTCTCGCTAGAAATTATTTTTCCATCGTTGATTAAGGTTTTGATCTGCTCTTCCGATATTTCAGAAAATTTATCTAGATCGATTTGATATCCAGCCAAGTCTTGGATCATAAGATTTACATTCTCCCGAAACTTGTCTGCTTCATCTGTTTGTGGAGATAGAATAATAAAGCTAGTTCCCATTTGCCCCTGCTCGTCTAACGTCCAGTCTGAAGGGAAATTGATGTCGAAGTCGATTTTACTCAAAACTTGAACATCCGCCTGTTCTACCGATTGGGTGTTTAACGTATCCGATTGACCAAATGAAACTGAAACGGTCAGGATCGTAAAAAGGATGGTAAGTAGGTAATTCATCACTTTGAAAGGGTTCGAGTGTAAGTAGATACGGTTGTAATACGAGTCGTATTGATACTTCAAAAGTAGAAGAACGGTGGGCATCACGCAGGATATTCGCTCTTTCGTGTCAGCTTCAATATCGCTAGCCATTCAGAGGTGTTGGACCTCCTTTTCGTGCAGATTATCAGGTCGCTTGCGTAGGTCTTTGTTTACCCTCAACCTCCTGCCAGAGACTTATCCAGCTGAGCAACCGTCTCTTCCTTTTTGCTCGATTTGATTTTAGTGATCACCATACCAAGCAGGATCAAGCCAATTGCACAGCTCTCGTAAAAGTCTGGGGTCTCAGCAAGAAGAATGAACGCAAAAAATAGCGTCAAGAACGGTGTCAGCATCGTCAGGCTTGAGACGACTTCTGGGGGAGCAGTTTTGATTCCTTTGTACCACATGTACTGGCCCAACACGATTACAATCAGCGCATAGACGAAAATGAGTCCCCAGAGTTCAACCTGAAAGGCATCTTGGAAATGGTGGAATCCAAACAGCTTAAGTGCTATGAAGAAGAAGCCTATCGCGGAAAAGAAATTACGAGCAAATAGGAACGTCCGTAAAGAGCAAAACTTGAGAATCTTCTTGCTCATCACGATTCCGATAGACTCAACTGCTGCTGCAATCAGTACGATATAGTCTCCATTCCGGAACATGTACATCTCCTTGACATACACAATAGCCAGTACTCCAACACCAATTATACTGAGCCCAATAATTTCGTTTTTGCTCAACGCAGACTTGAAAATCCACCACGCAAGGAAGGCATACAAGATGCTCTCGAACCGGGACAACATGACCACATTTGTAACACTCGTGCTTTCAAGGGCGGTGTAAATGAGGGCAGGGTAGAGGCCTGCGATGGCAACGCCGACAGCCAGTAGGGCATACTGCTTGCGCGAAAACGAGCGAAGCTCTTTTCCAATTCCCTTGGCCCCAAAGGTGCTGAGTACCACAATGCCCGCACAGAGGTTACCAATGAAAAGGAGGTTGCAAAATGATATTGCGTCACCTAAGTCCCCGCCGCTGTTTCCTAGAAGTTTGACGACAGGACTAGCGAGTGAGAAGCAAATGAGCGCAACGATGATCGGTAGGCTAGCTTTCTTCAGCATGAGGTAGCATTCTTTAGGTGCAAAAGGCTGATTTTCAAATGCTCAAGACAGACGCAAAGAGGAAAAATGGCAGCTAGTCATGCAATACTAGGTATTTGAATGCACTACGGGTGTGTCTAATACGGATCTAGTTCGCTACGTGTTTGTCTTTTTGTGAAATAGGTGCATCATGCTGTAACGATCAGGTGACTCATTCGTCGAGTAGAAGTGTAGGTAGGAGTTTTTAAAGCGATCCGTTGGAGCTTGGAATGCAACCTCTCTACTCACATGGCGCTCTATGCAAGTGACCGTTGCACAGTCTCAGCTGCCCTGTTGATGGCTTTCTGTTCCCCAAGCTAGCTTCTCCTGCCTCTAACTGCGAATGCTCAAACGAACACTCAATCCCTTGCTGCACGTTACGCAACTTCAGATCCCGCCCAACTATTACCACCCCATACTCGGTGGCCTCTTGGGATTGTGGCTCTACGTACTCCTTGTCTTTCTAGCCCCTTTCGATACTGCGCCGATTAGCTTCATGTGGCGCGTAAAATTGATGTTTGGCTATGGGGTGATTTTTGCGCTCACCTATCAGCTTGCTCACCTACTAGAGGAACGCCTTTTAGGCCGCCTTTCTGCCGGTTGGTGGACGCGTCAATTTTTACTACTCCTGATATTTGTTCTTCTGAATTTCCCGCCTGTTTATTGGTATTACAAATCTCCAATTGTACTTGGAGAATATGCGCTCTGGGATTTTATGACACAGGTATACCTGACCACGTTTGCTGTTGTCATTCCGCTGCTGTTGTTCGGGAGAAGACGTATCAAGAACATTCTCTTCAGTGATCGGGGGCAAAACCAGGTCCTCTTGCGAGGCGAGAATAAGCTTGACGTCTTACAACTCTCACCGGAGGAGCTCTTATTTGTAGAGACCGCCCGGAATTACGTTCAAGTTCATTACCGTAAGGATGGCATGCTCCAAAGCAAGCTGCTTCGAACAAGCCTGCGAAAAGTGGCCGTCGAACATCCTGCACTCATGCAGGTCCATCGTTCATATCTGGTGAATCCAAACCAGATTACCTGTTGGCAAGATGCAAAGTCTATCATGGTACACGGCAGCATTATACCCGTTTCTGATTCTTATCGAGCTCGAGTGGTTGAACAGTTCAGTATCTATACCTGACAGGTTGGTGTTCGTCCCTAACGCCCTATTATACTGGTGTTGAATGAAGATCTGCATGCACATTTGAGTCCATTAAAATACCAACCGTATGAGATTGTTAAGTGTGTTTGTCCTCCTCGCTTTCCTTTATGCTACATCGCATAGCCTAAGTGCGCAACCCGATTTAGACCGTATCCAGCAAGCGCTCGAAAAGAGCATGGCGGACCACGATATTCCCGCAGTGAGCCTAGCCATCGTTTATCACGGCGAAACCTATTTCGTTAATCGGGGGACGCTATGCAGGGCAAATTCGAATGACGTTGACGAGCATAGCATCTATCAAATCGCCTCGTTGGGGAAGCCATTTATAGGCATCGTCGTCCACCAATTACTTCGTGATGGCACCCTAAAGCTTGAGCAGCCAATCACTGATTTCTTACGTCCAGAATTCAAGAAAGGCCGTTGGGGCAAACTAGAAACGATTACGATCGACCACCTCCTTCACCACACTTCTGGATTGCCGCAGGATGTTAGGGCTGCCTACAAGCGTAAAGACGGTGAACCTTACCTCCATGACTACAAGGAGCAAGATTTTTACACGGATTTGGCGAAAGCATCTTTGAAGAAACCAGGCGAATACAGCTATTCCAATTTTGACTACGCATTGCTTGCCTTTATCGCTGCCAAGGCTTCGGGCGAACCCTATGAAGCACTGCTCGCAAAACACGTTTTGAGTGATATCGGAGCCCAGTCTACATCTTTCAAACCCGCAAAGTCTCAAGCAAATCGTCTAACTACTCCCTACCGCAAGGACGACCGGAAAAGAGAGACGGGCTATTGGGATATGGGGTTGATGGCTCCTCCTTCGGCGCTTTACAGCACAGCTGCCGACCTAGCCTTACTGCTGAAGCAACAGTTGAAAGCCTATGGTGAGCAAGCGGAATCAGGAGTGCTCAGTAAATGGTACTTGACGGAGCATACGGTCGCTAAAGGCCCCAAGCGTCCAACTCGCTATGGTTATGGTCTTGCAGCCTATCCTGGAGGATTTTACGGGCATGGAGGAGACATGGACGGCTATGCGGTGGACTATTCTTTCAGTCCATCACAGGATTTTGGAATCGTGATCCTTACCTCAAGTGGAGAGGATTGGATTAATCCACTCGTCCGTCAAATCAATAGGATCTTGCAAGAGTAGACGGGAATTAGTGGTTCGGAGCGCTCTAAGAAGAGTAATGCCTGTTTGGATTGGGATTGATGCTGAGAGCGGGAGTGTAGTGCTGTTTTGAGGCACGTTTCACTAAGTTCGCCTCATGCCCTCAACACCACGTCCAAAGATCGTCATTCAGGGAGCACGAACCAACAACCTGAAAGACATCTCACTTCGGATTCCGCACAACAAATTCGTTGTTGTGACGGGCGTCTCAGGATCTGGTAAATCCAGCCTGGTATTCGAGATCATCGCCAAGGAAGGACAGCGCCGGTATTTCGAAACACTCCCTTCTTTCGCCCGTCAGTTCATGGGCAAACTGAACAGACCCGATGTCGATGAAATCGAAGGACTTTCACCCGTCATCGCGATAGGGCAGCGTACCACGGGTATGCACGCGCGTTCTACAGTCGGGACGATGTCAGACATCTATGACTTGCTGCGGTTGCTGTTTGCGCGCACGGGGTCGACCGTGAAGGACATAGAACTCTCTCGCGCGCTGTTCTCCTTCAATTCAGCAATGGGGAAGTGTAGCCAGTGCAACGGTATTGGAAAGGAGGAGAAAATAGACCTTAATCGTCTCGTGGTTTTTCCTGAAAAAACGATCAGAGAAGGAGCACTTGCGCCGACCTTGCCCAACGGGTACATCATGTATTCCCAGGTGACGATCGATGTGCTCAATCAAGTCTGCGAGGCTGAAGGTTTCAACGTTGAGATCCCGTGGGATGAACTCACAGATGCTCAACGCAAGGTTGTTTTGCACGGAAGTGAGAAGATCAAAGTTCCTTTTGGAAAGCATAGCCTTGAGTCTCGGCTAAAGTGGACGGGTATCAAGGCTAAACCTCGTGAGGAGGGGCACTATAAAGGTATGATTCCGATCATGTCTGATATCCTTCGGCGCGATCGAAACGCCAATATTCTCAAGTATGTACATGCCGTTACCTGTCAATCGTGCAACGGTGCTCGCTTGAATGAGGACGCCTTGAGCGTGACGGTTCAAGGCAAGTCAATTGCTGACGTTGTACACTTCGAATTGAATGAACTCAAGGCATGGATTGAGTCCAATACCTGGGGAGTTGTCGCTGGCGAGATTGTCGCCAAAATTGAATCGCAAGTAGATCTGCTTCAAGATTTAGGCCTTGGTCATTTGACATTGGATCGTCCGGCGAAATCACTTCGCGTAAGTGAGATTCAACGTATCCGAATCGCCAATCAAATCTTAGTCCCGCTAAGTGATGTACTCTACGTTTTTGATGAACCTAGCATTGGCCTTCACAAGCAAGAGAACGATCGTTTGATTTATCACCTCAAGCAGCTCGTGCGAAAGGGAAATACGGTCATCGTTGTGGAGCATGATCTAGACACAATCACTAGCGCCGATCACATCATAGAGATCGGTCCAGGCGCGGGAGTGAATGGGGGAGAGGTGCTTTACAATGGATCTTTTGATGGGTTTTCCCGAAAGGAGGAATTACAAAACGTGAGTGCGACGTATAGGGCGATCACAAAATCATTCAAGCGTTCAAGCATTCAGCTTTCGCCAAAACCAGCCGTAAGTGCAATTCGGCTTCTAGGTTGTCACGAGCGAAACCTTAAGCATGTTGATGTTGAGTTTCAGCTCGGCCAACTCAATATCGTTAGCGGAAAATCTGGGGTCGGAAAATCGAGTTTGGTTAAAGGAACGTTACTCAAGGCTGTGCGCCAGCAACTAGGAATCGAAGTCGACGAACCCGCCAAGGTCGTCCGTCATGAAAATTTAGACGCGATCAATAAACTGATCTTTATTGATCATTCGCCTATTGGCAAAACTCCCCGCAGTAATCCGGCAACCTACCTCGGATTGTCTGATCATATCCGTGACTTATTTGCTAGCCTTTCCCAATCGAAAGCGCAAGGATTTACAAAGTCTCGGTTCTCATTCAACAACAAAGGCGGTCGTTGTGAAACTTGCCAAGGGGCCGGGAAGACTCAAATCGGCATGCACTTTTTGGGCAACGTTGATCTCGTTTGTGGTACCTGTAATGGCGATCGATTTAACGAAGAGACGCTTCTCGTGAAGTACAAGGGGTTGTCCATTGCGGATGTCTACAAGCTGTCCGTCAATGAAGCGGTTTCCTTCTTTGTAGATCAGAAAAAGGTACTCGTTGGACTTGAGGTTTTACAAGAAATAGGACTTGGATATTTAACGCTAGGTCAGTCTTCAACGACACTTTCAGGAGGTGAAGCACAACGCATTAAAATAGCGAACCAACTCCAGAAGAAGGACACGGGCGATACGCTCTACGTGATCATAGAACCCAGTATAGGCTTGCATCAGGACGATATTTACACCCTGCTTCAACTGTTTGATCGGATTAAGGAAAAAGGCAACACCATCGTTTGCATCGAGCAAAATGAAGCGATCATTGGGTGGAGTGATTGGCACATCGAACTCGGTCCGCACAGTGGGGCAGAAGGGGGGGCGCTTCTCTACCAAGGCGCTCCTCGTTTAGACCACGGGACTTTCGTCAAACCCCAACTTGAAGAGGCAGCTGAGACTGCGCTGATTCATAATGAGATCGTTCTTAACGGAGTCACTACACACGGTCTCAAAAATATTGACGTTCGCATTCCGAAAAACCAACTGACGGTCGTTACTGGTCTTTCAGGTAGTGGCAAGTCCTCCTTGGTTTATGACACGCTCTTCGCTGAGTCCAATGCGCGATTTATAGAGTCGTTGTCGACCTACAACAGAAGCTTCTTACAGCAGAATAGTGAAGCTCAGATCGCTTCCTTTTCAGGCTTGGGACCTGCCATTGGAATCAACAGGAAAGGGGGGACACCTTCAGTGCGATCGACGGTTGGTACGCTCTCTGGTGTGTATGATGCGTTCAGGCTCTTGTATTCCAGAATTGCGCAGCACGAAGGTGAAGTCTACACTGCCCAGCACTTTTCTTTCAATCATCACCTTGGCGCATGTCCCGCATGTGAAGGCTTGGGGAATCAGCTCAAGTGTGATCCCGAGAAGGTGGTAGCCTCCCCAGATAGATCAATCCTTGAGGGGGCGTTATCAGCAAACAAAGCGAATGCCTACTACGCAGATGTGAGTGGCCAATTCATGGCTACGCTGCGAGAAGTTGCAAGGCAAAAAAACTGGAATCTCAGTCTTCCATGGCAACAGTTGAGTGCTGAACTGAAAGACGTTATTCTCTATGGAACGGGAGATGTGGTCTGGGATGTCACTTGGGAATATTCGACCAAGTCGAGGACAGGTACACAGGAATTGAATGCAAAATGGCTTGGGTTCTGTAACTACATCGACGAGGAATATCAACGGAAGATTGGTAACAAGAACATCAAAGACCTCGAGGCAATGTTGCATGAGGTCGTCTGTGCAACCTGTAAAGGTGGGCGATTAAAAAAAGAGTTATTAAAAACGAATTTTCTCGGTAAGAGTATCTACGAAATTACGCAACTACCGATTTCGGATTGTATTGAATTAATCTTACAAGGAGAAGGTGCATTGGATGCGGTTGTTTCAGTAATTAGTAGCGTTGTTTTGCCACCGGTTAAAGCATCCCTGCAAACGATAGTTGATCTAGGTTTAGGCTACTTGAGTTTGGATCGTCCCGTCCGTACCCTCTCGGGGGGAGAGCGTCAGCGTGTTACCCTAGCGGGCCAGCTGTCTACTCACCTGTTCGGCGTCACCTATGTGCTTGACGAGCCTACCATTGGACTTGATGAAGCCCAAGTTGGGGTTTTGGCGAAAGCACTAAAACGTATCGTAGCCAACGGTAACACGGTGGTTGTGGTAGAGCACGATGCATCGTTCATTAAACGTGCTGATTACCTCATTGAAATGGGGCCAGGAGCAGGAAGGCAAGGCGGCGAAGTGATGTATCAAGGAAAGCCTAATGATCTTGCTTCCACACCAGGTTCGGTTACGTACAAGCTGCTTAATGAGGCGCTTCCAGCTTCCGCCCTCGATTTACGAAAATCTAAGGACAAAACGCAACACTTGAAAGGAGAAGCTTTCGGTGTTAAAGGAGCTTCTGCGAACAATTTAAAGTCTATAGATGTAGACTTTTATGTAGGGCAGATCACGGCTGTTTCGGGCGTCTCTGGAAGCGGGAAGTCAAGTTTGATCAAAGAGGTATTGTATCGTTCTAGCGAACAAGCGCGTCCAGTGAATTGCAGTTCTGTGTATGGATTGGACCAGTTTGAAGACATCTTACTCATCGATCAGGAGGCGCTCGCTCAGAACAGGTTGAGTACTCCAGCATCCTATACCGGGTTGTTAGAGCAGTTTAAGTCAGCTTTCGCCAAAACCCAATACGCAAAGGACGCCGGGCTAAAGCGAGCGGACTTCTCCTATCAAAGCAAGAATGGTAAGTGTGCTGTTTGTGCTGGTCATGGGAAGCTGAAGACGAGCATGGATTTCATGAGTGACATCTGGCTTGAGTGCGACAGTTGCAAAGGGATGCGCTACAATGACACGGTCCTTGCGTGCCAGCTGAATGGACGTTCGATTGGCGATGTATTGCAGATGACAGTGCTTGAGGCCATGGCGTTTTTCGAATCGGGGCCAGTGGTCGAGCAGTTGAAAGTTCTCGCCCAAGTTGGCGTAGGACATCTGTTGCTAGGTCAAGCAGGGAATACGCTCTCGGGCGGTGAGGCTCAACGTTTGAAACTGGCTACAGCCATGCTCCAAAAGCGAAAGGGAGCGACCTTGTATCTGTTCGATGAACCGAGTACGGGACTGCATTATTTCGACATCCTCAAATTGATATCGGTCTTCCAATCGCTAATCGAACGAGGCGATACAGTCCTCTTTATCGAGCACAATCGCACCTTAATTGATGCCTCTGATAGAGTTGTCAGACTCGGACCTGGCAGTGGTGAGGGTGGGGGAGAGGTATTACGATAAGGTAGCCTTCTTGGATCAAATTTGCGAATCACTTAAAGAGGAATTCATAAAAATTATCCCCTTGTACTTGTGAAAATACAAGGGGATATGGATTGGCGAAAAGTGCAAACGAAACTAGATGCTTATTTAAAAAAGTACAAGTTTCTAGACTTCTTAAACCTTTCCTTTGGGCAATAAGGAAATTTGATAGTTATCTGGGCGTAGACCAAAGAAATCAATAATTAGCTTTATACTATAATTTCTGAATGAAATTTGACTACTGGGTTTTCGTGAAGTATCGATACAATTTTGTCGTGATAGAGTGTTGCGACCTCCTTGTAGCCTGCATTTTTTAAGTGTATTTCATTGTCCCATTGCGCGTCGAGAGGGAATTTCCCCCGCAAGTCTAAGTGATGGAAATGCGGGTATTTGGCATCTAACTCTGAAAGCATGTTATTGAACTCGTCAATAAAGTACTTAACTATCGCATGCTGATCTTTCTTGGCTGTAATGCCTTTCATAGCCAATGAAGGCAGTAACCAAGGGCCCGCTAGATTCTTAGCAAATAAGAAGCTGTACCCTTTGCCATTGATCTTCGCATAGTCATATCCGTCCATGATGATGTTGGACTTTTTTGAGGTCCTGTGTACTGCATTTATGAAAAACTCAATGGCCTTTTTCATTTCAATCAATCTTGCCTCGAAAATTGACTTGTTGACGAGATTGTCTGGTTTTGATCGCTTATGGTTTAGATAACCTAGAACTTCGTTACCTACAATATCATTACCTCCACCACTGAAAAGGACGAATTTTGGCTTGTGATTCCTTACAGCATTTAATGTCTCTTGCAATGATATTTGACCCAAGTTTGTAGCGCTATGACCTTTCTTTTTGTACTTTGAACCATAGATCATGTTCTCTAACGTATCGCCAGCTTTGGCCAATTTTTCAATGGCGTATCCTTTTTTTATGAGGTAGTCGAGAACATCTTTTTTCAGAGGGTAGTCAAACCAAGAATCTCGTAACTATTCAGCTACGATAGTCAGTTCTTTTGGATACGTCCCGGATGCAAGACGTTTATTGGATATACGGGTTTGCTGGGTTTTAAATTGCTGGAGAGTTTGAGCCATTTTTATGATTTTGAGTGTAGCATATTTTTCTACATGAATGTATGCAATGACGGGCTAAAAAATCAATTTGTTTTTTGAAGAGTAATTTGCCGACTATCATAATCGCGCGCACTTTTACTTCGGGCAACTACGCTTAGATTTCTATATCGATCTTGTAGGTTAAGGCTTGACATCTACCACCAAGCAACAAAGAACTCCGAATACACTTCTCCATGCTTCTGCCAACAGAGCAAGGCTCGTTTCTCATCCAAGCTAGCGCTGAGTTGAGCCTCGATTTCAGTAAAGGATGTCCAGCTTTCGTTTTCACAAGGTTCCATTCCCCATTCCTTTTTGGCTGGTAAATAGTATGATTTGCTTAAGCTGTCAAGAGTAGCAAGTGTCTCTAGATCGAGATAGTATCCTTTGATCGCATCTCTATATTCAGCCGGGAAATCCGCTTCATACCCGTACGGCACAAACAATGATGTCATGAGGCACAGCGCTTGAGAGACCTTGTCGATTTCTATCTCGCTGAGTAATGACCTCGTCAGGCTGTGGTACAAAAGCGGGAATTGCTTCGACTTCAGTTTGTTGAGCTTCTCTTTCAGCGAATCATTACGATTTGGGCCTATCCAGTTGTTGACGGCATCAGAAGAAAGGGTAGGGTCGAAGAGATAGAACTTGTAGGCAAGTTCTAAATGGATGACCTCTTCGGTAATCTTATTTTGAATAATGAAATCCAGTTCGCCGATCGTGTCGTTCCCCTCAGAGATTTGGATGTTCTCATGGAGTACATGGAAGTTTGAAGAAGCCTTGATCAACTCCGCGACTACACGCTCTACAAGATGACCTAGCCTAAGGTTGGTGGGGAGCAGGAAGTCGAGGTTGTTGTCGACTTCTAGGTCGGCCAGTAGGAAGGAAGGGACACCGGTAACGTCGACGCTTAGGCTGCTGGCGTTGAGTATTGATGCTGCTCTAGAACTTGACTTCATTTGAAAAATTATAGAACAGCATCAAAACATCGCCGTCGTGAGGGTACGCCTACTTGACTTAATTCGTGCGCTTAAGACTTGCTCCAGCTACTTTCAATCTTACAACCACTCGCCCGTAAAAGACCTAGGATAGGGCAGCGAGCATCCACTTTTTGACCTAGTGCATTCACTTGGTCAGAAGTAACATCTCCTGAGACTTTAGTAACGAGACGGACACTTTTGTAGCTACCATTTGAGTTGTCTGCCATTCCCATGAAGCCGGAAAGATCTAGGTCGATCTCCGCGTTGATGTCAATTTGGTTGATCGTAAGAGAAAGCTCTTCTGCAACAACTTGAGCTTGCTCGTTTTGACAGCCAACTAGCGATGCAATGAAGTACTGCATCGGATTTGCTCCGGAATTCGATCCGCCCTCATCAACAGGTTCGTCGAGTTGAAGCTTCCATTCAGTATCCGTGATGGTGACCGCAGTTGGCCAGCCTTTTCCTTGTGCTACGGCCTTGAAGGTTTCTAGGTGCTCGTTTTCCATGTTGTGTTTGTTTCTTGATGAAGACTTACGTCGACCACAAAGAAGGAAAAGATTTCTGGGCTTTGCATCTCATTGAAGTAGTAAGGCTTCGTCTGTAAAATCTTTGACGTTTTTCGAGCGGTCAATGCCGCTAAGGTTGTTACTCCGGATTGTATTCTAACAGGTTCAAGGCTTGCTCTAATTGACTGTCTGTCTCTTTTAGGAAGTCTTTTACTCCAAACGGTTCTACCTCTATATCGGGTTGAACTCCATTTCCGTCGTATAAGTCACCGTTTGGTTGGAAGGAGACAATGGAAGAGAGCCTAACCTCAATTCGAGAATTCTGCAACTGGTATTTGATAGACCTTCCGCTTCCCCCGCCACTCGGCGTTCCAACTAAGGTCACGTCATCGATTTCTTTGAAGGTCGACAAGAAAATATCCGTTGCTGAATAACAGCCTTCGTTCATCAAAACGACGGTCGGCGTATGAGGGAACTTCGGCTTGTCGTGTCCTTTAATGTACAGGAAGTAGTCTGCCGAATACAGGTCTTCTTCTGGTGTCACGCTTTTGGTAAAGTTGCTCGACCAAGCCTTGACCTTACGCTTGGCGTCTTCATCGAAAAAGTCAGCATTAGCCTGGTAGAGATACCTGTCGCTCAGATCGTGATCTTTCTTCGTGTTATTAGTTCGTAATTGGGCAACGTTTCCGATGACAGCGCCTTGTTCCTTACTTATGAAATGAGGAGCCAATTCGATGAGGATGTCTCTCAGCCCTCCTCCGTTTCCTCGCACATCTATGATTATGGCTCGTGAGTTCGCTAATTCACTAAGTGGGCCAGCGAAGAGATCCCCTTCGCTTAGTGCTGCCATTGACTTAATCTTCAGATACCCGATGTCTGCAAATTTTTCAATTTCTAAAGGGGACGTGGGGATACCTCGATTGCGCACGTAAGTGCCCATTTCTTGAGTGAGTGAGGTGATTTCACCTTCGTCAGAAATTAGCTCAACGGTTAGGCTTGAAGTTGAAACGCCGGCGATTCTAAGGATTTCTCCAATCCGATTGATACGAGCTGCGCGCATACTTACTATGAATTGCGGGGAGGCCGCTTGTGTTAAGTTCTCCTCCGAAATCTTTAGTAATTCCACTACGCCTATGCCATTGATCGAATGAAGAAACGGAAAGCCTTCTTTCAGGAGCTTACCTTCTTTCGTGCAAATGACCTTTCCATTGTAGGCACTCACAGAGAAGGGTAGCATTCCGGCCCGTTTGAAGTTTACGTTGTGAACCCTCGTGTGTCCATCACCAAATTTGTTGAGGAATTTCCCTATCCGGAACGCCAAATCGTAGGTTGTGATATGATCAGGTAGTCCTTCTTTTAACTGCCTGATTTCTGCGGGTATGTTTACCTCATTTAGGAAGTAGTAGGAGTACTTCTCTTGAATAAGATCATGTAACTGTTCTAGGTCTTCTGTGGCGTCTGCTTTGGTGAGGTTGAGATTGACATCTACTTTTTTCTCGTAAGTAGATTCATAATGGTCCTTGGCAAGGTTCCGCTTTTTGCCGTTGAAATTCAGGCTGACGACTTTTAAGTTCCCTGCCTCATCTTCTAGTGTGAAAGATTCTCTTTGTGCTGGATAGACCTCTAGCTTATTCAGGTATTCTACCAGGTCTTCTGAGAATCTTTTCTTCCACTTGTTGCTATAGTTCTCCTTGAAGAGATCGACTAATTTCGAAACGTCAGTCGTGTCGAGCTTTATCCACTTGTATTGGACATTGTCTAACGTGACATAGACGTCTTTCCCTTTGAAATCTACTTCGCTAAACGGTGCAGTGCTCTCTTCGGCAGGAGTATCGCTCCTTTGCAGACTCCCTAGGCTACAAGAGAATATCGACAGTAGCAATGCAAGGAGTATGATCTGAGATCTCATGTGCGGGAGGGCTGTGATTGCTGAAAAACGCTTCGACTGAAGTTAGGGTGACAGCACTAGTGCAACGTTAGATTGTATTACCTGAATTAGTAGTATGCTTAGTGGGTCTAATTTTTCACCAGTTTGTAGCTAAACGAATAGTCCTTGTTTTTAATAGTGACAAAGTATACTCCTTCCGGAGCACTTGTTAGATCCATTATAGTGGATTCTAGGCGCAGTTGTCCTTCTTGAACTACTTGTCCATTTAAGTTCGACAGGCGGAAGAAATGACTTCCTGGCTTATTTAGTCGAATCGTAAAGTGCTCAGTAAACGGATTTGGAAACAATGAGATGTTGTTCTTTACGATATCTACGTCTGTGAGGGCTGTCTCTTTTCGTAGTGTAACGTCGTTGGTGCCGTAGATAACGCTGTAGTTCAACGGTAAATCAAGGGTAGCGAAAGTGTCTGACAGCGTTCCCTGTACAGTGATGATTGGATAGTCTCCGTCAGGAAGCATTCCGCTTTCTGTTACAACAAGCGTCCCGTCAAGAGAGAGGTCTCCCGAGCATTCTAATGAATCTGTCGATAGAGTACCGCTTAGTTCCTGTACTTCAAAGATTAATGTTGATTCCTCCTCAACGATGACGTTCGAAGCTTCGAGTCTCAATTTTCCAATATCAATGCCTGGTTGGATTCTGCCCTTGTTCACCATGAAGGAACTCTTTATGGTGCCTTCTCCTTGAATGGTGCCTTGTGGGTTAAACTGAAAAAGAGAATTGATGGTTAAGTCCGATTTTCCAGTTTTAAATAGCGTACCAAAAATGGTGATTTTTTCAATGATGCAGTCGTTCTCAGCATTCACAGTGAAAAAAGTATCGGCGGGGATTACTAATTCAATTCCAGCGATGCGATCGTTGATGTCGCATGAACCGCCACCTTCAATGGTTAGCACAGCACCGTTACAGATGCGCGTTTCTGAAGTAGTCGTTAGGTCAGTGATCAGTGTTTGACCTTGAATTGTTTTTGAACCCGTTGGGCATCCGCCTTCCCATAGATAATCTCCGATAACGGTGATGTTGTCTCCTGCAAACTGTCCGCTTTTTTGATAGACTGATGGGACAGTCATTCCGTCTTCCAGAAAGAGAGAACCGGTCTCAATTTCAATTGAGGTGCCTGTAATCGTTGATCCCATGTCGAATTTGGGCGTTCCATTAGATTCGACAATTAGCGTTCCGCCTGAAATATCGGTATTGTCGATGTTTGTTTCACGCGCAAAAGCAAGAGTCGCACCTGCCTCAATGTTAATTGTCGAATTTAGGCTTCTGCTAGCTAATCCGTTGTCGAGGTAATTGATGATTGTTCCACCCAAGATGTTGATAGTGGCATTTTCGAAAAGGTAAACAGCTTCGAAATCCATAGTTCCAGCTCCTTGCTTGTTCAGGATCCCTTCGACAACAAAAGTGGATTCATTTATAAAGCCAAAAATATTGAGCCTTCCTTGTACGGTAAATTCTGCCCCTGCTTGGATTTTGAATAGACCTGAATCCGTTAAAAATAACCTTGCCTGATCTGCGATGCTACCTGCTCCTTCTATAAGCAAAGCCGCTTGGTTTAGCGTTAGTTCACATTTGCCAATCATACACGTTCCTGCACTATTTATTTCAACTTCAATCGTGCTTTCGCTGTCATCTGCTAGGTCGAGGTTGGAAAGGATGTTTATGGTGCCTGTTCCTAGAATAGAGGAGGTTGCCGAGATCGTTAGTGAGTTTATAGAGCTAGTTTCATTTAGCTCGATAGTTTGACCTGAGAGGACAACATCATCACCTGATGACGGAACTGATCCACAAGACCAATTCAAAGGATTTGCCCAATCTGTTCCAGATGTACCCGTCCATGTGCAAACCGCTGCAGAAGTCGATAGACTACCTATTAGACTAAAAAGTAGGAATAGTACACGCATGAGCTAGTCGGTTTTAACCACAAAGTGATTTGGTTCTCTGTAGATTAAGTCTAATATACATTGATTATTCAGCTTTAGGTGTGTAGCTTTTACGCATTATTCACCTTCTATTTAAAGTGATTTCACGCAGTTTACATCCATATTCGTTGGCTGAATTTTGACCTGTTTGCTTGGTTCCTTAAGCAGCCTCAAAGCGCTCTCCACATTTCGGACATTCACAGGTAGTTCCTTTTTCGCGTTGCTTCCTAGACTGAAGCTCGTCTACAAACGCAGAGCTTATGATGCCTGTAGGTAAGGCAACGATTCCAATACCGATCATTGCGATCGCAGAGCCGATAAGTTTGCCAAGTCCGGTAACAGGATATACATCCCCATAGCCAACCGTGGTAAGGGTCGCAACCGCCCACCAGAGGGAATCGCCAATGCTTGCAAATTTATCGGGTTGCACGTCATTCTCTACATAGTACATGAGCGTCGACGACAAGATCAAAAGCACAAACGCAATGAAGATCGTGATCTCCAAATCCGTTTTGGTCTTCTTGACTACTTGGCTAATCGTTCGGAAAGACCTCGAGAATCGACTCAATTTGAAGATCCTCAAAAACCTAAATAGACGTAAAATTCTGATCACTCGTAAGTCGATCGCAAAGAACATCGGTAAGTAGAAGGGGAGTATCGCGAGAAGGTCAATGATACCCAGCGGCGACAGGACAAACTTGAAACGGCTTTTCTTGTACCGTTCGTCTAGATCGGCTACCCAAATCCGTAGGAAGTATTCTATCGTGAAAAAGATAACGGAGAAGACCTCTACAAGCTGGAAAACAACAGCGTAAGATTCTCGCAGGCTTTTGTAGGATTCTAAAACCAGCGCGACGATATTTATAATAATGAGGCTGTAAATGAGCTTTACTACAAATTCATTTTTGTGTAGTAGGTCGTGTATTTTTTGCTTCATTATTGATCGTTGCCGAGTATAGCCGTTGTGCTGAGGTTGAGCAGTAGGGGAGATACTAGTTTACGAAGTTACAGCACCTTTCGGTAAAACTTCTCCTGTCTTATGCGTACAGCCTTCCCTCATGCGGAGGCTCTGAGAAAGGCCAACCAATCAGCTTTCGTAATCCTATACCAGTTATGTGGTTCTCCTTCAAGGTCAAACGTCTCAACGAGTCGTAACCCTACCTTTTGCAGTACTCTATTGGAGGCTGCATGATTGACGTCTGCAGCAGCGCCAATCTCTTTGAGCTTAAGTGTTTCAAATCCATACTTCAGAGATTCGAGTGAAGTCTCTGTCGCGATTCCTTGGCCCCAGTACTTCTTCCTGAGCCGGTAACCGAGGTCGTAGTAGTTGAATCCATCCCGAAGTCCAGTCTCATACTTTAGACCGGTCCAGCCAATAAAGTCATTGGTCTTCTTGTCAATAATGGCCCAGCGCCCGATTCCATTCTCTGCATACTGATTCCTGACATAAGAGATCACCTTGCTCGCTTCTTCCAGGGTCTGAATAGGCTTCTTCCCTAGAAATTCATGGACATCCGGATCTGAGTCGAGGTCAAAAATCCCTTGTACATCATAGTCTTCTAGGTCTCGAAGGATTAGGCGTTCTGTTTCGACGTGGATTTTCATGATGGAGACGTTAGTGAGAACCTGCCGCGAGGAAGTTGCTACGTGGATTGAACGCAAAATAGGCCATCAATTCCGTTGTTGATCAAGGAAGCAGGATCGGTCCCAAAAGGTACATCCACAACATGAACCCAGAGACTCCGCCTATGGCTGCACCCAGAATGAAGGTGACCCTCAGTTGTTCTGGTACAACCTTAAAGACTACAAATGCGCAGATTGCTACTCCTGTAATGCTGGATACCCAAGGAACAGTTCCGCTCCACAAACCGAGCAAGTCTGATATCCGTTTCTCATCTCCGCCGAAGTAGCTGCCATTCGGCGATATGATTTCGCCAAGAATTGATATGGCTAGGTTGAATACTTCTCTCAGCCAGAACAATGATAGGAAGACAGCGAGCCAGTCAACTAGAGCTAGTTGCTTCCAGTGCGTTTTCCTTCTTCTGAATAACAAAAAGGACAAGCCTAACATACCTGTCAATATCGTCTGAAGAGGCCCTCCTAAGGTGATTAGTAGTTTGTCTGAGTTGTATTTTTCAAGTGTTTTCTCGTGCTCAGGATTCTGGTCGATCGGCTGTTTGTTCTCCGTTGCAATTTTTCGTTGCCTATAAATGTCGCTGACCTTCTCGCGTAAGTCCGGATTACTAGAATCCATACTGCCGTAATGAAGGGTGGCCTTGTAGCCTAAAGCTTTTGCTGCGACTAAGTGTCCGCATTCGTGACTTACCGTTCCAATAATCGTGAATAGCACAAACCCGAGCGCAATGAATATCAAATGCTGAATGTCAATCTTCATCTAGGCTTCAGATTCAACGTTTAAGGTCATAGAAGTGTAGTCATATGACTGGTTTTCTATTCTAAACATGTCTTTGACGCTGCCCAAAATCTGGAATTCCAGTTTCTTGTAAATACGAATGGCTGGGATGTTGCTTGTTAAAACCTCAAGGTCTAGCCAGCTGATATCAGGTTGGTTCTTGCAGTAGGCTATTACAAACGCTATCAGGCGTTGACCGATTTTTAGGTTTCTAAATTTGCTGTCCGTTCCCATTCCGAGTAATACTCGATGTCCTGTATTTGGCTCGTTTCGCGAACGGATGTCTATATGGCCAACGATTTGGTTTTCTTCATTAATGGCAATCCATAGCTTCCTCCATCCTTTTTCTCCGAATTCTTTACGCAGTCCTACCCTGAATTTGGTTTCCCAATCGGGGCTAAATTTTGATTGTGCCTTTGATATGGGTTGGAAGAATAGACTGTTGTCGCCATTTTCAGACAAGTGCACTTTCAGGTAAGCTAAGAATTGATCAAGATTTTCGTCCTTCAATTCTTCTATCGATATAGCGTGCATTGTGCTTTCGTTTTACGTGGTCACTTGCTGGTGACGCTATGTTGTAGGAGCGTGAAAGTCGAAAGTACTATGAGTTGAGACACGCTCACAAACACACTCTTAGTTCAAAGCGACTTTTCTCACCGATCGCGCATTATCTGAACTTAATTCAACATAGTAGATCCCTGTTGGATAATTGCTCATGTCGAGTTTTAGCGTAAGCTGCTGTCCCATGCTTCTATGGAGTAGTCGTTGTCCCATACTGTTGTAGACCGCGAGCTCTAGGATGTTTAGGGACTTGCCAACTGTTATTTTGAAAAAGCCAGATGAAGGATTTGGGCTAATGTCGATCCATTCGATTTTTCCATTGTCAACGCTCGATACAGGTTCTTCTATCGTAATCCTGCTGTACAGCACATCTTGTTCGCCGTTGAACGTTGCCGCCCATGCGAGGTGCGCATAATTGTCATCTGAAACCATCTGGTAATAGTCTCCGATTTTGTCCTGATTTGGGTAACCCAGATGCGGATCAAATGAATCGCTCAAAGACGTGTTGCTCGCCCACGACAGACCTCCATCTGAGGAGGATGTGAAATACAACTCAGACATCAATCCTCCAGGATCATTTCGAGTATCTACCCAGGCGACATCGATCCGTCCATTTGGCGCAACTGAAATTGTACCGAACCAATTCCAATTATCCGGAGAATTGTCATCATTGATGATTTTCGGACTGCTCCAGGTTAGTCCACCGTCAGTACTACGTGAGAAAACCACATCAGCTTTATCTCTTGATGCGGGATTTTCTACAGTGCTTAAGAGGTATACATTTCCATGTGTTAGTCCGCCTGAGTGATCAACGGTAATCCATATTTGCCCTAGCATGCCGCCGGGGTTTGGGCCATCGTATAAGCTTAAGGATCCGCCAAGATCTACGGGTGAAGTGAAATCCCATTCCAATGCTTCATTCGGGTTTCCTGCATTCGTAGATTTAGCCACATAGTGCTGGCCAAATATCTCGCCACAGATGTACAGTTCGCCGTCTGGGCCAACGGCAAGCGTTCCTCGTGTCATGCTGTTCGGAAGGTCAATACACGCCTCATAAGATAGACCGTTGTCTACTGACCTTGTGAAGCCGTAAGGTGGGCAAGCGCTATACACACCTTTCCATAAGGCATAAATGTTCCCTGTTGTAGGGCCACCCGTTTTGTCTATCGCCATCCATTGTTTGTCACCTCCAAACGCATAGGTTCCCGTATCCCAGGTGTTGTTAGGGGCTGATTTGAAGACATTACAACTGAAGTCTAACCCTTCTGCAGTAAGGCTATTGTAATAGAAGTTGCCGTTCAAATCAACATCTAAAACAGGGTCTGATCGAAAAATACCCGCTTCAATGGGTTCTGGAAAAGTCCAGTTAAGACCACCGTCTAGGGTGTAGCCATATCCAGCTTCTCTAAAGTTGCTAGTGATGGTTGAAAATTGTCGCCAACCAATGATCATGTGATCTGAATTCGTTGGGTTGATGGCTAATGAAGGTTCATTTGCCGCATCAGCGATCATGTTTTCACCAGCACTATTTACGTTTACCTGATTGGTGAAGATTTCTGTGCTGCTAACTTGATATGCCGGTGAGGAGGCATAGGATGATCGGCTTTTGAAAATGTATGAATCTTCAGGTGATTCACTGTATTCAACTGGTTTATCTTCCTGAGCACTTAGCGTTGAGGCGTAGGTTAGAAGAAGTAGAAGTGTAACAAGTTTATTCATAGCTTATTCTTGTGTGTTCAGAGTTGACAGGGTTCTTGATTGTATAAAGTAGAATACGAACTGTTATTTGAAACTCAATCTTTCAGGCCTCTTGAAGTTAAATCTAAGAAGTGAGGTGAGTAGTGTTCTAGGCTGTCACCATTTACTCGTGATAGACTTAGATCTATTGAGGTCTGCCTTCTAAAGATAGCAAATACCTAACTTTTTAGCAATTTAAATAGCGTGATCACGGCTATCGCGATCACGGCTATCGCGATACTGATATACTTGATTCTTGAGGAGTAGCAATACGGTTTGGCTGAGGAGTACGAGAGTGTTAGCCCTTTATTGGCTTACTACTCCTTAAGAACCTTCTCAATGTCCTTCTGCACAGAGAGTTCGGTGCTTATGATCTCTCCCATCGATATTTTCATGAACTCCTTTTGCTCGGTAGTTGTGTTTTTAAAATTTGCATATATAAAGTCTAGTAGTTTTTCTGATTTTAGTCTCAAAAGACTTTTTTGCTCTTCAATGTCAGCTAAAGTTGACACTTTTTCATACTCCATCAACTCAATCTTTGAATTGGAAATAGCTTTCCAAGAGTGCATTTTTATCGTCGGTATATAGACTCCTTTTGCCTTGCGGGTTACGTCCTCTATGGAGACTTTATCGTCGCTTAAGTAAAAATCAAGCGAATCGATTAGCGTTCGTTGCTGCACTAGTTTTTCTGTTATATCGTCGTTGGATTCCGATAGTTCCTTGTTAAGTGATGTCGATATTCGATCAATGTAATTCTGGTCTTTTCGCTCTTCATTCCAGTTGTTGATGTACAGCGCTACTAAAATACCAACTACAATAGGAACGATCTCCTTGATGAAATCTTTGATTGTCTTTTCCATTTAGGTGTTGTGAGGAGCGTTTTTTGCCTGCGTCCAGCGATATGCCTTGAAAGCGTATCGCTGGTTGTTTTAGTTTGGAGCAAGAAAATTATTCACTTATTTTGAATAATTTGTGTGATGTTGACTTGTCGTTTTCTAGGTTTTTTATGTTCAAATAATATATTCCAGTAGGAAGATTAGATAGCGCGTTTATTTTCATTGTTTTTGAAGAATTTGTTTTGGATTTTTTAGTTGAAAGGAGGAGCCCTTGGCCATTGTAGAGTTCAAGGATAATCATCGAGGAGGCCTCGGAGATGGATATATTTATGTCATTTGAGAAAGGATTCGGATAGACTAGCGGGGTAGCAGATAATGGAGCCTCTCTTGTGGAAGTCGTTATGTTGCATAGTGTGCTATCTCCAAAGCTACCTAGTTCAGGGTGGGAATAACATCTCAATTGGTGGACGTGACGTCCATCGCACGATCCTGTATCATAAAAGTAAAAGAAATTAGTTGTACATCCTGCACCTTCTACTATTTCTAATTGATAATCAGTAAATTCAATTTCACCTAAGTTGTTTTTGTCACCATATATCATTATGAACCTTTTTCTTTGATTTAGCCCTATGTTGATACTGCTGATTGAGTCAACCTTTAAGTAGAAGTAGTCATTATTGTTAGAGAATTGATCCCAGCCTCTGATTTTTAAAGTGTCTCCGATTTCAGCTCCAAAATCATACAGTAAATGAAAAAGAGAGTCTTCAAAGTGATAGTAGTAGATCTGACGATCCTCTTGGTAAATGAAATCTTTCTTCGGTCTTAGGTTACAATTAGTAAATTCTCTTTCAAGTATTTTGCATGCTCGGCCATCAATAGTCGTATCGCCAACAATACTTACTTTATTTGACGGGTTACCTGAGCCGATAACTTGATACATTTCGTACTCCCACTTTATTCCATTTACTAGGTCTACCTGCGAGTAAGCACTGATTGAGAAAGCCAAGCATATTGATATCAAAATTGTCGTTTTCCTTCTCATATTTCCTTGCTTTCAGTCAGTGTGGGCTTCACATGCCCCGTTTCGGGAGGAAGGCTAGCTAAGTTAACCTTTCCAACCGATTGATCTACGCTAGCTCGTTTTTTGATCTGATAATGTGGTCAGGCCTTTGGTTATGTCCATAGACCCTCGCACCACGGGGGCGAAAGCTGGAACCGTGCCCTCCTCCGTTCTGTAAACCTGTTTTGGCGGAAGCTTATAATTCTATAGCATCCTACCTCTTCCTACCCAATGCTTGATGAGCTGATGCAAAATGCCCCTCCGCAATAGCGGCGCCAATAGACAATTCGCCAGCCAAAGCAACGGCACAACAGATTTCGGCAAACTTATTTACGTCTTCTGGCTTGTTACAATCCATAATTTCAAGGGCTTCTTTTTGCGTAGGCAATGCAGTGCCACCTCCTACTGGCCCAACGATCAGTCCGGGTAGCGTAAGTGATGCATACAAATCTCCATTGCTTTTTGCCTCAACCCTGCTTATGCCAACGGCCGCTTCCGCAATACATGCAACATCCTGACCGCAAGCGATGAAGATGGCCGTGAGTGCATTGGCAATGTGACCTTGGTTACCGACTGCGCCGGCTTGTAAGGCGGCTAGAGTTCCTGTCTGCCAAAGTTTCGCAATGTTCTCTGCCGATGACTTTAAGGTGTTTTGAATAACCTCTTTGGTTAGTAAAACCTCAGAAATTACTTTCCGTCCCCTTACATTAGATAAGGCGCGATAATTACTCTTTTTATCACCTGACATATTCGCGTCAATAAAGAAGTGTTTAGGCGTGTGAGGAGCTTTCGCCAAAACCTGCTTCAAAATGTGATCTGTCACAATGGTAACCATGTTCTGACCAGCCGCGGCACCTGTTTCAAAGGAGAACGTAACATGAACTCCGTTACCCTCATGCAAAACTTCAAGCCCTGATAACTTGGCAAATCTACTCACTTGACGCACCCCAGCTTCTAGCGTAGTTTGAAGCGACTTTATCCAGCTTCCAAATGCCATAGCTTCGGTGAGCTTATCAAATTCGAAATACGGACTGCGCTGAACCTGATTTGCTATCGTTCGAGTGACAAAACCGCCACTCATGGATCCTGCTTTGATGCCTCTGTTGTACGACGCGACTAGTGCACCTTCAGTTGTAGCCATCGGTATCAAATGCTCCGTGCTTCCTGCTGTTCCGTTTAAGAGCAACGGTCCCGCTAAACCAATCGGAATTTGAGCAAACCCAATAAAGTTCTCAATGTTGCCCGCAAAGGACTGATTATGATCTATTTGCGTCTGACCACTGATGTGCCTAGGGTTCTTGCCAAGCGCTTGCAGCTTGTCCAAATACTTGTTCTGGGTATCGGTAACATCCATGTTGTAATAATACCACTGCGGCACCAATATGCATAGGTGGTTTGGATAAAGGTGGTGCGCCTTAGAGCCTTTTTGTCGGCGATTTTCCGATTAGCATATTTGCTTCGATCCTTGTGCTTGTAGCTACTCTATAATGAAGCATTCATCTCTGTCGTCACAACCAGCTAATATTCAAAAGTTGAGTGCGAAAATAGAGGGAATAGTATGTGAATCTATTAGAGTTGAACCCCTCTATGACAAGACAGGAATGCTCGGGAAGCTTGCCGAATAGAGCGTGTCATAGGTCAAGTAATACCTCCCCTTTAGGTGGGCTACTTTTACTTTTACGGACCCAACTTACCTTTACTGACCATGGGCTTCGAATTTACTCTTATTT
The DNA here is from genome assembly GCA_045110575.1 of Saprospiraceae bacterium. Classification (GTDB taxonomy): domain Bacteria; phylum Bacteroidota; class Bacteroidia; order Chitinophagales; family Saprospiraceae; genus CALDTK01. The sequence goes on from JBGCGF010000085.1 coordinate 36,440, forward strand.
CAGCGTACATCTTTCGAGTAATTTGTTCGTCTCTTCGCTTAGTTGTTTCGATGTACTTCATATTGATATGAAATGGTCTTTATTCCATTTGGTTCCACTTCAAAGTTCCACTGGACTAGATTCAGGGATAAGCTTTTTATGAAGCCTAGATGACCTTATTGTCAAGGTAGTTTTTAAAGTTAGTTCGAGTGTACTATTTCCGACCAACTGAGTCGCATAAGAGTATCGCAGGCCAAGAGCAGTCAAGGGAGCGGGGAGTTATGAGCGTTCCTTCATCAAGTCTTTACAGGAATTGACTGTTAGTCTAGTCCTTCTTATTCACGCATGTTTAGTTTTGGCGAAAGCCCAAACCTCTGAAAAACAGTCCTATACCGCTTATCATTCACCCAATCCGACTTCCATTGGCATCGCGCCTAAGGTCCAAGTTCTATTTCCTTCCCAATGCCCCTGCATGCGAGGATCCATTACATCCACCAGCTCATCTAACTCGAAGATGTTCTGATAGCCATAGCCCCGCAAGGTGACGTGAGTAGGGATGTTGAGCGCTAACAGGCGAGGACGAACACCGCGCTGTTGGGCAACCGATTGAAGTATGACTTTACTTGCCAAAGCGACCCGGTCTCCTGTAAAATTATTGTTGCAATAGATGAGGATACGGGTTTCAGGATCAGGGATATTCCTCGTCAGCGTCTCTTCTGTGAATTCAGTGTATGGTATATTAATCGAACCCTTTATGTGGCGACGCTCATACATGTTGCGTGAACGTGCATCCAAGACCACCGTCTTCGGATCACTAGCGTCGACCAGGAAATCCTGTAGACTGAGTAGACGATCATCACGGTCTTTACCGACTTCTGCAACGAGGTCAGCAAAGTCCGTAAGGCTCACTCTAGCTCTTGGATAGTTGGGCTCAGTGTTGATCCCGCCAGTAGCCGGTTCCGTTGTGTTGAGTAATCCGCTATCTGAACGCACAAAATTCTTCTTGGCCGCCTGCTCGTAGATGGCCTTTAGCATCGCCCCTTCCAAATCTGTACCTTTTGTCTGCTTCTTCGTCGCTTCGATGTACATGTCACGTTGTAGACTATAAGCCCTGATTTCTTCTTGAATCTCCTTACGGCGGCGGGTCAATTCTTCCACCTGTCGTTTCACCTCTTTCACCGACTTGTCCGCAAGGTGAGCGGGCAAAACACTTGCGCGTTTTACGACAGTCGAATCAGCGGCATAGGCATCCACCAAGTCCCAGCTGCTATTGTTATAATTGGAACTGATCTTGAAAGAAGTACGATTGGTCGCGTTCGATTGCCCGTAAACGTTGGCGTTTGAATCCTGCTCAAGCTGTAGACGCTGTCGAACAGCACCACCAGCGCCATAAGCGAGATACGTTTCATTGAGACGGGTATCAAGGATAGCTAACTCTTTATCAACGGGCGTGGCAACGTAGACGGTGACTTGGTTTTGATCAATGCAGCTATAATGGCCTCCTGTGAGATCGGCGCCCTCTTTCCAGTGAAGTTGGATCCCTCGCTGGCACGGTCCGCAGAAGATCGTGTTGACAGTTACATCTGCCTCCATAGCCTTTGCGCAGGCAGTAGCAAAGGGCGTATTCCCTTGGTCGAAACCTTCGTTACCCGCAATGAAAACAATGCGAGCCGCGTTTGGATCCTGCTCCCACGCCAAGTCTTCGAGTGATTGTACGATAACCTCGCCACAGTATTCGTTGCCTCCACTCGTGCTTAACTCGAACAGTGCGGCGGACACCGCATCCATGTCGCTCGTAAACGGAATGACTTGCTTCACGAAACCGTCGGTTGCTAGCAGGCGGCTGTTGCCATATTCGTACAAGGCCATTTCTAAGACAGGAGCTTTACCATCCTTTTTGGTTTGACTTAGTGCTACAAGGGGGCTCCAAAGTTGGGACTTGGCCTGCTCGATCAGACCATCCATTGAGCTGCTGGTATCGAGTAAGAGCACTAGCTGCATTTTTTGGGCTGTAGATCGAGTTTTCAGCGCTCCGGAATCTGCATCTTCATGTGCACGGACGGGGCCACTAATAACAATGGAGAGCATTATCCCACTAAAAATAAGGAAGAGTAAGAGCTTAAATCGTTGCATGTCGTTGTATTTTCTACTGCAATACTCACGGATAATATTTTCATAAAAAACCTATACTTGGTGAATAAGGCTTTTGGCTGTAGCAAGTAGCCCGTTCGCTTTGTAGACGAGAATTAGCGGTAAAAGCACCAAAACTTCATAAATAAACGCGCCTTACATTGCCTACATGAGCCACTGGATCGGGTATGTACAGGTACTGTGTTTTTTGTTGCTGTCGCAGGTTGCGATGGGGCAAGCTGGCGGTGTGCGTAGTGTTGGACCCAGCTCCGACTCTACTGGGCTCGAACGCGCAAGAACTAGGCGGCAGAGCTCTCCAGAAGAGGCTATTCAACTTGTGAAGAGCAGTCTGCAGAAGAGCTTACTTTCGGCCAATACAACACAAACTGCCGAGGAGTACACGTTTCTCGGCAAGCTCTACGAAGACATTGGGCAGCATGCTCTTGCGCTTTCACGTTATGAACAGGCGCTTGCCATGTGGACCTCACTTAAACGCCCTCGTAAGCGAGCCGAGACGCTCAGTTTGATTGGGCGGATGCAGCTAACACTCGGTAATGGATTCGACGCGCTCAACACGTATAGGACCTGTCTTTTGATCGATCAGCTAGGGGATACCCTCACGTTGGATTGCCAGGAAGGATTAGCAGATGCCCAGCGAATCATTGGTCGTTTTGCAGAAAGTGACACCCTCTACCGTGCGCTTAATTCTACGTTCGAAACCCAGCAGGATAGCCTAGGTCTTTCGCGCATCTTCGCAAAGCAGTCTCAGAATTATCTACAGAATGGAAATGATAGATTAAATGCAAATATTTCTTATCAAAACTCGATTGTATCGCTTCCTAAAGAAGTGAAAGATATTGAATCTTATAATCCTGTAGTGGCTGCCAATAGCGCGCTGGTTGAAACTGCGCCGAACTATGAAGAGTTGGTTGAGTTGTCCAGTAATACAATAGCGGAACTTCAAACGCGTAAACTTCCAAGTGGAGTCACTTTGCAAGAGCAAATGCGTCTGGCTGAACTTTCCTTGGCGCGAGGCAAAATCGCTGAAGCAGTTGAAGCGCTTTCTGCTCCAGAGTTTGTAGTCACTGATCCAAAAATTAGGGCTGATTTATACAAGCTACAGTCGTCTATCAGCTTTCGCCAAAACAACTTTTCTGCCGCTGCCGAGGCTTACGATCGTTACGTAGCAGCAAATGAAGAAGTCCTCGAGCAGCAAGGGCAGGCGCTCGCGCAACAGGCTACCATTCTTCGTGAGCAGGGGGAAGTGGACTTGTTGATGAAGGACTACTTATTGCAAGCCTCAGAGCAAAATCTCCTGAAGAACCAGGTTCGCAATCAGTGGATATTCATTGGTCTCTTGGGTGCGCTTTTGTCTGCTGTTGCTATAGGCCTATGGAATGTGCGCAAGCAAAGTATCGGTCGCCAACGTGCGAATCAATTGCTACAATTGAAGTCGTTACGTGCGCAGATGAATCCGCACTTCATCTTTAATGCCTTGACGAGTATCAATAACTTCATTGCGAAGCAAGATGATCGTTCGGCCAATAAGTACCTGTCAGACTTCTCGCGCTTGATGCGCATGGTGTTGCAAAATTCCGAGAAGGAGTTTGTCTCTTTAGAGGAAGAAGTGGAGCTGTTATCGCTTTATCTAAAGTTGGAGCATGCGCGGTTTGGCGATCAGTTTAATTATTCTATAGACGTGAGTGACGGGCTCGAACTTACAGAAGTGCGCATCCCGCCGATGTTGCTTCAGCCGTTTGTAGAGAATGCCGTGTAGCATGGGCTGCGCTATAAGTCTACGAAAGGGCAGCTTTCCATTTCCATAGAGCCTTCGTCGGCCGGAAGTTGTGAGATTCAGATACAAGACGATGGTATTGGTAGAGCTCGATCGCAAGCGTTAAAGACCAAGCATCAAACGCAGTATAAGAGTACTGGCCTTGAAAATATAGATGGGCGAATAGTCCTCATTAATTCGCTTTACGATACGTCATATCAGCTCGCCATAGACGATGCAGATTCATCTTCCGAAGATGTAGGTACCCTCGTAACCGTAACACTCCCCGTACAATGACCAAACTGACCACTGTTATTGTTGACGATGAGCGCGACAGTAGAGAATGCCTTCAGCAGTACCTGGCGAAGTACTGTCCGTCGGTAGAGCTTGTTGCTAGCTGTGCGAACATTCAAGAGGCTAGGGTAGCGATCGGTACGCACAAGCCTCAGCTTGTTTTCTTGGATATCGAGATGCCGTTCGGAAATGCATTCGACTTGCTTGAACAGCTGGAGTCGATTGACTTCGAGATCATTTTCGTGACGGCCTTTAGTCAGTATGCGGTTACGGCGTTCAACTCGAGCGCGGCCAACTACCTGCTAAAGCCGATCGACATCGATGAGCTCATTGTGGCTGTCGAAAAGGCTTCCGCGAACCTAGATTCTCGAGATCGGCAAGTGAGAAGTTCAGTGCTCAAGGAGCAACTCTCCGGTAAGGTGACGCGACTCATTCTTCCATTACTTGATGGCTTTGAGGTGGTTGAGATCAGCGACATCGTTTACTGTGAGGCGGCCGATAATTTTACACGCTTCTTCATGTCTTCAGGTGTGACGCATATGATCTGCCGGAAGCTCAAGTTTTATGAGGACATCTTAGTCCCGCATGCGTATTGCCGTATTCACCGCAGCACCTTGGTCAACCTTGCTTTCGTACAGCGCTATGTGAAAGGGAAAGGTGGAATCGTGATGCTCCGGAACGGTAAGGAGTTGGCGGTTTCACAGTCCAAGAAGGGTGCTTTTTTAGAGATGATGGGGCTGGGGTAGTGCTCGTTTGCAGAATCGATGTGTAAGAATAGTGGCTTTGCGAGTTGTTATTCGTATTGAACGTACACATACACATCTATTCTTTGCTGGCTTAAATTTCTTCAAGCGTGCAAGATATATTCGGTTCGTTATCTCTGTTTGCACAGGCAGAAACTGCATCGGATTCTGTCAAATCATAGTTTGAAACTTCGAAGATGCTTCCGTCTGTATCATTGGTACAGGTGCATGTCCAGTTTTTCTTTGAGCAAGACAAGAATGCTAATGAGAGTACTATGTAAATCAATTTTGAGTTCATGTTGACTTTTTTAGTGAAGGGTGTGTTTGTCCAAGGTTTTCCAAATAGAAACCATTTCCTTGAGTAGGTCATCGTTGTTGTAGGAACTGATATTTGTCATGAAGATTTTTCCTACACCAGTAACTTTATTGAAATTCATGAAACAAGTTGCTCCGTAATTTCCTCCATTGTGGCCAATGTTGTTTTTGTGCAATTCCCAGAAAATCCCATTTCCTGCACCACTTGTGTCGTTCTGAGTGGTCATCATCTTCTGAAAGGATGTTGGTTGTAGGATATTACTATTTCCGCTGAATCCGTTTATCATTTCTGTCATGTATTCTGCTAGCTCGTCGCAGGATAGCATCATCCCTCCAGCTGGATATAGTATTGGTTTGTGAATGGGTGTTTCAATTTTGGTTTGAAAATAGGCTGTAGGTAGTGAGTGTGTTGCGTGATGTCTCCATATTTCGGGTCTAAACCCGAGTTCCTTGATGACAAATTTTTCAACGTATTCGTCAAAAGGAATTTCTGTTTTTAGTTCAATAATATAGGCTGCTACTGCTGCGCCAAGATTGCTGTAGTTATAAGATCCCCCTGGTTTGTCTTTGGAGAAACGTTTTTTCGAATAGTATTCTCCTCCAGGGGTCAAGCATTTTTCTAAGAATTTTCCAAGTTCTGAATTGTCATTTTTCATCCACTTCGTAAAATCTCTAAATGCAGTTTTTCCAATTGCATTTTTTTCCAGATTGAAATCGTTTTCTAAATACCATGATTTATGTTCAAGATCTCCATAAAGAATGCTTGAAGTATGTCTTGCTAAGTGTTCAACTGTAATTTCGTCATTTGAGAAGTAGGGGTTCGTGACTGGAAATGGCAAGATGTCATTTATGGGAGTAGATAGTTTAAGTTGCCCATCTTCAACAAGTTTCATGAGCGAAATGCCTATAAACGTTTTCGATATAGAGGCAATGTAAAAGCGCTGTCTGGTCGAAAATGGTTTTTTGCTGGCTATGTTTTCATAGCCAAATCCCTTTTTGTATAGAATCGAGTCTTTGCTGATTATCGCTACCGCAAATCCTGGGAGACCGGAATTTTGATGTAGTTCTGATAGCTCTACAGTTAAGTCTTCCTGTATGTTTTGAGCGGTCAAGCCATTGAAGAATCCTAACCCTAAGAAAAGTATGTACAGCAGTTTATTCATGGTTTCTGTTTTTGGTATGGCTCTGAAAATCAAGGTCTTACTAGTTTGAATCGAATTTTTGCTAGATTAGGTTTAGCTATCAGAAGCAAGTAGTCAATTGATGTAGTGGTAGCTTCTATGTTACTAGAAAATAGCCCTAACCCTATTGTATACGTTATGCCATTTGAGACCGATTTTTTCGCTTGTCGTAGAATTCTCATAGGTGTAGTTGTGTCCTAGACTTACTAATGAATTGTAGATAAGAATGTGATGCAACCTGTTCAGCTCTGCTGGCCCAGTATTTCCAAGGAAAATGTATCCTAGTTCTGTTTTAGGGTCAAACCACATCATCGTCTTAATGCAATGGTCTCCGCCATCCATTCCTGTGAGCTGGTAATTGATTCCGTAGTTACCTCTATCTATGAAAAAGAACACGCCGTTATTATCATCTTCGAGATGAGTGACAGAGCTATTCAGTTTTGGAGAAAGCAATTTGTCGTAAGATTTTGATTGCAGCAATTCTGGATCCTTCGCTATAATTGCTTGACAGTACGTGGTTAAATCCTTGATACTCGTAATCATATCCCTAGCTGGATACATGATTATCCCACGTGACTCAACGTTGATGATAGCGTCTGTAGTAGGTTCGTAGTATTTTGTATGCAGTAAAGAGTCCCCATCTAAGCTATTCCAATAGGTGTCATTTAGATTGAGCGGGCCGAAAATATGAGTCTGCGTAAAATCTGAAAAAGGTACCCCAGACACAACTTCAATAATATATGCAGCTAAACTCGAACCGATATTTGAATATTCCCAGTCTACACCTGGCCTATAATTCGTGTATGTGACGTCTCCATATTTTGCTTCTTGAAAATACCCTCTCATAAACGTACTGAGGCTTTCTTCCTTCCTTGATTCATCAATGAAATTGGACTCGACTACTGGTTCGTTATAACCTAAGGAAGAGGTATGCGTCGCCAACTGCTTAATTGTAATTTCGTCTAGAGGGAAATTTGGATTGTAGACCTTAAAGGGAAGGTGCTTGTTGATAGGGTCGTCAATGGTGAGCAGGCCAAGTTCTTCAGCTTTCAGTAGTGCAATGCCAATGGTGGTTTTCGATACAGAGGCTATGTATTGCTGGGTTTCTGTAGTGTAAGGTGTGCTGTCTTCTTTGTTTGAGTATCCAAATCCTTTAGAGAAGATCGTGCTGTCTGCATTAAATACTGACACAGCAAATCCACCCATTTTGTCTGGATTGTAGTATCGATTCAATTTCTCTTCGATATTGCCTAAGTCTGCATTTATGTCATCCTTCGTCTCGAATAGCACGAAAGCAAGAAACCCAACGATTAGTAACGTAGAAGCCAGTAGGAGCTTCTTGAGTAGCGCTTTGAATTTCACTTTTGACAGTATTGGTGTACTGCGAAGACGATGCGCTTAACGTTTTGTTACAGCAAGGGTTTTTTGAGTTTTGACTAAGATGCAAGGTGCTGTAGCAGCACTCACGCAGCCTCTTGGTGAATCACCGGTAGGGCACACCGTGGTGTTGTAATAGTGGCTATGTACAGATCGTTGGGCTTGCTAAGCTAGTGAAATCTGCCTCTTCTCCTTACGAAACCCAGCGTCACCAAGTGCTTCGTTTCCATGAGTTGTGAATAGGGCATGATGCCGTTCCACCTCTCATGTCACCCACAAGGTCAACACCAGAATAATAAGCCGATAGATCATATTCGCCAGGGTCACACTGACCATTGCTACCAGTCCCGCAGGTATAGCCCAGTACCAGCGAATATCCATGAATTTTTTAATGCTTAGGACTGCATACAGCAACGGAAAACCGAAAGCAAACAGGTAAAACGAAATGTTAGCGACCTGTGACTCTTCATAGCCAGCAATGAAAGTGATTAGTCTATCTACACCGTCGAGCAGGATCCAGCTCGTTATGTATACACTGAAGAAGTGGAAGGCGTATATAAGACTGTCGTAGTAATAGCGCCTTTTCTTGAGAGCCAATACGTACACAGCTAGTGCGATCATAGGGATATTGAGGATCATGATAACCTTAGAGATGTTATCGCTTGTGTTTTGATAAGCAGTGTTGTAGGCTGCTGATTCAAGCCCCGAATTTTGCATCACGATTCTTACCCAAGGTTTGATCCACTCACTGTAATATTGTCCATAGACTTGATCATAAAGCGAAAGAGAGTAGTCTGAAAGCGGATCAACGAAGAAATAGATCAGGTTAGCAAATAAGAACAAGGTGACTGGCGAGATGAACTTTTTGCGCTTCCCCTCTAAAAACTCGATGGTCATACGGCCTGGAAACCGGAAGAGGTACCACGCACTGAGCAAAAAGCGGTTGTCTATAAAGAAAAGGTTGCCCAAAAAATCGCCTAATAACTGGCCTATCGAGCGATCTGAGTTCTCGCGGACACGCTGGCCACAACTTTGACAAAAGACATCTGCTACCGCAGCACTGCAGTTAAGACATTGTGTTTGTTCTCCTTCTTGACCGTTCTCCATGTTGACTTGCTGAAATTAGTCCTCGTTGTTTGTCAATGTAGTCAAAGTAAGATTGGTGGTGATGGTGGGGTCCTTTTTGTAGCTAACGAATGTTAGAATCCCGCTGTCTCTGTAGCCTTCCGTAAAATCAAGACAGTCCAAAACTGTAACTTTTGGACTTATGAGAAAAAGCAAATTCACTGAAGCGCAGATCATCAAGGCGCTTAAAGACAACGAAGCTGGACGTAAAGCGGCTGATGTAGCCCGCGAACCTGGAGTCAGTGTGGCGACTTTCTACGGTTGGCGTAAAAAGTACGCTGGGATGGAGGCCTCTGACGTAAAGCGGCTTAAGGAACTCGTGGCCGAGAATGCAAAACTTAAGGCAATGTATGCTGAGAGCCAACTCGACAATAAGGCACTTAAAGATGCACTCTCAAAAAGTGGTAGGCTCGACAGCTAAGCGCCAACTGGCGAGCTACTTTCATAAGGCGCACGCACGTCCTATTTCTCGGGCGTGCGCACTGGCAAGCCTGCCACGTGCATCATGGTACTATCGCTCACAGCAAAGTGAGCGGGACGCGGTTGTCATTGAGGCTCTCAGTATCCTTTCCGAAGAGTATCCCACTCGTGGATTCGATAACTATTACACTCGCCTCCGAACCACAGGACATTCCTGGGGTCGCTCTCGCGTGCTACGCATCTACCGGCAAATGGGCCTTAAACACCGTGTGCGCAAGAAACGGCGCATTACTCCAACTGAGGATCGACGCCCGATGCAGCAGCTCGCGGCCTGTAACGAAGTATGGGCGTGTGACTTCCTTTCGGATGCGCTTACTGATGGACGCTCTGCGCGTGTGATCGCGGTCATGGATGAGTACTCGCGTGAGTGCCTTGCAGTTGAAGCATCAATCTCTTACCCTGCTACACGAGTATGCAGGGTACTCGACCGAATCGTAGCAGAGCGTGGCGGGATTTATCCAGCGTGCCTGCGGACCGATAACGGTCCGGAGTTCGTCTCAGATGCTTTAGCAAAGTGGTGCGAGAGGCATTCTGTGTACCATAATAGGATTGAGCCTGGACGACCGATGGACAACGGCAGGATCGAACGACTTAATCGAACGATCCGTGAAGATGTGCTCGACTTTTGGGCATTTAATTCACTACGGAGTCTGAACGATGAGCTCTACGTGTGGTGCGAGAGATACAATGCGTCGCATCCACATACAGCCCTCGGTGGGCTATCACCACAGGCCTTCGCAAGAGGCCGCAGCGTTCATGTTGCTAGTTCGCCCTCGGGCTCACTAGCAACATGAACGCTATGTATTACCTTCACTTTCTAATTTAGGACTGTCTAAAAGAAGAGAAGTCTACAAGGTAGACGAACAAGATTTTTCAGGAGCTATTCTAATTGCTCATAAAAACGAGGTAATTGAGAAGAGAGCTTACGGCACATCCTGCATTGAATTCGATACTAAAAACAGGACGGATACGAAATTCAATATTGCGTCAATTA